>NZ_JBHUEK010000013.1:0-6240 GCF_042680725.1 Ferdinandcohnia salidurans
CGATATAACACGAGATCGAGAAACGATAAATACTATACCGGAAACAGCTTAAACGGTATATCACCAACTCGAAAAACGATAAACCCTATACCGCAAACCCAATATATCCCCCTTATACCCCATCAATTTTCTCCTTTAAAAACAAATAAAGCAAAAAGGGAACTTTATCTGCAGATATCGCGAGGAACTGTCTGATAAATGGATAGTCATTACTAGAGTAGGAATGAAGCAGTTCACTCCACCATTCCGTCTCATATCTTGATATCATACTCAAATTATAGAGGAGTAAGTAATGTGTCATGATTTCAGGAAAAAACGACAGAAGTCTCCTTTCCTTTGGCAGATAGTAGGTATCTTCATATAAATGATAGAGAAGCGGCGAACTTGCCAGTGGCAGAAGATAATTTTCTTTTTTTATTTGTAAAGATATTGGTCCGCAGTCTTTTCCTTCTGTAGGTTCTTTAACAAGAGTTGTTGAAAACGGCAGTGTATTTTCAATAAAATCCACAAACCTCCGTGAGGTCATATGATAACTGTCTAATGCTTCAGTTGGGATTGCTAATGTATTCTGAGTTGTGATTGGTGTTTCAATATATAAGCTTTGTTGAAAATGCAGAGTAAATAAATTTTGTAATTCGGGAATTCTTTTAAATAGCTGCTCCATTGTGAATTTTTCACCTTCCATTTGTTTCACATGAAACATACGTTCAGAAAAGTGAGAAAATAATCCGTTTTTTTGCACTTTTACTTCATCATGGAAAAACTCATAGCTCTGCTTTTTTCGTTTTCTTGTTGAAACTCCGTGGGCAAGTACCGAAGTTGATTCTGGGTACTGAGGATCAACAGTTAGTAAACATGCTTTTAACAATTGTACCATTCCGTAAAAGAGAAGAACCGGCTTAATGGATAATGGTGCATTTTGGGATAATTGGTAGTAATTTTGACCATGTTCCAAATAATAAATAAACGGGTAGCTGTTTTCATAGCTCTTTTTATCTGCGTCTGTAACTGCCGCTTTTTCATAGCATTTTTGTAGTAAATGTTGTGTTGTATTTGCTGCATGTAGTGCATTAAATGATTGCCAAATAAAACGATAATCAAACAAATGACTAACCTCCAATAGAAACAAAGAAAGTGCAAGATATGGGTGAAAAGAGATAATAAAAAACTCTGAATTATTAAATATATCGTTCGATTCTTGACAGTAGTTTACCCAGTTGTTAATCTACTAATAATATTTTGCAATCGAAGGGGGATTTATTACATGTGGGAAACAAAGTTTGCCAAAGAAGGATTAACATTTGATGATGTATTGCTATTACCTGCTAAGTCAGAGGTACTACCTAAGGATGTAAATCTTGGGGTTGCGTTAACAGAAACACTTAAGTTAAATATCCCGGTTATTAGCGCGGGTATGGACACAGTAACAGAACATGAAATGGCAATTGCAATGGCCCGTCAAGGCGGACTAGGGATCATTCATAAGAATATGTCTATTGAGCAACAGGCTGAGCAGGTTGATAAAGTTAAGCGTTCAGAAAGTGGCGTTATCACAGATCCATTTTTCTTAACTCCAAGTCATCAAGTATTTGATGCTGAACATTTAATGGGAAAATATCGTATTTCAGGTGTCCCAATTGTAAACAACCCACAAGAGCAAATCTTGGTTGGAATTATTACCAATCGTGACCTTCGTTTTATTCAAGACTATTCCATTCTAATTTCAGATGTAATGACAAAAGAAAATCTCGTGACTGCCCCTGTTGGTACAACTTTAGAACAGGCAGAAAAACTTCTACAGAAATATAAAATTGAAAAGCTCCCACTCGTCGATGAAAGTGGAGTATTAAAAGGTCTTATTACAATAAAGGATATTGAAAAAGTAATTGAGTTCCCGAATTCAGCAAAGGATGCACAGGGACGTCTCTTAGTAGGAGCAGCTGTAGGGGTAACAACAGATACAATGCTTCGAGTTGAGAAGCTAGTTAAAGCTGGAGTTGATGCAATTGTTGTTGATACAGCACACGGCCATTCAGCAGGAGTACTAGAAACAGTTAAAACCATTAGAGATGAATATCCAAAACTAAATATTATTGCTGGTAACGTAGCAACAGCTGAAGCAACTCGTGCTCTTATTGAAGCAGGTGCTAGCGTCGTTAAAGTAGGAATAGGACCTGGCTCTATTTGTACAACTCGTGTTGTAGCAGGTGTTGGTGTTCCTCAAATTACAGCTGTCTATGATTGCGCAACAGAAGCAAGAAAACATGGAGTATCGATTATTGCTGACGGTGGTATTAAATATTCTGGTGACATCGTAAAAGCATTAGCTGCTGGTGGACATGTAGTCATGCTAGGAAGCTTACTTGCAGGTGTATCTGAGAGCCCAGGGGAAACAGAGATCTTCCAAGGGCGTCGCTTTAAGGTGTATCGTGGCATGGGCTCTGTTGCAGCAATGGAGAAAGGAAGTAAGGACCGCTACTTCCAGGAGGATGCGAAAAAGTTTGTTCCTGAAGGTATTGAAGGTCGTCTTCCATACAAAGGCCCACTTACAGACACAATATATCAATTAATTGGCGGTATTCGTTCTGGTATGGGTTACTGCGGTACAAAGAATTTAGAAGAGTTAAGAGAGAATGCACAATTCATTAGAATGACAGGTGCAGGATTACGTGAAAGTCATCCACATGATGTACAAATCACAAAGGAAGCGCCGAACTACTCTACTCTTTAAGGTAAATTTAGACAGAACATAATCCATTGGTAGGATTTTTATATTGTGGTAGATAGAGTCATGTACTCTGTCTATTTTTTTTGAAGCTGTTATGTTAAAATGTCTTTTGTGCGTATTACGAAAGTGGAGGTTTAAAACGTGAAAAAACAAACACAAAAAAGGTTGATTATAAGTTTTTTAGCAGTCTTTTTGCTATCGCTTTTTGTAGGACAAATGCCCCCTGCAAAAGCAGCGCCTGCTCTTGATATAAATGTAAAAAATGCGATATTAATTGATGCAGATACAGGTAAAATTTTATATGAAAAAAATGCCGATCAAGCAGCGCCAATTGCAAGTATGGCAAAAATGATGACAGAGTACCTAGTATTGGAGGCTATCTCTGAAGGAAGACTTTCATGGGATCAAACTACTCAAATTAGCCAATATGCATATGATATATCTGCAAATAATAATTTTTCAGGTGTTGGCTTACGGTTAAACCATGATTATACGGTTGAAGAACTTTACAAAGCAATGGCCATCTATTCTGATAACGCAACAACGATTACATTAGCAGAATTATTAGCTGGTACTGAAGGCGAATTTGTGAAGCTTATGAATAAAAAGGCGGAAGAACTGGGTCTTCCAAACTATGATTTTGTAAATAGTACGGGGTTATCAAACTCAATGCTAGGTGATAATTATCCTGAGGGAACAACTCCTGACGGAGATAATATGTTGTCAGCAGAATCTGTCGCTTTATTAGCTTATTCATTACTTCGAGATCATCCGGAAGTGTTAGAGATTTCAAGTATACCTCAACTTGACTTTTATGGTGAGAAATTGGATAACTGGAATTGGATGTTAAAGCATGATCCAAAAGATTCACCATACCTTGCAGACTTCTATTATGAGGGAATGGATGGTTTAAAAACAGGAACAACTCCAGCAGCCGGTTATTGTTTTACAGGTACAGCTGAACGAGATGGTAAGAGATTAATTTCAGTTGTAATGGGTGCAACAAGTGAGCCAGAACGTTTCAAAGAAACTCGTAAACTATTAGATTTTGGTTTTAATAATTTTGAGCAAATTGAAGTTTACCCTGAAGGATATCAATTAAAGGGTAATAAAGAATTAAAAGTAGTCAAAGGAAAAGAAAAGGAAGTAGAAGTTTCAACTAAAGCACCAGTAAGACTTTTAGTTAAAAAAGGTGTAGATAAGTCAGCGTTTAAAGCAGAATATGTATTTGACGAAAAGGTTGTTTCTAAGGATAAAGAAATAACAGCCCCTTTTAAAAAAGGAACAAAAGTTGGTTATATGGCTGTATCCTATGATGGTGATGATTTAGGCTATATTACAGCAAATGGTGATGATAAATTACAGGTACCACTTGTGACAGACACAGGTGTTGAAAAGACAAACTGGTTCGTGCTCATGATGAGAGGAATTGGTGGATTCTTCGGTGACATTTGGTCCAGTGTGGCAAATACTGTTAAGGGTTGGTTCTAATAAAAAGGTCTCCTTCTATGTATAGAAGGGGGTTTTTTTATTTCCATATTATACTATTTTGGTATAATTACTAGGAAATTAGAAAATTATGAGTTAGAATATTCTTAGTTTATTTTACATAGGGCATTCACTATTGTTAAAAATATGATATGATTATGCCTATAAAATTAGATAACGAATTATTGGAGGAATCATAATGGCAAATACAGGTACAGATCGAGTAAAACGTGGTATGGCTGAAATGCAAAAGGGCGGCGTAATTATGGACGTTGTCAATGCAGAACAAGCTAAAATTGCAGAGGAAGCAGGAGCTGTTGCAGTAATGGCTTTAGAGCGTGTGCCAGCTGATATTCGAGCAGCTGGTGGAGTTGCTAGAATGGCGGACCCAACAATTGTTGAGCAAGTAATGGGTGCTGTTACTATTCCAGTTATGGCTAAAGCCCGTATTGGTCATATTGTAGAAGCTAGAGTATTAGAAGCTCTTGGCGTTGACTACATTGATGAGAGTGAAGTATTAACTCCAGCAGATGAAGAATACCACTTAAATAAGCGTGATTTCACAGTTCCATTTGTTTGTGGTTGCCGTGACTTAGGTGAAGCAACTCGCCGAATTGCAGAAGGTGCATCTATGCTTCGTACAAAAGGTGAGCCTGGAACAGGAAATATTGTAGAAGCTGTTCGTCATATGAGAAAAGTGAATGCTCAAATTCGTAAAGTTGTTGGCATGAGTGAAGACGAGCTCATGACAGAAGCAAAAAATCTAGGAGCACCATTTGAATTATTGCTTCAAATCAAACAAGAAGGTCGCCTACCAGTTGTTAACTTCGCTGCAGGTGGTGTAGCAACTCCAGCTGACGCAGCGCTTATGATGCAACTTGGAGCAGATGGAGTATTTGTTGGATCTGGTATTTTCAAATCAGATAATCCTGCAAAATTTGCTCGTGCGATTGTAGAAGCTACTACACATTATCAAGATTATGAATTAATTGCACACCTTTCAAAAGGATTAGGAAATGCTATGAAAGGTATTGAAATTTCATCATTATTACCAGAACAACGCATGCAAGAAAGAGGCTGGTAAGTAAGAGGGTGTTCAGACGTGGTTAAAATTGGAGTATTAGGACTTCAAGGGGCAGTTAGAGAACATGTTCGTTCTGTTGAAGCCTCAGGAGCAGAAGCAGTCATCGTAAAAAAAGTTGAGCAACTTGAAGAAATTGACGGAATAATAATCCCTGGCGGAGAAAGTACTACAATGCGCCGATTAATTGATAAATATGAGTTTATGGAGCCACTTCGCTCCTTTGCTGAGCAAGGTAAGCCGATGTTTGGAACATGTGCAGGGCTCATTCTACTTGCGAAGCAGCTTGTTGACTATAAGGAGTCACATCTTGGTCTTATGGACATTAAAGTTGAGAGAAACTCATTTGGACGTCAACGTGAGAGCTTTGAGGCGGAGCTTATGATTCCTGGAATCGCTGAAGATTTTGTCGGAGTATTTATTCGTGCGCCACATATTGTGGAAGCGGGAGAAAACGTTGAAATTCTTGCAAAGCATGATGGGAGAATTGTTGCAGCTCGTGAAGGACAATTTTTAGGCTGCTCCTTTCATCCTGAATTAACAGACGATCATCGCTTTACGGGGTATTTTGTAAAAATGGTCGAAGAATCAAAAGCAAAAAACCTTGTATAAACAATTAAAACATGGTAAAACTTTATATAAATAATATTAAATCTATGATAGGAACTAGTAGCTAGCCTTTTTTCCTAAGAGAGTCGGTGGTTGGTGTGAACCGATGAAAAAAGCTTGTGAATCCATCCTTGAGTGAAATACTGAACGCATCATTCTAGTAGGTATTTTCGGTAAATCCGTTATCTTTTTCAAGAGGAGGATACTTGTATCCTCAACTAGGGTGGTAACGCGGGTTAACTCTCGTCCCTTTTTTAGGGGCGGGAGTTTTTTATTAGTCTTTTTAAACCACACGCTCTGCGTGTGTGCAAACGAAACTTATAGAGTCGTACCA
>NZ_JBHUEK010000014.1:0-52954 GCF_042680725.1 Ferdinandcohnia salidurans
CGATATAACACGAGATCGAGAAACGATAAATACTATACCGGAAACAGCTTAAACGGTATATCACCAGCCCGAGAAACAATAAGTGGTATACCGCAAACAGCTTAAACGGTATATCGCCATATCGAGAAACAATAAGTGCTATACCACAAAGCAGTTAATCATACCCTTTTGGAGATTGTGTTGGAGGAAATGGGAACGTAAAAGACTGATACGTGCCCATATAAAGCTCTGAACAGGTTAAATAGTAACGAATGCTCCGTAGATTACTCCTTTTTAGAATGCATTCAAACTTTTTAAACTAAGACATACACAAACTAGCTCCCTTTCTTCATAGATTACTAAATAAACTCAATTAGAACTGTTCGTTATTTTTATAATTGTGTATACATTTTAGCGAGTCCGGACAAAATAGGAAGTATGGAGGTGGAGGCAGTGAGTACACTTGCAAATAGGAATCATTATGGGGAAACGTGTATTATATGTGAGCAAGAGAAAAAGAGAGGCATACACCTTTATACAAGATTCATTTGTTTGGATTGTGAGCAAGATATGGTTCGTACGGAAACAAATGATCCGAAGTACCAATTTTACTTAGACCAGCTTAAAAAGGTTTCGACACCTGAGATATATTCATAGTTTTAATGTGTCTTGCAAGCTTGTAAAACAGGTGATTACAATTTGCCTGGCACATTTTATGACAATAAAACTTGGAATTGGCTTTTGCGTTAGGTGCAATCCCAAGTTCTTGCTTAGGACCTAGTGGTATAGGTCCCTTTTTTGTTTTATAATAAGTAAATTACATAAGAAAGGTCTCTATAATTATGAATCAACAACAAACGCCATTGTTTGATGCCTTAGATCGTCATGCGAGAAGGAAGCCTCAATCGATGCATGTTCCAGGACATAAATATGGACAAGTATTCTCGAATAAGGGGTATTCCTATTTTCATAAAGTGTTAGAAATTGATGCAACTGAACTAACAGGGCTTGATGACCTACATCATCCGGAAGGTGTCATACTAGAAAGTGAAGCATTATTAGCTGATTTATATGGAGTGGAGAAAAGCTATTTTTTAGTGAATGGATCTACCGTTGGAAATTTAGCGATGATACTTGCAGCATGTTCACCCGAGGATACTGTTTTAGTTCAGAGAAATTCACATAAGTCCATTTTGAATGGCTTAAAGTTGGCAGGAGTTCGGCCTGTTTTTGCTCAACCTACATATGATGATGAAGTTCAAGTTGCCTCGTTTATTTCCTTTAATACAGTAAAAGAGGCATTTAGGATGTTTCCGAATATAAAAGCTATAATTTTAACCAGTCCTAACTATTATGGAATGGTGAATCAAACTGAACTATCCCAGATTATTTGTTTTGCCCATGAAAAAGGGGCGGTAGTTCTGATTGATGAAGCGCATGGAGCCCATTTTGTGTTAGAAGGGTTTCCTTCATCGGCAATATCTTTAGGGGCTGACATCGTGGTGCATTCGGCACACAAGACTCTTCCGGCGATGACAATGGGATCTTTCCTACACGTGAATAGTGAGATCATTAAGCCTGGAGAGGTAGAAACATATCTTCAACTATTGCAGTCTAGCAGCCCATCTTATCCAATTATGGCATCGCTGGACCTTGCGAGGCATTATCTTGCATTACAAAAAAGGAATGGTTCGAATAAGAACATTAAACAAATCAAAGAGTTCAGCCAAAGGCTAGAGGAGATTCCGCAAATAAAAGTCGTCACTTCAGCCAATCCAGATGTCGAAACAGATTTGTTAAAGCTAACGGTGCAATCTCAATGTGAGCTTAATGGATTTCAACTCCAAAGTGCCTTTGAAGAAGAAGGACTCTTTACGGAAATGGCTGATCCTAACAATGTCTTGCTTGTGTTGCCTTTATCAGAGGCATTTGATGCCGATGGGGCCTTCTTAAAAATAAGAAATGCTGTACAAAAGTATACACCAATTAAAAAGACTATTATTGATGTGCATCATGAAACGGAGATAATTTCTACCCTTGCTCTTTGCTATAATGAAATTAAAGGGTACAATAAAAAGGTTGTTTCCTTTCAAGATGCACTTGGAAACATTTCCGGAGAAATGATTATACCGTATCCCCCTGGAATACCTGTCCTTATGGAAGGCGAACGTGTCACTAAACGACACATTGAAATTCTAAATACCTATACTGAGGCTGGTTCACATTTCCAAGGTGGAGATATGAAAGAAAAATATATAAAGATATTAGAGATGTAAGGGGCTTGAATCGAAGTGGCTGGTTATTTTATTACGTTTGAAGGGCCTGAGGGTGCAGGTAAAACAACTGTATTAGGAATCCTCCAGGAGAAGTTTACTCGAAAAGGGTATGATGTCATTTCCACCAGAGAACCAGGTGGAATTGATATAGCAGAGCAAATCCGTTCCGTTATTCTAGATAAAAATAATATACAAATGGATGGGCGTACAGAAGCACTTTTATATGCGGCTTCGCGTCGTCAACATTTAGTGGAGAAAGTCATACCTGCATTAGAACAAGGAAAAATTGTTTTATGTGATCGCTTTGTTGATAGTTCACTAGCCTATCAAGGGTATGCACGCGGACTTGGAATCGATGAAGTTTTATCTATTAATGAATTTGCTATTAATGGGTTAATGCCGTCGTTAACACTTTTCTTTGATATTAAGCCTAAAAAGGGGTTAACAAGAATTGGAAAGAATGATGAAAGGGAGGTTAATCGACTTGACCTCGAGAATCTTTCTTTTCACCAAAAGGTTTATGATGGTTATTTAAAAGTTGCAGATCGTTTTAAGGATCGCTTTTATACCATAAATGCTGAGAATTCGCTTGATGTTGTGGCAAAGGAAGCATTTGAAATTATTGAAACGCATTTGAATAACAAGTAAATCCAATGAATTGCCTCAAAAGTCTGATGATTTTTGAGGTTTTTATTTTCGTTCTGGCTATACTTGTTATAGAATAAAGACAACATGGATATTCGCACAAATAGTTACCAAATTTCGTAATATGAAGGAACAAGTAAAAGTGATAAAATAAAGGGAGGCTAAACGATGAAGCTAGTCGTTGCAGTTGTGCAGGACAAAGACAGTAACCGTTTGTCACAAGCATTAGTCGAACATAATTTCCGAGCAACAAAGCTTGCTACAACAGGTGGTTTTCTAAAATCAGGTAATACTACGTTCCTTGTGGGAACGGAGGACATCCGTGTAAATAAATTATTAGACATTATTAAGGATAATTGCAAACATCGGGAGCAAATGATTGCACCTGTTTCACCAATGGGTGGAAATGCAGATTCCTTTGTTCCATTCCCTGTGAAGGTTGAAGTGGGTGGAGCTACAGTGTTTGTGTTGCCGATTGATGATTTTCACCAATTTTAACTTTATTAAGTGAGAGTACAGACTCCCACTTAATAAAGTTAAAGCCTCCGGCGGATGCCACGATTTTTCAATGGAAGTTTTTCGAGCAGTAAGATTAAAGACTAATAACGCCACCTCCTGTGGCAACGTCTTTATGACCCACTTCCTGTGGGCCTAAAAATCGGGCGCAAATACGCCAAGGCGTATTTGATAAGAGGTGTGACTATTAGTTCATGAAAATAAACCAGGATTTTCGCGTAAACATAGATAAGAATCAAACTAACCAATCCAATAAGGTATCGGGAAATGTGAACTTTAGTAAATTTGTCCATCAGGAAGAAAATAAACTTCAAATGGAGCAATTGACGAAGCTGCTTTCTCAAATTGACATGGCGGGGGAACGACTCTCTCGCTCTCAAACCTTTCAGGATTTGGCTTCCTATAAATCTCTTGTAAAGCGTTTTATCCATGAGGCCGTTGAATACGGAATGGATATAAAGCAGTCCCATAGTTGGAATTTTAATGGACAAGGGAGAACGCATAAACTTGTTGAGGAAATTGACAAGGAACTATTGGATTTAACCGAACAAATGGTTGACCAGGAAAGAGGGTCAATCGATATTCTTGGAAAAGTTGGATTTATTAAAGGATTATTAATCAACTTGTATACGTGATTGAAAGAGTGATGTATGGTGGAAAAAACATGGGAACAACTTCAGGAATATCAGCCACTGGTCTTAAAGATGGTTGAAAATAGTCTCAAGAAGAACAGAGTGGCCCATGCTTATTTATTTGAGGGAAGCCGAGGTACAGGTAAAAAGGAAGTCGGCTTTCTTTTGGCAAAAAGTCTTTTCTGTCAGCATCCTGTTGAGTACAAACCTTGTAATGAATGTACGAATTGCCGCAGAATTACATCGGGCAACCATCCCGATGTTCATGTCATCGAGCCAGATGGTCTATCGATTAAAAAATGGCAGATTCAAGCGTTACAAGAAGAGTTTTCAAAAACGGGTGTGGAATCAAATCGTAAAGTTTATGTAATTAACCATGCTGATAAAATGACAACAAATGCTGCAAATAGTTTGCTCAAATTCCTTGAAGAGCCGACAAGCCAAACAGTGGCCATCTTGCTAACTGAGCAGATCCATCGGATTTTAAATACGATTTTGTCTAGATGTCAAATTTTATCATTTCGGCCTCTTGCTCCAAAGGTAATTTCTGAGCGACTCATTGATGAAGGGATCTCTCCTACTATGGCTTCGCTTGTTGCTCATACAACGAATAATTTGGAAGAGGCACGTGAGTTAAGCACGGATGCTTGGTTTGGACAGTCCCGTTCAATAGTGTTACAATTATATGAAGTAATCAATACAAGGCCAACTCACGCTTTCTTTTTTTTGCAGGACCAATGGTTACCTCATTTTAAAGAGAAAGAGCAGCTTAGCTTTGGTTTAGATATATTATTGCTTATTTATAAAGATTTATTATATATACAGTTGGGTGATGAAGAGAAGCTTATCTTTCATGACCAGATTACTAGCTTTAAACAATATGCACTCAAGACGTCTACTAGACGTGTAAGTGATCAGATAGCAACGGTTTTAGAGGCGAAGCGTCGTCTATACACCAACATGAACCCACATTTATTAATGGAACAATTGGTAATAAAGTTACAGGAGGGATATAAGCTTGTATGATGTAGTTGGTGTACGCTTTAAAAAAGCGGGAAAAATATATTACTTTGACCCAAACGGTTTTACAATTCCTGACGGTGAATACGTCATTGTAGAAACGGTCAGAGGAATTGAGTTTGGTAAGGTTGTCATAAATAAAAAACAAGTCGATGAAAATGACATCGTACTTCCGTTAAAAAAGGTCATCCGTATTGCGGATTCTAAGGATAAATTAATTGTAGAGGAAAATAAACAAGCTGCTACAGAGGCGTATAATGTGTGTCAAGGCAAGGTAGTTGAACACAGCCTTGATATGAAGCTTGTTGATGTTGAATATACGTTTGATAGAAATAAAGTGATCTTCTATTTTACAGCAGATGGACGAGTTGATTTCCGAGAGTTAGTGAAAGATTTAGCGGCAATCTTCCGTACGAGAATCGAATTAAGGCAAATAGGGGTACGTGATGAAGCCAAGATGCTTGGTGGAATTGGTCCATGTGGAAGAATGCTTTGTTGCTCGACCTTCTTAGGGGATTTTGAGCCTGTTTCAATCAAAATGGCGAAAGATCAAAATCTGTCACTGAACCCTACTAAAATATCAGGTTTATGCGGCCGATTAATGTGCTGTCTAAAATACGAGAACGATGAGTATGAAAGTGCAAAAGAGCAGCTTCCAGACCTTGGCGAAATGATTGAAACAGCTAGTGGTAAAGCGAAGGTTGTCGGGCTCAATATTTTAGAACGAGTATTACAGCTAGAAATAGTAGGTCGTGAACGTGTTGTTGAATATACGTGGGAGGAACTACAGAAAGAAGGAGCGATTTCGATTCAAGCCACAGAATAACGAGGTGGAATGCGTGGACAAAAAAGATATTTTTGAATCTGTTAGTAGTATGGAGAAACAAATTGGCAATCTGTATACTCAACTAGGAGAATTGAAAGAACATCTTGGGCAATTACTTGAAGAGAATCATAATTTGAAAATGGAGAATGACCTTTTACGTCGTCGACTTGATCAATCCATTTCAAAGAAAAAAGAAGAAAAAGCTGACAAGGCTTTACAAGAAGCAAAGCAAGTTGATATTGGTGAGGGATATGATAATTTAGCAAGACTCTATCAGGAAGGTTTCCATATTTGCAATGTTCATTATGGAAGTGTCCGTACTGAGGGTGACTGTTTATTTTGTCTCTCCTTTTTAAATAAGAAGTAGGTCCTTTCCTAAATAGGAGAGGGCTTTTTCATTTTCAAACAATACGTTTATAATAATAGTTAGATAATCATAGGGAAGGAAACGGAATGCAATGGTTCAATTATACGATGATGAGAGATTAGATCATTTATTAGCGGAAAACTTGAGAATCATCCAAAGCCCATCTGCTTTTGCTTTTTCATTGGATACAGTACTTTTAGCTCGTTTTGTATATGTGCCCATTCAAAAAGGAAAAATCATTGATCTATGTACAGGTAATGGAGTTATTCCACTGCTACTAAGTAGACGGTCAAAAGCAGAAATTACCGGTGTTGAAATTCAAGAGCGCATTTATGACATGGCCAAACGAAGTATTGAATACAATGAGCTTTCTACCCAACTTTCGGTCATTCACGGTGATATTAAGGACATGCCTGATCAGCTAGGTCAAGGAAAGTTTGATGTGGTAACCTGCAACCCGCCATATTTTCCAACATCAAAGGCGGATGAAATGAATCAAAATGAATACCTTAAGATTGCTCGCCATGAAATTTATTGCACATTAGAGGATGTCATTCGTGTTAGTAGCCAATTGGTCAAGCAAGGAGGAAAGGTTGCATTCGTCCATCGACCAGGCAGATTAATGGATATCCTTACCTTAATGAGACAATATCAAATAGAGCCAAAACGCTTGCAATTTGTTTATCCGAGACTTGGTAAAGAAGCAAATACAATTTTGGTTGAAGGGATTAAGTTTGGAAATCCAGACCTGAAAATTTTACCGCCTCTATATGTATACGATGAGCAGAATGAGTATACAAAAGAGATAAGGAAGATTCTCTATGGGGACGAATAATCATTATTTCTATGTTGTAGAGTGCAAGGATGGAAGCCTTTATGCAGGATATACAACTAATGTTGAGGAACGTTTGAAAAAGCACAACGAAGGTAAAGGGGCCAAATATACAAGAGGAAGGGGTCCCATTACCCTCTTGTTTTCTCAGGAATTTGAAACGAAGGAAGAAGCAATGCGTGCAGAATATAGATTTAAACGACTGAAGCGGCCTGAGAAAGAACGGTTGCTTGCTATGGAAAGTGGGGAGCGATATGTGGCAGCAAAAAAGCTTTCAACCAAATTATGAATATGGAACGTTATATCTCGTTCCGACCCCGATTGGGAACTTGGAAGATATGACTTTTCGAGCGATTAAAACGTTGAAAGAATCAGCAGTTATTGCGGCTGAGGATACAAGGCAAACAAGGAAACTTTGCAATCACTTTGAAATTGAAACACCGGTTATAAGTTATCATGAACATAATAAAAAGGTGAGTGGCGAAAAAATACTTTCGCTCCTGCGTGATGGTAAAGATGTGGCAATTGTAAGTGATGCCGGAATGCCGACAATTTCTGATCCGGGCTATGAGTTAGTTGTAGAAGCCGTTCAGGAGAAGATGTATGTCGTTCCTCTACCAGGTGCAAATGCGGCATTAACATCATTAATAGCCTCGGGACTTGGTACACAACCCTTTTATTTTTATGGATTTTTAGACCGTAATAAGAAGACGAAACGAAAACAATTGGAGAGTTTAGTACATATCCAAGCGACACTGCTTTTTTATGAAGCTCCACATCGTTTAAAAGAAACACTAAAGATTATGAGAGAGATACTTGGAAATCGTAAAGTGACAGTTTCTCGTGAATTAACCAAGAAATTTGAGGAGTTTATACGTGGTGATTTAGACGAAATTCTTACTTGGTCGGAAGAGGATACCGTTCGAGGTGAATTCTGTCTTGTTGTAGAAGGAGCGCAGCAAGGTGAAGAAGAGGTTTTGGAGGCATGGTGGGAAGAGCTAACGATTGAACATCATGTCAATCATTATGTTGAGACTGAGTCCATGACAACGAAGGAAGCCATTAAACAAGTTGCAAAAGATCGAAATCAGCAAAAGAGAGAAATTTACCAAGAATACCATGGTTTATAGAATAGAAAAAAGCTTCTCAAATCGAGAAGCTTTTCGTCTATCATTATTATTTTACAACTGTTAGATTGTTTTGAAGTTCTTTAAGAATTTGTTCTGCACCTTCACGGCTAAGAACAATCTTGCCATTAGCAAGTGTGAAATTATCATCTGAAATTTCACCAGTTACTTGACAAGTCATATTTGGCTTGTATTTCTTTAAAATAATTCTGTCGTCGTCAACATAAATTTCTAGCGCATCTTTTTCAGCGATGTCTAATGTACGACGAAGCTCGATAGGGATAACCACACGACCTAATTCATCAACTTTACGAACAATACCTGTAGATTTCATTTCTTTTTTCTCCTCTCAATATTTTATTATTTATCTCTCTATATCGTCAATTTTCGACAAATTGATTTCTAGATAATAATATCAAGATTTCCATTTAACGTCAATCATTTTTAACTACAATTCTTTTAAAATATGTATAATAATGGTACATGTGTCCTATAACATCGGGCTTTTATAAAAACCCTAACTTACTTAATCTACTGTTTTATGGAAAAATGCTGTACTATAATAAAGGGAAAAATGGTAATTCAATTCGACAAAATTCTACAAAATTCATGTTGTTTTTGTCGAATAGTTTCCTTTTTAATTTGCTTACATATCTATGTAAATACGAAAATTTGGGATTTTTTTTCTCTCCAAGGAGCAGGGGCTACAGGCGCTTGCGCTTTTCTCGTGCTTTAGGTATATTTTGTAGATATAATAGGAATAGATGAATAGTATGTCTACACGTGTATTTGATAAGAGGAGGTTTAACGATGGCACAAGAAAATAAAACATTTTATTTAACTACACCCATTTATTATCCAAGTGGAAAATTACATATAGGACACGCATATACAACTGTAGCAGCAGATGCTATGGCTCGATATAAAAGACTACGTGGATATGATGTAATGTTTTTAACAGGAACCGACGAGCACGGTCAAAAAATTCAACGTTCCGCAGCTGAAAAAGGTGTTACCCCACAAGCGTATGTTGATGAGATTGTGTCAGGTATCCAAGAATTATGGCAAAAGCTTGAGATTTCTTATGATGATTTTATTCGTACTACGGAAGATCGTCATAAAAAGGTTGTCGAAAAGATTTTTGACCAACTTGTTAAACAAGGAGATATCTACCTTGATAAATACGAAGGCTGGTATTGTACACCTTGTGAATCTTTCTTTACGGAAAGACAATTAGCGGATGGAAATTGCCCTGACTGCGGCCGTCCAGTTGAAAAGGTAAAGGAAGAATCCTATTTCTTCAAAATGAGCAAATATGTAGATCGCTTGCTTCAGTATTATGAAGAGAATCCGGAGTTTATCCAACCTGAATCACGTAAAAATGAAATGATTAATAACTTTATTAAGCCTGGTCTTGAGGATTTGGCTGTATCAAGAACAACGTTTGATTGGGGTATTAAAGTACCAGGAGATCCAAAGCACGTCATCTATGTGTGGATCGATGCTTTATCAAACTATATCACGGCATTAGGTTATGGTACTGATGATGATACTAAATATCAAAAATATTGGCCTGCTGATGTTCATTTAGTAGGAAAAGAGATTGTTCGTTTCCATACGATCTACTGGCCAATTATGCTTATGGCATTAGACCTACCACTACCGAAAAAGGTATTTGCTCATGGTTGGTTATTAATGAAGGATGGAAAAATGTCAAAATCAAAAGGAAATGTTGTTGACCCGGTTACATTAATTGACCGTTATGGGCTTGACTCACTTCGTTATTATTTACTACGTGAGGTTCCTTTTGGTGCAGATGGTGTATTTACACCTGAAGGCTTTGTTGAAAGAATCAATTTTGACTTGGCAAATGACTTAGGAAACTTACTAAATCGTACTGTTGCGATGATCGGACGGTATTTTGATGGTACTATTCCAACCTATCAAGGTAATCAATCAGAATATGATACGCAGTTAGCGAATTTTGCTGTTGACACTGTTTCTAAATATGAAGACGCAATGGAAAAAATGGAGTTTTCTGTTGCGCTTACAGCTCTATGGCAGTTTATTAGTCGTACAAATAAGTATATTGATGAAACTCAGCCTTGGGTTGTCGCAAAGGATGAAGCGAAAAAGGATGAACTTGGTTCAATTATGAGTCACCTTGCAGAATCCCTTCGTTTTGCAGCAATTATGCTTGAGCCGTTTTTAATCAAAACTCCAGGTGAGATTTTTACACAACTTGGAATGAAAGACGAAGCATTAAAAACATGGGAAAGCATATCTGAGTTTGGAATTAAACAAGAAGGGCTTCAGGTTTCAAAAGGTGAGCCTATTTTCCCACGATTAGAAATTGCCGACGAAGTAGAATATATAAAAGCAAAAATGCAGGGTGGTACGAAAAAAGAAGAGCCTGTAAAAGAAGTGGAACAAGCCGAAGAAATTACGATTGAAGATTTTATGAAGGTAGAGCTACGTGTTGCAGAGGTGCTTCAAGTAGAGCCTGTCAAAAAAGCCGATAAGCTTTTAAAACTCCAATTAGACTTAGGCTTTGAAAAACGTCAGGTTGTTTCTGGTATTGCTCAATATTATACTCCTGAGGAGTTAGTAGGTAAGAAGGTAATTTGTGTAACAAATCTTAAACCTGTAAAATTACGTGGAGAATTATCACAAGGTATGATTTTAGCGGGGTCTGTTGATGGGAAGCTATCAGTCGCAACGATTGATCAAAGCCTACCAAATGGAGCTAAAGTAAAATAGCAAAAGGGGACAGAAAATTTCTGTCCCTTTTACATACGGAAAAAGGAGTTTTAACTATGTTAATTGATACACATGCTCATTTAAATGCGATACAGTATCAAGAAGATTTAGAAGAAGTTATTGAAAGAGCACAAAGTGAAGGTGTTGAAATAATTGTAGTCGTTGGGTTTGACCGTGAAACGATTACAAGAGCAATTGAATTAGCGGATACATATGAGTTTATTTACGCTACGGTGGGGTGGCACCCAGTGGATGCAATTGATATGACAGATGAAGACCTCAAATGGATTGAAGAACTTTGTTCCCATCCAAAGGTCGTAGCATTAGGTGAAATGGGTCTTGATTATTATTGGGACAAGTCGCCAAAAGACATTCAAAAAAAAGTCTTTCGTAAGCAAATTGCACTAGCAAAGAAAGTAAAGCTACCTATTATTATTCATAATCGAGAGGCAACTGCCGACATTATTGAAATATTAGAAGAAGAGAAGGCAAGTGAGGTCGGCGGCATTATGCACTGCTTTACTGGTAGTGTTGAAGTCGCAAAACAATGTATGGATATGAACTTTTACATGTCATTTGGTGGACCCGTTACCTTTAAAAATGCGAAAAAACCAAAAGAGGTAGCAGCTGAAATTCCATTAGATCGTCTATTAATTGAAACGGATTGTCCTTATTTAACACCACATCCATTTCGAGGAAAACGGAATGAACCAAGCTATGTGAAATATGTAGCAGAGCAAATTGCGGAGCTAAAAGGGGTCACTTTTGAGGAAATTGCCCAAAAAACATCCGACAATGCGAAGCGATTTTTCGGCATAAAATGATAGCAAATTTTGTCAAAAAATAGGATAGCTTGTCCAACAATAAGTTAATTAGAAAAAGTTCTACATGTCTCCTTTGTCTCATATATATCTTTGTCGACAACTAATTCTTCCTTTTTAAAAATTCTTCTTGCATAATATTTAGTACGGTGAATGAAAAAAGGGGTGGGGTTGACAGAATAAAAGATCCTTTATATAATCCACTGAGAGAAGGAGGCGTTTTTCATTTGCTTAAAAACATGAAAAAACTGTTTTCCGAGTCAAAGCACAAAAAGAGATTAATAGTCTCGATAAGTAGTTTTATAGTCTTAGTAGGTGCCGGCACAGGTTATGCTACATATGAAACTACAAAGGATACAGTTACACTATCATTAAATGGAAATGAGCAAGTTATAAGGACGCACGCAAACACGGTTGCAGAAGTTCTACAAGATTTAGAGATAGATGTCTCGAAACATGACGAGCTTTCACCATCAATGGATACGGCAATCAAGGATAATTTGAAAGTGACGTGGCAAGAGGCTATTCCGGTTGAGCTTGTAGTTGATAACCAACCACAAAAGGTCTGGACAACAGTCAAAACCGTGGGAGATCTTTTCAAAGACACTAAGGTAGAAATTTCAGAACACGATAAAGTCAATCCAAGTTTAGATACAAAGTTAAAAGAAGATATGAAAGTTGAAGTTGAAAAAGCATTTCAACTCACTTTAAATGACGGCGGTACCGAATCACAAGTTTGGTCCACTTCGACTACTGTCGCTGACTTTTTAAAAGGTCAAAATGTTACACTAAATGAATTGGATCGAGTAGAACCAGGAATGGAAGCACAGATTACAGCAAATAGTGTCGTCAATGTTGTACGAGTAGAAAAAGTCACCGATGTAGTGGAAGAATCAGTTGCCTTTGCAGTTGTTAAGAAAAAAGACAACAGCATTGATAAGGGCAAGCAAAAGGTTGTAAATCCTGGTCAAGAAGGTAAGCTTGCAAAGCACTACGAAGTCGTTCTTGAAAATGGAAAAGAAGTTTCAAGAGATCTTATCAAAACAGAAACCTTACAAGATAGTAAGGATAAAGTTGTAGCAGTCGGTACACGTGAAATTGTTCAACAGGTTTCCCGTGGTACAGGTAATGTTGCAAAAGAATTCTATGTTTCATCTACAGCATATACTGCGTATTGTAGTGGCTGTTCAGGAACAACTGCAACAGGAATTAACCTTCGTGCAAATCCAAATGTTAAGGTTATTGCGGTTGACCCTAGTATCATTCCTTTAGGTACAAAAGTGTATGTAGAAGGATATGGCTATGCAGTAGCTGGTGACAAGGGAACTGATATTAAAGGTTATAAAATTGATGTCTTTTTCTCGGAGAAATCTCAAGCTTTTCGTTGGGGCCAACGAAAGGTGAAAATTCAAATCTTAAATTAACTTGCAATGAACAGAGGAATATTCCTCTGTTTTTTTATGTCTGGCACATGGCACCATCGGCTCTCGAGGTCATAATCCAATCGCTTTGGAAGGTAAAGTACACCTTCTGTCAGCGCTTGTCTTATGCTTGTCGCCTAAAGCTGAGCGCCCTGTGCCTTTCTTTTTATGTCTATGTCTTTTTTGTTATAATTATGTAATATTTGTATCTATAATGTTAGACGAAATAAATCGAGAAAGGTTTCACTAAAAATGAAAATAAAAGAAATAATTGTTGTAGAAGGCAAAGATGATACCGTAGCGATCAAAAGAGCGGTTGATGCCGATACAATTGAGACAAACGGTTCAGCCGTTAATCAAGCTGTTTTAGAAACAATTAAACACGCTCAACAAGTAAGAGGAGTCATCGTGTTTACAGATCCAGACTACCCGGGGGAGAGAATCCGTAAAATTGTGGCGAATGCTGTTCCTGGATGTAAGCATGCTTTTTTGCCAAAGAAAGAAGCACTTGCGAAGTCAGGTAAAAAGGTAGGAGTTGAGCATGCTACCCCAGAGGCGATTAGAAAGGCCTTAGCAGAGGTTAAACAAGAGCGGGAAGACTTCTACACGGATATCGACTTAGACGCTCTGGTGGGGGCAGGATTGATAGGAGGAAGCAAGGCAAAAGAACGAAGAGAAAAGCTAGGCGTCCTTTTGAAAATTGGTTATACTAACGGAAAACAGCTGTATAAACGCCTGCAAATGTTCCAAATTACAAAAGAGGCATTTGATGAGGCTGTCGAAAAAGTACTACAGGGGGAAAGGCAAAGTGATTAAAGATATCGCCACACCTATAAGAACAAGAGCAATTTTAGAAAAGCATGGGTTTTCATTTAAGAAAAGCTTAGGACAAAACTTTTTAATTGATACAAATATTCTCCACCGCATAGTTGACCACGCTGAAATTACAGAGGAAACAGGTGCAATTGAAATTGGGCCAGGAATTGGGGCATTAACCGAACAGCTTGCTAAGCGGGCAAAAAAAGTGGTCGCATTTGAAATAGATGGTCGACTTTTGCCGATTTTAGCAGATACGTTATCTCCGTATCCAAATGTTGAGATTATCCATGAGGATGTATTAAAAGCAGACGTACAGTCTGTCATTCATGATAAAATGCAGGGAACTAGCGATATTATGGTAGTTGCCAACCTCCCTTATTATGTAACGACACCTATCATTATGAAACTTTTAACAGAAAACATCCCATTAAGAGGCATTGTTGTAATGCTGCAAAAAGAAGTAGCAGATCGGATTTCAGCTGTACCCGGTACAAAGGATTATAACTCACTATCAATTGCCATCCAGTATTATACCACCGCTGAAACTGTCATGACGGTCCCAAGAACCGTATTTGTTCCACAACCAAATGTAGACTCTGCCGTGATTCGTTTAATCAAAAGGAAGGAACCTCCGGTAAAGGTTGAAAATGAATCCTTCTTTTTTGATGTTGTTCGTGCTTCATTCGGGCAAAGAAGAAAGACGATTTTAAATAACTTAACGTCAAATCTTCCGAATGGCAAAGCTTTAAAAGAAGTAATAGAAGGATGTTTAGCTACTTCAAATATCGATCCAAAACGTCGCGGAGAAACATTATCGATCGAAGAATTCGGGCACTTGAGTAATGAATTGTATAAGATATTAGACAAAGGGCCTACTGAATAGTAGGTCTTTTTTTATATTGTTGGTTCTCCAACTTTCTTTCCTCTCACCACTTTTAGCTATTCTGCATAGGCTAACAAGTAGGTATCTCATAAGCGCAAATTACCTCGAAGTTGGAGTGGGTGAGGATGGAAATAAAAGTTGGTGATATTGTTGCAAGAAAATCATATCAGTTTGACTTGTTGTTTAAAGTAACAGAAATTACACATGATCAAACTGTTTATTTATTTGGTGAAGAAGTAAGGTTGATTGCAGATGCCCCATATGATGATTTAGTTCTAGTCGATGAGAACGAAAGACAGAAGAGACAACGGACAGATCGAGAAAAAGTGGATCATTCCTACCGTCTCTTTCGACAAGATTATCAGTTAATTAGACAAAAAAATGAATACCATGCGACAGGCGGGTATTCAAATGATACAGAGTTTTTTCAAATCCCAGGAAGAGTCCTCCATATTGATGGTGACCCCAATTACTTAAAAAAGTGCCTGGCTTTATATGAAAAAATAGGGGTTCCTGTTTATGGAGTCCACTGTCATGAAAAGGAAATGCCAGACAGGATTGATGAACTACTTGATAAATATAGACCTGACATACTTGTGATAACTGGGCATGATGCATATTCAAAGTCAAAGGGAAAGGTTACCGAACTAAAGGCATATCGGCATTCGCGTCATTTTGCTCAAACAGTTCGACAGGCAAGAAAAAGAGTTCCGCATTTAGATCAACTCGTTATTTTTGCAGGTGCATGTCAGTCCCACTTCGAGTCTTTGATAAGAGCGGGTGCAAATTATGCAAGTTCACCTTCAAGAGTCAATATACATGCTCTAGACCCTGTATATATCGTTGCAAAAATTTGCTTTACTCCTTTTGATGAAAGAATTAATGTATGGGATGTTCTGCGGAATACATTAACAGGAGAAAAGGGCCTTGGAGGGATAGAAACGAAGGGTGTATTACGAACGGGTATGCCTTACCAAAAACTAGTGGATGAAGAAGAAGGGGATCTCTAACGTGTTACGCTAGAGATTCCCTTTGGTATTTTATTACATATACCAACAATTGAAAAATATGTCGATGAAAGAAATCTTGATTTTTATACATATTAGCTACACTTTTGAACATACTATCGGTTGTGCACTAAGAAAAATGTAGGAAAATATATATTGACAAGTATTTTGTATCATTGTTATAATTTTAGTTTTGTTTGACGTTTTAAGATTTATTTGGTATACTTAGAATAGTGAGGTGAAGTGAAATGGGAAAAACTTTGCTTGATATCAAAAGGTCTTTAGATACAAATTTAGGCAAGAGGCTTACTTTAAAGGCGAACGGTGGTCGTAGAAAGACAATCGAGCGCTCGGGAGTGCTCGCTGAAACGTACCCCTCTGTATTTGTAATTGAACTAGACCAGGACGAGAACTCGTTTGAGCGAGTATCATACAGCTATGCTGATATCCTTACAGAAACCGTTCAATTAACATTCTTTGATGAGACATCTGGGAACATTGCTATAAGTGGGCAGTAGACATTGTGTTTGCTGCTTTTTATTTTGTCTAAAACGTGGTGCTTTTCTAAAAAAAGTGCCACGTTTTTTGTTTAAAAAAGAATTAATAGGATAAATTGTTACTATAATTAACCCTTGTTTTTCTAATACTAAGGTTGTCGTAGGTAGAAAGGGGTTGTAGTTATTGGGAAGACGTAGAGGAATTATGTCGGAAACCTTTAAAGAAGAGTTAGCAAAAGAACTTGGTTTTTATGACACTGTAAAGAATGAAGGTTGGGGTGCAATTCGTTCACGTGATGCCGGCAATATGGTAAAACGGGCAATTGAAATTGGACAACAACAGCTTGCTAAAAAGGGAAAAAACCAGTAAAACAGTTTCTTGAACTACGACGCCGGAGCAGATTCGCTTCGGCTTTCTTTATATAAGAATAAGGTCATTATGAACGATTTACATAAAAAACAGCGCAGACAGCATGACATCACTGTTTTACGATGTTTACTTTATGGTACAATGTCAATATTGAATTTTACGTTTAAAGCAGGTGTTTTCATGAAATTATTAGTTAAGGCCCCGGCAAAGATCAATTTAGCGCTCGATGTATTGCATAAGCGGCAGGATGGTTATCATGAGGTGCGGATGATCATGACTACCATCGATCTATCGGACAGGCTTGAATTATCCGATTATGAGGGGGATGAAATTAAGGTCGTTTCCCATAATCGTTTTGTACCGGATGACAGCCGTAACCTCGCTTATCAGGCTGCAAGCCTACTGAAAAAGCGATTCGGTGTAAAAAAGGGCGTCGTCATTTCGATTACAAAATCCATTCCAGTAGCTGCAGGGCTCGCTGGTGGAAGCAGTGATGCAGCCGCAACGCTAAGGGGACTAAATAAATTTTGGAACCTTGGTCTTAGTTTAGACGAACTAGCATCGATCGGTGCTGAAATTGGCTCTGATGTGTCCTTTTGCGTTTATGGTGGGACAGCCCTTGCGACTGGCAGAGGTGAAATTATAACAGAATTACCTGCACCTCCACATTGTTGGGTCATTTTAGCAAAACCAACAATAGGGGTCTCAACAGCAGATGTTTATCGGAACCTTTCAATTGATCAAATCAATCATCCAGATGTGGATGGGATGATTCGAGCAATTGAGATGAAGGACTTTGGCGGGATTTGCGATCGTGTCGGTAATGTATTAGAAGATGTAACTCTAAAGCTCCATCCAGAAGTAGCAAACATTAAGGATCAAATGAAACGGTTTGGTGCGGATGCGGTATTAATGAGTGGAAGTGGACCTACTGTTTTTGGGCTTGTTCAAAGAGAATCTAGAATGCAGCGGATTTATAATGGATTGCGTGGCTTTTGTGACCAGGTTTATGCAGTTAGATTGCTTGGTGAGCGAAATAAGGTTGAATAAAAACGTATATTAATGGTATATTATCTATAAAATATTCGGTTTTTGGAGGCGGCCATGAAATTTAGACGGAGTAGTAGACTTGTTGATATGACAAATCACTTGCTTTTACATCCACAGCACCTTGTTTCTCTTTCTTATTTTGCTGAAAAATATGATTCTGCTAAATCCTCAATTAGTGAGGATCTAGCTATTATCAAGCAAACGTTTGAGCAGCAAGGAATTGGAACATTGATAACAGTGGCTGGAGCTGCTGGAGGGGTAAAATTTATTCCAATGGTCGGGGAAGAAGAAGCAAGTGAGGTTGTTGAGGAACTTTGTAAGGTGATAGCAAATCCAGATAGGCTTCTTCCAGGTGGGTATTTGTACCTTACTGATATACTTGGAGACCCGAGAATTGTTAATAAAATCGGGAAAATCTTTGCTTCTATATATTCAAATCATGAGATTGATATTGTCATGACTGTTGCAACAAAGGGAATTCCGTTGGCATACGCAGTTGCCTCATATCTAGATGTTCCAGTTGTAATTGTAAGACATGACAATCGAGTGACTGAAGGCTCTACTGTGAGTATTAATTATGTATCCGGATCTACAAAGCGGATACAGACAATGGTATTGGCTAAGCGGAGTTTGAAGGAAGGAGCAAATGTCCTTATTATCGATGACTTTATGAAAGCTGGTGGAACTGTGAAGGGAATGGTTAGTATCCTTGAAGAGTTCAATGCAAACGTTAAAGGAATCGGTGTCCTGGTTGAATCGGAAGGTGTCGAAGAGAGACTAGTGGATGAGTACATATCCTTAGTAAAACTTACAGAAGTTGATGTGAAAGAAAAACAAATTAAAGTTGCTGTTGGAAATTATGAATCATACCTACGACAAGTAGAAATTGAAGATGAAATGGGGGAAGAAGAATGAGGCAGGTACAAACGGATCAAGCACCAGCTGCAATTGGACCATATTCACAAGGAATTATTGTAAACAATATGTTTTTTAGTTCAGGGCAAATCCCCCTAACGCCAGCTGGTGAGCTAGTAAGTGGAGGAATAAAAGAACAAACGGTACAGGTTTTTAAGAATCTGCAAGCTGTTTTAGCTGAAGCGGGCGCATCCTTAGACACAGTTGTTAAAGCTACTGTATTTATTAAAAATATGGATGACTTTGCTGAACTAAATGAAATTTATGGGGAATTCTTTGCTGGGCATAAACCAGCCCGCTCTACTGTTGAAGTTGCAAGACTCCCTAAAGATGTTTTGGTAGAAATTGAGGTAATCGCACTCGTAAAATAATAGCGTTTCTCACTAACATTCTGTTCATTCACAAAAAAGTATGAATCTTTTTAAAAAAATATTTAATATTTAGCAGGAGATTCCGATTTTTCGTTGAATATGAATAACTAAGTTTTTATATAGTCAAGAAGGTGGTGAACAGAATGGAAGTGACAGACGTTAGATTACGCCGCGTTAATACTGAAGGTAGAATGAGAGCGATTGCATCAATTACGTTAGACCATGAATTTGTTGTTCATGACATTCGTGTAATCGATGGCAACAATGGTTTATTTGTTGCAATGCCGAGCAAACGTACTCCAGATGGCGAGTTTCGCGATATCGCTCATCCAATTAACTCAAGTACTCGTGGAAAGATTCAAGATGCTGTACTGGCTGAGTATCACCGTTTAGGTGAAGTAGAGGTTGAGTTTGAAGAAGCGGGAGCATCATAAAATAAAAATTTATAACATCGAAGAGCCTACATACACGATAGGCTCTTTTTCTTTCCCTCCTTATCCCCAATACACTTTTTCCAGTTAAAAAAACATGTATTTCTTTAGTTTTCTTGAAAATGGTCTCTTTTTAAGATATATTCGAAATGGATAAAAAGGTTTAACTTTATGCAATCGATGATTCTATAAAGTTAAAGCCTCCGGCGGAGACATGCGATTTTCAAAGGTAAATTTTCGAGCGGGCTCGAAAATCTGGGCGCAAATTCACCGAGGCGAATTTGATTAGGTTAATTGGAGGCCTGAACATGACAAAACGATATGGCGTAATTTTGGCCGCAGGGCAAGGAACGCGCATGAAATCTAAGCTTTATAAGGTTCTACACCCTGTATGTGGAAAACCAATGGTACAGCATGTAGTAGATCAACTTTCAACATTATCCTTACAAAAACTTGTGACAATAGTTGGACACGGAGCAGAAAAAGTAAAATCACAAATTGGAGATAAAAGTGAATACGCCCTTCAAGAAGAGCAATTAGGTACAGCGCACGCTGTTATGCAGGCAGCAGACCACTTAGCGAACGAAAAGGGAGTAACATTAGTTGTTTGTGGAGATACTCCGCTTATAACAGCAGATACGATGGAGGCGTTACTAAAACAGCATGAAGATGCTGGCGCTAAAGCAACAATCCTAACAGCTGTGGCTTCGGAGCCAACAGGTTATGGGAGAATTGTCCGTAATGCAGAAGGACATGTGGAGCGTATCGTAGAACACAAAGATGCAACAGAAGAAGAACGAACAATTACCGAAATTAATACGGGTACATATTGTTTTGATAATGAAGCACTATTTGAAGCGCTTTCGAATGTATCTAATGACAATGTACAGGGCGAATATTATCTTCCAGATGTCATTGAAATTTTGAAAAATAAGGGCGAAATCGTATCTGCATTCCAAACAGCTTCATTCGAAGAGACACTTGGAGTGAATGACCGTTATGCCTTGTCTCAGGCAGAAAAACTAATGAAACAAAGAATCAATAAACAGCACATGGTGAATGGTGTTACCATTATCGATCCGGACAATACGTACATTTCATCAGATGCTAAAATTGGTACAGACACTGTTTTACATCCTGGAACTATGATTATTGGGGATGTTGAAATTGGTTCGGACTGTGAAATTGGTCCAAATTCAGAAATAAAGAATTGTAAGATTGGTGAACGTACAGTTATCCGCCATTCAGTTGCACATGATAGTAGTATTGGAAATGATGTCGCAATCGGACCGTTTGCGCATATCCGTCCAGCATCACAAATTAGTGACAAAGTTAAAGTTGGAAACTTTGTTGAGCTGAAAAAAGCTGTTTTTGGTGAAGGAAGTAAAGTATCTCACTTAAGCTATATTGGAGACGCTGAGGTTGGTACAAATGTAAACATTGGATGTGGCTCTATCACTGTCAACTATGACGGAAAAAATAAATTCTTAACAAAGATCGAAGACAATGCATTTATTGGATGTAATTCAAATTTAGTGGCTCCAGTTACAGTTGGCGAAGGAGCATATGTTGCGGCTGGTTCAACGATTACAAGTGAAGTTCCTAGCAACGCCCTTTCAATAGCAAGAGCTCGTCAAGTTAATAAAGAGAATTATGTAGAGATCTTAAATCAAAAGAAAAATTCCTAATGGAGGTCAGTAAGATCATGCCTAATGAATACCGTGACTCAAGTTTAAAGGTATTTTCGTTGAATTCGAATGCACCTTTGGCTGAAGAAATCGCTAAGTCAATTGGTGTTGAGCTTGGGAAATGCTCTGTAACACGTTTTAGCGATGGAGAAATCCAAATTAACATCGAAGAAAGTATTCGTGGATGCGATGTTTTTGTCATTCAATCAACGAGTGCTCCTGTAAATGAGCATATCATGGAAGTATTAATTATGATTGATGCACTAAGACGTGCTTCTGCAAAGACGATAAATATTGTCATGCCGTATTACGGGTATGCAAGACAAGACCGTAAAGCACGTGCACGTGAACCAATCACTGCAAAGTTAATTGCAAATCTGTTAGAAACAGCAGGTGCTGATCGCGTTATTACGTTAGATCTTCATGCACCGCAAATTCAAGGCTTTTTTGATATCTTAATTGACCACCTAATGGGCGTGCCAATTCTATCCGACTATTTCAAAGCCAAAAATCTTGAAGACATTGTTATCGTATCTCCAGACCATGGTGGGGTTACACGTACACGTAAAATGGCAGATCGTCTAAAAGCTCCAATCGCGATTATAGATAAGCGCCGCCCAAGACCAAATGTGGCAGAAGTGATGAATATCGTCGGTAATATTGAAGGAAAAACGGCAATCTTGATTGATGATATTATTGACACAGCAGGGACAATTACTTTAGCAGCAAATGCACTTGTTGAAAATGGTGCTTCTGAAGTATATGCATGTTGTACACACCCTGTATTATCAGGACCAGCAATCGAACGTATTCAAAATTCAAAAATCAAAGAATTGGTTGTAACCAATACTATTTTATTACCAGAAGAGAAGAAGATCAGTAAAATCAAGGAGCTTTCTGTAGCTCCACTAATCGGTGAAGCAATAGTACGTGTTCACGAGCAACAATCAGTGAGCACACTATTTGATTAAGAAAGCTCCCTTACTTTTAAAAAAGAAGGTTTACTTCATCATCTTTAGGGGAAATTTAGTAATATGACTAAATCTTCCAAGGATGGTGTATAGAATGTCTGTAGTTTTAGAAGCGACAGAACGAGTAAAGGATAAAAATTCCACATTAACAAAGATTAGACAAGCTGGAAACATCCCAGCAGTCTTAAATGGGCCGAATCAAAGTCAACCCATTTATGTAAATAGTGCAGACTTTTTAAAAACGATTCGCACCACTGGTCGTAATGGAATTATCAAACTTGCAATTGAAAATAACCAGCATTCCGTTATGCTACAAGAACTTCAAACAGACCCAATAAAAAGTGAAATCATTCATGCGGATTTCCAAATCGTAAACATGTCAACAGAAGTGACAGTTGATGTGAATATTAATTTAGTTGGGGAAGCGTCTGGAGTGAAGGATGGCGGAGTGCTTCAGCAGTCCATCCATTCAGTGTCCATTTCTGCACTTCCAACCGATATTCCACAAACAATTGATGTGGATGTGTCAAACGTAGAGGTTGGGGATGTTGTTAAGGTAGAGGACATTGATACAAAAGGTAAATTTACAATCAACCAAGATACTTCACAGGTTGTGGCTTCTGTTCTTGCACCACGACAGGAAGAAGAGATTAGCACAGGCGAAGAGCAAGAGCCTGGCGAACCTGAAAACCTAGAGGGTAGAGAAACCAATGAATCTGCTGAAGCAACTGAAGAAGGCTAAAGAAAAAGGTTGGACGTAACCAAAACGGTTACGTCCTTTTGCCATAACAAGGTGGGGGAAAAAATGAAGTTGATAGTAGGGTTAGGAAATCCTGGTAGGCAATACGAAGAGACAAGACATAACGTTGGGTTTAAGGTTATTGATGAGCTTTCAGATCAATTACATATACCGCTAGATAAGGCAAAATTCAACGGAGTATTTGGTCAAGGCATGGTGAATGGGGAGAAAGTTCTACTTTTAAAACCTCTTACATATATGAATTTATCGGGAGAAAGTATCAGGCCACTCATGGATTATTATGATATTCTAGTTGAAGATATACTTGTTGTATATGACGAACTTGACATACCCGTAGGAAAAATAAGACTGCGCGAAAAGGGGAGTGCTGGGGGCCATAATGGAATGAAATCCATTATTCAGCATTTAGGCACTCAGGAATTTAAGCGTATCCGAATTGGAATCAATCGCCCGACAAACGGCATGAAGATAGCTGATTATGTCTTAGGTCGTTTTCCAGCTGAGGAGTTGCAGGATATTAAAGATGCAATACAAAAGTCTGCGGAAGCTGCAGAAAAATGGGTGTCAACATCATTTTTACAAGTAATGAATGAATTTAATGCAAAGTAATGTAGTATGATAAACTATATTCAGTGGGGTTCACCCCCTCTGAATATAGTTTAAGCCTCCGGCGGATGCCACGATTTTTCAAAGGAAGTTTTTCGAGCAGTAAGATCAAAGACTAAGAACGCCACTTCCTGTGGCAACGTCTTTGTGACCCACCTCGTATGGGCCTAAAAATCGGGCACAAATACGCCAAGGCGTATTTGATTAAGTGGCAGTGAATAAAGAATCCCAACGCGGTTTATACTAGAATGTGTAAACTATGTACGTATCCGTAAAAGAGGAGGATTCTTATGTCACTACACTACCATTGTCGACATTGTGGCGTGAAGGTTGGAAGTATTGATAACCTATCCCTACATAGTGAGAGTCTTGGGTTTCATCAATTAACAGACCAAGAACGACAAGAGATGATATCATACGAATCAAATGGCGACATTCATGTAAAGACAATATGTGAAGATTGTCAGGAAGCGTTGCAACGGAATCCTGATTTTCATCAATATGAGTCATTTATTCAATAAGAGGAAAAGCTTTGGCCTTTGCAACCAAAGCGTTTTTCTATTTATGTAAAAAGGCGTGAAGCTCCATTTTACGAGATTCAGCATCCAATAAATGAATCTATTTAAGCACGCATTACTACTATACACGCAAAAACTTCGAGAGGGGGTTTCCGAGTTGCTTAAGGGACTACAACAATATGTTGGGAATAATGATGAGTTAAAGTCAATTATAAATGGAATTGAAGGAGGCTTACGTGAACAATTAATAGCTGGTATATCTGGTTCAGCTCGAACTGTGTTTGCGGCAGCTCTCTATAGACAAACAAATCGACCGATTTTGGTCGTTACCCATAATTTGTTTCAGGCACAGAAAATTTATGAGGATTTAAACGGTCTTTTAGAAGAAGATGAGGTTTTCCTTTATCCGGTGAATGAATTAATTGCATCAGAAATAGGAATTGCGAGCCCAGAGCTAAAAGGCCAGCGTATTGAAGCTCTGAACTATTGGAGTCATCAATCAAAGGGTGTTATTGTTGCTCCGATAGCGGGTTTAAAAAGACTCCTTCCGCCTAAGAAACTATGGAATGAAAGTCAGCTGACATTTACAGTTGGACATGATATAGAAGTGGAATCTATATTAGAAAAACTTGTTGCGATGGGATATGAACGTGTATCAATGGTGTCAGCACCTGGAGAATACAGCGTAAGAGGTGGAATTCTCGACATCTATCCTTTAACAGAAGAGAATCCTGTACGTATTGAGTTATTTGATACAGAGGTAGATTCAATTCGCACATTCTCACTAGAGGATCAACGATCACAAGGAAAAATCAACTCAATCACAATTGGACCTGCTACAGAGATTTTAGTAACGCCTAAGCATCTAGATAAAGGCGTACATGCATTAGAAGAAGGACTAGCTAAAAGCTTAAAGAAGGTTAAAGATGAGAAAGCAAAAAAACTGCTATTAGAGAACATTTCCTATGAACTTGAGCAGATGAAAAACGGTCAAATCTTACAAAAAATGTTCAAATATCTATCTCTTGTATATGAAACGCCTGCTAGTTTACTAGACTATTTACCTGAAAATGGTCTCGTACTTTTAGATGAAATTAGTAGAGTTCAGGAGATGGCTGATAGTCTCGATAAAGAAGAAGCAGAGTGGGTAACAAGTCTTTTATCACAAGGCGAGATTATTCATAACATTACCTTGTCACACCAATTTACAAAGCTTATCCAACAGTCAACCAATCCTTTGGTTTATCTATCTCTTTTTCTAAGGCATGTACCTCATACAAGCCCACAGAACATTTTAAATATGTCCTGCAAACAGATGCAAAACTTTCATGGCCAGATGCATGTCCTTAAAGCAGAGCTTGATCGATGGCAGAAGGGTAAATACACAGTTGTTTTCCTTGGCTCAAATGAGGACCGGGTGAAAAAGCTGGAACAGGTCCTGTCAGACTATGAAATCGATGCATTTACTAGTAAGAGCGATGGAGATATTTTGCTAGGAAAAGCACAAATTTTACTTGGAGATTTGCAAGACGGCTTTGAATTACCGTTACAACGAATCGCAGTGATAACTGAGGAAGAGCTTTTTAAGAAGAAAATGCAGAAAACAAAGCGAAAGCAAAAGCTTTCAAATGCTGAGCGGATAAAAAGCTATTCTGAATTACAGGTTGGCGACCATGTTGTTCATGTGAATCATGGAATCGGGAAGTATTTAGGAATTGAAACCCTAGAGATCAACGGAATCCATAAGGATTACTTACATATTCGCTATCAAGGTGATGACAAACTCTATGTACCTGTTGACCAAATTGAACAGGTGCAAAAGTATGTAGCATCAGAAGGTAAGGATCCGAAGATTTACAAATTAGGTGGAACCGATTGGAAACGTGTGAAGAAAAAGGTCGAATCCTCAGTTCAGGATATAGCAGATGACTTAATTAAGTTGTATGCAGAGCGAGAGGCTAGTAAGGGATATGCATTTTCTCCTGATGGCGAAATGCAAAGAGAATTTGAGGCATCATTCCAATATCAAGAAACAGAAGATCAATTAAGATCGATTCAGGAAATTAAAAAGGATATGGAACGTGAACGTCCGATGGACCGCCTTCTCTGTGGAGATGTGGGCTATGGAAAGACGGAGGTTGCCATTCGTGCTGCGTTCAAGGCCATTATGGACGGAAAGCAGGTTGCCTTTTTAGTTCCGACGACAATCTTGGCACAACAGCACTACGAAACAATCCGCGAAAGGTTTCAGGACTTCCCTATTACAATTGGCCAATTGAGTAGATTCCGTTCAAAGAAACAACAAACGGAAGTAACAAAAGGGTTAAAAGCTGGGACAGTTGATATCGTGGTTGGAACACATCGCCTATTGTCCAAAGATATTACTTATAAGGACCTTGGGTTATTAATTATTGATGAGGAACAACGTTTTGGAGTTACACATAAGGAAAAAATCAAAAAACTAAAAGCGAATATTGATGTGCTTACCTTAACTGCAACACCAATCCCGAGAACTCTTCACATGTCGATGCTCGGAGTTCGTGATTTGTCCGTTATTGAAACGCCACCTGAGAATCGTTTTCCTGTTCAAACATATGTTGTGGAATACAATGGTGAACTAATAAGAGAAGCGATTGAACGGGAAATGGCAAGGGATGGTCAAGTTTACTTTTTATATAATCGGGTTGAGGATATTGAGCGTAAGGCCGAAGAAATCTCGATGCTAGTTCCGGATGCAAGGATTGCCTATGCTCACGGAAGAATGACTGAGAATGAACTAGAAGCGGTGATTTTAAATTTCCTTGACGGTCAATATGATGTTCTGGTAACAACAACCATAATCGAAACAGGTGTCGATATTCCGAATGTGAACACATTGATTGTTCAGGATGCAGACCGAATGGGGCTTTCGCAGCTTTATCAGCTAAGAGGACGTGTTGGGCGTTCGAATCGTGTTGCCTATGCGTACTTTACGTACCGTAAGGATAAGGTGTTGAATGAAGTTGCAGAAAAGCGATTACAAGCGATTAAGGAATTTACAGAGCTTGGTTCAGGCTTCAAAATTGCAATGCGTGACCTTTCTATTCGTGGTGCAGGAAATATTTTGGGAGCGCAGCAGCATGGATTTATTGATTCAGTTGGATTTGACCTTTATTCACAAATGCTGAAAGAGGCTATTGAGGAACGCAAAGGTGATACCACTACTGTAAAACCTGCAAATGTGGAAATTGATGTAGAGGTAGATGCGTATATTCCGGATGCGTACATTTCTGATGGCCGCCAAAAAATTGATATGTATAAGCGATTTAGAGGCATCACAGAAATGGAGGATGTCGAAGAATTGCAAGAGGAAATGATTGACCGATTTGGTGAATATCCAGCAGAGGTAGATTACCTATTTAAGATTGCCAAGATAAAGGTATATGCATTGGCAGAGCAGGTTATTTCCATAAAGCAAGCCAAGCAGGAAATTACCATTCTGCTATCAGAAGAGGCAAGCAGTCAAATTGACGGCGGGAAGATTTTTAAATTAGGAAATACATTTGGCCGTATGATTAGCCTTGGAATGGAAGGCAGTAAATTAAAAATTGTGATTCAAACAAAGGGAATTGAGGTAAACCAATGGCTAGGCATTATTCATGATATGGTCAAAGGATTACAAGATGTCAAAAAGGAAAATGTGAATGCTGTTTAACTCAGGTGACATAGTTAAAATTCTAACGAATAGAACCAAAGTCTGAGTTGCCTATAGTTCTTGTGTATGGTTATTTTTTCCTCTATCGAAAAATCACATTCATCGTGAATAGAACTCTGTTGAAGTAAGATACTAAACTCAACAACAAATGGTGATTTATTCAAATCCAGACAAATTGTACATCAATCACCACTATTCTTTAATCATCAGATGAAAGTGAGGCATCATAAGAATGAAGGCAACTGGTATTGTTCGTCGAATTGATGATTTAGGTCGAGTAGTTATCCCGAAAGAGATCCGTAGAACGCTACGTATTAGAGAGGGAGACCCATTAGAGATTTTTGTTGATCGTGATGGAGAGGTCATTTTAAAGAAATATTCTCCGATTAGTGAGCTAAGCGATTTTGCCAAGGAGTATGCAGAAGCACTTTTTGATAGCTTAGGACACCAAGTACTTATTTGTGACCGTGATGCATTTATTGCGGTTGCAGGAGGCTCCAAGAAAGAATACTTAAATAAAAACATAAGCGAACTCATCGAAAAGTCGATGGAAGACAGAACTTCTATTTTAGAAACAGAAGAGCGCCAAGTATCCATCGTAGAGAGTGCTGACGAAACAATCTCATCATATACAATTGGCCCGATTATCGCAAACGGAGATCCAATTGGTGCTGTTGTCATTTTATCAAAAGAAAAAACGCTCGGAGAAGTAGAACAAAAAGCCGTCGAAACGGCAGCTGGGTTCCTTGCAAGACAAATGGAACAGTAATAAAAAACGAAAAGTTCTATCCATGGAAAAGGTAGCTATTATAGCTGCCTTTTCTTCCGTTAAGGGTAATTGTCTAGGGAAGTATGTTATAATACACTGGAAATTATTTAACTTTATTCAGTGGGGCTGAATAAAGTTTATGCCTCCGGCGGATGCCATAGATTTTCAAATGAAACTTTTCGAGCATAAGATCAAAGACTAAATACGCCACTTCCTGTGGCAACGTCTTTGTGATCCACCTCGTGTGGGCCTAAAAAATCTAGGCGCAAATACGCCAAGGCGCATTTGATTAGGGAGGAGATGGGCGATGAACGTCCAATCCGAAAAGAGATCAAAGCGAATTTGGGAAGGTGCTTTTGTTCTTACCATTGCCGGCTTGATCACCAAGATACTTAGTGCAGGCTACCGTATCCCGTATCAAAATATTGCAGGGGATATCGGCTTTTATATTTATCAACAGGCATATCCGATTTACGGGATTGTCCTTGTTTTTTCTACATATGGATTTCCAGTGATTATATCAAAGCTTCTAGCGGAAAAATTAGAGCAAGATGATGAAGCATCTGTCTTGAAGATATTATATATCACCCTATTTACGTTATTAGGAATGGGAATACTATTATTTAGTTTTTTATACTGGGGTGCTGAAGTCGTTGCCGGTTGGATGGGAGACAAAAATCTAACACCACTAATAAAAGTGATTTCATTTTCATTTTTACTCTTGCCGTTTATCTCTGTCTTTCGTGGCTTTTTTCAAGGTCATAAAAATATGATACCAACCGCAGTTTCACAAGTAACTGAACAATCGATTCGTGTCGTCACTATTTTGTTCATGTCATTTCTTCTTTTGGATTATGGGTATGGAGCATATGTGGCTGGAGCGGGAGCGATATTTGGTTCGATAACTGGAGGCTTTGCAGCTATTTCAGTTCTCTTGTTTTACTTACTTAAAAGAAAAAAGACTCATCAGATGAGACCTTTTTCAAAGGCTTCGATAAAAACAATAGAAATTATCAAAATCCTTTTCACCCAGGGGATGACAATTTGCATTAGCGCTTTGTTACTTATTCTTTTTCAGTTGGTTGATTCTTTCACCGTTTACTCTTTATTGATTTCAGGAGGGATAGAGGAGGAAGCAGCAAAACAAGCAAAAGGGATCTATGACCGCGGCCAACCGCTCCTTCAGCTTGGCACTGTGGTGGCGACATCACTAGCATTATCGCTTGTCCCATTAATTGCAAGTGCAAAGGCCAGAAACGACATAGCTTTTATTGAAGCAAAGGTTGACTTAACATTTCGTCTAAGTATAGTTGTGGGAATTGGGGCGGCGGTAGGTCTTGCTTGTGTCCTCGAACCAACAAATATCATGTTATTTCGTAATGACCTGGGAACAAACATACTCATGATTATCGGTTTATCCATTTTATTTACAACCTTATCCCAATCGATTACGGCTATTTTACAAGGACTTGGCCATTCATTCTTACCAGCGATTGTGGTCATCATCGGAATGCTAGTAAAATGGATTTTCAACCTGTTATTAATTCCTGGATACGGAACAGTTGGAGCAGCTGTTGCAACCTTCGTTGCCTTTGGGATAATATCTGTTCTACATATAGTGATCGTTAAAAGAAAACTCCCTGGCACGCTACAAAATTGGACCTTTCTATATCGTGTCTTATTTGCAATGATGGCTATGGGGCTAGTTATTTTTGGCTATCGATGGAGCTTGCATAAGCTGTTCCCAATAGTAGGGGGAAGTCGTATGTTTGCTAGCTTCGAGGCATTGTCCTCTGTATTTATTGGAGGATTAACCTATTTGTTTTTTATTATTAAAGGGAGTGTATTTTCTGAAGAAGAACTTACAGAAGTCCCGATTGGATCAAAAGGAACCTTTCTTATTAGGCTAATTAAAGGAGGAGAGAGAGCATGATAACAGTTATTGGCTTAGGTGCTGGAGACCTATCACAGCTTCCATTAGGCATTTATCGTAAACTTTTAGCTGCTGAACATTTGTATCTTCGAACGAAGGAGCATCCTGTTATAAAGGAATTAGAAGCTGAGGGAATTAGTTATCGCTCCTTTGATGACATTTATGAAAAACATGAACAATTCGAGGATGTATATGATGAAATAGTCGACATTCTAAGGGAAGAAGCGAAAACGAAGGAAATTGTTTATGCTGTGCCTGGGCACCCGATGGTAGCAGAAAAGACGACTCAGCTTTTGCTTGAGGATCAAAGTCTTCAAGTGAAAATTGAGGGGGGCCAAAGCTTTATCGATCCTTTATTGGCTTCATTAAGAATTGATCCGATTGAAGGGTTTCAATTCATAGATGCTTTGTCCTTTGAAAAAGATGAATTACAGCTATCACAGCATATTATTATTTGTCAGGTCTATGATCAATACATCGCTTCAAATGTTAAATTAACACTAATGGAGCAATTACCTGATGAGTATGAAGTATATATTGTAACAGCAGCGGGTAGTAAGGACGAAAAAATCACTAAAGTCCCACTTTATGAACTGGATCGAGGAGTAGAGGTGAACAATCTGACAAGCGTCTATGTCCCGCCAGTTCATGAAGTCGAATCTCTCTATCATGATTTCCGGACTTTCAGAAGAATTATTGCTGCATTGCGAGGTCCTGGGGGATGTCCGTGGGATCAAAAACAAACGCATCAATCATTAAAGAAGTATCTACTAGAAGAGGCTTACGAGGTACTTGATGCGATTGATCGTGAAGATGATGATCATTTAGCAGAGGAACTAGGGGATGTACTTCTCCAGGTGGCACTGCATGCTCAAATCGGTGAGGATGAAGGTATGTTTACCATTGATGATGTCATTCGTGGAATTTCAGAAAAGATGATTCGAAGGCATCCACATGTATTTGGCGATGTAACGGCAGAAACGGCAGATGAAGTTGTGACAAATTGGGAGCAAATCAAACAATCGGAAAAAGGCAGTATTAAGGAAGAAAAGTCCATATTTGATGAGATTACAAAAGGATTGCCAGGACTAATGAAAGCTGTCGAGTATCAAAAAAAGGCAGCGAAGGTTGGTTTTGATTGGGATGCCGTTGAGCCAATGTGGGATAAGGTTTTTGAAGAAATAAATGAATACAAGGCAGCAGTAGAAGAAAAACAAAAAGGAGAAGCTATTCAAGAATTCGGAGATATCCTTTTTGCATTAGCTAATATAGCTAGATTTTATAAATTTGACCCAGAAGAAGCAATTGCTATGACAAATCAAAAGTTTGTAAGACGTTTTCAATTCATAGAAACGGAACTAAGAAAACAAGGGTTAAAGATAGAAGAGCAAACCCTAGAGGAACTTGATGCAATCTGGGAAGAGGCAAAACAAAGGGGATTATAGAAAGAGGTGAAATCATGCGTTTGGATAAATTTTTAAAAGTTTCTCGGCTAATCAAACGACGCACGTTAGCAAAAGAGGTTGCAGACCAAGGCAGAATCCTTATTAATGGAATAGCTGCTAAGGCAAGTAGCAATGTGAAAATAGGCGATGAGTTAACAATCCGTTTTGGTCAGAAAATCGTAACTGTGAAAATCGAAGATCTACAAGAAACAACAAAAAAAGAAGATGCAAATAAGCTTTATTCCGTCGTGAAAGAGGAAAAAGTAGAAGCGTAAACATTTGATAATCTACCTAAGGCTTGTTCTAAACTCACCCACATTCTCATACATTTTACTATTAAACAAGTGGTTATTTTGATCACTTAAGTATGAATGTGGGGGTTAAAAGATGAACCAATACTACGATGGAACGCCACCGAATAAAGGAACCGTACAAGAGCATGATGTAATTATGAGAAGTCGCAAGCTTCTTGACATAACAGGTGTAAAGCAAGTGGAAAGCTTTGATAATGAGGAATTTTTACTTGAAACTGTTATGGGTTTCCTAGCAATTCGTGGCCAAAACCTGCAAATGAAGAATCTAGATGTGGAAAAAGGCATTGTATCAATCAAAGGAAGAGTCTATGATATTAGTTATTTGGACGATCATTCCACGGAGAAGGCTAAAGGATTCTTTAGCAAGTTATTTAGATGACCCTGTCAACCCAGTTCTATACATTGCTTGCAATGATTTGTATGGGAGGTTGGCTAGGGGCCTCTCTTGATACGTACCAACGCTTTTTAAACCGTTCGAGACGTAAGTATTTCTTTGTTTTTATCAATGACATTTTGTTTTGGATTGTACAAGGCCTATTGTTCTTTTATACACTTTTACTAGTAAATGAGGGTGAACTGCGATTTTATGTGTTTATTGCGATATTATGTGGATTCGCCGCTTATCAAAGTTTAATAAAGTCATTTTATGTTAAAGCACTAGAACATATTATTCAAGCTTTCATTCGTCTTTATGAGTTTTTACTTCGTACAGGTGATTTCCTCATCGTTCGACCGATTAAAATGCTGTATCAGCTCATTATCGTGATTCTGCTGGGGATCTTAAATGTCTTACTCGTTTTCGGGAGAATTCTTTTGAAAACCTGTTGGATATTAATCAAAATCTGTTTTGCACCAATCAAGTGGATTGGAATCATCATCTGGAGGCTGTTACCGTCGGCCCTTACGAAAAATGTAGAAAAGATTTTTTGGAAATGTGCAGGATTTTTAAAAAAGGTAGAGAATATCAAACCTATACTGATAAAATGGTGGAAGAAGATTAGGAAACAATAGGAGGCATTCTCTACAATGAGTGCAGTTCGAAAGAAAAATGTAACACAATTACAATCAACGTATATGGAAAAATATAAACAGCAAGAAGAAGCCCTTCAAGTGAAACGAAAAGGCTTGATTAGAAGATTGATTGCATTTGCCATTTTAGTTGCAATCATTTCTTATGGGCTTGTTTCAATGGTTATGTCACAACATAAGACAATGAATGAAAAGGTTGCTGAGAAGGAAAAACTACAAGAGCAACTCACCACACTAAAAGATGAGCAAGTACTTCTTGAAGAGGAAGTCGTAAAACTCAACAATGATGAGTATATCGAAAAAATAATTCGCAGGGATTATTTTCTATCTAAGGAAGGAGAAATTATCTTTAAAGTGGGAGATGGGTCTTAGTCTTATTGACACTCGTTTTTTATATTATGTATAATGAATATAAATGATTTTGTTCAAATTTAAGGAGGAGCATTTTTTTTATGTCAATCGAAGTAGGCAGCAAGGTTCAAGGGAAGGTAACAGGAATTACGAATTTTGGAGCGTTTGTGGAGCTGCCAGAAGGCTCAACTGGTCTTGTCCATATTAGTGAAGTCGCTGACAATTATGTTAAAGACATTAATGAGCATTTAAAAGTTGGTGACCAAGTAGAGGTCAAGGTAATAAATGTTGAGAAAGATGGAAAGATTGGATTATCTATTAAAAAGGCTAAAGAGAATCCGAATCCACAACCACAGCGTCCACGTCACAATGGTCCACGTAATAACCGAAACGACCAACGTAATAACATTAAAACTGAAAGCTTTGAACAAAAAATGAATCGCTTTCTAAAAGACAGTGAAGATCGTCTATCTTCCTTAAAGCGTAACACCGAGTCAAAACGAGGTGGACGTGGAGCGAGAAGAGGATAACCTGCTGCTGTAGCTCTATATATAAATTTAAAAGCACCCAACTTGGGTGCTTTTTTGTATGCTGTTTTTTAAGGTAATAAAGCTTATCAGAAATACTGCCATGCCAACATATAAAATAAAAACAAAAAAACAGTGTGAAAATTTCACACTGTTTTTAGATGACCCGTACGGGATTCGAACCCGTGTTACCGCCGTGAAAGGGCGGTGTCTTAACCGCTTGACCAACGGGCCTAACTATTATGGTAGCGGCGGAGGGGATCGAACCCCCGACCTCACGGGTATGAACCGTACGCTCTAGCCAGCTGAGCTACACCGCCATATTGCTAATTGTCAAAAGTTCGACAAACTCTAGTAAGTAAGCACAAGTTATATAATACCTTCTGTCTATTCATTCGTCAATATTTTTTGTATTGAAGGAAAATAATACAAAAATTCGCGCAATACAAACGATATTCTATAAAATTTCCCGCGAAGGGATTAAATTACACTCCTATAATTCGTCATATGACATTTATTTTGTTGGAATACTGGACAAGCAGTCGAATGTTTTTTCCTTTTGCTCCTGTTGTTTTGACAAAATACGTATCTCTGCAACTGTATAATAACAGACAACTATTAAATACGGGGAGTGTTTGTAAATGGAAAGAATAGAGAGGAATCTAAGTGCGCCCATCACAGATGTAGCCATTGAAAAAACGCAGGATACTGTGTCTAAATGGTTTCAACGTTTTCAAGCAAAACTTATAAATCTATTTCTACTAAAAGGGCTTTTACTAGTAGTAGTCGGGTTTTTATTAGGACGAGCTCTTATCCTGAATGAATTAACCCCCTTCGCATTACCGTTTTTCGCAGCGGTCTTCATGATGAAAAAGGGGAAGGCGGGCATAGCAATGGCAGCTGTAATCGCGGGATCGTTTACCCTTTCAGCTGATGTGACTATTTTTACATTTCTATCCATTGTCTTCTTTCTTGTAATCTATAAGGTTCTTCAGCGGTTTAAGGTGGATTTAATTAAAGCGTTGCCAACACTTGTGTTAATTTCATCTGCAATAACTAAGGTGGGAATTCTTTATCTTACACAAGGTACAATCACAATACATGATGGGGTAATGATCGGTGTTGGTTCAGGTCTGGCCTTTATCTTAACCTTAATATTTCTGCAAAGCGTACCATTATTAACAGAGAAACGAAGGAGACACTCGTTTAAAACGGAAGAAGTCATTTGTTTGATTATCTTAATTGCCTCTGTGTTAACAGGAACAATGGGCTGGCTCGTATATGAGATGTCCATTTCAAATATTCTTTCAAGGTATGTCGTCCTCTTGTTTGCATTTGTAGCAGGAGCGACTATTGGTTCAACTGTAGGGGTTGTAACTGGTCTTATTTTAAGCCTAGCTAATGTGACTAGCTTGTACCAAATGAGTCTTCTCGCTTTTTCAGGTTTGCTAGGTGGTCTCTTAAAAGAAGGAAAAAAAGCCGGAGTGGCACTTGGGTTGATTGTAGGAACGCTCTTAATTGGCCTTTACGGAGAAGGCGCGAGTCATATTATTCCTACTTTATATGAATCTGGTGTTGCAATTCTTCTATTTTTACTAACGCCTAAAGGTTTAATAAGCAAAGTGGCAAAGAATATTCCAGGTACACCTGAACATAGTGCAGAACAACAGCAATACCTTCGTAAAATTCGTGATGTAACAGCACATCGCGTTTCGCAATTTTCAACTGTGTTTGAAGCTTTATCTAATAGTTTTTCAGAATATGGATATCCCGTTGACGATGAGGATAAGGACCGCGAAGTTGATCTATTTCTAAGCAATGTAACGGAAAAAACGTGCCAATCGTGTTTCAAAAAGGAGGCGTGCTGGTCCAAGAACTTTAATAAAACATATGACTACATGAAGGATATTATGCATGGTTGTGAAACAAATTCTCTCATATATAATCACAAGCTTACGAGAGACTGGGAAAAGCATTGTGTACGATCGAAAAAGGTAATTGAAGCAGTCGAGCAGGAATTTACGTATTATCAAGCAAATCAAAAGCTTAAGAAACAAGTAAAGGAAAGTAGAAAACTAGTAGCCGATCAATTATTAGGTGTCTCTCAGGTAATGAGTGATTTTGCCAAGGAGATTCAGCGCGAAGGTGAAAACCATCATTTGTTAGAGGAACAAATACTCGATGCATTACAGTCATTTGGTATTCAAATAGGGCATGTAGAGATATATAGTGTGGAACAAGGAAATGTAGATATCGAATTAAGTATTCCATATTGCAATGGAAGTGGGGAGTGTGAAAAATTAATTGCACCAATGTTATCCGATATTCTTGAAGAAACCATTCTCGTAAAAAGGGAGGAATGCTCAGTTTATCCAAACGGATATTGTCATGTAACCCTAGGCTCAGCAAAGGCTTATGTCATTGATACAGGTGTTGCCCACGCTGCCAAGGGTGGAGGACTTGTATCGGGCGACAGCTATTCAACAATTGAGTTAGGGGTTGGAAAGCATGCGGTTGCCATCAGTGATGGAATGGGTAATGGAGAACGTGCTCATTACGAAAGCAATGAAACCTTGGAGCTATTAAAGAAGATCCTTCAATCTGGTATTGAAGAAAAAGTTGCGATAAAATCAGTCAACTCAATACTCAATTTACGAACAACAGATGAGATATTCTCGACACTAGATTTAGCGGTTATTGATCTACAAGACGCAAGTGCGAAGTTCTTAAAAATTGGTTCGACGCCAAGTTATATAAAGAGAGGAGACAAAATTAGTAAAATACAGGCAAGTAATCTACCAATGGGAATCATTGAGGACTTTGAAGTGGAGGTAGTTGATGAACAATTAAAGGCTGGTGACCTATTAATCATGATGAGCGATGGCATTTTTGAAGGTCCAAAGCATGTTGAAAATCATGATATGTGGATGAAACGCAAGATAAAAGAAATCCAAACGAATGATCCGCAAGAGATTGCAGATTTGATTATGGAGGAGGTAATCCGCACAAGATCAGGGCAAATTGAAGATGATATGACAATTGTTGTGACAAAGATTAAACATAATACACCAAAATGGGCAGCAATCCCTGCGTATGCGTACCAGAAAACAAAGAGTAAGGCGATTTGATTCTATCGAAAGGGGTTTAAAAGACTATTATTTTGTCCATCCTGTTACTAACTTTAATCAGTTGGAGGGGATGGAACGTGCAAAAAGGCACATTGAAGCAAATTCTATTAATTACGGATGGTTGTTCGAACCAAGGGGAAGATCCGATTGCAATGGCTGCTCTTGCTAGAGAGCAAGGAATTACGATTAATGTTATTGGAGTAGTAGAGCAGGACACGATTGATGAACAAGGAATGCAGGAAATAGAGGGAATGGCAACTGCTGGTGGAGGCGTAAGCCAAATCGTCTATTCCACACAGTTATCACAAACTGTTCAAATGGTGACAAAACAAGCGATGACCCAAACCCTACAAGGGGTGGTTAACAAGGAGCTTCAGCAAATCCTTGGATCGAAGACATCGATGGAGGACCTTCCGCCAGAGAAACGTGGAGAAGTAATGGAGGTAGTTGATGAGCTTGGTGAAACGGTTGATTTGGAGGTATTAGTTTTAGTGGATACGAGTGCAAGTATGAAGCACAAGTTGCCAACTGTTAAAGAAGCCTTACTAGATCTCTCTATTAGTCTAAATTCGAGAATGGGAGACAATCAATTTTCAGTGTTTGTATTTCCTGGGAAAAAAGTCGAAGTCGAAAGGGTATTAGATTGGACGCCGAGACTAGAATCCTTATCTAGTATTTTTCCAAAGCTAACAACCGGTGGAATCACGCCAACTGGTCCAGCGATTCGTGAAGCACTTACCCACTTCAAGAAAAAAAGATCATTAAGGAGCTTGTTGTCTCGTGATGATGAACAATACTACGAAGAGTCAGGTATGTAAGGTTTCCCCTGGTACTGTTATCACTGGAAAATGGCATAAAAAATCATATCGTATTGTGAGACCTTTAGGACAAGGTGCCAATGGTATTGTCTATTTAGCGGAAAGTATGAATGGCCCTGTGGCATTAAAAATAAGTGAAAATGGCGTGACCATTACGTCAGAGGTGAATGTACTTAAACACTTTTCAAAGGTCCAAGGCTCTGCCCTTGGACCTTCTTTTATAGATGTAGATGATTGGATTAGACCGGGTGTCACTAGCCCAATCTCCTTTTATGTAATGGAATATATTCGTGGAGAAAGCTTTTTGTCTTTCATTGAAAAAAGAGGAAAAGAATGGACTGGAATTCTTTGTTTGCAGTTATTAGCTGATTTAGACAGACTCCATCAGGAAGGATGGGTATTCGGCGACTTAAAACCTGACAATCTACTTGTTACTGGAAACCCTCCTAAAATACGATGTATTGATGTTGGTGGAACAACTGTGCAAGGTAGAGCTATAAAGGAGTTTACCGAGTTTTTTGACCGTGGATATTGGGGAGCAGGCTCGAGAAAAGCAGAACCTTCTTATGATTTATTTGCAGTGGCGATGATTATGATTAATACAGCCTATCCGAACCGGTTTACAAGAACAGATCAACCCGTAAAACAACTGAAATCAATCATTGCTAATACGGAGTCTCTACGGAAAATAGATAATGTCCTTTATCAAGCGATAGATGGAAAATATCTGCGCGCGCAAGACATGAGAAAAGATTTAGTCATGAAGTTAAGCCAAGCTAGTAAGGATCAACCTTCTGTCCAAAAAACACGGGCGGCAAGAAAGCCACAAACGAAGACTAAACCAACAAGAAGTAAACAATCCAGTCCAAATCTATCGAGGGTAAATAAACAACCGACGCCCAAAAAACAAAAGGGCGGCGTTCTTGAAACGGTATTGTTGCTTCTCTTTGTATCACTCGGGTATCTACTTTATCTGTATGGACAAGTTCTGTAAAAATGTTTTGGAAAGTGATACGATAAACGTATTCTTTAGTCCATAAAAAGGATTGGTCCAACAATGATTGAAAAAGTAAACCAGTTTATTGAGAAACATGAATTAATAAAGAAGGACTCAACAATAATAGTAGGGGTATCTGGTGGCCCGGATTCCCTTGCTTTACTGCATTATTTGTATCATCATCAAAAGGGTTCATATTCAACACTTATTGCTGCCCATGTTGACCATATGTTTAGAGGGAAAGAATCAGAGGAGGATTTATTATACGTAAAGGGATTTTGTGAAAAGTATCAAATTCCTTTTAAATCGATCCAATTCGATGTCACATCCTATAAAAAGAAACATAATTTAAGCTCTCAGGTAGCAGCTAGAGAAATACGGTATCATTTTTTTAATGAATTGATGAGAAAATATCAAGCAGATCATTTAGCACTTGGACATCATGGGGATGATCAAGTTGAAACGATTTTAATGAGGTTGGTAAGAGGCAGTAAAGGAATCGGATACGCAGGTATACAAATAAACCGACCGTTTTCATGCGGATCGATTATTCGTCCATTTTTAGCAGTAACAAGAGACGAAATTGAAGAGTATTGCCTCAAAATGAATCTTATGCCAAGACGCGATCCCTCAAATGAAAAAGACGACTATGTACGAAACCGATTTAGACATCATGTTCTTCCATTTTTAAAACAGGAAAATCCTGCGGTGCATGAACATTTTTTGCGATTTAGTCAATACATCACAGAGGATAATCAGGTTTTAGATGAATTAACAAGTGAGAAAATGAATAAAGTAATGAAAAGGAATGAAGGTAACAAAATAGAGATTGAAATATCTACCTTTTTAGCAATGCCAAAATCTTTACAAAGAAGAGGGATTCAACTAATATTAAACTATCTCTACAAAGAACTTCCTCCTTCTCTTTCTGCCATACATATCGACAATTTGTTAACCTTCTTGGAGAGTAACCATCCATCCGGAGAATTGCATTTTCCTTCGGGGTTACGAATTGTAAAATCTTATGATAGTTGTACATATACTTATACGGATTATAAGGATAACGTAAGCCCCTATCGATTCCAGATTGATTCACCTGGGCTTTATAAACTTGAAGATGGTAGTGAGATAAAGAGTCAAGTGTGGAGGAACTATCCTAGAAGCTTGGTCGGAAATGACTGTTTCGTCATCGATCCAGACAATATCCAATTGCCCATTTATGTCCGTACGAGAAAAAACGGAGATAAAATGACGCTAAAAGGAATGAATGGTTCTAAAAAAGTGAAGGATATCTTCATCGATGAAAAAATACCCCTTCACCGGCGTAACCTCTGGCCGATCGTCGAGGATGAACAAGGAGAGATTTTGTGGCTTCCAGGATTGAAAAAGTCATCACATGAAGCAACATGTAAAACAAAATCACACTATATCGTACTACAATACACGCAATGATTTTAGGGGGCTTTAAAGAATGAAGCAGGATATTGAGAAGGTTTTATTTTCTGAGGAAGAATTACAGCAAAAAATTAAAGAATTAGGTAATACTTTAACAGAGGACTATAAGGATAAATTTCCTTTAGCCATTGGAATACTAAAAGGAGCTATGCCTTTTATGGGCGATCTGTTAAAAAGGGTAGATACATACTTAGAAATGGATTTTATGGATGTGTCAAGTTACGGAAACTCAACCGTATCTTCTGGTGAGGTAAAAATCATCAAGGACTTGGATACTTCTGTAGAGGGAAGAGATATCCTAGTAATTGAAGATATTATCGATAGTGGTCTAACACTAAGCTATATCGTTGAATTATTCCGTTATCGCAAGGCAAAATCCATTAAAATTGTGACACTTTTGGATAAGCCTACTGGAAGAAAGGCTGATATTAATGCAGACTATGTTGGGTTTATTGTTCCCGATGAGTTTGTTGTTGGTTACGGTCTCGACTATGCTGAGAAATACCGCAACTTGCCGTATATCGGTGTTTTAAAACCTGAGGTCTATTCAAAATAAGTTTTTTGCGGAAAAACTTATACTTTTTTGAAACCTATTGGCAGGTTGAACGTAAATCATTTGAATAGCAATTATTATCTATGATACTATTTACTATAGTTTGTTCACTGCGGGAGGAGGTAAGGGATGAATCGGATTTTTAGAAACGTCATATTCTATTTACTCATATTTTTAGTCATAATCGGAGTGGTTAGCTTCTTCCAAGGAGCCAATGGCCAGCCTGAAGTGATGAAATATGGAAAGTTTGTTGAACATCTCGAAACTGGAGATGTAAAAAATATCACGGTACAACCCGAAAGAGGCGTCTTTGAAGTAAGAGGCCAATTAAATGGCTACAAAGAGGATCAATATTTTGTAACAAATATTATCGGAAGCCAAAAAGAAGTAGATCGGATTTATGAAGCTGCGAAGAACGCAGACGTAGATATACTTAAAGCGAAGGAAACAAGTGGTTGGGTAACCTTCTTTACGTCGATTATCCCATTTGTTATCATCTTTATTTTATTCTTCTTCCTACTTAACCAAGCCCAAGGCGGCGGCAGTAGGGTTATGAACTTCGGTAAGAGTAAAGCGAAGTTATATAGCGAAGAAAAGAAAAAGGTTAGATTTAAAGATGTGGCAGGTGCGGACGAAGAGAAGCAAGAGCTTATTGAAGTAGTTGAGTTTTTGAAGGACCCACGTAAATTTGCTGATCTAGGTGCAAGAATTCCAAAAGGGATCCTCCTTGTTGGACCTCCTGGAACAGGTAAAACATTGCTTGCTCGTGCGGCTGCTGGTGAAGCGGGAGTTCCATTCTTCTCTATCAGTGGTTCGGATTTCGTTGAAATGTTCGTAGGGGTCGGTGCTTCACGTGTTCGTGACTTATTTGAAAATGCTAAGAAAAATGCGCCATGTATCATTTTTATAGATGAAATTGATGCAGTTGGACGTCAGCGTGGTGCTGGTCTTGGTGGCGGTCATGATGAGCGTGAGCAAACCTTAAACCAATTGCTAGTTGAGATGGACGGATTCGGTGCAAACGAAGGTATCATCATCGTTGCAGCAACAAACCGCCCAGACATTCTAGATCCTGCCCTTCTACGTCCAGGACGTTTTGACCGTCAAATTACAGTTGACCGTCCGGATGTTAAAGGAAGAGAAGCGGTTTTACGAGTTCATGCTCGTAATAAGCCTTTTGATGAATCGGTTGATCTAAAAGCTATCGCTGCAAGAACTCCAGGATTCTCAGGTGCAGACCTAGAAAACTTACTTAACGAAGCAGCACTCGTTGCTGCTCGACAAAACAAGAAGAAAATCGATATGACGGATCTTGATGAAGCTTCAGACCGCGTAATTGCGGGTCCAGCGAAAAAGAACCGTGTCATTTCGAAAAAAGAACGCAATATCGTAGCGTTCCACGAAGCGGGGCATACCGTTATTGGAATGGTACTTGATGAAGCGGATATGGTTCACAAGGTAACGATCGTGCCTCGTGGTCAAGCCGGCGGTTATGCAGTAATGCTTCCTAAGGAAGACCGTTACTTCATGACAAAACCTGAATTGTTGGATAAAATCACAGGTCTATTAGGTGGTCGTGTAGCAGAAGAAATTACATTTGGAGAAGTGAGTACAGGTGCTCACAATGACTTCCAACGTGCTACAGGCATTGCTCGCAAAATGGTTACCGAATATGGAATGAGTGAAAAATTAGGTCCTCTTCAATTTGGTCAAGCGCAGGGTGGTCAAGTGTTCTTAGGACGCGATATCCACAATGAGCAAAACTATAGTGATGCTATTGCACACGAAATTGACCTTGAAATTCAACGCTTTATTAAGGAAAGCTACGAGAAAGCTCGTCAAATCCTTACAGAAAATCAAGATAAACTTAAGCTTATCGCAGAGACATTACTTGAGGTTGAAACTTTAGATGCTGCCCAAATTAAGAGCTTATTCGAAGAAGGTAAATTACCTGACCGACCAGTAACGCTTGAAGAAGCAGACAAACCGAAAGAAGATGTAAAAGTTACAATTAACTCTAAAAAAGAGAATGAAGTAACTGAAGGCGAAAACAAGAATAAAGAAGAGTAAAGTAAGAGGTGTCTACAACGAATTTGTAGACACCTTTTTGTTTTCGTGTATAGCCCGACTGAGTAAAGTTAATTGTGGAATACTAAAAAGCAGGTGTGGTATGATGTTTGCAAAGTCATACGTTATATGTTGGGGGTACTTCATGATTTTTGTTTTTGATGTAGGAAACACGAATATGGTTTTAGGGGTATTTGAAAATAATGTATTAAAACATCATTGGAGAATTGAAACAAGTCGAAACAAAACAGAAGATGAATATGGACTTGTTATCAAGTCATTATTAGAACATGAAGGATTAACCTTCAAAGATATTAAAGGCATTATAATGTCCTCTGTCGTTCCACCGATTATGTTTGCTTTGGAACGAATGTGCCTAAAGTATTTTGGTATAAAGCCAATGGTGGTCGGACCAGGTATTAAGACAGGCCTAAACATAAAATATGATAACCCGAAGGAAGTGGGTGCTGACAGGATCGTCAATGCTGTTGCGGGAATTCATTTACATGGAAGTCCACTCATCATTGTTGATTTCGGTACAGCCACAACATACTGCTACATAAATGAGAAGAAGCAATACATGGGTGGAGCGATTGCACCCGGAATAGCCATTTCAACAGAGGCTTTATATTCAAGGGCTGCTAAGTTGCCAAGAATTGAAATTGCCCGTCCAGAAGGTGTGATTGGAAGAAACACGGTAAGTGCAATGCAAGCAGGTATATTATTTGGTTACGTTGGTCAGGTTGAAGGTATAGTAGCCCGCATCAAAGCACAGGCAATTGAAAAACCAAAAGTAATTGCGACAGGTGGACTAGCTGCATTAATCGCTGCTGAATCAAATGCGATTGATGAGGTTGACCCATTTTTAACATTAAAAGGCTTGCAGCTTATCTATCAACGCAATACGGAAACAAAAGGCTGATTACATCAACGAACAACATGAAAAGGAGAAAAAACAATGAGTGATTATTTAATTAAGGCATTAGCCTATGATGGACAGGTTCGCGCATATGCAATAGATTCAACAGAAACAGTTGCTGAGGCTCAAAGACGCCATTATACATGGCCGACTGCGTCTGCTGCACTTGGAAGAACGATGACAGCAGGAGTTATGTTAGGGGCCACCCTAAAGGGCGAAGTCAAGCTGACAATCAAAGTTGAGGGTGGAGGACCAATTGGAATTATCCTTGTCGATACAAATGCGAAAGGTGAAGTAAGAGGATATGTAACGAATCCACAAACGCATTTTGACTTAAATGAGCACGGGAAACTGGATGTAAGAAGAGCTGTTGGAACAGATGGTACGTTAACAGTTGTGAAGGATATTGGCATGAGGGAACAATTTTCAGGTCAAGTTCCAATTGTTTCTGGAGAATTAGGAGAGGATTTCACCTATTATCTCGTTACTTCTGAGCAGACTCCTTCATCAGTTGGAGTAGGGGTTTTAGTTAACCCAGATAATTCAATTTTAGCTGCTGGAGGCTTCCTCATTCAGCTTATGCCAGGAACTGATGAGGTTACCATTTCTCGAATTGAAAAAAGACTACAAGAAATAGAACCAATCTCAAAGATGATTGAGAAGGGACTTACACCGGAGGATATCTTAGCAGAGATTATTGGCAAAGACCACCTTAAAATTCTTGAAAAGATGCCAGTATCCTTTGTCTGCCCTTGCTCAAAAGAACGGATTGAACGTGCGATTATCAGCCTTGGCACAGATGAAATCGAGGCAATGATTGAAGAAGACGGTAAAGCTGAGGCACAATGTCATTTTTGTAATGAAAAGTATCATTTTTCAAAAGATGAGTTAATAGAATTAAAAAACCAAGCAAAGTAAGGTAATGGGAGATGGGAAGATGAATCAAAAGAAAGTGTGGTCAATTATTGCTGCTCTCGTTATCACAAACTGTTTGTCGATTGTTTACTTTACAGTAGCTAAACCAGAGGAACAAACGGTTAAGGCATCAAAAGCTGTTGTCGCGAGCGGTGAAGAAGAAGTAGTTGCGACAATTGGGGATATAACCATCACAAGACAACAATGGTTAAATGAACTTGAAGGTCGATACGGGAAACAAATTTTAGAAGAAATGATTGATGAAGAAGTTGTTCGTCAAATGGCCGAAAAACATCATATTACCTTATCTGAAGATGCGATTGATCGTGAATTAACGTTAATAAAGACGATGTATAACACGATTGACAATGAAAAAATAAATGACGAGCACTGGAAGGAACAAATTGAGTTAAGCATTTTATTAGAAGAACTTTTAACAAAAGATGCTGTTATTTCCGAAGAGGAAATGAAACATTTTTATAAAGAAAATAAGCATTTATATGAAATTCCAAAATCATATCACCTTTCCCATATTGTTGTGAAAACAAAGGAAACGGCGGAACAGGTACGGGATGAATTAAAAAATGGTTCGAGCTTTTCTGCACTTGCAATGGAGAAATCGATTGATGAGTTTTCAGCAAATCGTGGCGGTGAACTTGGATATGTAAATGCGGATAATGGGTATGCACCAGACACCTATTTAGAAGTTGCTGAAAATCTGAATCTAAATGAGTGGAGCGAACCGATCCAAGTAGAGGATGGTTATGCGGTGGTTATCCTTCATGAGGTAATTGATGCAGTAACCTATTCCTATGAAGATGTTAAGGATCAAATCAAGCGCCAAATCGCAATTGACCAGATGAATGGAACAATCTCTGTAGAGCCATTTTGGAAAGAACTTAATGTGAAGTGGTTCTTTGAAAAACAACAGTAACTTAATTAGTTAAAACCCCAACTAATTAAGTTACAGCCTCCGGCGGATGCCACAGATTTTCAATGGAAGTTTTTCGATCGGTAAGATCAAAGACTAAGAACGCCACATCGTGTGGCAACGTCTTTATGACCCACTTCCTGTGGGCCTAAAATCTGGGCGCAAATACGCAAAGGCGTATTTGATTTAGTAGGGAAAATTCACAAACTGCAAGTGGCAAATTCATTGACTTTTACGGTTGGAGTTGTTAAATTGTAGATAAAACCAATAAAAATAGTAGGGATTGAGGGTGGAATCATGACAAGAGTAGCAAATTCAATCTATGAGTTAATCGGTCAAACACCAGTTGTAAAGCTTAACCACTTAGTTGACGAAAATAGTGCTGATGTTTATGTGAAGCTTGAGTTCTTTAACCCAGGTAGCAGTGTAAAAGATAGAATTGCATTAGCTATGATTGAAGCAGCGGAGAAAAAAGGGGAACTAAAACCAGGTGACACAATTATTGAGCCAACTAGTGGAAACACTGGTATCGGTTTAGCAATGGTTGCAGCTGCTAAAGGATTAAAGGCAATCCTAGTAATGCCTGATACTATGAGTATCGAGCGTCGTAACCTTTTACGTGCATATGGAGCGGAGCTTGTGTTAACACCTGGTTCTGAAGGAATGAAAGGTGCTGTTAACAAGGCGGAAGAGCTTGTTAAAGAACATGGCTATTTCATGGCACAACAATTTGATAATGAAGCAAATCCTGAAATTCACCGTTTAACGACTGGTAAAGAAATTGTTGAGCAGATGGGTGACCAATTAGATGCATTTGTATCTGGTATTGGTACAGGTGGAACAATAACTGGAGCAGGTACGGTTTTAAAGGAGAAATATCCAAACATCCATATTGTTGCAGTAGAACCAGCTGACTCTGCCATTCTTTCTGGTGGGAAACCGGGTCCTCATAAAATCCAAGGAATAGGTGCAAACTTTGTACCGAGCGTTTTAAACACTGAAATTTATGATGAAGTGTTTACAGTTAAAAATGAAGAAGCAATCGAATATGCACGCCGTACAGGTCAAGAGGAAGGATTCCTAGTAGGTATTTCTTCTGGTGCGGCTATCTTTGCTGCACTCCAAGTTGCGAAAAAATTAGGTAAAGGCAAGAAAGTACTTGCAATTGTCCCTGACAATGGTGAGCGTTACTTAAGTACTGTCCTTTATCAATTTGATGAGCAATAAGTAAAGATGTTTGTCAACATACAAAAGAGTCTATCCTTATAGGATTAGACTCTTTTTTCAATTCAATGGTGTACCAGTAATCGTATATCATGTAAAATATAAAAATAGACGATCTATAGATGTTAACACAGAGCTGAGTGAAGTAGAGTTTTAAAAAAATAAGAGTATGAGGTGAGCTAAGATGATCGTAATGATTGATAATTATGACTCGTTTACATTTAATTTAGTGCAGTATGTGGGAGAATTAGGAGAAGAGATCATCGTCAAAAGAAACGATGAAATTACAGTCCAGGAAATAGAGGATTTATCCCCCGATTTAATCATGATTTCCCCTGGGCCTTGTACGCCGAATGAGGCAGGAATTAGTCTTGAGACAATCTCTCATTTTGCAGGGCGTATACCAATTTTTGGTGTTTGCCTTGGTCATCAATCGATTGCCCAATCGTTTGGTGGAGATGTAATAAAAGCCCAAAGGCTTATGCATGGCAAAACATCCGAAATTATTCATGATGGTAAAACTATCTTTTCAGGACTTGAACAGCCTTTTACAGCTACTCGATATCATTCCCTAATCGTTAAAAAGGAAACAATTCCTGCGTGTTTTGAAATATCAGCTGAAACAGCAGAGGGTGAGATCATGGCCATCCGTCACAAGGAGTATCCGATCGAGGGTGTCCAATTTCATCCAGAGTCCATAATGACTATTGCTGGGAAGCAACTGATTGAAAATGTAATTAAACAATTCATCAGTAATAAAAGTGAAGTAGGATCAAACTAAAAAATCAGAGTGCCTGTTTTAAGTACATATATTCCATTTTCAAGACAGGCTTATATTATATAAATGAATAACAAAGGAGTTTGAGAAATGGACCAAAGCAGAGCGAGCAGACCAACACTAACATGTGGTCCTTATCAATTAGATTTTTCGAAAAAAACGATGATCATGGGAATTCTAAATATCACACCTGATTCATTTTCAGATGGTGGTTCCTATATTGACCTAGATGCCGCTATTCGGCACGCCAAAGAAATGGTCGAGAATGGTGCAGATATTATTGATGTTGGTGGTGAATCGACAAGGCCTGGACATGAAATAATTTCTGATGAAGAAGAGATTGCTAGAGTGGTTCCAATCATTAAGGCGTTGGTAAAGGAAGTTCACGTACCTATTTCGATTGATACCTACAAGTCTGAAGTAGCAAAGCAGGCCATTGAAGCTGGAGCACATATTATTAATGATATTTGGGGGGCAAAAGCAGACCCTAAAATGGCAGAAGTGGCGGCAACCTATCAAGTGCCGATTATTCTCATGCATAACCGAGACAATAAAGACTATAAGAATCTTATTGATGATATGATCGTTGATTTAAAAGAAAGCATTGAAATTGTAAAAGCTGCGGGTGTGAAGGATGAGAATATCATCATAGACCCGGGAGTAGGCTTTGCAAAAACTTTTGAAGGAAATATTGAAACGATTCGTCAACTAGACCGGTTTTCTGACCTAGGTTACCCAATCCTACTAGGAACATCAAGGAAGTCCTTTATTGGAAAAATTTTCGATTTGCCACCAAAGGAACGTGATGAAGCAACTGGTGCAACGACTTGCCTCGGTATCCAAAAGGGCTGTGATATCGTCCGTGTACACAATGTGAGGGTGAATGCTAGACTTGCTAAAATGATGGATGTCCTTATTGGTAAAGGGGAATAACGATAATGGATAAAATTTATGTGAACCAAATGCAATTTTATGGCTATCATGGTGTTTTCCCGGAAGAAACAAAGCTAGGACAACGCTTCTTCGTGGACCTCATGGTAGAAGTGGATGTTAAACAAGCGGGTGAAACGGATAATTTAAGTTACTCGGTTCACTATGGGGAGCTTTACAACCTATGTAAGGAAATTGTAGAGGGAAAACCGTACAAGTTGCTTGAGGCAGTAGCAGAAAAAATGGCTACCGCTATTTTAGCTCATTTTCCATTGGTCTCTAGTTGCACAATAAAAGTAATCAAGCCTGACCCACCAATACCAGGGCAGCTTCAATCCGTAGCGGTAGAGATCACGAGGAGTCGAGGGTAGTGAATAATACAGCTTATATCGCCTTGGGTACAAATATAGGTAACCGGGAGTCCTATTTATATTCATCATTAAAAGCTATTGAAGAAAAAAAGATAGCGATTATTGGTTTTTCTTCAATTTATGAAACGGATCCAGTTGGTTATGAGGATCAAGACCGATTCTTAAATATGGTAATTAAAGTAAATACCGATTTACAACCATTGCATTTACTAGACGTTTTGCAGAGTATAGAGCTTGAATCTGGTAGGGAAAGGAAAATAAGGTGGGGTCCTCGAACACTCGACCTTGACATTTTACTGTTTAATCAAGAAAATATTGAAACAGAGCGTCTTATTGTTCCCCACCCCCGAATGACAGAACGAGCATTTGTTATGGTACCATTAGCTGAAATAGACCAGGATATAGAAATTCCGGCAGTAACAAAACCATTATCCTTACTACTAGAGGAATTACAAGACAGAGAAGGTGTGCGTATATGGAAGCGGAGAAATGGGGAAGACGTATTCGTGCTTTTCGAAAATTAAAAGGGTATACCCAAGAGAGTTTGGCAAAAGACCTCGGGGTATCGGTGTCTCTTGTTGGAGAAGTAGAGCGGGGAACACGGATGCCTAGCAAGATATTTTTACAAGAGGTTGCAGATATATTAAAAGTACCACTTGATGACTTACGTCCTAAAGAGGTTGATTAAATAGTGTCAGAAATAGAAGGAAAGGAGGGTTACCGTGTTAAAAATAGGCAATATCGAAATGAAGAACCAAGTTGTTCTTGCACCGATGGCTGGGGTGTGTAACTCTGCATTCCGTCTAACGGTTAAGGAATTTGGTGCAGGATTAGTTTGTGCGGAAATGGTAAGTGATAAAGCAATTCTCTATAAAAATGCTAGAACAATGGGAATGCTTTATATAGATGAACGTGAAAAGCCACTTAGCCTTCAAATTTTTGGAGGAGAAAAAGAAACGTTAGTGGAAGCGGCTAAGTTTGTTGATAAAAATACAACTGCGGATATTATTGATATTAACATGGGATGCCCTGTACCAAAAATTACGAAATGTGATGCAGGGGCAAAGTGGCTATTAGATCCTAATAAGATTTATGAGATGGTTTCAGCGGTAGTTGATGCAGTTGACAAACCAGTTACTGTAAAAATGCGGATGGGCTGGGACGAAGACCATATTTTTGCCATTCAAAATGCCCAAGCGGTAGAACGTGCTGGTGGTCAAGCAGTAGCCATGCATGGGAGAACTCGTGTTCAAATGTACGAAGGGTTTGCGAACTGGGATATTATTAAACAAGTAAAAGAATCGGTAAACATCCCTGTTATCGGAAATGGCGACGTTAAAACACCACAAGATGCAAGACGTATGCTTGATGAAACCGGTTGTGACGGTGTAATGATTGGCCGTGCAGCACTAGGAAACCCATGGATGATTTATCAAACAGTTAAATATTTAGAAACTGGTGAACTAATTGAAGAACCAAGCGTAAGGGAAAAAATTGATGTTTCAATTCTTCATTTAGATCGTCTAATTAACTTAAAGAATGAAAACATTGCGGTAAGGGAATTTCGAAAGCATGCTGCGTGGTATCTAAAAGGAATCCGTGGAAATGCAATAGTGCGTAACGATGTCAACAACTGCAATACACGAGATGAATTAGTGTCAGCTTTACAAAGCTTCGTTGAAGAAGTAGAAAAAAAGCAAGAAAACAATGCTAAGGTTGTTTGACATCAATAGTTCCCTACACTATAATACCCGTAAGCAACCCACTGCCAGTTAATTACTGGCAGTTTTTCTGCTTTACGTTTATATTGGAATAGGACAAGTTATATATTTACGGTTTTTCATAGATGAGTGACAAAATAGGAGTTGATGGAAATGAATCATGAGGAATTAAATGACCAATTGATTGTCAGAAGAGAAAAGCTACATACATTGCGTGAAATGGGCGTAGACCCTTTCGGTAAGAGATTTGAAAGAACCCATAGCACACGTGAGTTAATCGATTTATACGATGGATTTACAAAAGAGCAATTAGATGAAAAAGAAATCACGGTTACCATTGCTGGTCGTATTATGACAAAGCGTGGTAAAGGGAAGGCTGGATTTACCCATATTCAAGATCTAACTAGTCAAATTCAACTATATGTACGTCTAGATGCAGTTGGGGAAGAACAATATGAGATATTTAATATTGCTGACCTAGGTGATATTGTCGGAGTAACTGGTACAGTCTTCAAAACAAAAGTAGGGGAGCTTTCTATTAAAGTTTCTTCATTTGAACTTTTATCAAAAGCATTACGTCCACTACCAGATAAGTTCCATGGTCTAAAGGACGTAGAGCAGCGCTATCGCCAACGTTATTTAGACTTAATCATGAGCCCGGAAAGCAAAGAAACGTTTATTACACGAAGTAAAATCATCCGAGCGATGAGACGCTATCTTGACGACCATGGTTACCTGGAAGTTGAAACACCAATGATGCATTCAATCCCTGGTGGAGCATCGGCAAAACCGTTCATTACTCATCATAATGCGTTAGATATCCCATTATATATGCGTATTGCGATTGAGTTACACCTAAAGCGCCTTATTGTTGGTGGCTTAGAAAAAGTATATGAAATCGGCCGGGTATTCCGTAATGAAGGTGTATCAACACGCCATAACCCCGAATTCACAATGATTGAACTTTATGAAGCTTATGCAGACTATAAAGACATCATGAGCTTAACAGAAAACTTAGTAGCTCATATTGCCCAAGAGGTACTAGGAACTACAACTGTAACCTATGGTGAATATGAGATTGACTTAAAGCCGGAGTGGAAACGACTCCACATGGTAGATGCCATTAAAGAATATGTAGGCGTAGATTTCTGGAAGGAAATGAGTCTAGAAGAAGCAAGACAGCTTGCGAAGGAACATAATGTTGAAATCAATGACAATATGCAGTATGGTCATATTGTTAACGAGTTCTTTGAACAAAAAATTGAAGAGAAACTCATCCAACCAACATTCATCTATGGACATCCAGTAGAGATTTCGCCATTAGCGAAGAAGAATCCTGAAGATCCTAGATTCACAGATCGTTTCGAGCTATTCATTGTTGCTAGAGAACATGCTAATGCCTTCACAGAATTAAATGACCCGATTGATCAACGTCAAAGATTTGAAGCTCAACTGAAAGAAAGAGAGCAAGGAAATGACGAAGCGCATATGATGGATGAAGATTTCGTAGAAGCATTAGAATATGGTTTACCTCCAACAGGTGGATTAGGAATTGGTATAGATAGACTCGTTATGCTATTAACTAATTCTCCTTCAATAAGGGATGTATTACTATTCCCACAAATGCGCCATAAATAATTTGAGTAATAGAGTGGATTTCCACTCTATTTTTTTATGGATTCAATCGAAAAACTTTTCTAGTATAATTTTTTTATTTAAAAAGGCTTGCCTTAAAAGTTCAGAGGTGGTATATTATAAATCTGCCGCTGAGATGCGGTGTTGAAATAAAAAAGAAATAAAAAAAGTTGTTGACTATCGAAATTATAAATGATATTATAATAAAGTTGCTTCAAGAGAGCAACGATAGCGAAACTTTAAAAAAGTTCTTTGAAAACTGAACACAATACAAGTGTCAACGTTTAATTCTAAAGTAACAAACTATTGAGCAATCAATACTCTTATTGGAGAGTTTGATCC
>NZ_JBHUEK010000015.1:0-77043 GCF_042680725.1 Ferdinandcohnia salidurans
AGTTTGAGCGCGCTCAAATTCACCTTTTTCACTATTCGAAGCTAGTTATGTCCCAGACTCTTTTTTTTGTCTGAAAAATGTCTGAAAAACGACATGTGATATAAATCATATTCCAGCAGGGACATAAGGATTTACAATGAAAGTAGAAGCGTATGTTTAGAAGAGTTTTGGCGTGGAGAAGTCAAAAGCGCAGGATTGTGACCTTCTGAGCAACCAATATCCGTAAAGCTGGTGATATTGTGATTAGTCAAATATTAGATGGTTTTAGTTTTCACTCCCAATGGAATGGGGGTATCATCTTTTTTACCTTGATTTTAATTGTCTTATATATGTTCCTTTTACCAACACCAAAAGATCATCCGAAGTATAAATCAATGGCGTTTACGGGGAGTATGCTGCTAATTCTATTAGCTGTGGGAAGTCCTTTGAACCTATTAGGACGCATGCTGTTTCGTGCTCACATCATTCAGATTGTGATTGTACTTCTTATTGCAGCACCGTTGATTGTAATTGGGTTAAAGACAAATCTGCTTGAAAAAGTGCTCCAAAAAAATGGTGTGAAAAGAGTTTATCGTGTTTTAACTTATCCCGTGTTTACAATTGTTCTCTTCCACGGTTTGTTAATTGGATATCACGTACCTGAAATGTTTGACTGGATTCGAACAGGATACTTTACAAACTATTTCTTTTTAATTGGCTTGATAGTAGCAGCCGTCTTATTATGGTGGCCAATCATCGGACCAATCAAAGAACATGATCAGATGACTTTTAAGAAAAAGCTTATTTATATAGTGGTTAACATTGTATTGTTTTTACCAGTGACCCTGTTTTTATGGCTCGCAGCTGATGCATTGTATTCTGTATATAGTGACACAAGTCAAATGTTGGCTGCACTGGCATTATGTATGCCTCTCGGTGAGGAGATTCCGCCAGATTTATTAGAAACACTACTCCCATATCCACCAGTTGGAGAACAAAAAAACGGAGCCATCATCCTATTTATCACACAAGCACTAATCTTCGGCTTGAGTGCAATATGGTTGTTTATGAAAAAAGGCAGGAAGTGATTTCCTGCCTTTGTGAGTTTAATTTAGTTTTCCGATGTAGGCTAATTCTGAGACGTCATTTGAGTCGGTAGAGCCATCAAGAATTTTGCGGATATCGAGTAAAGTATCCTGTAAACTAATCGATTCGCCTTTTTTACCAGTAAAGGCTTCTGCTACATAAAACGGTTGAGTTAAATAGGCTTCAAGACGTTCACCACGTTTGTAGGTTTGAACCTCAGTTTCTGGTAGCTTTTCAATCCCATGCACCGTAACGAGTGAACGAAGCTCGCGGTATCTTCGTAATAGTTTTTTGGCGCGCTGTTGAATTGTGAAATGTGTTTGGTCTAGGTGTGCCCCTTCAAGAACGGAAGAGGTTGAGTATACTGGATTAATGGCAGGGTATTGATGTCTTGCAGTGAGGTCAGCGTCAAATTGCCATAATGTTTCAAGCGGTCCAAATGGAACATCCTCATCGACAACTTCACCTTTTAAGTCCACAAGAACCGTAGTGACAGAGTCAATTCCAATTGAATGTAATTTTTCTTGCAGGGTTTGGATTTCCCCCGTAATCACATGTGATCGGTCAGCTGCAAAAACAATTTCCTTAGTTATCCCAATCTTTGCGATTTCATCGTAGGCTTCTTTAATTGTTTTGACTTGGATTTGAACTTCATCTAAAACATCATTAACCCCTAGATGATCTCCTTCCGGTAAAAGTAATACTGTCGTGAAATCATTATTACGTAAGCGATGAAATAATTCTGCAAGAACTACAAGCTGCCCCATTCCTGGGCGAGCGACAAGACCAACTGTACCTCCTTTTGCTAACGGAGCAAAGACATCAAGCGTTTTAATCCCAGTTTCAATCATTTCCATTTTCTCCCCTCGAATTAATAATTCATCCAAACTACATTCAGCTAAATCAGCAAGCGCCACAAGTGTGCGTACCTCTGCTCGACCTACTGGAATTTTTCCAGTACACAGATTAGAGACAGTGGCCGGACGTAATCCTACTGAACGAGCAGCAGTTGTTAAATTGGGTACTCTTCTACGAAGTAAAGAAACATTGAGTCGAATATCTTCCAAAATTTTCACCTCCTGTTACTTTTTAGAGTAATCTAAATTCCGTTTGGATGCAATAGGTATTTTCGCTGTAGCGTAATTTTTTTTACGGTTGTGGTTTGGTAGTACTAAAATTGATAGTGCAAAATTAATACTAACGCTTGTCCAGTCTTAAGCTAGTTCGCCAGGGTACTCGTCCTTTCGATAAGTGGCCGTTTTCGTACCTTCATATGCCGAAAGCCACCCAAGTGAGGGTACGAAAAGGGTGTAATCGTACCCTCACAAGTCCAGAGTCACCCAAGTGAAGGTACGCAAAGGTGTAATCGTACCCTCACAAGCCCAGAGCCACCCAAGTGAGGGTACGAAAAGGGTATAATCGTACCTTCACAAGCTCAGATCCACCTCAGTGAGGGCACGAAAAAGGTGTAATCATACCCTCACCACCCACAGAAATCTCACTTGAGGGTACGAATCCCATCCGAATGCAACTCTAAACCCCTCAAGAATACACCCACCGCCCCAATCCCATACTATACCTAAAAACCGAAACAAAAGGAGTTGCCATGACGGATATCCTACCTGAATCATTTTTTCATCAACCTACATTAGATCTAGCCCAAGCTCTCCTCGGATGTAAGCTTATAAAAGAAACCGAACAAGGTGTGGCATCAGGTTACATCGTAGAAACCGAAGCCTACAAAGGCCAACTTGATCGTGCGGCGCATTCTTTTAACAATCGAAGGACGAAGCGAACAGAGGTGATGTTCGGCAAACCGGGCTATGTCTATACATATCAGATGCACACGCATTGTCTCGTGAATGTGGTCAGTAACGAAATTGACATCCCAGAAGCAATTCTTATCCGAGCGGTTGAGCCTGACCGAGGAATGAGCCTTATGTATGAACGCCGCGGCCAAATGCCCGCCAAAAATCTAACAAACGGCCCAGGAAAACTAACGAAAGCATTAGGGATAACAATGGAGGACTACGGACGCCCATTTTTTGAACCACCCATTTACATCACAAAAGGCTATATCCCCGAAGACATCTCAATCGGCCCACGAATTGGAATTGAAAATACAGGAGAGGCCAAGGATTATCCGTGGCGATTTTGGATCACTGACAATCCATTTGTTTCCCGCAAAAGATAAGGGTTTGCTCGTACCTGAGCAGACCCTTTTTTTCATAAAAACTTACGCCTTCTAAGCCTCAGGTCCTAGTGAAAAATATAACTGGGGCTCATTATAGCAAATCGAAAATCAGGATAAGATTGAATCATGAAAGGAGGAAGTAAACATGAAAAAATTCGGATTGTTTATTCTTGGAGGTATTGCAGCAATTGTGCTTTTATCGCAGGTTGGACCACTGATTGGTTTAGCGATTAGCTTAGCCATTCTGTATTTTGCATTTAAACAGTTTATGAAGACTGATTCAACACTGGGTAAGGTACTATGGGCAATTGTCGGGGTTATCTCTCTTATTGCGTCAGCTTCAAATGCACCTGCAATTCTAGGCGTCGTTGCAGCATACATCCTATATGTTGTTATTAAAAACTGGAAAAAAGAAAAAAAAGAAGTCGTATCTGAATCAACTGACCCATTCACTAACTTTGAAAGACAATGGGCTGAATTGAACAAACGTTAATTTTAAGAAATAAAATTATTCATTAAAAAGGAGAATGATACAAATGGCAAACCTATTAACTCGTATAAAGGACACAATTTTAGCAGATTTTCATGGCGTGTTGGATGAAAAAGAAAAGAAAAACCCGATCGCGTTGCTTAACCAGTATCTACGTCAATGTGAGGCAGAGGTTGAGAAGGTTCGCAAGCTTGTCGAGCGTCAGCACTCATTAAAGGATCAATTTGCAAGAGAACATCGCGAAGCAGCGGATCTTGCTGAAAAGCGTAAATACCAAGCGGGTGTAGCACAGCAAGCTGGTGAAACAGAATTATATGAGTTCGCTGTTCAGGAACAAGTGTCATATGAAGAACGTGCTGCTAAATTACAGGAAGCGTTAAAAAATACGGCTACAGAACTTATCGGACTTGAGAAAAAGTATGAGGAGATGAAGCATAAGCTTAAAGATATGCATATCAAGCGTATGGAATTAATGGGGCGTGAGAACATTGCACGTGCTAATCACCGCATGAATCAAGTGCTAGATACAAATGCATATACAAATAAAGCTTCAAGAACTTTTGAAGATATGGAATCATATCTTGATCGTCTCGAGCATCAAGTAAATTCCTCTTACCATCGCAACACAATTGATGCAAGAATTGCACAGCTTGAAAAAGAAGTAAAAAATGAAGAAACACATTCAATTTCATAGTGAAAACATGGTATTCTAAGAAGGCGTAGACAATCTACGTCTTCTTAGCCCCTATAACTTACGGGCGATAATCAATGCATTCAATGAAATGAAGGGAGGATCCGGACATGTTAAATAAAATCAAATCAGACAATCTTAATGCATTTTTTCTTCTTGGAATTATTTTATTAATCATTGAAGTTACGTTTTTTAATGGCGGAGTCCTGTTCTCTTTTGTAATATCGTTTGGATGTATTTATATTGGCCGTAAAAAATTGCCGCGAACATTTGGCAAAATCCTGTTTTGGTTTGGATGGATTAGTTTAGCTTTTACCATTTTAAATATGATGACAGTAAAGTTTTTGATTCTTGCTGTTCTTATTTATTTACTTATTCAATTTTTACAATCTAAGAAAAAGCCACATTATATTAAACCTGAAATAAAAGAATCGGAAAAAACATCGAAACAAGAACCAATTCTTAGACGTCAGCCCTTGTTTCAAAACATCGTCTTGGGTCAACAAAAAACACCAGAGTATGTGTATGAATGGAACGATGTGAACATTCAGTCTGGAATTGGCGATACGATTATTGATTTAAGCTATACGGTTTTACCTAAAGGTGAATCAGTTATTTTTATTCGAAATGTGATTGGAAATGTTCAAATCTTTGTCCCGTATGAGGTTGAAGTAAAGGTACATCATTCCGTCCTTTATGGAGCCACAACCATCTTTGAAAATCAGGACGCTAAGACGGTGAACCAAACACTTCATTATCAGACTGAACAATATGATCACACAGAACCCAAGATTAAGATCGTCACTTCCATTGGAGTGGGGGACCTAGAGGTGAAACGAGCATGAGTACCGTAAAAAAACAAATTATTGTTGGTATTTGTGTCTCGGTGTTTTTATTTGTAGTGGCTCATGTCATTGCATTCATGGCCTTTCCTTTAGCCAATTGGGCAGAACTCTGGCAAACAAAGCTAATGGATTTACCGTATATTATTTTAACCTTAAGTCTGAGCTTAATTGCTGGGCTTGTTTTTGGGATATTGTCAGGGTATTTATGGAGAAAACAGTTACTTTCTGTGTCTAACGCGATTTATCAAATGGAACAGGGAAGATCCATTTCTGACATCCCAGTAAACCAAACAGCTGAATTCAACACCATTTGGGAGCGGATTAAAAAGCTACAAACTCATATCGCTGAACAAACGAAGCTGTCCCAAAAACTTGCAAATGAAAAGGCTGAGGATCAGGAAAAACGAATACAACAAATTGTTTCCGATGAGCGTAACCGTTTAGCGAGAGAACTCCATGATTCCGTTAGCCAACAGCTCTTCGCTGCGTCGATGATGATGTCCGCTATCAATGAGTCAAAGCCACGAACAGATGAACGTGAGGCAAAACAGTTTAAGCTTGTTGAGGAAATGATTCATCAATCACAACTAGAAATGCGTGCACTCTTGCTCCATTTACGTCCAGTTGCATTAAAAGGAAAGACACTCCAAGAAGGAATTCAGGAGCTATTAGTTGAATTATCACAGAAGGTACCCGTAACAATTGAAACAAAGATTGAGGACTTTCAAATTGATAAAGGGGTCGAGGACCACTTATTTCGCATTCTTCAAGAGTCAGTTTCAAACACCCTCCGCCACGCAAAAGCAAATCAGTTAGAAGTCCTGCTAATTAAAAGGGATGAATTTATCATTTTACGAATCGTTGATGATGGAATTGGATTTGATGTGGAACAAGCGAAGACTGGTTCTTATGGTCTACAGAATATGTATGAACGTGCAGTGGAAATAGGCGGTACAATGCGGACCGTTAGTCTTAAAGACAAAGGAACACGGATTGAAGTAAAAGTACCAGTGTTAGAGGGTGGAGAAAATGATTAAAGTATTATTTGTCGATGATCATGAAATGGTAAGGATAGGAGTTTCCTCCTATTTATCCGCACAGCCAGATATTGAAGTCGTAGGTGAAGCAGATGACGGAAAAATAGCGGTTGATTTAGCACTAGAGCTTCGACCTGACATTATATTAATGGACCTCGTAATGAAGGAAATGGATGGCATTGAGGCAACCAGAAGAATCATTGAGAGCTGGCCTGAAGCAAAAATTATCATCGTCACAAGCTTTATTGATGATGAAAAGGTATATCCTGCTTTAGAAGCGGGTGCAACGAGCTACATGTTAAAAACTTCGAAGGCGAGTGAAATCGCTGAAGCCGTACGTAAAACCTATCATGGACAGTCGGTTTTAGAACCAGAAGTTACGGGAAAAATGATGGTTCGAATGAGACAAAAGGAAAAACAGCTTCCACATGAAGAATTAACAAACCGAGAAATGGAAATCTTGCTTTTAATCGCGGATGGAAAAACGAATCAAGAAATCGCGGATGAACTTTTTATCGCACTAAAAACGGTAAAAGTACATGTAAGTAATATATTAAGTAAGCTAGAGGTACAAGATCGGACACAAGCGGTCATTTACGCATTCAAACATTCTCTTGTAAAATAAAATAATATTTCGACAAAAAACGCAGATTTCTTTCTGTGTTTTTATTTTTGTATTAAAATAAAAGAACGTTTTTTATCGAGTGGGCACAAGGGCCTATAAGGCGATTACCATAATTTATGTGATTGAGGAAGATTTTTATACCTAATTAACTATTTAGTTTGTAGGACAGATGGTTTATAATTGAAAAGTCGATATTTGACGAATTGCGTCTGTGACTTTTGTACCTTTTTTGTTATAAAAAAAGGATTATTGCATATATATCTAGAAATATAAGAGAAAATGGAGAAAAAGAGATGCAGAAAATGAAAAGCAAATCTACTATTCTTAGTTCTGAAGAAAAAGGTACATTAAAATGGTTTTTAGGCCTTTTTTACTTAATAATGATTGTTTATGATTTGTTCTATTATATTATCTATCCGAAATTTGTCACGGGCACAAGTCCAGGACTTCCAAGTAAGTTTGGATATGTGGTTTATATTATTATGTTTCTACTTATTCCAGTAGCAATTTATTTAAGCAAAAAGGATAAGCTTTATCTAACTAAGTACGTAGTAGTAATAACCTATATGGTACTTTCAATATTAAATGATGTATCTTTCTATCTTAATAGTTCATATGAATATAAAAGTGGTAATCTTGCAGAAATGTTCATAGTTCTATTTTCTCCTATCTTTGTCAGTAAACGATTTTATTATGTGGTCACTATCGGTGAGTTTATACGCTATTTGATAATAGGAGGAATTCTCCGCACCAGTGATGCATTTTTTCCGTTAATATTAACAGCAGTATTCTCTGTAATAGCACTTATCTTTTTATTTAGATTTCAATCTTATGTACAGGCTGTTAAAACTTCATATAATGAACAACTAGAAGGTATGGTTAAAGGTGTAATTGCGGCTCTTGAATTAAAGGACCCTTATACTAGAGGTCATAGTGAACGGGTAGCAAGTTATGCATTATCTCTTGCAAAAGAAGTAAAAGAATTTACGAATGAAGAGTTAATGGCATTTAATTATGCATGCTTACTTCATGATATTGGAAAGGTTAATATTCCTGACCAGATATTGATGAAACCTTCTAAACTTACAAAAGAAGAGTTTGAGGTTATTAAGACACACCCAGTAGTTGGTGCGGAAGCTGTAAAAAATATTGAAGGTTTAAAGGGAAATATTTCTGTTATCCGTTCCCATCACGAACGTTGGGATGGTAAAGGATATCCCGATAATTTACAGGGTGAAAATATCCCGTACCTTGCAAGAATTGTTGCAATTGCCGATGCCTTTGATGCAATGACTTCCTCACGATCTTACCGAAGTGCTCTTCCTGCTGAGGAAGCCTACAAAAGAATTATTGAGGGACAAGGAACACAATTTGACCCTAATCTAGTTGAAACATTTAAAGAAGTTTTTCCAACTTGGGAAAAGATTTTACAAAATGATGATGTTAATTAAGTCGATATAGAAATTACATTGAAAGGAGGATGAAAAATATGAAAATCAGAAAGCTTAAAAAAGTAAAGACAACTTGTTGGTGGTGCTTTTTTACACCTAGAACTCCATAATAAAGAGTAGGATGCTTGCTTTTAATGCGCATCCTTTTTTATTTGCTTAATATCAACACAAATGTGTTTGTTTGTCGAATAATGTTATAATCTGCATATAAGAAAAAACATTAGGGTGAATGTATTGAGACTAACAAAAGAAGCACTACTAACATTACATGATATTGAAATTCGAAAGGACACTAAAAACTATATTGTGGAAGATCTTTCAACCCACGACTTTTACGAAATGCCATTAGTTTGTATTGATGCATTAGGTTTTATACAAAAAGGGTTGAGGTTAGGTGAAATTGAAGAAAAGTTGATAAAAGCCTTTCCAGACGAAGACATTAATATGATTGGCTTTGGTGAGCAGCTCCTTGAACTAAATCTAGTGCAATCAGTCAATGGTTCGGAGATAATAAAAAAAAAGGAACAGAATGGCAAGTTAGGGCTTGGTTGGATACCACAAAAGCTAGGAAAAGTATTCTTTAATAAATATCTTAACTATCTATATCTGGTATTTTTTATTGCCAATATTGGCATCTTTATCGTTCATCCTTCTTTATTTCCTCATTACAAGGACTTATTTGTATTTGATATCTTATCCTTAAACATATTATTGTTAGGCTCTCTTTCCTTTTTTCTTGTTTTGATACATGAATTTGGACATATATTAGCAATTAGGTCATTTGGCCTTCCAACAAGATTGGATATTGGACATCGATTATATTTTGTAGTATTTGAAACGGATCTTTCGATGGCATGGAAACTCCCTGCAAAGCATAGAAATATCCTTTATTTAGCAGGGGTTTGTTTAGATAATGTTGTTCTTTTTCTAGCCTTAATCATTCAATTATATACACCAAATCAATCGAATATAGTTTCTGGTATAATTGGACTTATTGTATTTGATGTGCTAATAAGAATTGTTTTCCAGGCTTGTATTTATATGAAAACTGATTTTTATTATCTATTTGAGAATATTACAGGCGTATATAACCTTATGGAAAGTAGTACTAAATATATTAAAAATATCCTTTTGCGATTAAATACTAACAATAATGAACTTTTCAGTGGCGAGGAAAAGATTGTTAAAACGTACAGTTTATTTTTTATAATTGGAGTAGGGGTCACTTTAGGATTATTTTTCGTCTATTATTTGCCCCAATTAGTATATATGTTTATTAATATATTACCTGGTTTCCGTAGTCCTATTACGGACTCGAAATTTTGGGATGCAATATTGTTTAGCATACAGATGGCAGTACTTATAGGGTTATTAATTTACTCGTTTTTTAAGTCTTATATAAGAAGAATGTAGAAAATTGATAAAAATTGTTAGTTGTATAGGACTTTTAGTATATAATGTATTGTATTAATCGCAAGGAAGATCATTTAATTAAAGAGGGCTAATAATGGGAAAGAAAAATTCATCTACGTTATTACCGCATGAAGAAAAGCGTGCTTTAAAAATATATTTAATATCATTTTATTTAACTTTAATCGGTTTTGATATATTTTACTACTTATTATTTGATAAAAGAGGTAGTGAAATTACACCCGGATTTAGTATTGGAATTGGTTTAATAAATTACCTGCTTTATTTGGCTTTATTAATTTATTCAATCTACTTGTTTAAAAAAGGAAAGCAAACAATCATTAAATATATTTATGTGTTGTTTTATTTTTCTCTAGCAATGATTTATGATTGTATTATTTTTATAAATGACCCTTCGTCTTATTCAAGTGGAAATGCAGCAGAATTAATTCTTGTTTTATTTTCACCGCTATTTATAAATAAACGTTTCTTTTGGACTACATCAATTGCTGCTTTTTTAAGATATTTAATCGTTGTAATAGTCATTCAATCACCGGTGGCTTTTATTCCAATTGTATTAGTTATGATCTTCTCAACCATTGGTTACATCCTCCTAACCCGTTTCTACTCGTATATCGAAGCACTGTCGGAAACGCATGAGGAGCTCCGCAAGAAGGAGAAGCTTGCGTTTGTGGGGCAGATGGCGACGACGGTTGGTCATGAAATTCGTAATCCGTTGGCGTCCTTAAAAGGGTTTACCCAACTTCAGCGGGAAAAACATAAAGAGGATGAAGTGCAATATATGATCATGGAGCAGGAAATTGATCGAATTAATTCAATCCTTAATGATTTACTGGTTATCGGCAAACCAAGGCAAATTAATGTGACGAAATGTAATCTAAAGGAACTTCTTGAATATGTCCTTTCGATCATTGAGCAATCTGAGAACGCGAGGAATGTTGCAATTGCTCTGAAAATGGATGAGGCTGTTCCGGATATCGAATGTGATGAGAAACAAATGAAACAGGTTTTCTTAAATCTCATTAAAAATGGTTATGAGTCCATGCCAGAGGGTGGTAAGCTAACGATTACAGGCAGCCAAACCGCAAATAACATGGTATCTCTTATCATTAGTGATGAGGGCTGTGGAATTCCTGAGGATGTACAGGAAAAGCTGTTCGAACCATTTTTCACTACAAAGGATTATGGAACGGGTCTAGGCTTAATGGTGTCTAAAAAAATCATCGAGGACCATCAGGGGAAAATTAGCATCAATAGTAAACCTGCAAAAGGAACAAAGGTAGAGATTATCTTACCGATTACGCAATAAAAAAGTCGACTCTGGGAGTCGGCTTTTGTTTTCAATGTATACATTTTCTCAAAGATTAAGATAATTTAGCTAAGAAATCAATATGATAAACTTTCTTGGGCCTACCACGTAATTTTTTTTGCTTTTTATAAGAAACTTCTGCTACTCCCTTTTCCTCAAGCTTTTGCAAGATACGGTTTGCTGCTCTTTGAGATATTCCGAAATGAATGGCAAGATCATCTGAAACAATTTCATTTGTTTGAAGCTTTTCCAAAACGGCCATTATTTTTTGTATATTTAATGCAGACATGCCTATTTGGCTGCTAAATTTCTCAATTTGGATGTTCAGTTGATTAGGAATCTGTAAACATGTCTCATCACCAAGAGGTCCGATTAATTGTTCATCTTCGGTCATTATATAGGACGTTCCTCGATCGATTCTTCTTTCTTTGTTTGCATGTTCAGCATTGAGACGAGCCTCTTGCAACGAATTGCCAATTCCCCAACCAATATCTATTTCATAAGGTAATGCTTGCTTAAGATAGGACAGTAGCGAACATTGTGTAAACTCATTTGTAATGTCTCTCAATGCCTTATAGTTTGTAATGACCTCAAAATTAAGGAAGTTTCTCTGGATAATAAAGCCGTGTTGATTTTTACTATTGTAATCTAACAGTGCTTGATTCAACAGTAACATTTTTCGTTCCAGGTCATGATTCATGTCAGGGCTTATTGTTATTTGTGATATGGCAATATTACCGATAGCTACTTGATTTTCAGTTAAACGCATCATTTTAATTTGATTAATAAAATCACTCACTTTTTTAACCATTGATTCTAAGGAAGGATAAACAATAACATGTTTGATGCCGTTTTCAGTTAATTTTTTTGATATACTACTAACCCTCGTAAAAGAAAGATCGATTTTGCCAGCTTCAAATAAGCTTATATGCTGTTGAAACACGTCGTCATATACTGTCTCTGTGTCAAATGACTCAATATCCTCGTTATGAAAATAGGGAAATTCTTCTTCTTCTAACCATTCCTTTAATCCTAGAAAATTATTTTGCTCAAAAATAAAATCAATTAATGTTCTTGAAATATCAAAATTCTTTTCTTTTAAAATTGTTTTGCATAATGTTTTATAAAAATCACTTTCATTTAAATCAAAATAAATGGTAGGTTTTTCAAAGTACGTTAATTCCTTTTTCATATAAAAATAGGGTACCTGACCACTAAAGATGATGCCGTCCATAAATAGGGCGTTTTTTTCATACATTTCTTTAATTTCATTAAAGTTTTCGTATGGAAGAAATGTAAACTTACATTGATTTTCAAAAAAGTTCTCTAACTCTCGAATCCATGTTAATGAATTTTTTGCTGTGATGATTCCTATTTGAAACATCTGTTAACTCCTTGTTTTTTCCTTTTATTATACTATAGCAAAAATAGACATTATAGAAAATAGTCAGAATCTTACATTGTAATTCTTTATTTTTTCTATTATGATAGAAACTATATTAGGAAGTGGACAAAAGGTGTCCGAAAATAAACCAAAATAAAAGAGGTGATGTGATGGCTCAACCAACAGTTGAAACTCAGAACAATCAAAATCAAAAAGGATATATGCGAATATTAAACTTTATTGAAGTGTTAGGTAACAAACTACCACATCCATTTATGTTATTCGTATATTTAGCAGGATTTATGATTCTGTTATCTTGGGTCGTTAGTCTATTTGATGTGACTGTTGTCCATCCAGGATCTGGTGAAGAACTAGAAATTAAAAGCTTAGTTTCTGGTGAAGGACTACAGTTTATGTTAACCACAATGTTGGATAACTTTACTGGCTTTAAGCCGTTAGGTCTTGTTTTAACAATGATGCTAGGGATTGGACTAGCTCAGAAGGTTGGATTGCTTGAGAGTGCAATTAAACAATCAATCATGAAAGCGCATAAGTCAATTATTACCTATGCTGTGTTTTTTGTAGCGATTATGGGTAATATTGCATCTGATGCAGCATTTGTTATTATTCCACCTCTTGCAGCTGTTATTTTCCATACGATGGGTAGACATCCGATTGCTGGTTTAGCTGCTGGATTTGCGGGTGCTGGAATTGGGTTTACGGCAAACATCCTGATTGCTGGTACAGATGCGCTTCTATCTGGAATTTCAACAGAGGTTGCAAAAACAATTGATCCAAATGTAGTGGTTACACCTGTCGATAACTGGTTTTTTATGAGTGCTTCTGTATTTGTTCTTACCGTAGTTGGGGTATTTGTCAACGATAAAATAGTTGAACCAAGGCTTGGGAAATATGAAGGTGGCTCGGTTAGCGAAGCATCGAAGGAAGTAGATCCACTTGAAAAGAAGGCACTTAGAAATACATTAATTGCTGCACTTATTTATATTGGGGCTATTGTAACATTAATCTATATTCCTAATTCCCCGTTAACAAATGAAGATGGTGGTTTAATTCCGTCGCCATTCTTAAGTGGGATTATTCCGATTATTTTCCTTTTCTTTGTAGTCGTCGGTATTACTTTTGGTGTGACAATGAAAAAAATCAAAACCACATCGGATGTACCAAAGTATATGACTGAGGCCATTACCGAAATGGCTCCTTATATCGTACTCGTATTTGCGATTGGACAATTTATTGCGTATTTTAACTGGAGTAATCTCGCAACATGGATTGCTGTTAATAGTGCAGCATTCTTAAGTGATGCAAATATTTCGGGCTTAGCTGTCATCATTGGCTTTGTTATCTTAACCGCATTACTTAGTCTATTTGTAACGAGTGGTTCAGCATTATGGGCACTCGAAGCGCCTATTTTTGTTCCAATGATGATGCTAATGAACTATCATCCAGCATTTGTTCAGGTTGCTTATCGTATTGGTGAATCATCTACTAATATGCTAACACCACTTAACCCATATATTGCGATTATCCTCGCTTTTATGAATGAATATGATAAAAAAGCTGGAATTGGTACATTGATGGCACTGATGATTCCTTACTCAATTGCATTTTTAGCAATCTGGATTGTCATGCTACTCGTATTTGGCCTATTTGGTATTCCAATTGGACCAGGAATTCAAATGTACATGAATTAATTTGTTTTTATAAAAGCTTGTAGATTACTTGTTTTAGGAGGAGGGATTAAAGCCCTTCTCCTATAAACATTTCAACGTCTAAAAGGGGTGACCAAGATGTCAAGAAACTATGCACAAATGGTAGAAGAGATTTATCCAACAATGGTTGAATGGAGACGAGATTTTCATAAATTTGCTGAATCTGGCTGGGTCGAATTTCGAACTGCTTCGATTGTTGCTTCAAAACTATCAGAATGGGGTTATGAGGTTAAGGTTGGGAAAGAAGTAGTCGACCATAACTCTCGAATGGGTGTACCACCGCAATCAGTACTTGAAATGCATGAAAAAAGAGCGTTAGAGCAAGGAGCAAAAGAAGAGTGGCTCCCATATTTATCAGGTGGATATACAGGAGTAGTGGGTGTATTAGACACAGGAAAACCAGGACCAACTGTAGGACTACGATTTGATATGGACGCACTAGATATTCAGGAATCGAATGCAGAAGATCATTTTCCTGTTAGCCAAGCATTCCAGTCTGTTAATTCTGGGATGATGCATTCTTGTGGTCATGATGCGCATACTTCAATTGGTCTAGGACTTGCCAAGCTTTTAACAGGAATGAAAGAAGAACTAACTGGAAAAATTAAACTCATTTTTCAACCAGCTGAAGAAGGTGTACGTGGTGCGAAATCCATGGTAGAAGCAGGAGTCGTCGATGATGTTGATCTATTTATTGCAGCTCATGTTGGTACAGGAGTTCCATTAGGTGAGGTTATTTGTGGTTCTAATGGATTTTTATCAACGACGAAATTAAATGTTGAGTTTTCTGGAAAAGCTGCACATGCTGGGGCAAAACCAGAAGAAGGAAAAAATGCTCTACTTGCTGCTGCTTCTGCGGTTCTTGGCTTACAAAGTATTCCTCGTCATAGTGGTGGAGCATCGAGAGTAAATGTCGGGGTACTTCAAGCTGGAAGTGGTAGAAATATTATCCCTCAACATGCTCACTTAAAGGTTGAAACTCGTGGGATCAATACAGAAGTAAATGAATTTATGTTAGAAAGCGCAAAAAATGTATTGAATGGCGCTGCTTCTATGTATGGAGTGGATGTTGAATATGACATCGTTGGGGAAGCCCGTACTAGTGATTCAAGTGAAGAATTAATCGAATTTATGCATGACAGCATCGGGAATGTGACAGGCGTACATTCAATCGTAAAATCGTCTTCTTTTGCTGCAGGTTCAGAAGATGCAACCTACATGATGGCTAGAGTGAAAGAAAACGGGGGACTTGCAACCTATAGCATACTAGGAACTACTTTAGCTGCTGGCCATCATAATGAAAAGTTCGATATCGATGAAACAGTCATGAAAATTGGAGTAGAATCATTTCTACACATCTTAACATCAGTTAAAAATCGACAATGGGGGTAAGTGAAAATTGAACTTTGTTCAACAAATAAACGACTATATAGAGGCAAAAAGAGACACATATATCAAAATTAGCGATCAAATTTGGGATTTGGCTGAAACGAGATTTGAAGAGCATCAGTCTGCGGACGTTTTATGTCAGGCACTTGAAAATGAAGGCTTTAAGGTTGAACGTGGAGTAGGTGGAGTCGAGACTGCATTTACTGGTACCTTTGGAAGTGGAAAGCCTGTTATTGGGATTTTAGGTGAATTTGATGCCCTTTCTGGAATGAGTCAAAAAGCAGGGTCAACCACATATGAACCTCTCGAAGAAAAAGGGAATGGACATGGTTGTGGACATAATTTGCTAGGAACTGCTCCATTAGCAGCGGTTATTGCCGTTAAGCAATATATGGAGGAAAACAATGTATCTGGTACCATTAAATATTATGGATGCCCTGGTGAAGAAGGTGGTTCAGGAAAAACATTCATGGCAAGAGAAGGTGCGTTCGATGATATTGATTGTGCCCTCACATGGCACCCCCATTCAACAAGCGGAATATTTACGCTGTCAACTCTAGCGAACTATCAAGTTTATTTTACATTCAAAGGAGTAGCTGCTCATGCTGCAAACTCCCCACATCTAGGTAGAAGCGCATTAGATGCGGTTGAACTAATGAATGTAGGTGTCAATTATTTACGTGAACACATTATACCAGAAGCACGGGTCCATTATTCCATTACGAATACAGGAGGATTTTCTCCGAATGTAGTCCAAAGTGAAGCACAAGTTCTCTATTTAATTCGAGCACCTCATATGAAGGATGTAAGAAGTATATATGAACGTGTTGTGAATATTGCTAAAGGTGCAGCTCTGATGACGGAAACAAAAGTCGAGGTCACTTTCGATAAAGCGTGTTCAAACTATATTCCAAATAATGCTCTAGGCCAAGTGTTACATAATCATTTAGAGAATGTAGGCCTTGCGGAATATAATGAAGAAGAAATGAGTTATGCGGAAGAAATTAGAAAGCAAATTTCAGATGATGATGTTAGCAATGCCCTTAATGAAATGAAAAAAGTGGCGGGATCAAAGGCCAATTTAATTACAAGAGACTTCGCAACAAAAACATTCAACGACCTTGTTGTCCCATATGAAGAATCGAATGGTATCTTGTTTGGTTCATCAGATGTTGGGGATGTAAGTTGGATTGTACCAACAGCACAATTCTTTGGCGAATGCTTTGTATTGGGAACACCACTCCATTCATGGCAGTTAGTTTCCCAAGGCAGAACATCAATTGCTCATAAAGGAATGCTTCAAGCAGGTAAGGTGTTAGCTAATACAGCGTTAGATTTATTCCTTCGTCCTGAGGTAATTGAAGATGCAAAATGTGAATTAGAAGAAAAATTAGATGGAAATCCATATGAATGCCCTATTCCAAAAGGGGTAGAGCCATCACCATTAGCATAATAAGATAGACACAAAAGTAGGCGCATGATTCATTCATGCGCCTACACTGTTTTTGATCACTTATTTTACTTCGGCTTCAGATTCCTTAATGTCTTTGTTTTGATGCCACATTTTAATATGAGTTAGTATAGTAAATGCAAAGAAGAAATTCATTGCCAGCACGCTAACGAGTAGATGTAAATCTCCAAAGTAAATACCAGTATACCCTTTTAATTTAATCACAATAAAGCCTTCAAATAGTAATAAAAAGAAACTTAAAAAAGCGGCAATCCCTGTCCGAATCATCATTAGCTCCCCCTTATGTATGCTAAAATCTATTTTTATTTTTCAGTAATTGTGGATAATTTGTGAACTTACTTAAAATTATACACTACTCTGTAATAATACGTAAGATGAAAGCGCTAAAAATTATTTAGCGAACATTTTTTTCAGTTAAGATGTTGCAAGCAAAGTTAGTAATGAATATTCCATAAAAGGAAAATATAGGTTGCCTTCGTTAAGGGTGTATACTATAATCAAAAATACGTCTTTTACATATTGTATCGGAAAACTTTGTTCTTTGAGCTTACTAACCATGGATTATCAGCTAATTCATGGTTTTTTCTTCTTGATAATTGGAGGTGGTTTGATGATGGAGGAGAAACATCAAGACTTCGATGAGGAAACAGAACGGTTGGATTTTACGAAAAAGTACATGGATATTGTCATTCAGGCATCAGAGTCAACCGAGGAGAATTTTCGTGAAAATTTAAAGGGAGCTTTAGATGGTGTTGATTTCAAAGATAGTAGTTTGAGCTATCTTAATATGCTAACGAATTCAACCTTACTAAGAAGAACGCATGAAGAGGTGCGAAATCTGAAGAGAAACCGCAACAAGCCTTACTTCGCGAGAATTAATTTTAATCGGGAAGAAACGGGGAAAGAGGAGATTCTCTACTTCGGGAAGGTCTCTCTCTTTGATAAGGAAACCCAGCAGCCCATTATTGTGGATTGGCGTTCACCTGTTGCTAACCTCTATTATGACGGCCGCCTCGGGGATGTCTCATATGAGGCAGAGGGAGAGGAGTTTAAAGGGTACTTGGCTTTAAAGCGCCAGTTTATCATTGAGGATGGGGAACTTGCGGAAATTCGAGATGTTGATTTAACAACTACCGATGAGCTTCTGCAAAAGTCTTTGTCCGAAAGTGCAAGTAACCGCTTAACTGATATTGTCTCAACTATTCAGGAGGAGCAAAACAGTATCATTCGTGCGGATTTGAACAAACCAATCATTGTTCAAGGAGCCGCAGGAAGTGGGAAAACAACCATTGCCCTACACCGCATCTCTTATTTTATTTACACCTATGCAGAGTATTTTTCTCCTGACCAGCTGATGATTCTGGCACCGAACCGCCTTTTTATCGATTATATTTCTGAGGTTCTTCCAGAATTAGGTGTTGATCACATCCAGCAGACGACGTTTGTTGATTTTGTGAAAAAATGCCTTGGAAAACCGATTAAGCTCACAAAAGCAGATGAGAAGCTACTCGGATTCATCCATGATGAATATAACAATCCCGGAATGATTAAATGGATCTCAGCATTTAAAGGTTCCCTTGAGTACCGAGATATGCTGGAGCATTATGTGGAGGATATATTAAGTTCCTTACTGCCAAAAGAGGATTTCTTTGTCTCAAAGTTTCGTCTATACAAGGCGAGAGATATTCATCATTTAATGACCTATGAATATCGCTATCTTCCATATTATAAGAGGATTGAAAAAGTAAAAAAGGTGCTTCAAAACACAGTCCGGTTGGAAAAGAAAAAAATGCTTCATAAAGTGACAAAGTTTTATGATGATAAGCTGGATAACGTATTATTCAAAACGCAAATCGACCCGGAAAAGCGCCGTCGTTATGTGACAAAAGCGCTGGATAAAAAGGCGGAGCTTATTGAAGAAATCACAAAGCAATCCCGCACGGCAGTTAATACCTATATTAAAAAGCTTCCACATCACGATGTATTCTACTATTTTCAAAGGTTTGTGACTGAATTATTTCCTAGCTACGCGTCAGGGATTCTGACCGATGAGCAAATACAATTCTTTATGGACTATCAAAAACAACTAAAGAAATCATATGAGCTTGAGGATTTAGCTGGACTTTTATATTTGAAGGCAAAGCTTTATGGGGTGAAAAAGGAGCTGAAGGCCCGTAATGTTGTCATTGATGAGGCGCAGGATTATAGCTATTTTCAGCTAGCTGCCTTAAAAACAGCACTTGAAACTGACATGTTTACAATTGTAGGGGATCTAGCCCAAGGAATTCACTCTTACCGAGGCATTAACAATTGGGCAACAGTTAGGGATAACATCTTTCCAAGGGCAACCTATAAGACCCTACAAAAAAGCTACCGGACCACCATTGAGATTATGAATGCAGCAAACCAATTACTTGAGCTCCTGCACCTAAATCTACCAATGGTTGAGCCAGTTGTCCGCCACGGTGAAAAGCCTGTTTTTCATCAAATTAGTGGGTCTGAGAAAGAAACCGTTCTCGCCATAACTGAGGTAATTAACACTCTTTATAATGAAAATATGAAAACAGTCGCGATTATCAGCAAGACCAATAAAGAGTGCCAAAAACTAGCGAAAGCCTTCAAAAAATATAGTGATCTTCCTGTGCAGCTTTTAAAAGAAAATGAGGAAATTAATAAGCAAGAGGTCGTCATTGTCAGCTCGAATCTGTCAAAAGGCTTGGAATTTGACGCGGTGCTGGTCTATTCGAACGAGGAAGTATTCAATAATAATGAAATAGACATCAAGCTTCTTTACGTATCCATGACCCGTCCATTGCACCGGCTTCACTTTTTCGGATCCGACCTTACCAATTTTTTGCTGGATAAAGTGGATGAGGAATTATATCAAATAGAATAAAGAACCAGGGGGACGGTTCCCCTGGTTCCCGTGGATGTAATTTAATAATAGTGTCCATTGAGGACCAATAGAACCGTCCCTATGGTTCATTGAATTTGACGCGGTGCTGGTCTATTCGAACGAGGAAGTATCCGATAATAATGAAATAGACATCAAGCTTCTCTACGTATCCATGACCCGTCCATTGCACCGTCTTCACTTTTTCGGAACGGATCTTACGAATTTTTTGCTGAATAAAGTGGATGAGGAATTATATCAAATAGAAGATAAAAAGGAGCCTTGGCAACTAGGCTCCAAGCCAATGCCCCCCTTCATTAGAAGAGGGGCATTACATTAGCTACAACAAGATTGCTGATTATCACAGCATTCGGCTACATCTTGCATTTTTTCATCCTTAACTTCTTCGATCGTAATGGAGCAGCAGTCTTCTTTGGAAAAACTTCTAAATTTGTTCATAAAACCTTTAAACATAATAATCTCCTCCTAATGGATTAATATTTATATCAATCTTTTATAAGATTAATACCTTAAATAAAGTAGAACAAAGTACCAGACAAAGTAGACATTGTAAAAACAGAGAGTAAAAAGGCAACAACTAATCGTTTATGAAAAATGGAATTTAATAAAGCAACTTCTGGTAAACTGGCACCTGTTGAACTGATCATAATTGCCATCACAGGACCTAGAGCCATTCCTTTTGCAACCATAATTTGAGCGATTGGAATCATGGTGGATAGCCTTATATAGAGGGGAATCCCAATAATCGCTGCCACAGGTATTAACCACCATTCATTTCCACCAAAATACGTAGTTATAAAACCAGTTGGAACTGCACCGTGAATGATAGAGCCGATTAAAGCGCCAACAATGAGATAGGGGTAGACAGTTTTCATAAGGGATAACGTCACTGCCCAAGCCTTTTTCATATTGAATTTTGTGACTCCTTCGTTTAAGCCTTTGACGATAACTTTTTTAACAGCACTTTCGAATCCAAGTGCTTCAAGCGTAAATCCGATAATAATCGAAAAAACAGTCGTAAGAACTGTATATAAGACAGCGACTTTCCAACCTAAGAGTGCACCCATTAAAGTAAGTATTGTTGGATCAAGAACAGGCGATGCGAATAGGAACACCATTACAAAACCGAATCTCATCTTTTTCTGAAGCATTCCAACCACAATAGGGATGGTCGAACAGGAACAAAATGGTGTTATGAATGCTAATAAGATAGCGACAGTTGCTCCGACCACTTTATTAGAATGAACTAAATACTTCTCAAGTTTCTCGTATGGAATTAATCCTTGAAGCATGCTTATGACTAAAGAGATGAGAAAAAATAGCACGGTTAATTCAAGAGCAATTGATAAAAAGTCAAAAAATACGTCTTTCCACATTGTATTCACTCCTTTATATTTGCAAAATGCAAGTATTGTTTCAAATAGTATCCTCCTATTTAGGAGGACAACAATAGCTTTCTGATTTCTTCATTGCATCATTTAATAATTTTACAGATCTTATCACTGACTCTCGTTCATATTCGCTTAGGTGAGATAGGATTTGACTTAGATAATGATTCATTTCTTGATCGATATTAATCTCCATTGTTTCACCTTTTTCTGTAAGGGAAAGAATGTTGACTCTGTTATCATTTGGATGAGGCGTTTTCTTAACGATTTCTCTGTCTACTAGTGTTTTTATTTGTCGGCTAAAAGTTGTTATATCAATACCTAAAGCTCCAGCAACTTCTTGCATGGAAGGATCATTCTGTCTTTTTATTTCGTATAAAATATGACTTTGTAAAAGGCTAATTTCTTCTCCACAGCAGTTTTCACAGCACTGTTCATTTAGGAAACCAAATCGTCTTACAACCATTTGAAATAAGCTTCTCAAGTTATTATTTTCCATTATTTTCACCTCTGATTTATTTATACAATAAATATTTGCGATTTGCAACTATTTTTATTATCATTTTGCAACTATTTTGAGAACCAGGGGGACGGTTCCCCTGGTTCCCGTGGACGTATTTAATAATAGTATCCATTGAGGACCAATAGAACCGTCCCTATGGTTCATATGAAAAAACGCAAAACACCTGATATGGTGCTTTGCGTTTTTTAAATTAAAATACTTTTGTTGTCCAAGATTCAACATTCCATACGTCTGTCACAACGTCGTGATAAAATTCAGGTTCGTGGCAAATGAGGAGCATGCTTCCTTTATATTCTTTAAGGGCACGCTTTAGTTCATCTTTTGCGTCAACATCTAAATGGTTTGTCGGCTCGTCAAGTAGAAGGATGTTTGTATCTCTATTAATTAATTTACAGAGACGGACTTTTGCTTTTTCCCCACCACTTAATACTTCAACTTTGCTCTCGATATGCTTTGTCGTCAAGCCACATTTTGCAAGTGCTGCACGAACTTCATACTGGTTGAAGGAAGGGAATTCACTCCAAATTTCTTCAATACAAGTATTATAGTTAGCTTCTTTAATTTCTTGTTCGAAATAGCCGATTTCTTGGTTCTCACCTAGCTCAACTGATCCAGATAGCGGCTTGTTCATACCGAGGATGCTTCGTAATAGAGTTGTTTTTCCGATTCCATTCGCTCCAACCAACGCAATCTTTTGACCTCTTTCCATGCGAAGATTAAGCGGTTTTGAAAGTGGATCATCATACCCAATCACAAGGTCCTTCGTTTCAAAAATTAGCTTACTTGACGTTTTACCTGTTCTAAAATTGAATTCTGGCTTCGGCTTTTCCTTCGCAAGCTCAATGACTTCCATTTTATCAAGCTTCTTTTGGCGAGACATTGCCATATTTCGTGTGGAAACACGGGCCTTGTTTCGAGCAACAAAGTCTTTAAGCTCAGAAATCTCTTGCTGCTGCTTTTTATAAGCTGACTCAAGCTGTTGTTTTTTCACTTCATAGACTTTCTGGAAGTTATCATAATCCCCAACATAGCGATTAAGTTCTTGATTTTCCATATGATAAATGAGGTTGATTACACTATTTAAAAATGGAATATCATGCGAAATCAGGATAAACGCATTTTCATATTCTTGAAGATAACGTCTAAGCCAGATAATGTGTTGCTCATCCAAATAGTTGGTAGGCTCATCGAGTAACAGAATGTCTGGTTTTTCAAGTAAAAGCTTTGCAAGCAATACCTTTGTACGCTGACCACCACTTAAATCTTGAACATCACGCTCAAGACCGATATCCTCTAAACCCAGTCCACGGGCAATTTCGTCTACCTTCGCATCGATAATATAGAAGTCATTGTTTGTAAGAGTATCCTGGATGGTTCCAACGTCCTCAAGCATTTTTTCAAGTTCATCAGGAGTTGCGTCACCCATTTTTCCATATATTTCATTCATTTCTGCTTCCATATCAAATAGATATTTGAAAGCATTATTTAATACATCGCGGATGGTCATTCCTTTTTCAAGCACCGTATGCTGGTCAAGGTATCCAACGCGAACATTTTTTGACCATTCAATTTTCCCTGCATCAGGCTCAATCTTGCCAGTGATGATATTCATAAATGTTGATTTACCTTCACCATTTGCTCCAATCAACCCGATGTGTTCACCTTTTAAAAGACGAAATGAAACATCATTAAAGATTGCACGATCACCAAAACCATGGCTCACATTTGAAACTGTTAATATACTCATCTATTTACACCTTTTTCATAAGTTCTAGTAGGGACCAGGGGGACGGTTCTCCTGGTTACTTATTTTCAAAAAAAATAAAATCAATAGGGACCAGTAGAACCGTCCCTATGGTTTCTGGTTTCTAAACACATTATTACAATTATAAACGAGGAATTAAGTGGTTGGAAAGGGTACTTTATTAGAAGTGCAGTAAAAATTTTCTTTTCGTTAAATAATTTTTGGACTTGTCTCATATCTATTTAGTACTGAAAAAAAATAAATAAGGGGCTACAGGATGAATACATTCTTTAAAGGAACATTGTTACTGATTATCGCAGCATTTATTGGTGAATGTGTGGAGTTCTTAATCAATCTCGTTCTGGCAAAAGAGCTCGGCGGGCACGGAATGGGATTATATATGACCATTTTGCCTTCTATCTTTTTAGTTGTCATTTTGGCAAGTCTGGAGCTGCCTATTTCCATTTCCAAATTTATTGCCGAAAAAGAGGACAGGTATCACAAGAGTATGCTAAAGCATGCCACCGTTTTAACAACTGTATTTACAGCAATTATTATTTCGCTCGCATTTGTGATTCTACCGGTTATCCCTGTATTCGATGATTATCATCCATTTGTTAGATGGCTGGTCATCTTGTTTATTCCCATCGTCTCGTTTCTATCAATTGCCAGGGGGTATTTTATGGGAATACAATCGATGGGGCGAATTGCATTTGCGAACTTCCTACGTAAAGCAGTCCAGTTAATCTTATTAGTGTTTATTTATCAATTACTTGAATTTGAGATTCATACTTCAATCCTTATCGCCTTATGTACACTTGTTGCAAGTGATTTAATCGTATTTGGTTATTTAGGATATGAATATCTCATTCACTATCGCAGATTAGGCCATCGTCCGACATCATCATTAAGTGGAAAAGCTGTACGCAAAAACCTGCTAGCGGTTTCCTTGCCGACAACTGGGATGCGAATTTTTCATGCAATCTCACATGCGGTTCAACCATTTTTAATTAAAGCAGCACTTCTAAAAGCAGGCATGCCTGCAGCAGTCGCAACGGAGCATTTTGGTTTGATGACTGGAGTCGCATTAACAATAGGCTTTTTCCCAGCTTTTATCGCTCATTCATTGCTAATCGTGTTAATTCCAACTGTATCAGAAGCCTACTCAAAGAGAGATATGTCGATGCTGCAAAACCTTCTCAAACAGGTAATGAGAATGACCTTCCTATACGGGGTTCCAGCCTGTGTGATTTTTTACTATTTCGCAGAACCACTTACACATATATTCTTTGAATCATCTTCAGCCACTGTGTATTTGCAAATGTTGTGGCCATATTTCTTATTCCATTTCTTCTTAATCCCGATGCAAGCCTATTTAATCGGGTTAGGGTTGGTAAAGGATGCATTCATCCATAATGTTTGGTCAACTGTCGTATCATTTGGGATTATGTTTGCCTTAGGATCCCTTCAAACTTTGCAAATGGAGGGAATTATCATTGGTATGAATATGGGCGCTGTTTTACTAGCACTTCTGCATTACGTAACAATCTGTAGGAAAATTGGTGTCTCCATATTTTCAATCAAGTTTCTACACACGGCATCATAGGTCATTTTGTTTGTCTTTATAGTAACTTCGTGATACAATGAGCAAGATTAATGTCTAGCAGTCATTAGTCTCAATATTTGCAACTAATAATACGTATTTTTAAAAATATTAAAATATTAAAATTCATTTTTCGAAAAGATTGGTAAATGGTAGAATACGAATAAGTCTAACCATGGCCTAACTTCTATTTTGTGTAGAAGTTAGGCCATTTTTTATTGCGTTTTAGGAGGATTATGGATCGCATGTCAAGGAGTTACATTACAAAACAGGAAGAATTAACACAAATCAGCAGCTATGTGAGCAAACAAATAAAATCAAAATTTGGAAAAGGTCCAGAAACTTGCTTTACGTCGATTTCGGAACAATACATTGTGGTTCACATTAAAAAGTTTATGACAAAAATTGAATATGAACTCGTTGAAAAAGAGGATATTGAAACCGCCGAGAGAATCCGAAAAAGTATAATGGTAGATCTTTATGACCCTATTCAGGAAACGTTAGAGGAGCTATTGTGTGTAAGGATCACCCAATTGTATCAAGACTGGAACTTTCAAAAAAACACGGGTGTGCTTCTGGCGGAAGTGGTTCAGGAAGAGAGGACACCAAACCAAAATTCGCTTGAATTTATGTTACTACGAAACGAGATTAGCAGACAAAGCGAATTTTATCAATATCAGCCAAAAGAGCTTGATTTAACGAAAATTGGTTCAACGGTTTATATCATTAGATGTGCAGGCTATTTACTCCCTATCGAAAGGTTGTTACTTGAAAAAGGGATGCACATTCTCTCTGAAAGAGAAAATAGAGTTCGACATAATTACATTGCAAATATAAAGAGATTCAACAAAATTACAAACAAAGAAATAGATGATATCTTTATGATTTGGAATTACGACAAAGATGTTAGCTATAAAGTTTTTTACTGTAAGTGATAATTTCCTAATAATTCCTACCAAAAAAGGCAAACTATACGTGTGTATGGAAAAGAGAGGGAAACGATGCTACAATAATATAGGCTAATGAATATAAAGTCATTGGTTATTGTAGTGAATTCCCTAAAGGTGGGAGTCACATGGATTTACAGGAAAGATTAAAATACATAAGTAGTTACACAAGCAAACTTCTCCGAAATAAATTTGGACGGGGACCTGAGTCCTGTTTTGCGGTTACTGCCGACCACTTCTTAGTTCTGCAAATTCGTGGCTTTATCTCTCCAATGGAAGAGGTTCTTTTACAGGAGAATCAGCGTATTCAAGTGGACCATGCAAGAGATGTTGTAATCAAAAGTATAGTAGCAGAATTAAAAGGTGTATTTCAGGTAACCCTTGAAACGGAAGTAAAGACATTTTTTCATGATTGGAACTTTCCGAATAACACAGGCGTCATTATTGCAGAATTGGAAAATACGTTAATGCCAATGAAAAAGAGTGAGGAAATTAATTTTCCACTTCTTGAATATGAAGTTGCAAGGATCAGCGAACTCGTCGAAAAGACACCTGAGGAAACATCTAGTTTCCAAATTTCCCCGAAAGTTTTTATCGTGAAGCGTGAAGGAATATTGGTTCCTATTGAAAAGGCGTTAATCGAGGAAGGCTTTAAAAGAGAGCTCCATATTGCAAAGGACGATCTTGAAAAAAAATATCTGCACCGCTATGGAAAGTTTGATCAAGTATTTCAGCGAGCGGTTACCGATATCTTTGTTGACTGGAACTTTAAAAATGATAACAGCTTAATTTGTTTTATTTTATAATAAATATGGTAAATGCGAGGATGTCTTATTTGGACAAGCCTTCGTCATGGCCTAACTTCTATTATGAGGTTAGGTCTTTTTTCTTTTTTTTAGAAAAAATAGAGAAAAGGTTGGGGAGAAATGGGAAAGAGAAGATGGAAGGCATTAAATTTTTCGATATTTCTGTGTAGTTTGATTTTAATTTTGGGCCAAATCTTTTATGTAGGGCCCATGAATCGAATAGAGATGTATCTGTTACTAATCGTATTAATAGCATCATTATTTTCTATTTATGAATCACGAAAAAACCGGGAGTACCGCTTTTTGGTCGAAAATGCTCCACATGCGATTATCCTGATGCGCCAAGAGAAAATTTTCTATATAAACGACACGGGGAGATTTCTGATCGGGGTTTCGGATGATAAATCGGTCATTGGCCATTCATTGACCGATTTTGTTCAATACGACTCCAAAAAGACAACAAGAAAAATAGAAAGAGGCCATAAGTTTAAAAAAATAACCGAAGGGATGATTGACCATCCGGTATTAGGCGAGATCTTTGTTGAGTTAAAAGTAATGCCAATTACCTACCAAGGGGATAGTTGTCAATATATTGTCGTCCGGGACATTACGGAAGTAAAAAAGAGCCAAGAGCTTATTCAACAAACCGATAAACTTTCGATGATTGGTGAAATGGCAGCGGGGATTGCCCACGAGATTCGAAATCCGCTTACAAGCTTAAAGGGGTTTGCTCAACTTTTGCAAGATGAAAAAGCGACAAAAATGATTAACGGTTACTCCGAAATCATGGTATCCGAAATAGACCGGATTAACACCATTGTTGATGAAATGCTTTTACTCGCAAAGCCGAAAAAACTGGAGCTTAAGAAACAAAGGATCACAACGATCTTGAATGAAGTGGTGTTTCTATTAGATACACAGGCAATTCTACACAATATCCGAATCAAAACAGCCTATGATGATGAAATAAAAAATGTGTTCATCAATTGTGAGGAAAATAAACTGAAGCAAGTCTTCATTAATATTATGAAAAATAGTATCGAGGCCATCGATGATGGAGGAATCATCGATATTACGTTATATCCAAAAGGGAACGATGCGATTCTTCGCTTTGCTGACGACGGATGTGGAATCCCAAAGGACAAGCTCGAGAAAATCGGCAAGGCGTTTTTTACAACGAAAGAAACAGGCACCGGCCTGGGCTTAATGATCTGCCAAACGATTATCCAAGAACACGGCGGCCAACTCACAATCGATAGCGAAGAAAACAAAGGCACCACCATCGAAATTTCATTACCGCTAATAGCTGAAGGTCTTCATCTGGGATGAAGACCTTTTTGCATGGGGTTTGTTGGAAGGGGGGGATGAAAGCTCGAACAATCGCTGAGGCTAGGCGCAAAGTCCTTCATGGGGTTGATGAAGTCCCGCTCACCGCTGTAGCTCGCGCGTAAAGTCCTTCATCCCAACGATAAGCTTGTTAAGTTTGCTCTTTATAAAAGTTAAGGTCTTCATCACCCGATGAAGACCTTAACACAAGACACATCATGAACTTAGTCTTCCGAATCAGATGGCTTCACAACTTTTAATCCACTACCACCATCTAGACTGTTCTCCGCGATATACTTTAACACCGATAGCTTATTATTCCAGAATTGATCGAAGTAGGAAAGCCAATCGTGCAGCTCGGATAACGATTCAGGCTGAAGGCGATACCGTTTTTCTCTACCAACTTTTTTGCCGCTCACTAAATTGGCCTCAGCAAGAATGTGAAGATGCTTTGCCACGGCTGTCCGACTCATCGAAAAGTGACTAGTAATTTCTGAAATAGGGAGTTCCTTATTTGAAAGTAAACGGAGCACCTCTCTACGTGTTGGATCAGCAATCGCTTGAAATACATCATATCTTCCGGCCGACTCTGCCACTAATTAGTCGCCACCTGACGCAGTTTTTGTACGATACCTGCCCAACCGCCATTCATTGTTTCGCGGACCTCTGAAGCTTTGCGATTTGCTTTACCAATGATTTCTTCAGAATCTTTCCAACCTCCATGTATAAGGGTGAACTCTGTTTTTCCATCGATATCTTTTAAAAGAAACTCCACAACCCAGCCATCCGTGTCCCAGGAAAAAGTAAGAAGATGTGGCGCCTCTACTTTTAAAACTTTACATGGAGAGGGACCAAATGGAGATTGGATATGAAATTCATGGCCTTCCTCTGCTACTAAATCATTTGGCATGAACCAAGTTCCGATTCCTTCCCCGTTCGATACAAGGTCCCATACCCTTTCAATAGGTGCTTCAATTAAAACAGTTTGTTTTATATCAGGTGTTTTTGCCATAATAAAATCTCCTTTTCGATTGTAAATAAAACCATTTGGTTCTGTATTTTGATTATATGAAACCAAATGGTGTTATGTCAATAGAATTTCATATGTAGTATGAACATCAATGATGTGGATAATTCTGGTGGTTTTGCATGTAAGATTTCATACCCAATATATTGAATGTGACAAAAAATAGGAGTATGCTAGAATATGTAATTTAAATTATGCTATTTTACCATATTAATTGAGGGGGAATTACCCTATGGATATGCTAACGATTCTTGGACTAGCTATCTCTTCTGGAGCGACAATTGCTCTATTAAAAATCATCGCTATTGATATTATTTTATCTGGAGACAATGCTGTTGTAATTGCGATGGCTACTAGAAATCTTCCAAAAGATCAACAAAACAAAGCCATCTTTTGGGGAACAGCAGGAGCGGTTATTTTACGTATTATATTTGCAGCCATCATTGTTTACTTGCTGAAAATTCCTTATGTGAATGTGATTGGCGGAGTCTTACTCCTTTTCATCGCCTACAAGGTATTAGTCGAAGAAGAAGGAGAAGCACATGTGAAGTCTACATCTGGCATAATGTCAGCTATTGGTACAATTATCATGGCAGATGCTGTCATGAGTCTTGATAATGTAGTTGCGGTTGCAGGTGCTGCTGACGGTCATATTGGTATGATTGCACTAGGTGTTTTCATAAGTATTCCAATTATGATCTTCGGTTCTAAGTTCATCGTAAAAGCAATGGACAAATATGCTTGGATTTCATACGTCGGTGCCGGTATTCTTGCATGGACAGCGGGGGAAATGGTAATGAAGGACAAGGGATTTACTAATTTCCTTCACATCGAACATGGTCCAGTTTCATACCTAATCGCAGCAGTATTAACAGTTCTTATATTAGGACTTGGATACATGAAAAATAAAAAAAATGCTGCCAAAAAAGAATTTCAAAAAACTACTTCTAAAACAGCATAATAAAAAGAAATAGAAAAGGCCGAATCGTATAGGATTCGGCCTTTTCTAATTTAGGTAACCATAGGGACGGTTCTAGTGGTTCCTATGAATATGGAACCAGGAGAACCGTCCCCCTGGTTCCGTTATTTTGCGATTTTATGAAGTTTTGTGATGATGCTTAAGGAACGTCCTGTTCCGATTGCAACTGATTCGAGTGGATTTGGAGCAAGGTGTACCGGGACGACAATTTCTTGGCTGAGCCAATCTTGCATGCCATTTAATAACGCTCCGCCTCCTGTTAAAATAACTCCACGATCGACAATATCACCACTTAATTCTGGTGGGCAATCCTCTAGGGTTGCGCGGATTGCTTCTAAAATATGAAGTAAGGATTCTTTTAGCGTTTCTTGAATTTCGGTTGAACGCAATGAAATGGTTTTCGGTAGACCAGTGACAAGGTCACGTCCGCGAATATCCATTGTTTTTACTTCATGTTCAACAAGTGCATAGCCGATTTCAAATTTAACTTGTTCAGCAGTATGTTCCCCGATAAGAACATTGTATCTTTTTCGTACGTATTGAATAATATCTTCATCAAACTGGTCTCCGCCGATTCGAACTGAGTTACACGTGACAACACCACCAAAGGAAATAATCGCAACCTCGGTATTGCCTCCACCGATATCAACGATTACGTTCGCAACCGGCTCATCAACCGGTAAATCAGAGCCAACGGCTGCCGCAACTGGTTCTTCAATTAAATAAACCTGCTTGGCTCCACATAGTCTAACCGCATCTTGTATGGCGCGACGTTCAACGGATGTAGACCCAGAAGGTGTACAAACGACCACATTTGGTTTGCGAATTGAGTAACCAATTTTTTGACTCACTTTTTTCATAATATGACGAAGCATATCTGCAGTCATATTGAAGTCAGCAATGACACCTTGACGTAAAGGGCGAATCGCTACGATTTTTTCAGGCGTCTTACCAATCATTCTTTTCGCTTCTGCCCCAACAGCAATGACTCTGTTACTTTCAGTGTCAACCGCCACTACGGATGGCTCATTAATGATGATACCTTTATTTTTTGTATATACAAGAATATTTGCAGTTCCTAAATCAATTCCAATTTCCACGTTTGAAAACATTGTTATCTCCATCCTTTATAAAGTTTGGGGTTCTATTTCTAATAGACTAAAAATGGTTTTGCGAAACAATTTTAGTCCTCATTTATTTATAAAAGTAGTCATTTCAACCCACTTACTCTATAGAGTTCACGAAAAAATGTCGATTTTTGGGGGTTGTTGTCATATTGTAAAAATTGAAATATAGGAGAAATATATGAGGAGAATGGCAAAATGTTCAAAAAACACGTAAAGTAGTAGTAGAAGAAACACTCCAAGAAGGAGGCGTTAATATGGATTTTTCACGTATTGTATCAGAGGATAAAATTCGTAAGGCCTATAAAGAAGGGGAATTTGATAACTTACCTGGATTTGGAAAACCTCTTAAGCTTGATGACGATTCTGCGATTCCAGAGGACCTTCGAATGGCTTATCGCGTCATGAAAAATTCAGGGTTCATCAATGAAGAAACAGAAATTAAAAAAGAACTGCTTACGATTGAAAATCTCATTGATAACTGTGAGGATGAAGTACAGCGGCAAATCTACCAGAAAAAACTAAACGAAAAACAATTTCGTTTAAACCAAATTCTAAAAAATAGAAAGACTTCACATTCAGCCGTATTTAAAGACTATCAAATGAAATTGCATAATAAATTCAAATAGTGAAAAGGGGGTAAAACATTTCGTTTTGCCCTTTTTTTAGGAAGGAAGTCAAAAATGATTGTATTAAAACGTATTTATGAGCCTTCTAGTACGGAAGATGGAAAAAGAATACTAGTGGATGGAATTTGGCCACGAGGAATATCAAAGGACAAGGCTCAACTTGACAAGTGGATGAAAGAAATCGCCCCAAGTACTGAGCTACGCAAAGAATTCAACCACAAGCCTGAAAGATTTGAAGAATTTAAGGAACATTACATAAAAGAGCTGCAAGAGACTGAGGAGAAAAAAGTGGCGTTGAATCAGTTGCTAGAGATGGCGAAGGAAGAAAAAGTTACTCTTCTGTTTGGTGCAAAGGATGAAGTACATAACCAGGCCGTCGTGCTGAAAGAAGTACTAGCGCGTGTAATGGACGAGCATCAAAATGGTTAGTGGCAGTATTTTCGAAATAGCGGCAGTAATTTTGAGTTAGTGGCAGTATTATCGAAATAGCGGCAGTAATTTTGCTTAGTGACAGTATTTTCGAGATAGTGACAGTAATTTCGGAACAGTGACAGTATTTCACCGATAGTGACACTATTTTTGAATTAACACCAGTATTTTCACAGTCATTGACTCCACCACATCATGATGCTTTTGCCCACCAAATCAATGGTAGCAATTATTTGACTAACTTGTATATACAAGTTAAACTACAACTACAAATAAGTTTGTTTCCTTTATGAAATACTACAAACATGAATTACATATATGGTGGTGTAGCAATTGAAACAGCCTTGGTGGAAGAAGTCAGTCGTTTATCAAATTTATCCGAAGAGTTTTAATGATACAACTGGAAATGGTGTCGGTGATCTTCAAGGGATCATCGAGAAGCTCGATTACCTGAAAACCCTTGGAGTGGATGTCGTTTGGCTAACGCCGATTTACAAATCTCCACAGCGGGATAACGGGTACGATATTAGCGATTATTTTGCGATTCAAGAAGAATATGGCACGATGGAGGATTTTGATCGCTTGCTAGAGGAAGCTCATTCACGCGGCATCAAGATCATCATGGACATCGTTGTGAACCATACCTCGACTGAAAACGAATGGTTCAAGCAATCCCGACAGTCTAAGGACAACCCGTATCGAGATTTCTATATTTGGAAAGACCCTAAAGACGGTCACGAGCCAACTAACTGGGAATCTAAATTCGGCGGTAATGCTTGGGAGTATGATGAAACAACAGGTCAGTACTACCTTCATCTTTTTGACGTAACCCAAGCGGATCTTAATTGGGAAAATGAAGAGGTTCGTAAAAAAGTCTATGACATGATGACTTTTTGGTTTGAAAAAGGGGTAGATGGTTTCCGTCTTGATGTGATCAATCTCATCTCAAAAGACCAAAGCTTCCCGGATGATGACGGTTCTGTCCCTCCAGGTGACGGCCGGAAGTTTTATACAGATGGGCCACGCGTCCATGAGTTCATGCACGAAATGAATCAGAATGTTTTTTCGAAATACGATAGTATGACGGTTGGGGAAATGTCCTCTACGACAATTGAAGATTGTATTAAATATTCAAACCCTGAACGTGAAGAACTTAGTATGACTTTTAATTTTCATCATTTAAAGGTGGATTATCCGAACGGTGATAAGTGGACGGTTGCCGATTTTGATTTCCAAGCGTTGAAAAAAATCCTCTCAACTTGGCAGGTTGAAATGCATAAGGGTGGTGGCTGGAATGCACTGTTCTGGTGCAACCATGACCAACCGCGGATTGTTTCAAGATATGGGAATGATGGTGAATATTTAACGGAATCAGCGAAAATGCTTGCGACAACGATTCATATGATGCAAGGTACGCCTTATATTTATCAAGGTGAAGAGTTTGGAATGACCAATCCGAAGTTCAATGATATCTCTGAGTATCGTGATGTTGAGTCCATCAATATCTACAATATTAAAAAAGAACAAGGAATGAGCAAAGACGAAATTATCGAGATTTTAAAACACAAATCACGTGATAACTCTCGGACACCTGTGCAGTGGGATGCAAGTGAACATGCTGGTTTCACAAGTGGAACTCCATGGATTAATGTTGCTTCAAATTATAAAACAATTAATGCGCAAGAAGCGTTAGAGGATAAAAACTCAGTCTTCTATCATTACCAAAAATTGATTAGGCTCCGTAAGGATTTCGACATTATTACGTATGGAGATTATGAATTATTTCATGAGGACCATCCTGAAATCTTTGCGTATGTACGTAATGGTGAGAATGAGAAGCTTCTAGTCGTAAACAATTTCTATGGAAGAGAAACAACGTTTGAGATTCCTGCAGGATTAAATGTAAGTGAGTATACCAGTGACTTACTCATTTCCAACTATGAGAATTCGCAACTTGACCTTTCAAAAGGAATCAAATTACGTCCATACGAATCTGTTGTCTACCATTTGAAAAAATAAACAATGAGCCATACCTAAGGGTGTGGCTCATTTTCATACCTATTATTCTTTTTCATCAGGTAGTGGGTCAATTTTTTTTGAATCATCGATATCCATCGAAGTGGCGACAAAGTAAAACCAGAATCCAGCGGAGATAAAATACAACACAGACATGCCAATAAGCGTTAGCCAAAGTCCTAGCAAATGTAATCCCCCCTTTAGATGGGACACAGGGACAGGTTCATTGTCCCAAAGTTACAATGCCCTTTCTATAGATATATGCAAGGGTGAATAGTTATTGACTCAATATTCTGATTTTGTGCAGTGCCACAATAAAAAAACCGCCAGGAACCAGGGGGACGGTTCTCCTGGTCCCCAGGTTCCATAATCATAAGGAACCACTAGAACCGTCCCTACGGTTACCCAGATTTTGTAAAATGCCAAAATAAAAAAACCCGCCAGAGGCGAGTTTCAGTAAGGTTGGTACTATGTATTATTTATTTTTGCGTAAGCTCCCGAGTTCTTCGACAAGTGCTTGCATTTCGTTCGGGCTAAATGAGTTCTTTTTCATGGTAAGGTCGTAAATATCCTTTAATTCTTCGTACATTTCTTCGTCAAAATGGGAAGGCTTAATGGCACCGATGTTTAGCACTTTAAGTTTTTCCTTAATTTTTTCTATCATAAACTCTACGTTTTCGACTGACTTTTGTGAGAGATCCATGTTTTCATCCTTTCAATTTTCAGTGTATTCTTATTGTATCACGTTTCTGCTATTATTTAATATGGCGAGGTACGGAAAAATATGACATGAAGGAGAATGGACAAAAATGATAAAGGTATTATTCGTATGCTTAGGCAATATCTGTAGATCACCGATGGCGGAGGCCATTTTTCGTGATTTAGTACAAAAGGAAGGGCTTGCGGATCGAATTCAAGTTGACTCAGCAGGAACGGGAGACTGGCATATCGGACATCCCCCACATAAAGGCACGCAAACCATTTTAACAAAATATAATATCTCATTTGAAGGGATTAAGGCACGTCAAGTGATACCTGCAGATCTCGGTCAATTTGATTATATTATTGCAATGGACTCAGACAACTTAGGAAACCTTCAAAAAATGATAACTGGAGAAAAAACAGGTCGAATTCAACGGCTGCTTGATTTTGTTGATGAAAGCAAGATTACAGATGTACCTGACCCGTACTACACTGGAAATTTTGATGAGGTGTACGAACTGGTGACCAACGGTTGCAAACGTCTATTAGACGTCATCAAAAAGGAAAACCTAGTTGGAAAGGAGTAATACGAATGGCGAAACGTAATAAAATGGTCGAAGGCATGGTCATAGGCGCTGCCATTGGTGCAGCAATTTCTTTACTCGATAAGGAAACAAGAGAGCAATTTTTACATACTAGTAAAAGAGTGAGCAAAAAGGCAGTGGAAGTGATGAAAAATCCACAACGTTATACAGAGCTTGTCAAGGACCAGTTCAATACTGTTCGTACAACTGTTGAACAGGTCGCAGAGGATGTTCGTATCGTAACCTCAAAGGTGAATGAAATCGTTGAAACCACACCAGAAATTGTCGAAGCTGTCAAAGAAACAAAGGATGCAATTGCTAATAAAACGGAAGGTATGAGGGACGATAATATAGAGAGGTGAAGAGATGACCGAAGTTCGAACCTTAGATTTGCGGTTTATTAAGGAATTAATTTTGCGATATAAGGAAGATGAAGTAGGGAGTATGTCTGCAGAATTAGCCTACTTTTTCTTGCTTTCATTATTCCCGTTTTTAATCTTTCTTGTGACACTCATAGGATACTTGCCAATATCCCAAATAGATGTTTTGGCATTTGTGGGACAGTATGCACCTGAAGGTACTGTTGATTTGATTGAAGAAAACTTGAATTTTATAGTCAGTTCAAATAAAGGCGGGCTGTTATCAATAGGTATCATAGGTACATTGTGGTCATCATCCAATGGAATCAACGCGGTCGTTAGGTCGTTCAATAAAGCCTATGATGTAAAAGAAACCCGGAATTTCTTTATTACGCGTGGGATTTCAATACTGCTCACATTCGGGATGATTTTTGTCATTATTGTCGCTTTATTATTACCAGTCTTCGGAAAACAAATTGGGATTTTTATGTTTTCGTCTTTTGGCTTATCTGATGAATTTTTGGATGTGTGGAATGGAATTCGTTGGATTGTGAGTGCGGCTATCCTGTTTATTGTATTTACGTTTTTGTACTGGGTGGCGCCTAACCGTCCGTTAAAATTTAAAGAAATCATTTCGGGATCCTTTTTCGCGACTTTCGGATGGATGTTCGTTTCCCTCGCGTTTTCCTATTACGTGAATAGCTTTGGCCATTATTCTACGACATATGGCAGCCTAGGTGCCATCATAGTACTGATGATTTGGTTCTATTTATCAGCGATGATCATCATCATCGGGGGAGAAATCAACGCCATTTTAAACTGCCATCGGATTAGGGATGGCCGATAATTTTACCGTAAGTTACCTTCATGGAAAGTGAGGTAGCGAGAGATAATAGAGGTGTAAGTACAGTACAAGGAGGCCTTTATTATGTCTAAAAAAGACGGTGGAACAAAACAAAAGGGAAAGAAAAATAGCCCAAAACAAAAAACTAGCAGTTCTGCAAATGGCAGCAACGGCTATCACTAGGAACCATAGGGACGGTTCTATTGGTCCCCGATACATGGATAGTTAACAAAAGAGGACTTGACCGATGGGGTCAAGTCCTTATTTTATGACTTCAACAAGCGAAGTCCATTTAAAATAACGAGAATGGTGCTTCCTTCATGGCCAATGACGCCAAATGGCAGGTCAATGATTTGAAAGAAGTTTGACAGAATTAACAGCATAATCACACTGATAGAAAAAATAATATTTTGTTTGATGATCCGGTTCATGCGTTTTGAAAGCTTAACGGCTTCCGCAATTCGTGGAAGGTCATTTTTCATCAATACGACATCAGCAGTTTCAAGTGCAACGTCCGTTCCTTGACCCATCGCAATCCCAACATTTGCAGTTGCTAAAGCAGGTGCATCATTGATTCCGTCTCCGACCATGGCAACAGTATCATATTTTGAAATAAGGCCCTTAATGTGGTTCACCTTTGTTTCAGGCAAACATTCAGCAATATGTTGGTCAACATGACTTTCAGCCGCAATGGCTTCAGCTGTTTTTTCACCGTCTCCGGTTAGCATAACTGTATAAATCCCAAGGTCTTTTAGGTCAGAAATAGCTGAAACTGTATCATCACGGACAACGTCTTTGAGTGCGATAATTCCAGCAATATCGTTACCTGCTTTTACATAAACAATCGTTTTACCTTCAGAAGCGAGTTGTTTCGCAACACCATTATTAAAAGTAACTGCAGCTTCTTTTCCAACAAGATCTGCTTTACCTATTAACCAATGAGTCTCACCGACAGTTGCTTTAACCCCATATCCAGGCATATCCTCAATACCATCTATAGTTATTAGCTCCTGACCATTTGACTTAACATGATTCACGATTGATTGTGCCAGTGGATGGGTAGATTGATTTTCAATGGAAGATACAATTTGTAAAAATTCGTTTTGATCAATTGAATCGGAAACAATCACATCGGTTACGACAGGTTTACCTTTTGTCAGTGTCCCTGTTTTATCAAATGCAATAGCTTTTAAATTACCTAACTGCTCAAGGTGAACACCACCTTTAAACAGGATCCCACGTCTTGCTCCATTTGAAATCGCCGATAATGTTGCTGGCATAATGGAGGCAACCAGAGCACAAGGGGATGCAACGACTAATAAAATCATGGCACGGTAGAAGGATTCAGTCCAAGACCACCCTAATAGGAAGTGTGGAAGGAACATCATTAAACCTACCGCAATTAAAACAAACTTCACATACGTACCTTCAAATTTTTCGATAAATTGCTGGGAGGGGGACTTTTCGCTTTGAGCTGATTGTACAAGCTTAATAATTTTTTGGAACAACGAATCCTCATTCGGCTTTGTCACTTCAACAGTGATGGAACCACGAAGGTTAACGGTCCCCGCAAAAACATCGTCTCCTAGGGATTTACGTACAGGAATCGACTCACCTGTAATGGCCGCTTGGTCGACGTTCGTGTCACCTTTTAAAAGCTTACCGTCAGCTGGAATGCGTTCACCTGGTTTGACTAAAATCGCATCTCCAATTTGAAGAGAAGAAACATGGACAATTCTCTCAATACCATTTGTAACAAGTGTCGCTTCTTCAGGCTGAAGGCCCATAAGTGAAGAGATTTCCTTATGACTTTTATTCATCGTATAGGTTTCAAGAGCACCACTTAATGCGAAAATAAAAATTAAAATCGCACCCTCATTCCAGTATCCAATGATCGCAGAGCCAATTGCGGCAAATATCATTAACATCTCTACATTTAATTCTTTTTCCGCAATCGTATCAGAAATACCTTCCTTTGCTTTAGCAAAACCACCAATTACAAACGCGAGGAGATATATAACAATTGAGGTGGTGTTGTGTTCGAAGTGCCCTAATGTCCAGGCAATCGCAATTAAACCACCACTCGTTAACGCTGCAATCAATTCACCGTGAAGCTTTACTTTTTCAAAGAGAGGGGATGATTCATTATCTGTTTTATATACTTGCTGTCGTCTTGGAGCAGTCTTTGCTTCAGTATTCATTTAGTTCGCCTCCATTTTCTAATTGAGAAAAACAATCAATTATCCATATCTAATTGAGAATAAAAATCAACTTGATACTGCTAATTGAGAAAGGGAATCACAATCAATAAGCCATCTAAACAAGAAAACTGCAATCTATTCGACAGCAGTTGCTAATTTAATTTATTTTTACTTTATAATTATTATTAATTATATCATATTACCTCAATTTTAAAAGTGTTTTTTATAATAATTTTAAATAAGCTTGTAAGAACATAAAAAAACAACTCGCCAACAAATGACGAGTTGTTCTTCTTCTTTATTCTGCGATTTCTTCAAAGTGAAAATAGGTGGTGTTATAGATATGCTCGATATCTGCATCGGTCATATACATAAGCTCCATTTTAGTAATGCCCTTAAACTTCTCAATAAACTCCATCATGTTTTTGCGTTCTTGCCTACTCATTACAATCATCCCCTTAGATTTTTTTCGTCCTACACATCTGTTTTAATACAGTGTATTAATCTTTAATGTATTATATAACAGTTTTTCGAAAAACGTCAATCAGATTTTGAAAAATAGGCAGAAAATCATAGAAAATAAGAAAGACTCCCTAAAAAGGAAGTCAATTTTCAACTGTTTTGGCTGCCGTTCTCGTACCAAAGACAGATAGAATAATAAATATTAAAAATAGAATCGTTCCTATGACATTAAAAAAGCTGATGCTTTCAAAGTATTGGATAAACAGTCCCCCGAAGAACGGTCCGACAAGGCTTCCGATGCTAAAGAAAACGCCACATAGAAGGTTTCCGGTCGGCAATAAATTCTTTGGCATTAAGTCTGTCATATAAGAGATTCCGAGAGAGAACGTCGATCCAACTGCCATTCCTGCAAACGTAATGCAGAGCCAGAGTCCGACATGAGAGTGTTCAAGGAAGCTTGCAATGGTAAAACTTAAAAATCCTAAAAACAGTACAATTATTAAAATATTTCTTCGACCAAATTTATCACTTAGGATACCCAATGGAAGCTGGGTAATGATACTGCCGAGCGCAAATGAAGTTAATAGAATTGAAACAAATCCTACATTTAGATCAATTCGTAATCCATAAACCGGAAAACTTCCGTTAAGAGATGACTCAAGAAAGCCATAGGCGAGCGGCGGTAGAAACGCAACCCATGCATACTTCCAGGCTTTTGAAAAACGATTGAATGTTTCCCTAAATGAGTTCACCCCTAAATCTTGTTCCGGAAACTCATTTTTTAATAGGAATAAAAAGAACCAACCAATTAAACAAAGGACAGAAGATAAAATAAATGGCAGGGTTTCATTAATGTTAACCAAAGGTGTCATTAACGGTCCAGTGGCAAAGCCAAGCCCAAAGAATAATCCGTATAAGGAAATGTTTCTTCCACGCTTATTCTCAGGAGAAAATGATGTAATCCATGTTTGTGTTCCAAAATGCAAGGAGTGATCCCCAATTCCGATCAAAAGCCTTAGTACAAACCAAAACCAAAATGATTTCCATAATGGGAACATGGCAAGTGATACGACAACGAGCAATCCCCCAAATAGAATGACAGGTTTGTAGCCATATTTCCTTAGCGGGTACTCCATAAATGGTGAAACAAGTAATATACCGATATATAGTGCAGTTGCATGTAATCCGTTTAAGGTGGATGACATTCCGTTATTTTCAAAAATAACCGCAATCAAAGGAAGCAGCATTCCCTGGCTAAAACCAGAAACTGCAACAATACTAACTAATATCCAAAACCGTAATCTCATGTTGTTTTTCCCCCAGTTTCAATTCACAATCTAATGATACAAAATTAATGAGGGGTTGAAAATGGAAAAGAATGATTCTCTTTTCTTTTCATTCTATGGAGAATTTGAGTAAACTGAAGATATCAGACAAAGACAGGGGGCATTTTTCATGATTTTTAAGATGCAAGAAGTAGGCTTTTACACAGATGTAGAATTTGGTAAGTTGCAGGTTGCTGGGGACGAAGCTCATGGATTCAGACCTTATCAGCTTTTAGTTTCGTCTATCGCAGTTTGTAGTGGGGGCACACTTCGTAAGGTCCTTGAAAAAAAGAGAATGCAGGTAGAGGACATCACCATTAAGACCGAAGTTGAGCGAAATGAGGCTCATGCGAACCGGGTGGAGAAAGTTTACATTCACTATGTGATTAAAGGAATAGCTTTAGCTGAGGAAAAAATCCAACGTTCGATCGAAGTCGCTCATCGAAATTGTCCGATTGCCCAATCGGTACAGGGAAGCATCGACATTATTGAAACTTTTGAAATCGTGGATGCATAAAAACATACTATTAGTACATAATTTTTAAAGATAAAAACTACGCTAATGATGGGCGTAGTTTTTTTAGATTTCGTCCATTTCGATTAGGTCAATGAAAGGGAGTGTTCCTATGAATCGAATCTTCTTGATTATGGTGATAATTGGCTTACCTCTTTCTATCATTGGAAGTCTGCTTCACTGGCCAGCCGTTATCATGTTTATTGTGTACTGTTTAACCATTATCGCTTTGGCTGGATTTATGGGAAGAGCGACGGAAAGCCTTGCTATAATTGCTGGTCCGAGAATTGGTGGTCTGTTAAACGCGACCTTTGGAAACGCAGTTGAACTTATTATTTCTATCTTTGCTTTAAAAGCAGGACTTGTCACGGTTGTGCTTGCATCACTAACGGGTTCTGTCCTTGGTAACCTTTTACTAGTAGGGGGTCTTTCCTTTTTAGTCGGAGGAATTAAGTTTAAAAGGCAAAAATTTAGTGTGCATGATGCGCGGCACAATTCGGGTCTATTAATTTTTTCTGTCATTCTTGCCTTTGTTATTCCAGAAGTTTTTTCAATGGATATGAATAATACAGATACATTTACATTAAGTGTTGGAATTTCAATCATTTTAATTATGTTATATTTAGCTGGGCTTTTCTTTAAGCTCGTTTCGCATCGGGGCATTTATCAGGAAGATTCGGAACAGGTCGAAAAAGAAAGTGAAGAGCATGAAGAACCTGAGTGGGGGAAATGGAAGGCGTTTATTATCTTGGCACTGTCAACGGTTGCGGTAGGATACGTGTCTGAAAATCTCGTTCATACCTTTGAAGTCGTGGCGGAAGCGTTCGGCTGGAGTGAAATTTTTATCGGTATTATTATTGTGGCGATTGTCGGAAATGCAGCTGAGCATGCATCAGCAGTTATGATGGCTTATAAAAATAAGATGAATGTGGCCATTGAGATTGCAATTGGTTCAACGTTGCAGGTAGCGATGTTTGTTGCGCCGTTATTGGTTTTGATATCATTATTCCTAGACACACAAATGTCGCTAGTTTTCTCTATGCCAGAACTTATTTCGATGATAACGGCGGTATTTTTAACCATTGCACTAACAAATGATGGAGAAACGAACTGGTTCGAAGGTGGTACTCTTTTAGCCGCATACGCCATCATGGGAATTGGATTTTATTTATTATAAGAAAAAAACGACTCTGTGTAGAACATCCACACAGAGTCGTTTGGTGTTTTAATCTTCTAAGTACTTTTTAAGGGATAACTTAACTTTTTTTCATGGGTGTTCTCTTCGTCCGGCAACTCGATAGCATACCCCCTCCATTAAGGTATGGTCTCCTTATCCCTCCTTTGTAAGGTATACTTAATAATATTTACAAAACATTAAAAATATTCAATTTAATTTTAAAAAAGTGAAAAAATATCGATTAATCTTTCCAAGTTGATTATAATAAAATCCAATGTTTAAACTAATTGTTATCCTTTTATAAAAAAAAATCTTTAGGGAGCACTTCTATGATCACACGTCGAATCATATTTTTTTGTGTTGGATTGTTTGTATTAGCACTGGGAATCAGTTTAATGATCATTGCAGATATCGGGGCTGGGGCATGGGACGCACTCAATGTTGGACTCTCAGAGTCAATCGGTCTTACAGTAGGAAATTGGGTTATTATTGTGGGTATTTGTGTCATGCTTTTAAATGCATTTTTACTTAAGGAACGGCCAGCATACTTATCAATTGGAACCATCATTTTAATTGGCTTTTTTATAGATTTTTGGTTATTAGTAGCACTGGCTGGACTGGATTTTGATAGCTTAGCTGTCATGGTTCTTGTTTTTTTAGGAGGATTAGTGGCTGCTTCACTTGGGATTGCTATTTACCTGCAAGCCAAGTTTCCACTCTCACCCCTGGATAATCTAATGCTCGCGATCAGCAAGCGATTCAAGTTAAGATTTGGGATCTCGAAAACAATAGGTGAGGCGACAGGCTTGGTGTTGGCACTTTTGTTTGGGGGACCCATTGGCATTGGAACTTTGATAGTTACATTCGGAATCGGACCGATTATTCAATTCTTCTATCCTCATTGTGAAAGGTTGATGGAAAAGGGCTTAGGCTCCAGGGCAAAACCGAAAATTAGTTAGTCGGCCTTCCGGGTTTACCGGAAGGCTTTTTGTATGCCAGTTTCGTGCTACTAGAAATTTTCTAATAAAAGGATGGATAATCCGCAAAAACTTCGAAAACACTAAGCACAAAGCCAAGGAAAGGAGTACCGACCTATGAAACGATATTTTCATTTTATAGTTGCCGCCATATTTATGTTTAGTTTTGTTACAGGAACAGCGATGGCGGAAGGTACCGAAAAAGCAAAAGGTAATAAAGCAGATAAATTCAAGATTCCTAGTTCTGTTTTAGACATATCACAAGATAATACGTACCCGAACCCAACGCAGGATTTGCCATATCTACAACCAAGTAAGCTCACAAAAGAGCTTATTAATAGTGCTGACGTAGAAATAGAAAATCCAGATCTCATTCGTATTTTAAATGAGTCGGCTATTCAAACGACACCTTTAGCGCTTGGGTATCGCGCAACCATTTATTTAGGGCAATGGCCACTGAGTTATGAATCGTCTGAAACAAGCACGAATTGGGAATATGAAAAAATCAATACAAATTATTATGACAATCGTGGTGGAAAGACTCCATATAAAATCCACTACAAACAGGAAATGCAGAAGATTGTCAAAGGAGGATTAACAGCGGAAATTCAAGATGCTGAAGATGTAAAGAAAATGATGCTGATTGAAGCTGCGAAAAAGTCGAAGCTTCCACTTTCCTTCAAAACGATTATTGGTGGAGGAACGAAAAAAGACCAAATCTATAATGTGCCTCCGAAAAAGCTAGGATACTTATATGCCTATGCGCCAGCAGTTAACGAAAAAGGTAAGGTTACATACGGTGAGGTTTATCTAGTTCTAAAAGGAAGCAAAAAATCGATCGTCGTTAAAAATGTAACCCACCAAGGAATCGGCGCATGGATTCCGGTCCAAGACCACGTTTCATACGGATTCCTCGTATCAGACACCCCAAGATAAGCCGTTAATACGGGAACAAAAAAATTCGGGCGACACTCAGCGCCCGAATTTTTTATAGATTTGAACTCCGCTTTGTAAAGTCATCCTCTTTGTAATACGCATTTTTCACGAGAATGTTAGGCCCAAGGCATTTTACTGCCGGGCAATGGCAACTAATTTCTTTCGCGATTTTTGTTTGTGACCAGTTGTCATATGCGTCTTGAAGCGTGGTTGTTTGGATATTACCTAGTGGTGGGGTGTCTCCGAAATCAGTCACGATTATATCTCCGTTGAAAATATTCACATTCAATCGAGAGCGACCATCTGGGTCATTACGCACTGTAACATTTTTACTTGAATACAGTCTTTTGAGCAATGTAAGATCATCCTCATGGTGACTGCATGGATAAAATGGCAAGGTGCCAAACAACATCCACACATCCTCATTGCGAATATCAAGGAGATGATGGATGGCGCTCCTAATTTCTTCAAGAGACAACACCTCTAGATTGCTAGCAAAATCGCTTGGGTACATAGGATGCACCTCATGTCGACCGCACTCCATTTCCTCCACAATTTGTTTATGAATTGTTTCTAAATGTGGAAGAGTACGTTTATTTAACATGGTTTCTGCAGCAACCATTACTCCAGCCCTCGATAAGGCTTTGCTATTTTCAATCATGCGCTGAAAATAACGTTCACGCTGTTCAAATGATGGCTTTTTCTCCATCATCGCAAATCCACCTTCAACAAAATCATCGACCGTTCCCCAGTTATGTGAAATATGAAGCACATCTAAATATGGGACAATTTTTTCATACCGCGCGAGATCCAACGTGAGATTCGAATTGATTTGAGTACGAACCCCTCTTTCATGGGCATACTTTAGGAGAGGAACCACATAATTCGCAACAGATTTTGTTGACAGCATTGGCTCGCCACCTGTGATACTTAAGGAACGAAGCTTTGGAATTTCATCTAGGCGTTTTAATAATAGATCAATTGGTAGAGCATTTGGATCCTTAGGTTGTAATGTGTAGCCAACCGCACAATGCTCGCATCTCATGTTACAGAGATAGGTCGTTGTAAATTCAATGTTGGTAAGCTGCATTGAGCTATATTGCTCAACATCTAAATAAGCCTCCCACGGGTCATGTGTGGGAGAAATTTGAATAGAAGATTGTAATTTTGACATATGTAACTCCTTTATACGGATTTGTTAAAACACAAATCGCCTTAGGCATTGTATTGAAAAGAATAATAGTTGTCAATGCAAACATCTTTTACTAAGATAAAAAGATATCGGAAAATGAAAGGAACGTTGTCACTTGGGAAACGCAATTCATGATAAGGACTTACAAATAACCTATTTAAAAAATCGACTAAATATGTTCGTAGAGGTGATTGATTCATTAGACCCTGAATCAACTGACCTAGAGGACATCGACCGCCTGATCGGGATGCTCGATGACTTAGAAGGAAAATACGAACGATTTAAAAAGGATTGGAAAGAATAAAAGGTTGGAGGACGCTCAGCATAATTGTGCTGAGCGTCTAATTGTTTACATAGGATCTTAGCTCATTGGCTGGATTTGCTACGCAAAATAAAAAAACAGTGGATCCAGAACAAAATCCACTGTTTTTCGTTTAGAAGGAACCAGTAGAACCGTCCCCTTGGTTCTTCGTCTCCAAGGTCAATCCTTCGACAACAACGTCCTCATCAATCTCCAATAACAAGCAGCGCTTGCCTTGGTACATGATGTATTTGACGTATTTGAGCTCTTTTGGATCCAGTGTGAGTTTGGCAACCTTGGTGTTGATTTTGATTGATTTTGGAATGAGGTTGTTAGCTTTGAATTCATGTCGTTCGTCATCAATTACACTTTTAAAGGCATGCTCTACTTTAGCGGTATCCACATTTTCTACGCCACTCACCTTCAAGATGCGCTCTACGTCTTGATAGTTGATCATCGGTGGTTCGCTATCTTCTTCTTCCTCTTCATCTTTTTCTTGAACAAGGCGGTCGATTTCATCATATACATTTGAAATAACCTCAGATTCTACCTTGTCCCCGATGACATTTTTCAAGATCATTTCAAAGCCAATCCTGTCATCTTCTGCTGTCATGATATCTTCGCAATTCAACACATCGGAAATGAACGTATAGCTAGGCTCATTCGCTTTTCCGGAAGCATAAAGAATATGATTTACGTCTGCTGCATTGTCGTTAAAGGCTGGAAAAAGAAAGCCGGTTAACGGAGCAGTTATATTAATAATCGGGTCCAGTTCAGTATTTGGTTTGAATGTTCTTTCAATATAATCAAATACCAATGTCTTTTTCGGTTGGTCAATTTTATTCAATGTGCAAAGAATGAGTGGACTGAAATAAACCTCATCAGAGCCGCCTAATTCAGATTCAGCGTCTCGTTTTCGAGTTGGTTTTCGGTATTCGGCACGGATGAATGTCACCACTGTGTCAAACTCGTAAACCATAGAAGCATACATTTTCTCTACAATTTGCAGCATTTGCTCCAACCATTCTTCGGTGTCTTCAAGCTGTAGTCCATCATACAGAAGGTCGCGTGTGCTATTCTCCACATCATGCATAAACTTCAATTCAAATAGCTTCGTATCAAGTTGCCCACTTAGTGTCTTTTTAAAGTTATCTAAAAATAGTTCCTGAGCTTCCTGTTCTAACAGCTCAAAAGGCTGACAAATGTGGTGATAAATCTCACCGGATTCCTTTTTGACATACACATTAAAAATTTCGTTTATTTTTAAGTATTGGTTTTCTAGTTTAAATTGTTTACGGATGTTTGCGATGTCTTTTTTATTCACTAATCTCAACTCCCATTTTTTGATTATACATGTTGGCATCAAAAATTGTAATGATTGATTTTTTCGTGTATGTATGCGCACTACCGGTATGAAAACCCATATATATAAGGTAAAAAGCAAACAGGGGAAGATAGTATTGGGCATGCAATCAAGTAAATTTAGATGGGTTATTTTTGCTTCCGTTTTGTTTACGTATGTAGTCATGTCAAGTCAGCGAACCGCACCTGGATTGATTACAGACCAATTGATGACGGATTTTCAAGTAACAGCAACCACGATTGGACTCCTCACAAGTATCCAATTTTTTGTGTACACAGGACTGCAAATGCCAATGGGAATCTTGGCTGATCGATATGGACCTAACTTTTTCCTGATACTAGGGGCCATCCTTACGGGCGTTGGAACCATCATATACAGCTTGGGTACCCATGAAGTGATCCTCTTTTTTGCGAGAATCCTAACAGGAATAGGGGATGCAACCATTTGGGTGAACTTAGTGCTGATTTTAAGCAGATGGTTTAATGAAAGAGAATTTACCCGGCTAATTGGTGTTGCAGGCATGACTGGTAGTCTTGGTTTCCTGATGGCAACTGTCCCTTTTTCAGCATTAATTGTTTTACTAGGTTGGCGAGGCGCTTTTCTTTCAGGGGGAATTCTACTTTGTTTGTGTGGAATTTTTCTTTATATTGTACTTGTCAAAAAGCCAGGCCACCCGATGATTGAGAAAAAAGAAGTTCAACGTGAAAAAACATCGGTGTTACTCCGTCGGATTTTTACCAATCGGCAGGCATGGGCGTTGTTCTTATGTCACTTTGGACTTGTTGGAGGGTATTTAGGTTTTATAGGCTCGTGGGCAGTACCTTATGGAATGGATATGTACGGTTTGACCCGTTTGGAAGCCAGCCAACTTATTATGTTTAGTCTGATTGGTGCGCTAATGGGTGCACCGTTAATCGGCTGGATTTCAAGTCGATTAGGGTTAATCAAACAACCTTATATCATTTTTCATATTGTTACGGTGTTATGTTGGTCTACTTTTCTTGTTTTCAGAGAGGGACCTCCATTATTCTTGCTCATTTCACTTTTCTTTATTATCGGATTTTCGTTCGGTTCAAATTCTCTAACCTTTGCCGTTGTTCGCCAAACGTTCCCAACAAGTGAATCTGGTATGGTATCCGGATTTGCGAACACGGGTGGATTTTTAAGTGCTGTATTGCTTCCGGCCTTTTTCGGGGGTGTATTAGACCATGTTGCCGCTGGATATTATTATGGCTTTATCATTCCCTTGATTTTTTCACTCTTCGGTTTGATAGGAGTGAACCTCATAAAAGAAAAACCTCAAGTTGCGACGATTCCCGTAAGATAAAATCTGGAATCGTTTGCAAATCCCTTTCCGAAAAAAATAGATAGGAGTATAATGAAAATTGTGATTATAAATAATGTGTATAAAAACGGGGATATAAGGGAAAGGGGAATACAGATGGATAAGCTACAACAAAGTATGTACAAGTTAATTGTAGAGACATCAACAAGACTTCCAAAGGATGTACGTAGAGCGGTTGCTCGCGCAAAAGCGAGTGAAAGTGCGGGTACTCGTGCTGCTATGTCTCTTTCAACCATCACCAATAATATTTCAATGGCGGACGTAAACGTATCACCAATCTGCCAAGATACAGGTCTACCAACTTTCAAAGTGAAGACTCCTGTTGGAGTGAATCAATTAAAAATTAAAGCTGCGATTCGTGCAGCAATTGTGGAAGCAACGAAAGACGGTAAGCTTCGTCCAAACTCAGTTGATTCATTAACTGGTAAAAACAGCGGGGACAACCTTGGTGAAGGTGTTCCAGTTATTAAGTTTGAACAATGGGAAAAAAATTACATTGATGTTCGCCTTATTTTAAAAGGTGGCGGCTGTGAAAATAAAAACATTCAATACAGCTTACCTTGTGAATTAGAGGGACTTGGTCGTGCAGGCCGTGACTTAGACGGTATTCGTAAGTGTATCATGCACTCTGTGTACCAAGCACAAGGACAAGGCTGTAGTGCTGGATTCATCGGCGTTGGAATCGGTGGAGACCGTACTTCAGGCTATGAGTTAGCAAAAGAACAACTTTTCCGCTCTGTTGAAGATGAAAATCCAAACGAAGATCTTCGCAAACTTGAAGAATACGTAATGGAAAATGCAAACAAACTAGGCATCGGAACAATGGGCTTCGGCGGCGAAACCACTCTACTTGGTTGTAAAGTTGGCGTTATGTACCGTATCCCAGCAAGCTTCTTCGTATCTGTTGCGTACAACTGTTGGGCATATCGCCGTCTAGGTATCACTCTTGATGCTGAAACTGGTGATATCAAAGATTGGTTATACAATGAGGGAGAGGAAATCGACTTCTCTAAAGAACAAGAAGAGGTAGAAGAAGTAAAATCAGAAACTCGCGAAGTTGTGCTACAAGCTCCAATCACTGAAGAGCAAATTCGTGAATTAAAAGTTGGTGATGTGGTTAAAATCAACGGCCGTATGTTCACAGGTCGTGACGCGATCCACAAATATCTATCTGAAAACGATGCACCAGTTGATCTAGACGGTCAAGTCATTTACCACTGTGGTCCGGTAATGCTTAAGGATGAAGATGGAAACTGGCACGTAAAAGCTGCTGGCCCAACAACAAGTATTCGTGAGGAACCTTACCAGGGGGACATCATGAAAAAATTCGGTATCCGCGCTGTAATCGGTAAAGGCGGAATGGGACCAAAAACGCTTGCTGCACTTAAGGAGCATGGTGGAGTTTACCTAAACGCAATTGGTGGAGCTGCACAATATTATGCAGACTGCATCAAGTCAGTCGATGGCGTTGATTTAATGGAATTCGGTATTCCAGAAGCAATGTGGCATCTATCTGTTGAAGGCTTCACTGCCGTTGTAACCATGGATTCACACGGCAACAGCTTACACGAGGATGTTGACAAATCATCATTAGAAAAACTAGAACAATTCAAAGAGCGAGTATTTGCTTAATTTGAAAAGGGCCCGTTACGTATTGTGCGTAGCGGGTTTTTTGCTTGGGTGAAATTTAAAGATGGGCAAATTGGAATCGGGGGATAATAAGCGAATGCCCGATTTTTCAAGAGTTGTGTCCGATATATTCCAAGTAATGTCCGAAATATAAAAAATTGTGTCCGATAATTTGAAAACAATGTCCGAAATACTAAGAGCAATGTCCGATATATGCACAATGCATATCTTGTACCTACTCAAATCTAAACAACCCACCCCCACAAATTTTATTCATCCACCCAACAAAAACTTTTTGGTAATGGATTCGTGCATGAACTCCCTAAATGTGGTAAAAACTAACTCTACTACTAACGGAGTTTGGGAGGTTTTACTTTTGAAAAGGCTTTTGGGCTTACTTCTTCTTTTAACTGTTACCTTTTCATTGGTTGGTGCCCACCAGGCAGCAGCAGCTTATTCAAATGCACCCATCCATTGGGGCTTCAAAAAAAGCAAGAACCATGAACCGGCATCAGCGGGTGAGGAGTATGATAAACTACTCGCAAAATATGGCGCATTTTATATTGGAGACACAACCAAGAAAGACATCTACCTGACTTTTGACAATGGCTATGAAAATGGCTATACCGAAGAAGTTCTCGATGTATTAAAAGAGAAAAAGGTTCCTGCAACCTTCTTTGTAACCGGACACTATCTAAAAGATCAGTCCGACCTCGTCAAACGAATGGCAAAGGAAGGACATATTGTTGGCAATCATTCATGGTATCATCCGGATTTAACAAGAGTGAGTGACGAGCGACTCCGAAAGGAATTAGATTCAGTAAGGGAGGAAACGAAGAGGCTGACTGGGCAGGATGTCACCTATCTTCGACCACCGCGAGGTATTTTCAGTGAACGCACCCTAGGATTATCAAGGGATTTGGGCTATCAAAATGTGTTCTGGTCACTTGCATTTGTTGATTGGCATATCAATAACCAAAGAGGTTGGGAGTACGCCTACAACAATATCATGAGACAAATTCATCCAGGTGCCATTCTGTTGCTACACACAGTATCAAGGGACAATGCGGAAGCGCTTGGTAAAGCTATCGATGATTTACGAGAAGAAGGGTATACCTTCCGAAGCTTAGATCACCTAATGGCGGAAAAATCCATTAAAGAAGAGCTCCTATTCAATATGAACTAAAAAGGAAAAGGACTTAGAATCATCATCTAAGTCCTTAGTTATTAATGTCTAGCTTCGGGCGCCATCGGCTCTCTGGTCTAAGCTAATCGCTTCGGAAGGTAAAATACACCTTCTGTCAGCGCTTGTCTTATGCTTGTCGCCGATAAGCAGGCGCCTTACGCTTTTCCATTTCACATATATTTTTCAACCAATTCATAGCATCTTTCTTTGGTGACCTGTGCTTGTGTGTTTGTTTTAACTAAAGACTCCATTGTGCCACCTTTGTACTGTTCAGCTTCTTCACTTGCCGCCTTATATTTCTCTTTAATCCATCGGCGTTGTTCTTCACGTAACTCATCCATTTCTTCAGTCGGAAGTTGTTTCTCAAGTTCTTTCCAGATTTTATTTAGGGCATCGTCCCAGGCTTTAAAATTTGTTGCCGCAATTTCATCCATCTCAAGTTGTGTTTCACCCTCAGGCTTGCTTTCGATTTCCTTTTCAATCGCTTCGAGTTCACTTAAATATTGGATCTTAAGAGGACTGTCTTCTGTCGCCGCTTCGACGTTAGTGTCTGTAGACTCTGCATCAGTATTTTCATCAGTGGTATTTGCCTCGTCACTTGCTTCAGCAACCTCAACAGTCTCATTTGAATCTACTTTTTCTGAGTCTAAGGTATTTTCCAAGTCTTTAGTTGGTTCTTCTGGTGTTAAACTGGTCTCCTTATCTGTATTTGAACAGGCAGCCAACAAACCTAATATGATAATTAATAGTAAAAACTTCTTCATTGCAAAAACTCCTTGTAAAATTTGTTCTATGTAACCTACTTTAACAAATAAGTATGTATCGTCAAATTATATCGTAAAAACGATAAAAGAGCTGTAAGTTTTCAGCTCTTTTTCTGTGATACTTTTTTCTTCCGCCAGGGTTTAATGTATGAAATAATAAAAATAAAAATGGTAACTGCCACTTGAAAATAGACCGCATATTGTCTCATTATGTGGTTTTGAATGAACTCGGGGTTGGTCAAAGCTAATTCCCGTTGAGTTTCAAGGAGCTCCATATTCGTGATCATGAGCTTGTCTATAATAAAAATCCCAACAATCGTTTGAATTAAATATAGTACGAATTTCACGCCAACCCAACGATGCTTGAAAAAGCCCCAGTTTGTAAAGAACCCATAGATCAGCCCCACTAATAGTGTGCCAATTGCACCCCAACGAACAATGTTATCACTAATGATTACGATATTTTTATATCCCAAATAGGACTCATCAAATTTAGTAAAATCAAGATGAATATTAAGGGCAAGGGAACTTAATATTCCTCCGAAAAAGACTACGACTAGAAAGACGTGAATGATTTTTAACCATTTCATCCCTTTAGGTCCGATTTTTTTCATCTTCCAATACCTCCCGTGTTTTCTGAACAACATCATCCATTTTACGCCGAGGAGGAACGTTTAAAAATATGCCTCAGACGTAACTTTCACTACAACTGAGGTCCTATATTTTCTAAACTTGACCGAGGAGGTAAAATGGAGAAAGAGCCTTTTTTATGGTAGGAGGAATTACAATGAATCCATACATCCTTTTGGTTTTTGCGATTATTAGTGAAGTGTTCGGCAGTTCGATGCTCAAAGCAACAGACGGGTTCAAAAAGTTCCTGCCTTCTTTAGGAGTCATGATTGGATACGGTCTAGCATTCTACGGTTTATCACTTTCTTTAACAACGTTACCACTCGGAATGGCATATGCGATTTGGGCAGGAGTAGGGACAGCACTAACTGCATTAGTCGGAATCATCGTCTATAAAGAACATGTTGATCGGAAAAAAGTCCTTGGATTCTTCCTAATCATCGGTGGAGTAATTTTACTTAATGTCGGAGGGGGTCATTAAATGAGAGGATATTTTGCATTATCTATTTCAATAATTTGTGAGATTTTTGCAACGGCCATGCTTAAAATGTCCGAGGGCTTTACTGTTCTTTTTCCGTCGGTCGGTGTCATCATTGGTTATGGACTCGCATTTTATTGCTTATCTTTATGTTTAAAAACCCTACCGCTAAGTTTGGCGTATGCGATTTGGTCTGGTGTCGGAACTGCATTAACAGCAGTCATTGGTGCGCTTGTGTGGGGAGAGGTTTTTAGTACGCTTAAACTAGCAGGCATTATTTTGATAATCGGTGGAGTGATACTATTAAATTCTTCGAAAAGCGAAGAAATTGAGAATTCAGAAGCTAAAGCACTTTAATAAAAAAGCATATCCTCTTATAATTGAAAGGGAATACATAAAAAGGGGGACAAGGAAATGGTTGGAGAATGGGAAAACGCAGAACCAGGGGTAAAACGTAAAATTTTCCCTCCAGGTGAATCAGTAATGATGATGGAGGTGCACTTTGAAAAAGGTGCGGAAGGCTACCAACATAGTCATCTTCATGAACAATTCACGTACGTCATGAAGGGAAGCTTCCAGTTCACAATCGAAGGTGAACAAACTATCGTTTCCCAAGGAGAAACGATTTTTATTCCAGGGAACCATAAACATGGAGTCGTGGCACTTGAAGAAGGTATTTTACTAGATGCATTTACACCTCTTCGTGAAGACCTAATCAAATAAGCCTTGGCTTATTTGCGCTCAGATTTTTTCGAGCTTGCTCGAAAAGTTACCTTTGAAAATCTGTGGCATCCGCCGGAGGCTTTAACTTTTTTCAGCCGGGTTTGAACTACGAGAACTTTATTGCTCCTAATAATAGATATCAGTGCTACTACTGAAAAAAGTTAATAGATAACAGGGAATCCTCTTGCTTGCAGGGGGATTTTTTTTATGCTGAAATGGTATAATGTGTACTAACACTTATGAATTGAGGTAGGTTCCATGTGGGAGAAAACAGTGCATGTACAGCCACCATATAATTTTGATCGCGTCCTAGACCGGCTATCGATAAATCCACTTATCGATTTAAATAAAGATAAACGCTCCGTGAAGGTACCATTTTATATTAAAAACGAACCTGTAGTTGTTACGGTCAAAGCAACTGGAACAATAGAGAAGCCAACTTTCGTAGTCACGGGTACTCAAACTGATTTAATGGAACAGGCTTTGCAGCAAGTTTCTCACATTTTTCAATGGGACGTACCATTAGATAAAATCCAGGCCCATTTTTTACAAACAGACCTTAGAGATATTTTCATAGAACATCGCGGGACACCGTTGGTCTTAGATTTCGATCCGTATTTTTGCTTGATGAAGTGTATCATCCATCAGCAACTTAATATGACGTTTGCCTATACACTGACATCAAGGTTTGTCACGACATTTGGCGAGGAGATTGAAGGAACATGGGTGCATCCTCGACCTGAAAAAATAGCGGAGTTAACGGTTGAAGATCTGAGAGAGTTGCAATTTAGTGGTCGGAAGGCTGAATATGTGATTGATACCTCCAAACTGATTGCAGCAGGAGAACTAACACTTAATGACCTCAAATCGAAAACGGATGATGAAGTCATAGAGACTCTTGTAAAAGTCCGTGGAATTGGAAAATGGACCGCAGAAAATTTTCTTTTATTCGCGTTGGGACGGCCCAATCTATTCCCGATGGCAGATATCGGAATCCAAAATGCCATCAAAAAATTATACAATCTTGAGAAAAAGCCATCCTATGAACAGATGGAAGAATACAGCAAGCCATGGGAACCATACTTAAGCTATGCCTCCTTGTACTTATGGCGGAGCATCGAATAGAAAGTTGTGTGTAATAATGAAACAACAAAAAGAAAACCAAGCAAAATTACAGGTGGGACAAACATTCCCCCTTACAATAAAAAGACTCGGAATCAACGGAGAAGGTGTCGGTTATTTTAAAAGGCAGGTCGTCTTTGTTCCGGGAGCCCTGCCAGGTGAAGAGGTAGTCGTTGAAGCAACAAAGGTCCATCCGAAATTCTCTGAAGGAACGATTAAAAAAATCCGTAAAAAGTCAGAGCATCGGGTGAAGCCACCATGTCCAATCTACGAACTATGTGGCGGTTGCCAGCTGCAGCACTTAGACTATCGTCAGCAATTGAATGAGAAGCGGGACATTGTGGTTCAAGCTTTTGAACGCTATGGTAAAACGCCGATTGAAAAGCTGAATATTAAAGACACAATCGGCATGGACAACCCGTGGAACTATCGAAATAAAAGTCAGTTCCAGGTTGGACTAGATAAGACAAAAGTGATAGCGGGACTCTACGGCCTTAATTCTCATAAGCTAATCGATATTGCCGACTGTATGATCCAACATCCTGCAACAAGCAAGGTCACTCAAACAGTCAAAATGATCCTTCAGGATTTAAAAATCTCAATCTATAATGAACGAAATCGAAAAGGACTTGTCCGAACAATCGTAACAAGAGTAGGCGTCCAATCGGGAGAAGTTCAGGTTGTCTTAATTACAGCTCAAAAAGAAATTCCACGTAAACAATTATTAATAGATGAAATCTCGAAACGATTACCAGAAGTGAAATCAATCATTCAAAACATCAATGGCCAAAAGACTTCACTCATTTTTGGAGACGAATCGATTCATTTACACGGAAACGAGGTCATTCAAGAAACCCTAGGAGACCTTTCATTCGAACTGTCAGCACGTGCCTTCTTCCAGCTGAACCCGGAGCAAACCGTCAAACTATATGACGAAGTAAAAAAGGCAGCACAATTAACCGGTAAAGAAAAAATCGTCGATGCCTACTGTGGAGTAGGAACAATTGGACTATGGCTAGCAGATGGTGCCGCTGAAATCCGCGGAATCGAAATCATCCCAGAAGCCATCGAAGACGCAAGAAAAAATGCCAAAAAACATGGCTTCCAAAACGCCACCTATGCCGTAGGAAAAGCAGAAAAACTCCTACCAAAATGGGTAAACGAAGGCTGGCGCCCAGACGTCATCGTCGTCGACCCACCACGCACCGGCTGCGACGATCAATTCTTACAAACTGTTTTAAAAGTAAAACCGAAAAAGATGGTGTATGTGTCTTGTAATCCATCTACACTTGCGAAGGATATTCAAGTATTGTCGAAGCTTTATCGGGTGGAGTATGTGCAGCCGGTGGATATGTTTCCGCATACGGCACATGTAGAGGCGGTTGCGGAATTGGTGCTAAGATAGTATGCAATCAATAATTAAAACATGTGGAGTTCGTCTCAAAGATATTTTTAAAAGATGTAGCAGGTCCTAAATAAGGAGCCTGCTGTTTTTTATTATGTGCCACTAAATCATTAATAGAATACTATTAGACTGAACATTCTCAAGCTATGCTTCTTGAGAATGATCTACCAACTTTAAGCAAAATTGTGATGAAAGAATGATCATCAATAATTTACTGAGAAAATTTCCGTTTACATGTAGAATGGGAATTTTTTTCTTTCACATTAAATTCCTGCAACAAATTTCCAATTACCCCACCTCAACTGTAATGATTTAACTTATACTGATGTACTAATCAATCATTTTTAAAAAATCATGTTCAGTAATAATTTTGATCTCTTTTCCTTTTTCAATAAGTTCGTAAGCTTTCTCCTCTTTTGTACTTAATCCATCTTCACCAACAAGTGATTTATCTTGCTTTCCAACAACTAAAAAATGAGTTTTGCTGCTAACTCCGGATTTTAAAACGCCACCTAAATCCGCAACCTTTTGCATTGCAGTTTTTCGTTCAATTGTCTGAAGTTCTCCAGTAAAGACGATGTTTTTCCCAAAAAGGATATGATTTTCATCAAACGTTTCAGTGCTGGCGGCGATTTCTGTCACACTTACCTTAGTAAACTTTCTTCTTTTTGCGAACGATTTTATTGGTTTTAATTCCGAAAAGGATTTTATAGCAATACTACGATGTAAACTACAATATGATTCTAGTGACTTTTTCTTTTTTGAATTTACACAATGAAGAACCAACTCCGCAGTTGCAAATGCATCAGCCAAAGCATCATGATGATTTTCTAATGATATGCCGAAGAATTCTGTTCTTTCTTTTAAAGAATTCCCCACAGTTACTCCTCTACATGCTCGTGTGCTTATTGCAATACTATCTATGTAAGTAAAATCGGGCAGTTCCAAATTATATTCCGTTAGACAAGCATGTAAAACACTCATATCAAACTGTGCATTATGAGCTACAAAAATGTTTGAATCTGTGAAGATATCTTTAATTTCCCTCCATATTTCATCAAATTTTTTTGCATCTTTAACAACATCTAACGTAATCCCATGAACATCCACCATCTCTGGATTAAATTTCAATCCAGGCGGTTGGATATAAATATGTTTTTTATCCACGATTTCATTATTCGCTACAAAAACTAAACCCATTGAACACGCACTACTTAGCTCCTTGCTGGCAATCTCAAAATCGATTGCGATAAAATCGAATTTTATCCCTCCAATTTTATATTTTTCCAATAAATATTTATCTAATTCCACTTTATTTTCAAATAACAAAGACGATGTTTCCGTTAAAAAATGATAATGGTCACTGTATGTACTTTTACGGATGGTATATGTAACAGAGAAAAGCTTTTCTTCCTCGTCTTTCCATTCTTTATATTGAATCGACTCTTTATGTATGAGCTTAAACTGATGTCGCCGGATCTCTTTCCCATCTTTCCTAACGATAATCAAAGCGTCGTTTTGAATATTATGAAATACTAAATTTTGATTTTTATATATGCCCTTGGAACTAAAACATTGCGTTCCATTTTCTAAATGCCTTAGTAACATTTCCTCACGTATAAATCCCGTAACAAGAACTTTCCCATCTTCAATATCTAAAATTCCACTTTTCAATTCGTTTACACGATCTTGTAACATTGATGAATCCCCCCAGTAATAATTCCCCATAAATTAAGACTATTTTACCATATAAACCCATACTAAAAATGTGAATTTTCTAATAAAAATTACCTCAATTAAAGGTCCACATCGTATTAAAGCGTTAGCACACTGGGGGTCAGGCCCTGCTTTTGGGCAATTTATTCAAGAGGGAATATTTGTTAAATGGAGATATTAGACTTTTCAGGAAAATTAATACCGGTGTTATCAAAATAATGGTAGAATTTTAGTTATAAAGTTATATTTTAGGAGATTGTGAACGATATGAATAATAATAAGTGGTACATATCCACATGGTTTATAGCACTTTTGTTTGCATTTTGGTTTTTAGTCATTCCACTTATAACTGGGGTATTTTTACTATATATACAAAAGAGAGAAAAAGTTAATTATCAAAGGCAAGTCGAGCAATTAATGATTACTAATAAGGAGTTAATGTCTAGGGAAAAGGAGATTGAATTAAGAGGGAAAGAAATAGAACGTCAGTTTATCGAGAAACAAAAAGAATTAATTGAAATGGAGTCAATCCATCGTGAAAGGTTAGCAGAAATTTCAAAAAAACATGAAATTTTGTTAAAAGAAAAAGAACATGCTATTAAAGAGGAAATAGAAAAACAAAAAAATGTATTATTCGAAAAAGAGGAGAAATTAAAGGAGTTGCTGGAAGAACACCAACAAAAATTACTTCAATTAACGAGGAATAAGGAAGAAGAGTTAAGTAAATTAGAAGTCAAACACCAACAAAAATTATTATTGGTGACAAAGGAAAGGGAAGAAGAATTAATCTCAAGGGAACAAAATATAAAAGTTAAAGAAAAAGATATTCAGCTTACTTTTTTAGAAAAACAAGAGGAAATAAGTAAATTAGAAATGGAGCACAAACAGAATCTTATTTGGATGACAAAAAAACGAGAAGAAGAATTAGTCTCAAGGGAGATGTCTGTTAGTAAAAAAGAAAATGAAATTGAAGAAATTATTGCGAAAGGCCAAGATGAGGTAAATAAACTACAGATTGAAATTAAGAGGTCGACAGAAAAGAGTAATATCCTAAAGTCCATGATAATTACTCTTGAAGATGAGGTATTATATCAATCGTTTGGATTCTATGATACTAGATTTGATCTCGAGAATTCAGAAGAATATAAACACTATCTTGAATTAGTTAGAAATGCACAAAAAAAACTGGTAAAAGAAAATAGGGCAGCTTTAACAAAAATATATCCAGATCATACGGGGATGTTAAAAAAAGATTCTTTAAAAAATAACAATATTAAATTAGCTATAAGGTCTTTTAATAATGAATGCGATTCTGTAATCAGTAAGGTTAAATTCAATAATGTTGAAATGTCGGAGAAAAGAATACGAGCATCCTTTCAACATATTAATGAATTAAACCACCATAATTCAATTGAACTTACAGATGAGTTTCTCCATCTGAAATTGGAAGAATTATTTTTGGCTTATGAATATGCACAGAAGAAACAGGAAGAGAAGGAAGAGCAACGTCGTATTAACGAGGAAATAAGGGAAGAACGTAAGGCTCAACAAGAGTTAGAAGAACAATTGAAAATATTGAATAAAGAAGAAAAACATATAGAAAATGTTATGCAGCATGCTTCACAGTTTAGTGAACAAAGAGTGAATGAATTAAAAACAAGATTGGAAGAAATAAGGCGTCAAAAGGAAGATGTTGATTATAGAGTTAAAAATACTAAGGCTGGGTATATATATGTAATTTCGAATATAGGATCTTTCGGAGAAAACATATATAAAATAGGAATGACCAGACGTTTAGAACCTATGGACCGTGTTAGGGAACTTGGAGGGGCTTCAGTTCCTTTTCGATTTGACGTACATGCCGTTATTTTTTCCGATAATGCGCCTGAGCTTGAAGCATCTCTTCATAGGACATTTAGTCATCGAAGAGTAAATAAAATAAATGAACGTAAAGAGTTCTTCAATGTCAGGCTAGAGGAAATAAAAAAAGTTGTTAATCAAAATCATAATGCAGTTATTGAATTCACAATGGTTGCAGATGCAAAAGAATATAGAGAAACAATGAAGTTAGAAGAGAAGATTGCGGAGCAATATATTGTTTAGTTATTGGTATTATTCATAGATATTATCTTGGAAGGAACAAAAATAAAGTTAAGGGAGGAAATTGTTTTGAACACACCACAACAAACAGAGTCAATTAGGAACTTAGTAGAAAATATTGATAAAGGAAATATCGTATTACCAGAATTTCAAAGAGATTTTGTTTGGGAAATAAAAAAGACTTGTGACCTTTTCGATTCTATAGTAAGGGATATTTTTATTGGGTCAATTATTTATGGAAAACCGACTTTTGAAATTACGGTCAGAGAGATTGATATCAGACCAAGGAAAGGTGCGGGAAGTCGTAGGAAACTTAAAATTACATCTTTTGAAAGAGAAGAAATAAATCAAAAATCCCAAATCGCCAATTTTAGGTTAATTTTGGACGGACAACAACGAGCAACTTCCTTTTATAGGGCCTTAAAAGGAATTGACGAGATTTGGTTTATTGCAAAAAAAGAGGATGAATTGGAGGATAAAGTTAAGGAAAAGGAATATAAAGACAGATCACTAGAAGAAATGTTGTATACATTTTCTTTACAAGAGGATGATGAAAGAATTTCAATTAAATTATCTGAGGCATATGAAATCTCTAAAGGTGATATGTTTGATGAGGATATTAAGAATAAATTCTTTGATAATTTACTCTTTGTGGCCGGTATGGATGATCTCGAGTCAAAAGCTAATTACAGAAGATATAAAACACTATGTATGAAGTTAGGAGAATTATTTAAAAGCGAATTACTATTGTCTTATTATTTATTAAATATGGATAACGAAAAATTTGCGTTATTTTTCGAACGTAGTAATAGTAAGGGTATACAGTTGAATTTTATAGATATATTAGCCGCAAAGCTTTATAAAGGATTTAATTTGAGGGATAAAATAGATGAACTAGAATCTAAGTATCCAAGTTATAAGTTTGATAGGGAGATTATTGTCCGAACTATTTCTTATATAGTGAGTAAAGGAAAAGATATTGATAGAAATTATATTCTATCAAATCTAAATTACGAGCATTTTGATTTATACTGGGATGATATATGTAAGCATTATAATCATGTTTTAGAATTTCTTTTTAAAGAAAACCTAGTTATTTCTCAAAATTGGATGCCTTATGAAAATATGGTAATTCCTTTAATAATATTTTTAAGGGAGTCTAATCAAAATGATTTTTCCCAAATGAATGAATGGCAATATGAATTTATTAAATATTGGTATTGGGCATCGATATTTTCACAAAGGTACTCTTCAGGGTCAAATGAAGCTATATTGCAAGACTCAAATGTACTTAAAAGTATTGCGAAGGGTATGAAAATAACTGATAGGGTGTTCTTTACACGATTAAAGTCCCAAATAGATTCATATGAAGATATTTTTTCATATTCAAGAAAAGTAAATGTTATCTACAAGGGAACTCTAAATTTAATCAATTATAATTCGAGAGGATTAACGGATTGGAATAATTCGAGTAAATTGTCATTAAGTAAAAAGTTAGAGGATCATCACATCTTTCCTAAAGAATATATTAAAAATCAGTTTAAAAATGATGAACAAGCAATTTCCTTAATGGATTGTGTTGCTAATAGAACACTTATTCCAAAAATCACAAATATTAAAGTCGGTAAAAAAACGCCATCCCAGTATATGATGGAGCTAAAAGCATCGAATGAAAAATTGGAGAGTACTCTTAAAGAGCATTTGGTACCAACTGAAATAGTAGAAGGGCTATATGATGAGTTTTTTAATGAATTTATTGAGGAAAGAGCGAGATTAATATTTGATTTAATAAAAAAGACCGTTATAGAGAAAGAAAAACAAATAATTGAACAGTATTATCAAGCTCCAAGGGTACAAGGAAATATAAAGATATTTGCTTCATATTATAACAAGAAGTTAGAAGCAACACTTGATGTCGATTCACAAAAGGTATTACTTTTAGGGGAAAGTCATTCGGTTTCTTCTGCAGCTGATAAGGCTAAATTTACCCTTTCTGGGAAAGCTGATACCTCAACAAATGGATGGAGATTTTGGAAGTACATTGATTATAGTGGGCAAGAAAAGTATATTGATGAATTAAGAAAATAATTGTTTTTCTTTTCGGACAATGATGATACCTATCCCTGTTAGCAGGGGTAGTATTTTATCATTAGAATGCATTTTTAGTGTAAAGCTGGGCACCCGATGATGATGCTGTTTCATACCTGAATTACTTCAACTTGTCATTAGCTTTATAAGCATACGCAGTTTCGCCCGCATATATCGTGACAAGCACCATTGGCCGTAACCAATAGAAACTCCATTCAAACCGTTTTCGCAAGAAGTCGTTCCCACTCCTTTAAGTCTAACAATCCGGCCTGAAAACAGCAGTAAAGACCTTGCCTAATGATTGCTCCGTTGATTTTCTGCATCGGCTTAACTCACATGCCCTTTTTTTTAGCGTTACTTAAGGGCATTCCCACGGTTATTTTTTTCAGTAGTTATCTACTAAAACGACAGCGTTTTGACAGAGGGTGACACTCTGACCCATCAAGGATTTCTTTTCGTGACTCGAATAACACCTTTTGAAAAATAGAAATGCAAGTTTTTATTAACTGAAATATAGGAGAATAAATGGGGGTAATTTGTATTTATTTTATTAATTATGTAAAATTAATTTCATAAAGAGCAGTGGTTTTCAGTTTAATGTAGAAGTTACAAATGAGTAACCTATTTTAACCTCAGCTATAGGTTAAGGAAGGTTACTTTTTTAAGTTTGGTTAATTTAATAGGGGGGACTATTTTGGTTGAATTTTTAAAGGATGATCTAATTGATAACCGTTATCTAGTAAAATACGTAGTTGGTGGAGGTGGCTTTGGTAAAGTTTTATATGTTATTGACCAGGAAAATGGAGAAGAAAAGGCACTAAAATACTGTACTTCTAATTCAGAAGAAGATATCCGCCGATTTAAAAGGGAAGTCCGTATTATGGAAAATATTGACCATGAAAATGTTATAAAAGTAATAGATTCAAATGTTGAGCATCATCCTCCATTTTTTACTATGCCTGTAGCTTTATATTCAGTATCAAAAATAATCCCGGATATTCAAGGGGATATTAATAGGGTAATTCCTGTATTTGAATCAATTTGTAAAGGGATTAATGCCATCCATTTTAGCGGCCATACCCACAGGGATATAAAACCCGATAATGCTTTAGTATTTGATAATTCTCAAATAGTAGTTTCCGATTTAGGACTGGCTAAATTTGACGAAAGAGATACAACAGTACTCACTAGAGCTAGTATTTATATGGGAACATATGATTATATGCCTCCTGAACAAATGATGTATGGGGGAACAAGGGACTTGGACCATAGGGGGGATGTCTATCAACTTGGGAAAACCCTCTATCACCTTTTAACTGGCTATAGACCAACAGTATTGAATCCAGATGCAGTACCTACTGGTATATGGTATGTAATACAAAGAGCAACACGTCAAAACCCTGATGAAAGGTATCAATCTGTTAATGAATTATTGGATGCACTACATGACGCTGTCAGAGCAACTGCCCCTGAAATGAACTCAAAAGGAATTTTTGAAGAATTATTGCTAGTGGCAGAAGAAAAATTAAAGAATAACCAATATGATCCAAGAAATATATCACAACTTCTTCAGCTTATTTATAGTAATGATGATATGGAGGAATACATTTCATTATTTCATAGTCTTCCAAATAGGATTCTTCAAATATATTCTTCTAATATGCCAACTGAATTTGAGGCCATATTGGAAAAGTATAAAAGAGCTATAGATGAAAAGATTGGCGAATATCCATTTTCGTTTGCAGAAAGTGTAGCCGACAAAATGGAAATTGTTTTTAAAAATACTTCTTCTCCAAATATAAAGAAAATAGCTATAGTAAGTGTACTTATGGCAGGCCAGAGACTTAATAGATGGGCTGCAATGGGAGTATTTGACCGTTTACTGCAAACTATAAGGGAAGAGGTAGATGCATATGCAGTTGCAGATGGATTAAGAGAGGAAATGTATGATTATAAAAGATTGTACGATAGAATTCCTAAAAAAGAATTACATCCTGCAATTCAAGTGGTTTGGGATATCTGTGATCGGGAAGACAGTGAGAACAATGATAATTCAATATAGTAATCATGTAAGTTTATAATTCTTTTATATTAAAGACTAAAGAAGCACCTATCGAGGTGCTTCTTTGTTGAGCCGGATGGGACTTGAACCGGTACGTCCTAGTACACTCGAGTTGTAATCGGGAGCCTGCCAATGCAGCCACAGGAATCATAATTTAACGATTTTATGTACTTGGCATTTTTTTTAAATAAATATTGATTGCTAAAAAAAGAAACTTCTCTTCAACTCTATCTTAGTTTAAGTAAATACGAAGATGAAAATCATACTATAAAAAATTATTTAAAGTGCTCACCAACACCCCATGTGGTGCCACATACACTCTGGATGGACACGTTGAAGCGATCGCGCAGTTGTTGTTGTTAAAAATAATAAATGGAAGGAGTAAAAAAGCACTCATATGAGTGCTAACCAAAAATATTAAAATAATTGATTACTCCAAAAATAACAATCATTAGAAAAGGTAATGCATAAAATATGGATTTGAAAAATATTTGTTTTCTTTTGTAATTATTCAATCTTTTCATTTCTTCAAAGGTTAAAGATCTTTCTCCAGTATTAGGAGTGTTTAAAACCATTAAAAAATCAATTTCATCATGATTTTCTACGGTAGAAAGAGTATTGTTGTATTTTTCATTTATTAGAATTATTTCATTATTAAAATTTGTAAATACAGCATTATTTAGCTTTTCTTCTATGTCTTCTAATTCAGTTATTAGTTTATCTAACATTATGTAGTTAGCTTTTAAATTAAAGTATCTTTCTTGGTAATTTTTCGAGTTAACAAAAAGTGAGAATAATGAAAGTGCAACTGATGAACTTAATACTAATAAAGAAACTGTGTTAGTACTATCAGAGTTAACATTAATAATTGAGAAAAATACCATCCATACTGAGTAATATACTGTAATTGTTTGGTGAAAATCATGCTTTTCTTTCAATCTCTCTGATGCTATAATACGTGCTTTTCTAGTTAGCCAAACCTTTCTTTTTAATTTTCCTATTTTCTTTTGCAAATAATCAGCCCCTTATGAAACACCTTGAGTGTCTTTTTCAAGCTCTCTCATTGCTTTATAAATTTTTTTATTGAAGATATTACTAATTTGTTCATCACTTAATCCCTTTAAGTCATCTTTTAATACCTCTACAATAAATCTCTTTTTATCATCTAAGCTATATTTATCGAAGTTTGGGATATAAGTTGTAGAATTTAAATTCTTACGTATTTCATTATAAGTTCTTTTGAACTTCCTTAACTTGTACTGTGTTACATCTTTTGTCATCCCAAAACGATTGATGAATTTTTCTACCAATATATCTAGCTTATGTGTTATCCATTCGTTGTTAGGGGAAATTTGAGAAAAGAAAAATACCCAACCATATTTATTTTTTTTGAAGATACTTCCAGTTATTTTTAAGTTTAATTGCCACATAAAAAAATCTATATTTTCCTTACCTTGTAGTTTTGCATGATAATAATCTAAGAACATTCTTTCTAAGGAATGTTCTAGTTTTGTAATTGAACTTTCCCTTACAACGATAGAATTTGGTTTTAATGTGTAACCTAAGTAATCAAAACCATTCATTATCAATCCTTCAGCTTTTTTATCATTATTTATTTCTAATTTATATTTAGTCTTTGAAGTTAGTTCACTAACTATTTCTTTTTTAATATCTTTATATTGTGTACTGCTACACAAAATTAAAATATCATCTACGTATCTAAAGTACTTATATGTAAGTTTATTTTTGTGTTTTTTGTCAAAATTAATAAGAAATATGCTTGATAATATATTTGAAATTGGTAAACCTTGTGGAACACCTTTAGTATTATTTGTTCTATCCTTTTTTTGAGTTTTTTCAGAAACAGTTGGTGTTCTTATTGCTCTCCATATTAAGTCTAAAACAGCTTTCGATCGAATTTTTCTTCTAACTTTTCTCATAAGGATATCATGATCAATAGAGTCATAGAATCTTGAAATATCAATTTTAATAAAGTAATCAAAATGCCCATTATTTAATTCTTCTTCAATCCCTTTTATTGTTGTTTGTACAGTATAATGTTCTATTTCATCTTTAAACCGTTCATGTATTATTTCTTTTAATAGTCCTAGAGTTATTTTGTCTCTTATAGTTGGAATTGAAATTTGCCTTGGGGGTTTGTTTACTCCTTTTAAGAAGAGTTTTTGTTTGTAGGGGGTAAACCTATATCTGTTGTTTATTACTTTATCACTAATATGTTTAGTATAAGATTTAAATTTTTTTTCGAAGAGTCTATTATTTATTTTATCAATTCCCACAGAGCTTTTAAATTTTAAGTTTTCTAAATAAAAATCTCTTACACTATCAATATCAAATTTTTTGTTTAACAGCTCTTTGCTTGATTCCATTTTTTAAGTACCACCTATAAATTAATAGGCAGTAAACCCTTTAAATTGATTGAAAACATTGCTCCAAAATGGATTAAAGTCACATTATGTAAGAAAATCTTCTTATTGATTAGTCTACCAGTTTTAATAATTAAGCTGGTTACCAAGAAAATGGAATAGTCTTGGTAAGGATTTACTGCACGGTATGATTATATCAGAAAATATACAAAATTGGATAAAAAGAGTCAATTATCATCAATTTTTTTAATTTTATTGAATTTTTTATTGTTAACTGTTTGACATAGTAATGGTTTCATTAGGCGAAAATTGAATATTTCACTCGATTAGAGCCATCTTCACGGACAAATTGAACCAGCATCACGGAAGGAGAACCACTGGCCTAAATATTGGATCTCGGACAATTGTCCGCCACCATTGATTTCACTTTTGTCTGACTTCACTTTTGTCCGTGTAGTGGTACTAATGCAGGTTAGCAAAAAATAAAGCCTATAGGCTCACCTGCAAAAAATAGTAACACGGACAAACCGATTCTTAGCAGTTGCTGGCGGGGCCCCGACCCCTTCCATCAACTACAAAGAATCGAGCGTTTCAGTCAATGGCAAGCAGCTTCGCTGTGGCTATGGATCTAACTCCGTTACAGTTGCTCTATTTTTCCGTGATAGGTGCTCATTTTGCCCGAGTAAGTGGTTCTTTTAAAACGAAATATTCAAAAATGATTGAGCATTACTTAAAAGCTACATAGAGCCATATTAGGAATAGGTTTTTTTATATTAAGAAGCTATTACAAGTTACTAACTCCATACAACCGCTGAATAGCAAAGGGATTACCTTTTTTATTCACTTAAATTTCACCAGCACCCTATGTGTTGCCACATACACTCAAGCCACGTTGAGTGCATAACCAAAATCATAAGATCTGTGTATCCATAAATAACATTTGCCAGTTAAAATAAAGTATTGCTATACAGACCAAGAGCCTGATATTCGTTTGCAAAACTGAAGCCCAATCCAAACAAGGATTGAGCTTATTGCCTATCACCTAAGCTAGGAAATTATCAAAAAAGGATCAAGGTAATATTGCAATCCTATTCTCCTTTTATTCATTAAGTCTAATAAAATATAAAATTTTTCAACATTTTAAATTTAGTAACATCTATACAAGGGCAGTGAAGAAATTGCTTAATACTTTAAAGCCCATTCGTATTGACGTACTAAAGAAACTACACTAATATAAAGTAAATTAGAGAAAATTTAAATTCTTTCATCAATAAGGAGGTGGTCTCCATGAGCAAGGAAATGGAATTAGTAGAGAAGCTAGATAGTGAGTTTCGTGTTCGCACATATATAGGAAAAGCTGCTATGGCTGTTACAGGACTTGCGGTCATTTGGTCGATTTTTCAAATATTTGCTGCGGGTTCTGGTGTTTTTGATGCGATCTCTTTAAGGGCTTGGCATATGATGTTTCTTCTTGTTGTTACATTTTTGCTTTATCCTGCTACAAAAAAAGGCAAACGGGTGCTTAAATTTCCGTCTGTATTCGATATCATTCTTATCTTATTAAGTATAGCGTCAACTGGCTATTTACTAGCTTCGTATAAAACCATAGTGTTACGTGGAGGCTTTTTACTACTACCGGATTACATATTTGGAGCTATTGGTATTTTGATGATTTTTGAAGCGGCGCGCAGGGTGGTTGGTAATCTAGCAATTTTAGCTTTAATATTTTTCCTATATAATTTCTTCGGCCCGATGGTCCCTGGAATCTTCGGACATGGTGGGTTTAGCGTCAAGCGCATCATTGATTACTTGTTCTACGGAAGCGAAGGAGTTTTTGGAATTGCAATCGGCGTTTCCGCAACCTTTGTGTTCTTATTTATCTTATTTGGTGCATTTTTGAGCAGAAGCGGGTTCAGTCAATTTATTAATGATTTCGCATTAACGATTGCAGGGAGATCTCCAGGAGGACCGGCAAAGGTTGCTGTTATCGCTAGCAGTTTGATGGGAATGATCAATGGTAGTGCCTTAGCTAATGTAGCAACAACGGGTACACTGACTATTCCTCTTATGAAGAAAAATGGCTATAAAGCTAGGTTTGCTGCGGCTGTTGAAGCGGTTGCCTCGACAGGTGGTCAATTTGCTCCGCCGATCATGGGGGCAGCGGGATTTGTTATGGCAGAGTATTTAGGTGTTTCCTATACTGTTGTCATGGTGGCCGCGATTATTCCGGCGTTTCTCTATTACTTAACTTTAATCATGGTTGTCCATTTTGAAGCGAAACGACTTGGGTTAAAAGGGCTTTCGAAGGATAACATTCCGAAAGCAATGGATGTGCTAAAGAAACAAGGGCATCTATCTCTTCCATTAATTGTATTAATGGGAATGCTATTTATGGGATATACCCCATTATATGCAGCTGTATTTTCAATCGTCGCCTGTGTTGTCGCAAGCTGGCTGCGCAAGGAAACGAGGATGGGACTAAAAGATATCATCTTGGCACTTGAAGAAGGAGCGAGAGGTGCAGTCGGCGTTGCAGTTGCCTGTGCCGTAATTGGTGTTATCATTGGTACTGTATCTCTAACAGGTCTTGGTCTGAACTTTGGCTATGCGGTGATGAATTATACAAATGATAGCCTGCTTATCGCTGGGTTGCTTGTAATGATTATGAGTATTATTCTGGGAATGGGTGTTCCTGGGGTGGCAGCGTATGTGATTGTCGCAACTGTGGGTGTTCCAGTATTAATTAACCTTGGAGTTTCACCGCTTGCAGCCCATATGTTTGTGTTGATTTATGCTTGTTTATCAAATATCACACCACCAGTAGCACTTGCTTCATATGTTGCTGCGGGGATCGCGGGTGCCAATCAAAATCAGGTTTCCTTAACTGCTGTAAAGCTTGGATTAACCGGCTTTATCCTGCCGTTTTTCTTTATCTTTAATCCGGCGCTGCTGCTTGGAGCAAATCCATATTCTGAGAGTATTATTCCAGCGGTTACAGCAATTATTGGATGTATTTCACTTGCAGCAGGGTTGCAGGGGTGGTTGATTACGAAAGCGAATGTGGTTCAAAGAGTTATCTTTGCAGTCGTTGGTATTTTAATGATTGCACCAGGTAGTTTAACTGACTATATTGGCATTGGTTTATTAATAGTAGTTTTAGTTTGGCAGTGGGTTGCAAAAAGAAAGTTGGTCCCAATCAGCCATTCTATAAACTAATTAAATAAAATAAGGGGGAGGACTACAAAATGTTTAGAAAGAAAAAAGGCTTTCTAGTATCCATGATGCTAGGTGCAGCCCTTATGTTAGGTGCATGTGGAGGTGGAGAATCTTCAAGTCAAGAAGGTGGCGGTAAAGAAGGGGCAAAGCAGCAAAATTTAAATTTCCCAACAGCAGGATCAACGGGTACCATCTATCCGTTAGGTTCAGCGATGGCAAACCTTTGGGGAACTGAAATTGAAGGGTTACGTGTCAATGCTCAAGCTTCCAATGGCGGGGTTGACAACTTGAACCAATTGAAAGAAGGAGAAGCACATATTTCATTCGCTACTTCCGGCATCATTTGGGAAGCTTATAACGGTGAAAGAGGATTTAAGGATCGCAAATATGAAGATGTTCGTATTGTAGCTGGTCTATACTACAATCCAAATCAGTTTGTTGTTCGAGAGGATGCAGGTATTGAATCTGTTGGTGATTTAAAAGGAAAGAAATTTGCACCAGGATCAACAGGAAGTACACCTGAAGTTGAATCAAGTATTATTTTACCAGCTTATGGAATTAACTATCCAGATGATATCAATGCTAACTTTGTTGGATTTACAGAAGCGATTGATTTAATGAGAAACAAGCAAATTGACGGTGCTTTAATCCAAGCAGGGCTTCCAACTGCTGCGGTTACAGAAATGACTTCTACTGCTGACGGTAAATTAATTGGAATTGAGCCGGAAATCCGTAAACAATTAATGGAAGAATATCCTTGGTATTCAGAAATGACGATCCCAGCTGGCACATATGAAAACCAGGAAGAGGATGTTGATACACTTGCGATTAAAATGATGTTAATAGCTGATGCATCAGTTGACGAAGAAACGATCTACCAAATGACAAAAGTATTCTGGGAAAACCTAGATCAGCTTGAGACTACTCATGCCATCGTTAAGCAAATGGAAATCAAAAATGCAGTAACCGAGCTTGCTGGTATTCCATTGCATGATGGTGCGAAGCGTTATTATGAGGAGAAAGGGTTATTAGAAAAATAAGATTAGATTTTTTTGGAGTGTCAGGACAATTTTGTTCTGGCTCTTTTTTTATTTTTGTGTTGGTAAATTGGAATCTTTTATCCTTGTTTCTTCCTTTGCTTTTAAGAGAGAATTCAAACAGGTTATGGCGGAAGCCGAGGGGCTGTATTTAGGGATAGTTGGTTTTTAAACCATCTCCTTAGTTTTTTTAACGGAGCTCTACTCACCAACACCCATGTATTGCTAAATGCACTTCACGCATGTGTGGGCTGTTGGAGTCGAACAATGCCCAATCCAAACAAGGATTGGGCTTATTGCTTATCACCTATGCGTGGAACTATTTGTGAAACAAGATTTTTCGGGTCGTCACTGTGACGTATCCTAACTGTCAATCTCTTTTATAACAAACCCTCTTGCAAAGGTATTTAAAATACGTATGAGCCGCTCTGTCATTTCACCGGGTGTCACATCAAAATCCCGCGCAATCCAGTCCATAATTAACCCTGCTGTACCATATGCCATATAACGCTTTTGGTGGTAATCATCAACAGAAGGCACATCGTATAGAATATCAAATTTATTTTTCAATAAATTAAATATCGCTTCAGGCAGTTGCTGGTGAATGTGTGGCAAAGTATCTTCTAAAAGTAATAATGTAAAGTAATCTCGGTGATCGTAAATATAATACAACAAGTCAAAGGAGTTTGTTGTTAACTCTTCTACTTTTACCCGACTATCGCTTTGGTATTTAGACATGCTGTAATATTGAATGGCTTCAAACATTTCATCCATTAACTCTTCCACAAGATCATATATGTTTTGATAATACACATAATAGGTTGTTCGATTATATTGCGCATGATCAACGATGTCCTTCACCGTAACAGCACTATATCCCTTTTTATGTACCATTTCAATAAATGCTTTTTTTAAGAAATTTTTTGTTCGCATTGCTTGGTTGGAATTGGATTTCATCATATTCCTCTCCTATTAGACAGATTTGATGAAAGTGTTGGTATCCTCAACATTATAACAAATATTAAGGATGGTTTATAGCAAAAGAAACCTAGTAAACTATAATTGTAGCAAGAATTTTTAGGGGAAATTACAAAAAAAAATTTGAACAATTTGGAGGAGATAGTATGAGAGGTTGGCTATTTTCAGGTACAAATAAACCACTAGAATTGATTGAAAAAGAAGATCCGAAAGCGATTCCAGGTCACGTTGTAATAGACGTGAAAGCTGCTGGCCTATGCCATTCAGACGTTGCAGCACTACAAGATCCAGGTTGGATGTCACTTTTCCCAAATGGTCCTGTTATTATGGGGCATGAGTTTGCTGGGGTAGTTATTGAAGTGGGTGAAGGTGTTGAAGGTTTTAAAGTTGGAGACCGTGTTGGGGCTAACCCAATGAATAGAGAAACAAAAGTAACTGCTGGGTATAACTATGACGGCGGGTATGCAGAAAAAGTACGTGTTCCTGCAGATCAATGCGTAATTATTCCTGAAGGCGTTTCCTATGTAGAAGGAGCAGCTTCAACAGATGCAGGGATCACAGCATATCGTGCTCTTTTCAGTATTGGACAAGCTAAAGAAGGTACAAAACTAGGAATCATCGGTATCGGTGGTCTAGGTCAATTTGCTCTACAAATGGCTCTAATTAAAGGTTGCGAAGTATACGCTACCGATGTTTCTGAAGGAGCTCGAAAACTTGCTGAAGAACTAGGGGCTACTAAAGTTTACGATACTATTCTAGATATGAAAGAAGCAGAATGTGACGTTATTGTTGACTTTGCTGGTTTTGGACAAACAACTTCTGACGCACTGGAAGCTGTAAGACCAAAAGGAACAGTTGTCATTGTTGGTATGGGTAAATTAGAATCTAATATCAATACGTACTTAATGATTACAAAAGAAATTAAGCTTTTAGGAAGCAATGGTGGATCCGTAGAAGACTTAAAAGGTGTATATGATTGCTTCGCTACTGGAAAAATGAATCCAGCTCTTATCACAATCCCGTTTGAAGAAGTCGACAAAGGGATTGAAAAACTGAAAAACCATGAAGTAAAAGGGCGCTTAGTAGCTGTATTTGAATAAATGTAAGTTTTCTTTATAAAAGTAGAGGTTGGGATATAACAATCCTCTGACATGAAAAAGCCTGTGAAATTTTGTTGTAAAATTTCACAGGCTTTTATACTTTTAGCCCGCAAACTTAAAATGTCATATTTTTATCACAAACTTCGGTTATCTAAGTTTTTAAAATTGTATTACTCTTTCCTTGACTATTATATTAATAAAATATAGTCCTGTAATTTCTTAAAGCGAAAAAGGGAAAGAATCTTTGATTATCAGTTATTAAACAAACATATAGTTTTCATCTAATGAAAAAGTATTATATTAATACTCCGATGGATTTTTTAAAATATTTCTGCTTTTTTCTTTAGTATTCCCTCCAAGAAAGTACTATGATACTATCTTATAGGTTTTGGAATTAGAAGATATTTCATCACAGATTAGAGTATTACTGGTTTTGATCATCACCCATTCCAAAATCATAAAAAATATTATTGGAGTGTATGATGAAAACAAAAGAGAATGTTCAAAGTGAAAATATGGAACTCTTAATAGAAATCTTTCATCTTAGAAATACCTTAAGCGAAATATACTCTCAAAAGGGACCAGATAACTCTGTATATCTTTCACTTTCAATAAAGTTAAAATTACTTGTTAATTTGTATATTGATGAAAAAATTTCTATGTTGAAAGATGAGTTTATTTTGTCAAAACATCACTCAAACTAAAAGACAAAGAGTGCTGTTATAAAGAATGCCTGATACACAATATGTGGTGTCAGGCATTCTTTTTTGATATAAAAATCTCTATCTAAATATAGATAATTACCACGTTAAGAAATGACAATAAAACTAAAAGGGAAATGATTATTTTCACGATTTAAAATTGGTCGCTAAAGCTACAGTTTTTTAAATTTAAGATGACAAGAATAAATAGAAGGATTACATGCAGAAAATGCTAGATATCTTTTTTAAAAAATATTGACTAGACACTAATTGGTGTCATATAATTTAGGACACCGATTAGTGTCATTTATATATAATAAGGGGGGAGGATTTTGAACAATACTCACCAAAAGCACGATGTTTTTGTAGCAATTGCAGATCCAACAAGACGTAAATTAATACGTTTGTTGGCAGGTGCAGAAGAATTACCTCTTCACGAACTAACTCCTCATTTTGAAATGGGTCGGACTGCTGTGTCTAAACATTTGGCTATCCTTAAAGATGCTGATTTAGTTACTAACCGTAAAATAGGTAGAGAAACAAAGTACCGACTAAATCCAGCTCCCTTACAGGAAGTGAAGGATTGGTTAGCTTTTTATGAAAAGTTTTGGAATGAAAGAGCGATATTACTTAAGAATATATTGGAGGAATAGAAAATGGCAGATTTATCATTAGATTTTCAATTTAAGAGTCCAATCAACAAGGTATGGGATGCATTAACACATTCGGATACACTTGCACAATGGGTAATGGAAAATGACTTTAAGCCAATTGTAGGATATAAATGTCAGTTTCGAAATAAGGATATAGATTTAATTGTTGATAGTGAAGTATTGGTAGTAGACAAGCCTAATAAGCTATCTTACACATGGGTAGGTGGGCCGGTAAACACGATCGTCACATGGACATTGAAAGAAGAGAATGGGACAACCTACCTACACCTTGAGCAGACTGGATTTGAAAATGAGAATGTTCAAGCGTTCAACGGTGCGAAGTATGGTTGGGCATATAAGATTGAAGAGCTTAAAAAAGTGTTAGAGGAAATTTGAACGAAATCATAGGAGGATATAAATTGGAGGTTTTTGTTAAATTTTTAGCGGGGATTGATGACCATTTCCACAGAGAAAGAACAGAAGAAGTATTAACTTGGATAACAGATAAATATCCAAATTTAAAGAAAGAAATTAAATGGAATCAACCAATGTTTACGGATCATGGCACATATATAATTGGCTTTAGCGTTTCTAAAAAGCATTTAGCCGTCGCTCCTGAAAGTGTAACGATTACTCATGTAGAGGATGACATTGTAAAGGCTGGCTATGATTACACAAAGGAGATTATACGTATTCCTTGGAAAAGTCCGGTAGACTACACACTACTTGAGAAAATGATTGATTTTAATATTAAGGACAAGGCAAACTGTACAACTCTCTGGAGGAAATAGAAAAATATAGGATAGCCCTTAGAAAGTGTATGAGGGCTTCTGTGAGTCTAAAAGGAGATAATGAAATGGGATTTTTTCAAGATATGATTGCAGTATTTAAAAAGAGACAATTAGTATTTATAGAAAGCTATAAAGAATCAGATGATGTGTATACATTTGTATTTGAAAAAGAGAAAAATCTAACCTGGAAAGCAGGGCAGCATGGATTGTTTAGTATTACTCATAAAAAAGTGAAAAATCCTACTAAACCTTTTACAATAGCAGCTGCTCCAAGTGAAAATGTTTTAAAATTAACAATGAAAATAAATGATAACCCAAGTGATTTTAAGAAGGAAATGTTAGAACTAAAACAGGGAATGACGATTGGTATGTCTGGCCCTTTAGGGTCATTTAATGTAAACGATGATCGTCCTACTGTCCTTATTGCTGGAGGAATTGGAATCACACCGTTTCGATCCATCGTAAAAGAGATTGAGGCAGAGGGAAAAGGTAATAAGAAGCCAATTCACCTACTCTATATGGATAGTGAAAAGTCTTATCTATTTAAAGATGAACTTGATGCCAATAATGCCTCAATAAGTACCACGTATCTTGATTCTAGGGATAACTTACATCAGGAGATAAATAAGTTAGCTAATCTGTATCAGAACAATGTTCAATATTTGATTGCAGGGCCAAAGTCAATGGTGGATTCAATTTCTAGTTACTTACAAAATAATAGTATTTCAAAAAAGAATATCAAAAAAGATGCTTTTTATGGCTATTAAAGGATGAGTTGAGGAAGTTGAATTCATTTATGAAACCAAGAATCACTGTCATTACATTAGGTGTAGATGATTTGGAAAAGGCACTAAAATTAGGGTTATTTCAATAGATTTGATTGTTCACTTGAACTATATTAAAAATTTTTTTAAAGGAGGTAGAATACACAGGATGGAAACGCTCTTTATTGAAAAAGAAATTAACGTATATTGTATAACCGCTAAGTCTTTTCCAAATGAAGTTTTGGAGGCTCATCAGAAACTTCATAAGATAATTCCTTTTTCGGAAGAAAGAAGGTACTTTGGTTTATCAAGGCCGGAAAATGGTAAGATTGTGTACAAAGCAGCTGCAGAAAAATTAGTAAAAGACGCAGAGGAAAAAAATGAATGCGAGTCTTTCATTATTAAAAGTGGTAACTACAGAACCATTACCATATTGAACTTTAAAAATGATTCACAAGGTATAGGAACAGCTTTTGAAAAGCTAATTTCATATTCCGACATTGATCCTAATGGCTATTGCATCGAATGGTATTTAAATGATCAAGATGTGAAGTGTATGGTTAGGTTAATAGATAATTAAATGAATTTTGTATCCCATTAAAGGGCCTGACCCACTGGCCTTGCATGAATGTAAAAAAATAATATATATTCAAAAATTTTACATTAA
>NZ_JBHUEK010000016.1:0-1129 GCF_042680725.1 Ferdinandcohnia salidurans
TCGCATATCCCAACGCCCATAGCGGACTCTCACCGCCAAGTTAATGAACATGCCTGGCACACAAAAAGTGCATTAATCCTCCTTGGATCAACGCACCTCATAGTTGAATAAGGCTTAAAAAAATCACATACGTTACTGTTGTTCATATCTGTAATTTTTAATTGATTGTTTGAATTCATACACGCTACTTAACTTTTCGTCTGGTTGAACACTAAACTCTAATGTCTGATAATTTGGCAACCACTGTACTCCGATTGTATGTACGTTAGCTTCTTTACCAGCTAGTATGTCAGCGTCACTATCTCCTAATAAAATAGCTTCAGTGTTTTTTATATTAAGCTGTGCCAATGCCTTGTTTACTCCCTCTGGATGTGGTTTGGGTATAGTTACATCATCACCCGTAATAATTACATCAAATATGTCATTCATATTAAGGCAATCTAATGAGATAAGCAGACTTCTGCTTGCCTTTCCTGTTACAATCCCTAATTTATAATCTTTCCTTTTTAATAGTAGAAGTAAATCGTTAATCTCCTGATTCTCAACAACGAGTTCTCGATGCTTTTCACTATATTTTTCATAATATAATTCAATTGCTTTATCATGATTTGAGTCCATAAGATTTTCTCTAATGATTCCCGTTTCAGCTGGGCCGAACATGGCCTTTATTTCCTCTGGGGTAACCTCAATGTTGTCAAACTCCTTAAATACAGATTGAAACGCATAGAAACAAACTGGCAAAGTATCAGCAAGAGTACCATCGAAATCAAATATAATCGCTTTCATAGCTACACACCCTCTATCAAAATATTGTATCTTCGATTTTATTAAAAAACATAATCTATATTTGGATATATTGAATCTTCTACACTTGGAAGTAGTTTGTATATGCTTATAACATGCAGAGCTTCAAACTTGTTTTCAAATAAAAAATTTGTTTATTAATACTACTTCACTTTTGTGGTATAAATTCCCTTCTCGAACTATCCTGATTCTTTACTTCAACAGCAAGAAAAACCAATTTCCTTCTTCAGTAAACCGATCTGTTAGTTTAATAACCTCCAATCGAGTAGGAGGCGCGTTACCGCGCCGACCTCTCACACCACCGTACGTACCGTTCGGTATACGG
>NZ_JBHUEK010000017.1:0-138158 GCF_042680725.1 Ferdinandcohnia salidurans
TCGCATATCCCAACGCCCATAGCGGACTCTCACCGCCAAGTTAATGAACATGCCTGGCACACAAAATAAGCGATAATCCTTCTTGGATTATCGCTACTGATCATAGATTAAAGTTCTTGTTTACTTCATATTCAACGTTACTGGTCCATCCGGACAAAAAGCCAAATTCCATTTGACTATATCTTTTATGAACAGCAGTAGATCGCCTTATCAAAAGCATCTTCAGGGATATATACTCTACCATTTTTAATTTTATATGGGATGTTATTAACTTCTAATCTATTTGTATCAACAGTTTCCTCAGAATCTCCCCATTGTATATATTCTCCGTCATATTCCTTCTGGCATGCTGAAGTAATAATCAGCATTGATATAAAAAGAGCTGTCATGTAATTTTTTTTCATTGTAATAATCTCCTTTGTAACCACAAATCTAAAATTGAAGTAACTTGCTTACCTGCCTTTAGCAGAATAACTTTTATCCAACTCTAATTTTCCTACACTACCTTTATCAAGGCTTCGGATTAATCCCTACCCAAGATAACCCAATCATTAGAAATGTAAAGACTAAGATAAATAAACTAATCCCAATTCCCCAAAATGCATATAATTTCGATCTTTTGGTTGTAATCAATCCGAGGAGCCCTAGGAATAAACCTACAATCGGTAGGATGATGAGAAACATTTCAGGAAAATCATCGATATCCATTAATAGTGTCACATTTACCCCCGCCAGTGCTATAAGAGAGGTAAGGAAGGATAGGAATCCCGAAATAGTTGGCAGTTTGCTTTGTTTTCCTTTGTTTTTATTGTTCATTTCCAGTTCCATAGCCTCACTTCCCCCACCTTCATGACATTAATTAGATCAATATCCTTCAGTTTTCTTAATTCCGGAGTTGGTCCTGTAACAACTGCTCCATAGACTTGAACTCCATTTTTCTCGATGTACGGGATTCGTTCCTTTAAAGCTAAAGATCTTGCCCGCGATATTTTCTCTGCTGTTTTTTCATCCTTAGCGAGGAATTTTATTATTGCTAAAAATACTTCCTCATTTGACTTTTCTCTTCCATTAAATGGTGACCATGTAGTGGTATCAACCTGCAGCGGATAACCAATTGGCGTAACTGAATATCCCGCTTCATATAGGTTTTTATCCTCAAGCCCTGTATCAACAGCTACCCATCTGACCTCGACATTTTTCCCAAGCTGATTTTCAAGTTCCTCTGGCTTCATCAATTGATTCATAGAAAGATAAATCTCCCCCACAGTTCCATCCGGAAGGTGATCGAGAATCTCCCAATCGGAATTAACCGTTTTACCATGTGGTCCGTTCGGATGATAAAGCATGTCAGTCTCCATGTCTCCTGTAATTGGAAGCGGCCTCTCAAGGTTCATATTCCGGTCAGGTAAGTTTGCATTATCCAGCGCAAAACTTACCGAGTACTCTCCTGCATTATAATCCTCTTTTCCAATCCGCTTAAAAACATCAAAATAGAGATTCATTGTAAAAAATCCGATATCCTCTTCTACTTCCATCTCTTCTAAACTCATGTTCGGTTCTGTTACATAAATCGTTTTTGTGGCAATATCAATTAGATGGTTTGCTTTTCCGCCAATCGCGTAATACAAATAACTGCTTAATGTAAGCACTGGAACAATTAATAGTAAGATAGCCAGACTGATCATAATATTGGTTTGTAATGCATGATTTCTACCCGCTTTAATTAATTTTTTTTGATCTTTTTCCGGTACCATGTTGCTTTTCTCATAATCTTGCATCGATTCATTTAAAAAAGATTGATAAAGTTCCTTATCGTTTTGATTTTGCTCTTTATCCATCCTGCCTCCTCCTTTCCTTGACCCTTTCAACCACCTTTTTTCTTCCCCTTGATAAATGGCTCTTAAGAGTATTCAAATTCAATTGAAGAATTTCTGCTGTTTCTTTTAAACTCAATTGATGCAAGTCACAAAGAACCAGTGTATGCATTTCGATTTCCTTCAATGAATGAATATCGTTCATAAGTGCAGCAAATCCTTCCTTCTCTAATAGATCAATTTCTGGGGTTTTCATACTAATTCGATTATCCACTTCATCGGTAATGACCAGCCGTTTTTGTTTTCTCATAAAATCAATAAAAGCGTGATAGGCCACTTTATACAACCAAGTTTTAATATGGCAAATGTCATCTTCCGACAGCTTAAGATACGCTCGGTAAAACGTCTCCTGAACTAAATCCTCCGCAGTATGGTGATTTTTTGAAAGGGAAAACAAGTATCGATATAAATCATCTACATATGCTTCAAACGCCTCATCTAAATCCACCGCTTTCCCCCCTTCAACCTATCCACGAAACAGCAATATCAAAAGTTGCAAAAATAAGTTAATTATTTTCATATTCTTTTGTACAACCAAAATATAATTAAGAGGCTGTGGTCAAATTATATAATCGCATAAATTTACCAACCATTTATTATAGACTTTACCACAAATAACCATTATCCTTATTGAAAAGTTCCTGACCGGTTAGCTGAATAACTTCAACAAAAATAAGCGATAATCCTTTTTTGGACTATCGCACCCTTAGTTTAAAAAGACTCAACATTTTGTTTGCTTAATTTTTCTATGATTAAAGGTAACTCCGACAAATCAATAACTATGGAATCTGCTTCAACATGGTCCCATTGAAAATCTCGTTTCCAAATTCCTTTCATTCCTACATTTTGAGAAGCTTTTACATCATTCACAGGATGGTCTCCCATAAATATGCTTTCACTAGGTAAAACCTTAAGTTTCTCTAATGCTCTGATAAATATTTGAGGATCTGGCTTTTTAATTCCTTCCCATTCAGATACTAGTATCGTATTAAAATATTTATCTATACCCAATGCCTTAATATTATCCATTTGAAACTGTCCATAACCGTTTGTAATCATTCCTATAACAAGATGGTTACTTTTCAGTTCTTCCAACATAGCAATAAGATTGGGAAAAGGAACACAGTGATTCTTAAATTCACTAATGTAATCTTGGAGTAATTTTTCCCAAGTTATATCAGCAATGTTAAATTCATCAACTAATTGCTGATATACTTTATCTTTTCAAACATACCCTCGGTTATCTAATTCTATAAATCGTGACATATACTTCTCTTTTGGAATATGACCTACTAGTTTATATAACCTGTCATATTGCCTCTCAATGAACATTTTTACTGACTCATCTCTATTTAATAAAGTTCCATCTAAATCAAATAAAACAGCTTTTATCACTTTTGATGACACCCTCCCCAACTTCAAGATAATCATATCTTCTAGATAGCTAATACAAACTCCTTCTTAATCTAAACTGCCAGTTATCTTTACAACTTCAATATGACCCTCTAAAAAGTTACATATTAATTTAATTCATCTGATTGATGACCGGCATTCTAGTGGTGGTAAAATAAGGGAATCAGGAGTCATTTAGATGAATATATTCTATTGGGGGTGTTTACATGCATAGTACTTTTGATCCAGCTGGATTTTGGATTCGTCTTGGTGCTTCACTTATAGATGGTGTTGTCGTTTCTTTTGTTGTTTTTCTGTTTTCACTCATTTTTAACTTTCCGGTATATGATGATTCTTGGCAATCTGGCCTTCTAGAACTTTTATATGGTCTTAGCCTACCAGTCTTATGGTATGGGTATACAGTTGGAAAGAAGGTATGCGGGATTCGAATTGCGAGGGTTGATGGTGAAAAATTACACATAGGGAATATGTTACTTCGGATTGTAGTAGCAGGTTTAATCTACACCTTGACTTTAGGAATCGGATTCATTGTAAGTGTAGTAATGGTGGTCGTCCGAGAAGATAAAAGAGCCATCCATGACTTCGTAGCCGGCACATATGTCACCTATAATCCCCCCGAAAGAAATTAACAGGGGCAGACAATGCCCCATTTATTAACTTACCTGCTTTGTAGTTTAATACTTTTACAAAAAATTTATGGATTACACTCTTCTTCCAACTAACCTGCACCTTTAATAGAATACCCAATTAAAAGGGCCTGACCCTCAGCACAGTAAAGCATTACCGTGCTGAGGGTCAGGCACAAGAATAAATTACACTATATTGGTGGGATTAGTTCTTCCACTAAGCTGCTTCGGTAATTCAAAAGAGATCTTATTTGTTGATGCCTTTAACTCAAGATCTTTCAATACCATCTTTTCTTCTTTTCTTATCGATGTAAACCCAAGCATAATAAAATGTCCAGAACACTAAGGCGATTAATATTGCAAAATGTTTTTGACCTGTTGGTAGGTAAAACAATAAAAGAAAACCTATAAGAACAAATGGTGGTAAAAGTATCGCATATTTTTTCCAGTGCATTCTCTCGCTCCTTCATTTATAGTAAGACAAAACAAAAATTTAGACATTAAACTGTTTTATCTTTTTCTACTTTTTCCTCGTATTGGGTAACGTGTTTTGAGTCTTCTAAAGGACTTTCTCGTTTCACTTCAATTTTCTTCCCCATTATAACGTCATCGTATTGTGTATATATGTTAGATGATGTTGATTTCTTCTTAATCATTCGGTAAATTACAAATCCAATAACAGAAATAACGATTAAAATATAGACATAGCCATATAAACACCCTTAAAATTACTTAAAATCACCTAAGTATTCTATGGACTGTTAAAAAATTCCTTCTTCAACTATTCTGCTTCTTTAGTTTAGTAACTTCAACAAAAAAGTGCGTAATCCTTCTTGGATCAACGCACCCGTTAGTGAAATAAGGCTATAATAAATTCACTACAAACAAATGAATTCCTACCACAATTATAAATGAAATAAATCCTGACATTTTTACTGGATGTGTAAACTTAACTTATATTCATTATATGGTGCTACCCTTTTAACAATTTCCCAAAATAAGCCGCTACCTATGATTATAATAAGTCCACCGATAATCAACGTGTTGTTCATTGAATTTGCAATTTCAATAATATGGTTAATAAAAAGTACCCACAAATATCCCAAAAAGGCATTTAATATGATGGATAAGGAAAAGTCCTTTATTTGCATCCAACCACTCCTTTTTTCTAAATATTACCACATTTTCTTGTTAAAGTAACCTGCTTCGTTAGTACAATAAGAAAAAGCTACCCCTAAGACAGCTCTGTTCTTTGGCTCTCGCACCCTTTGGTTCAATATGAATTTATAATAATGGAGGACTATCAGACAGATAAATCGATAAATTCTAGTTCCATTTCTGCTTCTGCTTTCGAACGGTAAACGGTAATTTTATCATAGGGTTTCAAGTTGTCTTGCCATGTTCCTATATTATTCTGAAAATCTTCTCCGTTTTTAGAAATTATAAAGCATTCTAAATGCCTATTGATATAACAAATTGGTGCGTCACTTTTCAAATCACATTGTTGACCAACAGTTCCGATAAATCCACCTTTACTATCTTTTGCCATAATATCTACATAAGGAACCGTATAAAATTCTAAATGTGGAATATCATCGTCAAAGATAAATTGAATATCATAATCGTTAGCATATTTTTGATACTCCTCGTTTTTATGATAAACACTCATAGGATAAATTGTTGTACCTGCTGGTATAACCTCAGTATCTTTTAAATTTACATTTATGGCTCCAGTTAATTCTGTTCTATCTAGATAAACTTTTCGCATCCCAACCTCCGTTTAATCTTAATTTAAAATAAATGCTCATTACTTTTGTGATTTCTTATTGCACTAACCTGCTCCGTTAGTTCAAGAATGAAAACTATTTTCCTTGTGAAAAGCCTTGTGAAAAGCCATCAAATAAAGGACCACCAAACGGCTCATAGAAGTCATTCACAAATTTAATAAATGGTTGTTTGTCCCCATCCTTATAATAACAATCCAAAGAATCGAAAAATTCATTATACATTCTTTCATCGAATTTGTTTAAAGACCTTGCAAGACCTTTTCCTCTTCCACTCCATTGGTGATTAACTCGAAGAATAAAATCTGCTAGTTGCGTTGAGATTGTATTTAAAGTCATTATAGCCTCTTGATGATTGTTAGTATCTTTAAAATCATCAAGAAGGTCATAAATGAAATATCTTGAAGCTTGTATAAAGTTTTCGGTTGATGGTTTTGGACCACTTTTAAGAAAAGATTTTGCGCTATCTTTTATTTCCTCTGATTTACCATTATCTCTAATGATTTTTCCTTCAACCAACATATTGGCTAAAATTGGTCTTCCTGTTTCTTTATCTAATTCGAATTGATTTAGATAAGATGTGTAATTGTGTATAAAGGCTTCAATTTTCCAATTATATAAAACAAAACTCTCTCGATAATTACTGTCCATTGAGTTATCAAAAATTACAATATCCAAATCAGATGTTACAGTTTCTTCTCTTCTAGAAGCACTTCCTGCTAAAAAAGCAATATCACAATTAGGAAATTTCTCTTTCACAAATTTATTAGCAGCATCAATTCCAGACATTCTCAATACAATCCCTCCTAACTATTTTATTGCCTTCTCAAATTTCGTCTTCAACAAAGCTCCCCCTTTAGTTAAACAAAATTCAGCTTAAAAAAAGAGGCTATTTATGGCTTCTTCAACTATCCTGCCCCGATAGTTTAATAATTTCTTACAAAAAGGAGCACTAATCTTTCTTGGATCAACGCACAGGTTAGTTAAAATTCCCACTCAGAGCTTTTTCCCACTCTTCTTCAATATCATCATTATTATAATTGAAATTCCCTAATTTCCATTTTTCTTCTCTTGGAGCAAACCACAAACCAACATCTTCTTTGATTTTCTTTTCCCCATTTTCCATAATGACTAAATCAACACTTCCTCTCGGATAAGTATCATCCAAACGGACCCGCAATTGATTGTAATCAACAAGATAAACCCCATTTTCTCTTAAATCTTTTACTCTTTGAACCCATTTTTTCTTCGCATCTTCATAAGAAATGATTGGTTCTAAATCTGATGCTTGGTCAAAATAATAAACACTTTCAAAAACTTTTTCATAATCTTGCTCTATTACATTGTCTAAAACATCTGTAGCAGCGTTTCTGGATTGCATTTTATCTATGAAACCAGGTACAAATGCAAATGCTAAAAAAACAATAATTACTATAACTGCGATAATCGTTATGATTTTTTTCACCAAATCATCCTCTCAACATTTTATTTATAATATTTTACAATAAAAACCAAATACTTATTGAATTTTACTGCACCGATAGTTCAATTACTTCAACAAAAAAGGTGCGTAATCCTCCTTGGATCAACGCACCTAATATTTTATTTAATAAGACTGAGATGTATGGTTCTCCTATTCTTAATTGATTTTATCAATTGTTTTCTTTTGTAATTGTTTCTATAATTTCAAATGCTCTTTCCTCTGTTAATTTTTCTGTTAATGCAAATTCCAAGGAATATGAACCTTTTTCAACATTGAAATGAGCTATAAGGAAATTACCATTATTACTATTAACTTTAGAATAATGAACATCAAAACCATTTATATTTTTAGTTTCATCACTATCACCTACATTGATATTAAATGTGCTATAAGTAATTCTAACAAGCCAAGGTGGTTCTCCATGATAAATTCCATACAATACTTTTGAGTTCATATTTTTTTCGTAACTTTGTTCTTGCTCTATGAAGTCTTGTTTTTACAGTACTATTTTTTACATCTAGAATAAGACTTATTTCCTCAATACTTAGGTCTTGATAATAATAGAGAATAATAACTTCTCGAAACTTTATTGGCAAAGCTAAAATATGTTTTGCTAAATGTATATCTTCTATTTTTGAAACGGTATGAAGTTCTGGTGTTCTTGTCTCTACTAAACTCGAATCTAGATTTTCTTTGTAAATGATATTTCGAAAACTCCATCTTTTCAAAGCATCTTTGCATTTGTTGATTGTGATTTTAATTAACCGAGTTTTATAGCTACTTTCCTCTCTGAAATAGTCCATTTGCTTAAAACAAGAAATAAATACTTCTTGTAAAATATCTTCAGTAAGGGAGTGGTCTTTAACATAGAGATAAGCAATCCGTTTTAATTCAGTCCCATTCTGATTAAGTAATGATTCAACTTTTTGAATCTTATCCTCTTCAGTATTTTCTAATTCCCTTTTCATTTTCTTCCCCCTTCCACCCTAATAGACGACACTAAATTAGGTTAGGTTCCCATAAAACATAAAAGCGTTAATTCTATTTTGAATTAACGCACCTTTATTAGGCGATTACTAAAAATTTTATTAACGGGAGATAATTCTTTTTCAACTCAACTGCACCGTTCAAAAGAAGCGACTGCACTTGTTTAGCAATGGCAGATTAGTTGAAGAGGAATTTATCTTTTTAAGCATTACAAAACATTTCTAATATCGCTCATTAAAACTAATCCATTCACTTGTTATATATTGGTAGATTGGGTGTTTTTATAACACTTCCATCCTTCAACGTCACTTCTGTATAGATTAAAAAAAATGGTTCATATGAAATCCCTTGTGAATCAGAACCCTTTTGCTTATTTATTATGTTACCGATAGTTTCATTTGTATATTTCCATCCATCTGTATAGTCAGTATCAGTAAACACTAAGTTTGGACTTTGATCCGACTCCAATCTAAAAGTGTAGAAATCTACCTTCGTAGCATTTTCATACTTTAATAATTCAAATTGAAAATAGTCGTCATTAATTACATACCAATCATCTTTAATGATATGATCAGAATGCAGCTTATAAATATTGGTTAAATTATCAAAGGTGTTATTATAATCATTTAACCTGGCAATGGATGACCATCGTATCATTTCCAAGCTCGTTTTTTGCTCAGACAACTTAGTCGTTTCACTTAGATTACTTTCTTTTAAAAGTTTTATCTCCTCATCTTTTTCAGAATTAAGCCTTTTCAATTCTAAAATCTCATTCGTTAACAGTTCTTTTTCTTCTTTAAAAGTTACCGAGTCAGTATTAGTGCATCCTGAAACAAAAATAAAAATAAACAAGATTAAAATCATTTTATTTTTTATTTTCATAAATATTTCTCCCTTGAAAAATTTCTGATTTTTTGTTTTCTATAAGTTCCTCATATTAGAGGGTCGGGTGTATAGGTTATCACTCGACTAATTTCCCTAATTAAAGCGACCCTTTTCTATCACAATATTACGTGTCACCCGAGATAATATATCTAAATTGTTTTTCTTTGTCATAATAGAAAGCAATTAAGTACTTTCGTTCGCGTTCAGGTTCATTATCATAAAGGTAGTAACCCACTTCCGTGAAATCTTCATTTGGGTTATAAAACGCAAAATACATAGGTAAATTTGCCAATTCTACTGGAAAGGGTTGAACCTCAACTTCATCGAATAAAACATGGTCATCTGCTAGTTTAAACTTTAATTGATAATTATTTTCTAATTTATCTAGATTACCTTCATGGATTAGTTTCATAATATATCTTGATTGATGATCTAGAAGTTGTATGTTTGGGCTTACTTCGTCTAGCTTCTTGTTAAGTAATTCATTCTCACCTTTTAATGTAATTATTTCTTCTTTTAATCTTGTAATTTCCGTTTTTTGTTTGTCTATAAGTTCCTCATTATTTGAAGGTGGACTGCTCACATTTTTATTAGAACAACCCGAAATCAGTAATAAAAAACATAAGCCGCCAATTAATTTTTTCAAATTAATCCCCCTTAATCTATTAGGTGTATTTTCCAACTATAATGGACTACATTCTTCTTCCAACTAACCTGCACCTTTAATAGAATAACCGAAGTACGCATTAACGTTTTAATTCATCCTCCAGCTCTTTCTCAATTTCTTCATTACTTACTTTTTTTATCTCTTCATCTTTAATATTTAGATGTTTCATTATCAATTTAAGTTGGTATTTTATAGTCGAAAGGCTGAAGATGACATATAAAATAAATAATATGATTACAATATCCAAAAACATCTAATCCCCCCTGAGATTACATTCCTTAGTAACAATTCGTTCTGGGTTTTAATTGTCCTTCTTTTTTCCTCTTCTGAAAACACAAAATGCGATTGCCTGTTTAGCAATCGCACCCGTAATTTTTAGTAAGAAAAAGTATTATTCCAAATAGATCAAAGTCTTTCCATTAAATATTTAGTTTACCTTCAATACAAGTTACTGCATGACCACCGATTAAAATTTCACCATTATCGGTAAATCGAACTTCAACCTTTCCGTTTCTCCCTACACAAAAACCCTGACTTGCTACATAAGTTTGTTTTCCTATAAGTTTATGTTTTTTAACTAATGCTGCCACAGATCCATTTCCACTACCGCACACTGGGTCCTCATCTATTCCTTCGTTAGGGGCAAATGAACGCACTTCAACATCAGGTTCTGTATTTCCGGAAGTAAGTCCAAATACAGTAACACCTGTTACACCTGATGGAATTAATGTGGCGAGTTCAGCCATGTCAGGTCGTAAGCTTCTTACTTCGTCTGCACTAGATAATTGTAGCGTAATCCAAACTGCACCAACATCAATCGTAGCACTAGTTTTAACACTATTTGAACTGACTCCCAAAGCATTTGCAAGTCTATCTACATCAGCAGATGGTACGCTCTTTACTATTGGCTCAGGTAACGTGAGAAACAGTTTATCTTCATCCACAAAAATAGAAACTAACCCGGTACCACATTCCTGAACTAAGCGTCCTTCTGTCTTAGGTTTAAAGCCATTTTGAAGCACTGCAAAAGCAGAACCTATCGTTGGGTGTCCCGCGAAAGGAAGTTCACTATTAGGGGTGAAAATACGCAATCTATAGTCAGCCTGTGGGTCCGATGGCTTGCATACAAAAGTGGTTTCAGATAGGTTCGTCCAGTTTGCGATTGTCTGCATCTCTTCTGTAGAGAGTTCATTGCCATCGATTATTACAGCAACTGGATTCCCTTTGAATGGAATCTCTGTAAATACATCAACTTGTTGGAATGGAACTTGGTGATTCATCATTTTTTCCCCTTTCAAAAGTCGCTAAAATTGTGACCATCATTCTCTAATACAACTTTTGCCTTTTCAATTGAATGACTTTTAACAAGTAGGTAATCGGTATTAAAGGTTGAAATAGCAAAGATACTGATATTATTTTCGGCTAATGGATTCGCTAATGAAGCTAAAATTCCTGTTAAGCTAAAGTCTAAAACTCCATCAATTTTTATGCACTTCCAATCGTTTTCCACATCCATAAATGCTTCATTCAGTGGTAGACATTCAGAGGTACACACGATAGAAAGTTCTTCATCTGTTCGGGTAATAGAAAATACATCGGAGTTTAATGCCCACACTGGTATTTTTTCAGTTGGAGAAAGTTTCACAACGGAAAAATTTGAATCTAATATTCTTAATTTCATATTTACAGCACTCCTTTTAGGAGTTATTTTACCATTTATTCTCTCAAAATGTTGTTTCACTAACTTGCATCGTTTGTTCAATAAGGAATTCAGCAAAAAAGTACCTTAATCCTTCTTGGATCAACGCACACGTTACTATAAGTACATTATTTCACAAACTTTAAACACGTTTTTTTCATAAATTGCTTTTCCAGTGAGTTAAGCATAGTACAGGAAAGGTTAAAGCTTAAGAAATTTATGCAGTGATGGGCTAATTTTATCCACCCGTCTACACTTTTCTTCAGTAAAGGTGGTCTAATGAGTTAAAAGTAACAGGCATATAAGTAGGCGATAAAATTATAATAATCTACTTGTAAAATAATTGGAATAAAAGGAAAATTTAGGTTATACTAAAAATAGTTTTTAAATTTGGTGGTGATTAAAATTAATAGACTAATTCCTTTTTTCATATTTTCCGTTATTGCTGTATTACTTATCGGTTGTTCTAATAAAACAATTGAAGTTGAATCACCTAAAGATCTAAATATTAAGAACCCCATCATTGTGAAGAATGGCAATCAGGAATTTAAAATTATACCCTTTTATACTCAAGTATTAGATTACATAGAAAGCGTTTCAGAAATTGAACAACACGAGAAGATGGAAGAACATTACTATCAAAAAGTTGTCGAACCATTTCAATTAGATACTTTAGGTAAAGGAGAGGGGTATTGGATAAAGGACCATTATGCTTTTGCAACTCCTAAAAACACTAAAACTTTAGAGGAATTTGTTTATTCTCTAATTAATAATCAAGATGAAATAAATAAAATAATAGAACAAGCCTTGATTAAATCATCTAATACCCTTCCAGGCGAGAATAAGAGAGTGTATTTATTTCCTCCAAATCCGGATAACATGGATGGTATCAATTTAATGGGTGGCGTTGCTGGGAACGCAGTTAGTAAGGATGTAATCTTAATAAAGATTGATCCATCTTCATTTAAAGAGGATTTGTTGGAGTATGCTGTTGCACATGAATATCATCATACTATTTATATGGAGAGCGGAAATGTAAACTGGAATAACACTTTATTAGATTCAATTATTCTCGAAGGAAAAGCGGACACTTTTGCCAAAAGTCTTTACCCCGATATTACTATACCGTGGATAGAACCTCTTTCAGCACAAAAAGAAAAAGAGGTATGGGAGGATTTGGAAGAAGATTTATGGTCAATTGACCTTGACCAATCATTATATCGCGATTATTTTGGAAATCCAAACAAGGGAATCCCCCGTTGGACCAACTACAAGATTGGATACCAAATAGTGAATTCCTTTTTAGAAAAGAATCCCACCACCCCGGTCAGAGACTGGACAGTATTACCTGCGGAGGAGATTTTATCAAATAGTAAATATGGAGATAGGATTTCAAAATAAAAGTTTATTTAGATTCTTGCAAAGGAAGAGACATTCTGACTTTGCTTTTTTGTTTTGCATTTTCTGTCTACTTAATTATAAAGCTGTTTTTTTCTTCTTCTACTATCCTGCCCAGTGAGCTGAATAAGAAAAGCCGCCAAGAATGATTGGCAGCTTGATCTTTGATTCTTGTCCTCGTTAGGTCGGATTCAAACTTCTAAATTCGATCTGAAATATTCCTTGTTTCAGAACCCATATTCAGGATTGGGATGACCATTCTATTACTTTTTTACTTTTATTTTCTCGGGTATGGTTTCCCAGTACATTGGGTCTTCTAAGCCTAGTCGCCAAATCCCGATTCCCCGTAAGTTATATTTTTCTACAAGGTTTAGCTTAAACCGCAGACTATGGCTATTCTCAAACCATACCTGGTGGCTGTGTTGTTCTTTATCTACGTAACTGAAATGAGGTGTTTGTGAACGGGAGTCCCATAGAACTTTTGCTTTATATTTTTCTTTCTGATCCATAATCTGTACATAGGAGCTATACTCGGCTTTGTCAGCTGTTGTATCCCAGTCCCATCCATAACCTGCGATACCGAGTAAAATTTTTGATGGTGGTACTCCCTGGTTCAAAGCATAACGAATCGTTGCTTCTGTCCAATCGACTGATGCTGTTGACCCGGGTGTTGTTCTAGGGTTGTGTTCATCGTATGTCATAATCATTAATCCATCAGAATATAGACCAAGTTTTTCATAGTCAAACCACGGTGACCAGGGATTAGCGCGGGAATCACCTGTGTTTGCCGGGACAGAAACCGTAACTTCTTTTCCATCATCATGCAGAGCATCAGACAATTTTTTAATCAGCAGACTAAAGGAATCACGGTCAGTCAAATTCAAATTTTCCATGTCAATATTAATACCGTCATAGTTAAACTGAGTCATTTCATTGCGTAGGTTCTCAATAAAAACATTCCGGTTTTTATCGTTATTAAGGACATTACTCGCTACCTGCTTGCCCTTCTCCACGGTTTCATAGAAGAGATTATGTACAACCATATATACCTTCAGGTTCTTATCATGGGCACTCTGAATAACCTTTCTTTTATGATCTGATGTAACGGAATCTATAAGATTGCCTGGACGATTATCATCAAGCTTATACCAGAAAGGTGCAATGCTGCTTAAACTGGCGAATTGCGAGTCAACTGTAGGTTGAGACCCTGGAAATGTTCCTTCCTGTTCTGTATAGAAACCTAAAACTTCACGAGGAGTTTTATCATTTTTGTGTTCTTCTTTTCTTTGTAACTGACTACACGATGAAATTAGGATTAAGGCAAGGCTTAAAGAAATGATGGTGATTGACCGATATTTATTCTTCGACATAATACACCTTCTTCTAATTTGTATAGTACTTAAGTTGATAAGAAAAGTTGAATCTTATTCACCGAGTGACTTTCCCCCTTTAAGGATTTCGGGAAAAATAACATCACAACTTATTTTTAGTAGTTCGGTTTTGCAGTACAAAAAGCATAAAGAAGGAAAATCTCAACTGAATTAGCAACCAAATTAACATTTAAAATAACATTAAAATTTGCGTAAAAAACGCTCAGAGCGAAAAACCAGTACAATTTTCTTTCTAAAATAAAAAGGCACTTCTCCTTATAAAGGAAGCACCCGTTAATAAAATAAGGTAATTTATTTTGATCTTACCAGTGTACTTGAAGCTTCTTACCACTTGGGTCATAAAAGTGGAAATAGGCATGATCATTATCTTCTTTTATATCCTCTACCTTAATAATCGGTAAAAATGTCTGGATTGGAGCAAATGCCACTGTCGTACCTGTTGTGGCCATTGGTGATGGGGCCATCATTGCTTCAAACCCTCACCTTCCCCTTCTCCCTGTCTTAAAATGTTCTTCCAACTACGTAATGTCTTATTTGAAGATGATATCAAAAGGTTTATAATAATTTCATATTGTAGGTAAAATCATTACCAAAGGGGTTATCTGGATGTCTAAGCTGAGAAAAATTAAAGTTAAGTTTGGGAACCTTGCACCTTCCCAAATAATCGTTACCTTTTATTTACTTGCAGTACTAGTTTCTGTCATTTTATTAAGCCTACCTATCGCTCTAAAACCAGGAGTAGATTGGACATTTGTTGACATATTATTTACAGCTGTTAGTGCAATTAGTGTTACTGGACTTGGTGTAGTTTCAACTCCTGATACATTTATTACGGCTGGTATTTTTATCCTCATGTTTATCCTACAATTTGGTGGAATAGGAATTATGACATTAGGGACTTTTTTCTGGTTACTGGTAGGAAAAAAAATTGGATTAAAAGAAAGAAAACTTATTCAAACTGACCAAAACCAATCCACACTGGCTGGGCTTGTAAAGCTAATGAAAAATATCTTGTTTATCATAATTGCTATCGAAATATTTGGAGGAACTATTCTAGGTACATATTTTTTATCGTATTATCCTACCTGGCAAGAAGCATACTTACAAGGTTTTTTTGCATCTGTAAGTGCAACAACAAATGCTGGCTTTGATATTACTGGTCAATCACTCATTCCATTTGCGAACGATTATTTTGTCCAGTTGATAAATATCATCTTATTAACACTTGGGGCCATCGGATTTCCTGTACTAATCGAAGTAAAAGATTTTATACGGAATAAAAAACCATATAAATCACCCCATTTTTCTTTATATACAAAATTAACAACTGTTACATTTTTTTCGTTGATGTTTCTGGGTACAATTTCCATTCTAATTTTGGAAGCACGCCATTTCTTCGCTGATAAAACATGGCACGAGTCTTTTTTCTATGCATTTTTTCAATCGGCTACAACTAGAAATGGTGGTTTGGCAACCATGGATGTGGGCCAGTTTTCTGAACCAACACTTCTTGCACTATGTGTTTTAATGTTTGTTGGAGCTTCTCCAAGTTCTGTTGGTGGTGGAGTAAGAACAACAACATTTGCGATTAATCTGTTATTTATGTATAACTTTGCAAGAGGGAATAAATCTGTGAAGGTTTTTAGACGAGAAATACACCCTGATGACATATTAAGATCAATGGCTATTATGCATACAGCAATATTCCTTTGTTTCATCTCTGTTATGCTGCTAAAAATAACGGAGCCCTTTTCAACAATGGAAATACTATTTGAAGTATGTTCGGCTTTTGGAACAACTGGTCTATCAATGGGAATAACTTCTGAGTTAAGTGATATTGGAAAAATCATCATTACTCTGTTAATGTTTATTGGACGAATTGGAATTCTTTCTTTTATATTTATTATTTCTAAAAATGGTAATGAACCGAAATATCACTATCCAAAAGAGCGAGTAATCATTGGGTAATTTAAAAAGACCTTCTCTAATAGTAGAAGGTCTTTCAAATTGTTATACTAATGTCTTATCATCTTAAGAATGGCGTCTTAAAGCCATTCTTAATTCTATTTTAGTCAACCATCGTAGGGTTGGATTTTTTTCCTTATCGATAACTTTTAAGTCATTGACAAAGATTTTATGTTGATTCTTTTTTAGCCAATGTTTTAATTCTTCCTTATCCCTACATTGGGTATAATATAATTCTCCATTTTTACCTATCGCGTTAATTACAAATCTGCAAATATTCCCCATAATAACCACCCCTTCGCTTTAGCCTACGAAGTTAGCTGACGGGTAGGATGGCGAAAGAGAATCTCATCCCCTCAAATAAGTTTGAGTTAACCCCAAATATTGGTTCCTCCGTTCCCTTTACAGAATTAGGCCGAAATATTTCATTAAGGTTTTCTTTGCCACTAGAATACTCCGGTTGTTACGAGTTGTAAATACATAAAATCCTCGAAAATACGCCATTTTAAGCATTTTTTTATAAAATAACCTCATATCCCTTTATTTTTCTAGATATAACTCATCTTTCCGTAAAATTATAAATAAAACTATTAAACGATCCTACTTTTTAAGTACACTAACTCAATTAAAAACGCACTAGTCTTTTGATGGGAAATATTCCATAGGCTCCGTACTCGAAATATAACCGTTTTTCTTATAATAATGAATAGAATCTATGCTAGGCCAAACAATCACAAATTCATAATTGTTTTCTTTAATCCACTGATTGATCATACGAAGCATATCACTTCCAATGCCTTTATTCCGGTATTCTGGAACTGTGTATACATTTGTCATATAGGCAAATGGGTATGTTCTTCTACCAGGTCGGGGGACTTTTTGAATTAATTCTATGTATATATGTGATACAATTTGTCCATTTATCTCTGCAACCCATATAAACCACTGGTCACTATTAATTGCTTTCTCTAAAAAAGAATGGCATTCCTGTTCAAAATGCTCGAATGAGGAGTCTTTTTTACTTTCATCAAATTCAACCGTAAAATCCCATCTCATTTTGATTAATTGAGTACTATCTTTTAGTTCAGCAAGTCTAATTTTCAACTTTACTTCTCCTCCAACAATTATTACTTCTTACATAAACCTGCACCTATAGTAAAATACCAATTCTCTTTTAACCTTGTTGAATAACACCTAATGTTTATTCTCCTACTCTTTTAAAATACCTAAATATTCTTTCCAAGGACCAACGTCTGTCCTATATCTCTCAGCCAGCACCCTTACAATCTGGGCAATATGTGTTAGATCATGAACAACCCATGTTGAAAGCAGCTCTCTCATCTTCACTGTACCAAATGCAGGGTGTGAACCCTTCAACTCAAGATGAAGATCAGGATCAATATGAGAATTAAGTTTTGTTATATTTTGCATTCTTAGTGCTTTAAATTCCTGCAACTTTTCATCAATTGACATTTGAGATTTATCTTTTAAGTGTGAATATCGATCAAATGGAGGAAATGGTTGATTGCAACCTTCCTGAAGAATAAATTCTAGTCTTGGTATCCAATTATTTCTCTCACCCTCAATGAGGTGCTCTATCACTTCAACGGCATTCCAAGTTCCTTCACCTTCATTACAGTGCAGCCATCCTTCCGATAAACCAGATAAAAAAGACTCCAGCATTTGTGGTGTACGTTCAAGCACCTCTATCGCTTCTTTCATGTTAAATTGCATACAACTCCTCCTTCTCATCATTATGCTTCTCCATTTACTATGATTATATCTCTTCAAACTCCCTTATTATTACAAAACTAAAAGGGCCTGGCCCTTACCACAGTAAAGCATTACCGTACTGAGGGTCAGGCACCAGAATACATCGGCCGATTCGACGTTCAAGATTCCTTCAATGGTACGATGGGTTTCATAGGTTGTCACTATAGTTTTTCTTTCTCTGATTTCTCGCGTAATTTAGCTGTTTCTTTCTCAAACATTACCGGGTCCTCAATTACTTGACGCAATTCAATCTGCCCCTCCCCATTTCCCTGTGGGTCTGGCATCCTCATCGCCCACTCGATGGCTTCTTCCCTCGACTTCACATCTATCAAAATGAACCCAGCAATCACTTCTTTCGTTTCCGTAAATGGGCCATCCGTAACCACTGGCATTTCCCCTTGTTTCGGAAATGAAATACGGATTCCATTTGAACTTGGATAAAGTCCTTTAGCCGCAACCCGCACACCTGCTTTAACTAATTCCTCATTGTACTTACTCATGGCTTCATTGAGCTCAGGACTTGGGAGATTTCCACCTTCTGAATTCTGTGAGGCTTTGACAATCAGCATAAACAGCATAAATTTTCCTCCTTATTTTTAAGTTAAGTTCCTATTAGAAAACCATCATACTCGGCCTCTATATAAATACAACGAACAAGAAAAATCAAATCGACAAAAAAATAAAAAATCTCAAAAAATCTTTTCCTTATTATCTATAAAATAAACATGGGCATGAGATGCTATTTCTTTACCGCTATTTGTGGTAGAATTCACTCCGATTAAACTCCAATAACTCAAACTGCTTCGTGCTTATACAAACCTATTTTTGGTTAGATAATTTTTCGCCAGTAAGAACTTCAAAAAGTTCTGCTGACGTATTCCTGTCTAATTGAACATACTTACCAGCGTCTATTAATAGTTCTACTTTGTCTTTATTTGGGCTTATCCAAAGTTCATACAACACGGCTTTTGCTTCATTTTTAAATTGAAATGCAAATCTGTAATCGGCTGGACGTACCATTTGTACCTTTGCTGTTTCCCAATTAATATTATCGATTATCTTCCTGACCCTTTGAACTTGTTCGTTATTCGTAATTATTTTGAAGTCTTCATAATTATTTTCATCACCAGTACGTTTCTGAACATCAATGTTTTGTTCTTGGTTCGAACAACCTGTTATAAACATTGAAATTACTCCTATAAAGGCTATTACATACATCATTTTCTTCAAGGCATTTTCCCCTTTTTAGTATAAGACGAAAGGCTCTGGAAAAAGTTTCAAATTTCTCTTCAATATCGATAAACTACAAGCTTTACGAAAAGTGCCTTGAAGAATAAGAAGTTCCCTAGCCTTCATCTTTGAAATTTCGTATCTATTAAGTTTACAATCTTTCTTTTATCCATGTCAGATACACCTAATGTTTAAATCTTTAAGTAAAACTCCCCTCATATTACAAGAAGAAAATACATGGTCATTTTACACATGTTTAAAAATGCAGCATACATTAATGAAAAATAACAAGAGAGGAGTGAACAATATTGTGAGAAGTTTATATTTAAGACAAACTGGTCCAAATTTTATGACACAACCACAACATTATTACTTCCATCCTTCTTATACATTCCAACCTAATCATACGATTGGTCCAAACTTCCCTTTATTGCAAAATCCTACTTACCAATTCTATCCTTATATCCCAACTCCGTTTAATAGAAATATTGTTACAAGCCCGCAATCATCGCCTAGACAAACTTACCAAAACTCTCCTACTGTTCAAAGTCCGGGTCCACATCAAAATTGGATTTATCAACCAAGCAATACTTATTTTTTCCTAGGGGACCAAAACGCCAGCTACTACACTTTTCCATATGAGGTTGATCCCAAAACCGAAATTGTGATCAGAGGGCGATATCCCTATGCAAGATATTTCACCTATAATATAGCGAGTATTCCATCTCATCGTTTAGTTGATTCTGTAGTGGGGAGTGAGTTAATTCCTGATCCAGGAAGTACGAACCCTTTTTTGCCTGGTGCTAATTGGGATGCAACAAACCGCAATTATACCTTGAAAATCCGCTTTACAGCCCCTCCAGAGGGATCTACTCATTTTGTTCCTGGTGCGGGTAATAATGTGATTTATGCGGGAACTTTAGAAAATGGGGAACCAAATAGATTTGGGTTGATTATCTTAAGAATTTACGTTCCGAGTTTAGGCTTTGATAAGACAGGAGGTGTCGATCTTCCTTATATCACTTATTCTACAGGAAAAAAAGATAACCGACATAAGACAAACCAGCATAATAAGGATGAACTGAATCAGGTGTTTTTTGATGACTATATTCATTTAAAGTATGTTTCCAATAATAGTAAACGAAACAACATAAAGATGGACGTTAGTCAAAGTTCCGCTTTAACTTGGAAGAGATTTGCACCAGCATTTCTTCAACCTGAAGGAAATACGGTCTATACCATATCCAATCTAATTGACAAGGACCCAGATAAATTGTTGTTTATTCGCTGGAAAGCGCCTACATTTCCGGATACGTATCATAATTTCGGAATCAAGGGCAATGAAGATATGCAATATTGGAGTATGAGTTTTATATCACCAATTAATCTCATGGGACTCTATACAATCTCAGATTATCAGACAATTATAGATAAAGAGGGTTATGTAAATCTTGTGATAAGCTTCGGAGCCCCGCGTCCATCATCCGTCACCTCGGAAAATGGATTTACATGGGTTGACGCTAGCCAACTTCCTTTCATCCCTCTATTCCTATTTTACAGAAATAATCAAATATCCCAGAAGTTTCTGCCTTATACGGCGACGGATGTTCCTACAAACGAAATCGTTACACCTCAAGCCATGGGAGAATATTATCCATTAGGTAAATATGTGGATCCTATGTATTTTGAACATGTATGATAAAGAGTGTTGGCACATATTATGCCAACACTCTTTTTAGCTACTTCAACTCCAAAATCTTACCCTAAGCCTTTTTCTTAAATAATTCTAATAACTCCTTGGCACTATGTACTTCTTTATCTGGTTTATAGGTAGCATCAGCCGGTAAATCTTTCTTACGATGATTCATCCAGATCGCTTGCCAGCCTGCTTGTTTTGCTCCGATAATATCTTTTTCAAAATTATCCCCGATATACACGGTTTTGGATTGGTCAAGGTCCAGTTTCTGTTCAATAAAATCAAATACTTCTTTTTTCGGCTTTGCATGACCAATCGTACCAGAAATAAACGTCATCTCAGCCGGAATCCACCGACTAAGGTTGAGCTGTTTAATTTTCATTGCTTGATGTTTTTCTTCACCATTTGTAAGAATCCCAAGCTGTTTTCCTTCTTTGAAAAGGACATTTAGTAGTTCTTCGACTTCCGGAAACAAGGTAATGTTTTTTTGTTCGGTTACATACGTTTCATGAAAAATAGTCGCTTTTTCCGTATCTATAGGGATGTTAAAATCCTGACAGGCAGCTATAATTCGTCCGGTTTGCCATTCAAATTGGGATATTTCACCTGCTTCACTTTGATCAAATAAAATCTCGCTATACTTACGACTCGCTTTATATAATTGATCGATTTCTTCGTTAGTAAATGGTTCTTGAAAAAGCTTCCTCACCGTTTTATGAAAAGATTGTGCTTGATCATATAGTGTATCATCGACATCAAAAATTATCGTATCCATGCTCATAGCCCTCCTTATATTATGATGATATCACTTACTTATCATCTTGAGAAAACAGAGAGCCATCAAACTACTCCCTTCATCTATAATATAGGAACATTAAAATAAATAACAAAAAATAATATTATGGGAATAGAGGTTAGTAAGGCTATGATTGGTTTTTTGAAATGCAACCTAAGCATTGGAAAAAGAATTAAATTAAAAAGGACTGACCACCCAATTGTCCAACCATTTTGGTGAGAAACTAAATTTAAATATTGTAAATTTATATATTCTATTAGTGAATATAAAGTTACCCAGAATAGAATCCAACTAATACTTTTATAAGTCCCCTTTGGGAATTTACTTAGGTATATCAAAACTGTTGCTGGGTAGGCAACAAACATGATTAATAAAGAAATAATCGTATGGTTTGAAAGGAGATTTTCAGCAAATATACTCTCTTTATACTCCCACATTCTATAGTCATGACAAAGAACGTTGTAAAGTAAATCGCCAAACCATAAAAACAAAATTGTAGAATGGTACTTTCTCCAGTTTCGCCAATCACCCCATCTTAGTGACGCACCAAGAAATATTCCATTGAAAATTAAATGCATGTAATCAGCTCCACATTTTACTGATTACTATTTTATCCATATATTGTAAAATACATTTATCAATTTTATTCAAAACTAAAATCATTAAATTGAAGACATATTTGGCTCTCATTAAATCTTTTCATCATTTGCTATACGGAAAGAAATTAGTTAGAGGTAATTTGTAATACAATGCTTGGAAAAGTCTCAAGTTTCTCCTTTAAATCCTCTAAAAACCACAACCTTTACGAAAAGAACTTTTTATAAAAGACACTTGTTTAAACATTCATATATTTTTGTTATGAAAAATACAAAGCTTGGCATGATAATAATGCATTTGAAATGGAGGTGGAAATGATGACAAAGCGTGTTAATAAAGGTAGTCAAAATCAAAATTCAGCGAAAAACGGTGGAAAATTAGATACAGAATTTGGCCAAGATATGGCTAGTGGGGACAATAATAAAGGAACTGAATATAACTCCAATCGTGGAAGTAAATCTCAATTAAAAAACCCAAATAATCATTAATTTCAAAGGAACCACGATGGTTCCTTTTTTACTTGAGATGATTTTGGGGATTCCACTAACTAGAAGTTAACGAGTCAACATAAGTGATCTGTTCAATTTTTTCTATTAATTAACAAATGCCTGGGTTACTTCATACAATATTCAAAAAGTGGAGTTGATCTTCATGGCGAAATGGATTAACGTATCTACATTAAGGCATCAATTAAAACTTTTTGATGGAAACAGGCTGATAAAGTCTTACCCGGTTGCAATTGGAAAGATATTGTCACCAACACCTGCTGGGACATATACGATTATTAATAAACAACATAATCCCGGAGGACCATTTGGAGTGCTATGGATGGGATTGTCAAAACCTCATTACGGTATACACGGAACAAATAATCCTGCTTCAATTGGTAAGAATGTCTCACATGGATGTATTAGAATGTTTAATCATGATGTTCTAGATTTGTCGTCTAGAGTTCAGGTTGGTACTCCGGTTGTTATTCATAAATGACCTTGTTAATCCTACCCCGTTCGTACAATGCTAAAAGGTCTTATAAACACCATCTTGATACACCTTATAATAACCTAAGTTTCCAGTTTTGCCAGATACACGCGTTGATACGGAAACGAGTTGTACCGCATAGTATGAACCGTGATCATCCGTCGCAAGTGTTTCATCAACACCGAATGAAACATCTTCATCTTTTCCCTCAGGAAGTTGTTGTTTTAGATATTGGATCGCTTTTTCCCCACTTGAAATGACTATAACAGGCTTTCTTTCGCTGGATACATCATTTGATGGAGAAGCATCTGTATTTTGTGATTTTTTAGCCTGATTTTGGGTTGATGTATTATTATCAGGGTTATTGGGTTTCTGTAATTGGTTCTCTTCTTCTATTTTATCGCCAGAGTCGCTACTTTCCGTATTATTAATGCTATTATTATGAGACTTCTCTGTACTGTCAGTAGACAAATCATTTATACTTTTTGATAGATTATCAGATTCCGAACCTTTATTGATTGACGAAGCATCATCTGATGGTTTGCTACAAGCAGAGATTCCGACTAATAAAACAACTACTAAAGTTGCCACTGTGAAAATTTTGTTTTTTGCCATTCTAAGAGCTCCAATCTATTATTTACACATACTTCATGTAAGTTTTTTTACCATTACCAAGGATTTCCTTTTGTTTTTTGTATTAGTTCTTAATATTAAAACCTTCCCTATTAAGAATAATCTTCCTTTCATTCTAAAACTATATTTTAACTAGTTAAATGTGGTTAACTCTTCTGAAACAGAATGTAAAAAGTCTTTTTCAAATCTAATATAGTATGCCCCATTTATCCTATCATTTATCATACCTTCGGTTAATGATACCGATTGTATCGAGTCAATTTCCATCTCTACTATTTGTTCAACAGGAGCATTCCCTTCTATTTTAGTAGTAGATTGTTTTAATAGTGTTTCTGGTACTACGTTTTTCGTTTGATTAATAACTGCATGGATAAGGTTTACTTGGTTTTCTTCACTCAATCTTCCTACTGTGGCAGCCATCATTAATGCCACAACCTCTTCTCCATTCAAACGATTCTTCCCCTTTTTGAATTCAAACGAGACTCTAGACAACGCTCTTACTTCGATATCTTCTTGCAGGTCGTAATCGATACCATTCACTGAGTCAATCAATGTTGAAAAGGTCTCTAGGTCCATAACAGCGTAATAATCAATGGGTAAATCAAATAGCTTAGAAACTGTTGTTCGTACATTTTCAGCTCCACCCGAACCGTAAATATAAGCATGTGTCAATTTATCATATGAAGTAGTTCCATTTTTCTTATCCACTATCGGAGAATAAGTATCACGAGGGATAGATAGAACTTTCATCATCTTTTTATCTTCATTAAAACTAAGCAATAGGTTAATTGGTATTCTATTATTCTCATCTTTTACCATAAATAGCGTGGTAAAAGACTCGTCTTCTTGAGATTCAACTCCACTTGCATGTATTCCTTTGTTTTCATTCGTAACGTTTCCTTGAAAAATCGATGGAATAAACAATAATATACACAAGCCGATCACTAATAATGAAGCTGTAGGTATGGCGAGTTGTTTTGTAATAGAAACAAGATTTAATCTTTTTGTGTGATTCTCTATTTTATGTATTTGTTCAAACACTTCATTACGGTCTTTTTTCGTAAATCTTAATTCTTGATCAGACATAGTCATAAATCTATCTTTTACTCGTTTATCTTCCATAAAATTCTGCCTCCCTTATCACTGACTCTAATCGTTGTTTCCCTCTTCTTAATCGAGTCTTCACTGTATTAATAGAAATATCTAAAACACTTGAAATTTCATCGGTTTTTAAAGACTCATAGTAATATAGGTAAATCACTTCCCGATACACTTTCGGAAGAGAAAAGATATTCTCTTTCATTTCTTCGTTATTATATTTATCAATAACTGTTTTTTCTGGTGATGGTAATATTGACCTTGTGGTTTCGTTAATAAAACTTCTAACTTGTACCATTTTGTAATTCCAACTTTTTAAATAGTCTTTACATTCATTAATTGTTATGCGATAAAGCCAGGTTTTTATTTGTGCATCGTATCGAAACGAATCCAGACTTTTGTAGCATTTTATAAACGTATTTTGCACCATATCTTTAGCAATCTCTGGGTCTTTCACATAAGAAAATGCCAATCGTACTAACTCATTACCATATTCAATCATCATTTTTTCTAATATAATATCTTTTTCTTCTCTGTCCAATCTACTACCCTCCCTATCAACCTACTTCAATGCTATTAGACGATTATCAAATCATATTAGGTTCAATTTTAAAAACATTTATTTAACAAATTTCATAAAGCTTGAAGGGTAAGCCTCAAATTAAAAAAGAATGCCACGATAGCTTGGCATTCCTTAATAGTTTTGTTTTTTCTTATTTGGATCCAACATGGAACGTAATTCCTTTATATCCTCTTCTGATAATGAGTCTTCCTGGATAAACTGGACCAACATTGACTTTAGTGCCCCACCATAAATTCGTTTAACAAAAGATTCCGCCTCCGCATGCTGGCATTCATCTTGTGAATATAGTGGGAAAAAGGTATAAATCCTTTTTTCTTTGTTCACACCCACTACATTTTTTTTGACAAGTCGATCCAGCAGGGTACGTATGGTTTTTGGTTTCCAATCCGTCCGTTCTTGTAGGATGGAAATCACTTCGTTCGCTGTAAGTGGCGTCTTTTCCCAAAGTACCGTCATAATTTCCCATTCAGACTCCGAGATAGTAGGTATTTTTTTAGACACACTGTTCCACCTCCTTTTGTCGTTAAAAGATGATTCTAACACCTTTTTAATCAAGTTTTACTTAATAGATTCCCTTGTCTTGCAAAATGGATAAGGTTATTTCTGCCGCCTTTTTTCCGGTAGCATTTTTTTCATTCTGTATATTGGTTGCAAAGAAATACGTATTTTCCTCTTTCTCTACATATCCGATAAACCACCCGTTTATTTCCTTGCCATTGACGTTGCCTGTACCCGTTTTACCAGAAAGGATCTCCTCATTTTTTTCCTCGAGTTTGATTGCCTCTTTAACGGTTTGGATGTTTTTTTTCTCAAACCCTAGCTGATTTGTATACAAATCTTTTAATAGTTGGACCTGTTCCAATGGAGAAATTTCCAATGATGATTCTAGCCAAAATTGATTGATTCCCCCAGACATGTCAGCATTCCCATAATTGATTCGCTTAAGAAATGTTTGGATATTCCCTGCCTGGTTCCTTTTATCTAACTCCTGAAAATACCAGGTCACTGAATTTTTCATCGCCGTCGTTACATTTTGTTCTGAATTCCAAGAATCAAAGGGATACTGGGTGCCATCCCATTTTATCGTAGAATTTTCATCAGATATCAGATTCGACTCTAGTCCAAACAATGCACTATAAATCTTGTAAGTAGAATTCGGTGATACTCTCAAGGTGCTTTTGTCTTTATTATATATTTGATATTGATCAGACTGCTGATCATATAAGACAAAGCTTCCATCATAGCCAGTAAAATGCTTACTTAAATCCATATAAAGAGCCTTTTCATATTTAAAATCATAACGATTATTATCTTGAGCCATAGCAGAAATGAGTGGAACCTGACTAGCAACCAATACTCCTAATATAGTAAAAATCACTGTACTTTTCAGCTTCAAAAGCTTTGATTCCTTTGTATAGGAAGCAATACGCTCGATGCGACTTTTGATTTGTTTTTTGGAACCATTAAATTGATTGGCTAACTTAACGTTTTTCTGACTTGAAACATTATCAATAAAATTGATGATTGTTATCCCATATCCTTTACGACACTTCTCATCTAAGGAACTTAACACCGCATGATCACAAGCAATTTCACGATCTAATCTCATTTTTCGAAACGCAACCCAAACAAGTGGATTGAACCAGTAAATGATTTGTAAAATAACAATCAGGTAATTCGTTGCGATATCTTTCGATTTATAGTGATTTAGCTCATGCAAAAATATATATTTGGTTTCATCCAAAGACAGCCATTCGTCAAAATTGGCAGGCAATACAACATAATTTCTAAAAAGGCCAAATGTCATCGGGGATTTGACATTCCGTGATTCTCCTACCACTACATGTCCCGATATACCCAACTGTTTTTTGCACTGTTCAAACAAAAACTGTACGTCCTTATTTTTCAGTGAGTATGTTGTTCTCTTAATCTTCCTTACCTCAAGCCATGCTTTTACTGCCAAAGCCGTCATGACAAGCATCCCCGCGATCCATATGCTGGCTGTCATGATATTGAGATATTCAAGGTTAGCACGATTTACAGATACTGAATATTCCTGTTTCCAATTCGAGTTTTGAACTTCCTCGGTAATTTTAAACGAAGGGATCGTACCGTCACCCTGGTCGACCTCCAAAGCAATATTGGAAAATTCAATAGGTAATAATTGAACCGGAATAAAAGGCAGTATCAATGCAATCAACAATAAAAACCATATATAATATTGCCCTTTTGCAGATAATTGTTTTTTAAATATACTCCGCACCAGCAAGATGCCGGTAATCGTTAATGAAGATACGATTAAACAGATGATAAAGTATGTAAAAAACATCTTATTCTCATCTCCTTACCTCTACCCTGCTGCTTTCTACCTAAAGGGGAAAATCCACAATTAACTTTCATAATTTATCCCGCTTCCTAGAATTACAACTGTAATATTCAAATGATATCACGTCAATTGTAGTTTATCAATCTACTCCTTCTAGATAAATATTCTACTTCTTGGGAATTTTGATTCTTTTTAAAAATGGGTTGACCGCTTCGGATTACAAATGTAGTATTGTATTACACGTGTAATCTTAATCATGGAAAGGTGGAGGTCTATTCGATATTGTACGAGTTTAAATATGTTTAGATTTATCATTTTTAAGAAAAGAGGTTGTTATTTTGAAGAAACTAACGAATACATTAATCCCACTACATAAACGTAAAGGAGCTTTATTTCTATCATTACTTATATTAATCATGCTGGCTGGTTGCACGCGTGCAGCCACTTCACCTGCATCCCCAACCAAATCTGAATCCACTAAGGAGGAAGTAACTACTACAGACGAGGCGTTCAGACAACTTGAAAGTCAGTTCGACGCCCGCCTCGGGGTTTATGCAATTGATACTGAAACAGAAGAGAGTATTGTTTTCCGAGCAGATGAGAGGTTTGCTTTCGCTTCCACTTACAAGTCACTTGCTGCAGGAGTAATGCTTCAACAGAAATCGATAAACGAACTTGACGAAATTATCACTTACACAAAAGATGATTTAGTTACTTATTCACCAGTTACAGAGAAACACGTAGATACAGGAATGTCATTGAAAGAAATTGCCGAGGCTGCTATCCGTTACAGCGACAATACTGCTGGGAACTTACTTTTCAATGAAATCGGAGGTCCTGGAGGCTTTGAAGCAGCGCTAAGAGAGATTGACGATAAGGTTACAGAATCTGATCGTTTTGAACCAGATTTGAACTTCACAACCCCTGGAGACTCGCGTGACACAAGTACACCGAAAGCACTAGCCACAAGTCTACAGGCATTCGTGGTTAGTGACGTTCTTCCTTCAGAAAAGCGAGCAATCATGACCGATTGGCTAGTTGGTAACGCTACTGGAGATACCCTAATCCGTGCTGGTGTACCTGAGGGCTGGGTCGTCGGTGATAAAAGTGGGGCAGCAACTTACGGAACACGAAATGATATTGCCATTGTTTGGCCACCTGAACGTGATCCAATTATCATCGCTATTCTATCTGACCGAACTACGGAGGACGCAGCTTATGACGATGCACTACTTGCTGAGGCTGCGAAAATTGTAATAAATGCTCTAAATTAAATATAATGAATCCAATGGAGTAACTAGTCTACAAAACTGGTTGCTCCTCAAAATAGAAACCAACATAGTAAAAAAGGCATTGGTTATTCAATGTCTTTTCGTTTGCTAATAATTTATAATAAATTGATTATCTATTATCCATTCCACGCCGTTATCAAAAAACATAGCGCCGTAATAAAAGATAATGGTGTCATGATAAGCCTCTCCTTTTTACTCTTGGATAAAGCATTCATGACCGTATTTAGGATTAAATAGAATGCAAAAAAATAACAGACTCCTTTTGCAATGGGTGCTATTAAGCTTATCGAAATTACATTTCCAACATGTAATATAAACATGACTGCAACCAACTGAATAAGAACGGAAATGAGACAAGCGACTCGCATTTGCTTCGGCATAATTTTATATTTCCCGCCCATTGCAAGATCTCCATAAGGCAACCCTAAAGCTAATAATACGTACAAAATAGCCACTGCCAGAAAAGCAATACTTCCAATCCATGCTGTTAACACGATATCACTCTCCAAAATAATAACTTCAAATTTCCGCCAATACTTATATTTATGTATAACTTTTTTTCTCATTCCTGCTTCAGTAGTTAACTCCATTGAAAGTGTAAAGTTCTTAGAAAAACTACAGGTGGATACACCTTCCCACATCCACTGAAGAGGATTTAGTGAACACAAAAAGGGAAGCTTGAGAAATACCCGCTCCACCCTTTTGGAAAAAACTAGATTTAAGTACTAAGATTCGATAATATAATGATAGAGATAAAAAAGGAAGGTGAATTATCCATGACAAAAGATGTAGGTCAAAATTACTATAAAGAATTAATTGATTTAAAAGATGTAGAATTGATAGAAGCTCAATTTCAAAGTTTACTAGATGTTTCAATCAATTCCGTTTCTGACCTTGAAAAATGGTTACAAGAGGAAAAGAATTTAATGATTAAGATCGCGGAGGCGATGACAGGTCACCAAGTTGACTTTTACAGGAATACAGAGGATCCAGAAATTAAGTCGACCTATCTTCACGACCAACAAGTCATTCAACCACTTTTAATGAAATATGAAGCAAAACTAAATGAGAAATGCTGTGAGTCTCCTTATTTTAATCAATTAGATGAAAAACGCTACGGCTTGATGCGACAAGTTCGTGAGTCCAAAGTGAAACTGTTCAGAGAAGAAAACATCCCATTGATGGTTAGAGAACAAGAACTCTGTACAAAGTATAGCGAAATTATGGGAGGGTTAACGGTTGAATGGGAAGGAGAAGAAAAGCCTTTTCCGTTTATCCAATCTCAACTTGATAATCTTGACAGAGGCGTGCGAGAAAAAGCTTATTACAAAATAGGTTCTGCCTTTGGTCAAATTAAGCCGGATATGGATGCTATCATGGACGAACTCATTCAACTTCGCCATCAAATCGCGTTAAATGCAGGCTTTGAGAATTATCGTGATTATATGTTTGTGGCCAAAAATCGTGAGTATAGTGTCCAAGATTGTTATGACTTTCATGAAAATGTAGAAAAACATATTATCCCAGCTTGGAATCGACTCGCCGATGTGTTTAAGTCTAAGCTTGGTGTTGATACATACCGCCCTTGGGACAACACTGCTAAATTGATGAAAAAGCCACCATACGCTGAGGTGTCTACGCTTATGGATGGTGTTTCTGAAATGTTAGGAAAGACAGATCCCTATTTTTCAGAACGTTTCGATTATATGAGAGAAAATGGGTTATTAGATCTTGGAGATCGAAAAGGAAAAAGTCCAGGTGGTTTCTGTACCTCCTTGCCTGTTTCAGGAGATACCTTTGTTTTTGCGAACTTTAGTCCATCCTTTTTCTCACTAATTGCATTAATTCATGAAATGGGCCATGCGGTGAATGGATACCTCCAATTTTCTGAACATGGACCTACAGAAGACTACCAGCACCGTATGGAAGTAGCTGAACTGTATTCTCATGGGATGGAATTGCTTTTATTAGATAAACTAGATCAGTTTTATCCAGAGGAGGAGGATTTTCATAGCGCACAGCGTGAAGAGTTAAGACGAGCATTCACAATGTTATATGGACCACTATCAGGGGACCTCTTCCAGCATTGGATGTATACAAATCCTAACCATACTGCCAAAGAGCGTGACGAAAAGTACTTTGAAATCGCAAAACGTTATGGTTTAAACCCTGTCGATACTTCTGGTCTAGAGAAAGAAATTGGGATGAGTTGGATAGGCACCCTTCATTATTTTGAAGTTCCTTTCTATAATATTGAATACTCTATCTCGATGCTTGGTGCTCTAGAATTACTTGAGAATTATCAGAAAAACCCTGAGCAAGCTGTCGAAGCCTTTAAAAAAGGAGCAAGTGCGGATTACAATCAATCCATCGCAGCTATTTATAAAGAAACTGGGGTCAATTTTGATTTTTCAGAGCCAGCTGTTAAACGAATGGGTGAATTCCTAGAAAAAGTCATTCAAGAGATTCAATAAAGAGTTCGAGGACTGGTCATATAGGGCCAATCGAAGCTTTGTTTGCAAGAAGGCACTACTAGTGTGATTACTAGTAGTGCCTTTTCACTTTACTCGGCAAAGGTTTCCCCGCTTATCGAGCGATTCTTATTTTATGGTAAAAATGAACACACCGACTACGATAAGTCCTTCCATCTCCGCATTCCACCCATTTCTTGATCTCCTATGTATCAACACGATGCATTAAGCTAATTCCTTTTTGGTCGTTGGTTTAGAGGGCTCCAAGAAAGCAATACATGAGAGCAAAGATAAAAATAAATGTTAAGACTGGTCCTAATACATCTTGTCTATGAGTACTTTTTCCATGCTTTAAATTCTTTAAAAAAGTAGTAAAATTAATAAACCACAAAACTCCTAATAACGGTATGACAAATAAAAGCATAAATACCATCGTTTCGTCCTCACCTTCCAATTTCTCCAAAATGTATTCTATTAATCTGCATCGAGAGTTTAATAACTTCAACTAAAAGGTGCGTAATCCTTCTTGGATCATCGCACCCTTTAGTGTAATAATCCTTATATGTAAACCACTGCGAACAAAAAATCCAATATTAGGAGTAGACGTGTTTAAATACCCAGTTTTTAAAAGATTGATATGCTTGTTCTTGTAATGGCTTTGGGTAAGACATTAATACAAGTGAAACGGGGCTTTGCCCTTCTGCAAGTGCTGGTTGAATATAACCCCTCTTACTAAGGCTAAAGCCATTTCGTTCATAAAAACCAACTCGTCGTTTTTCGATTTCCCCCTCTGGTGGTTCGATTTCAATCACGACAGGCTTTTCTTGTTGCTCGAGAAATGCTTGGAGTAGTTTCGAGCCTAAGCCACCATTGCGAAAGCTTGATTTAACGGCAAAATGCTCCAGGAAGATAAAATCAGGTCCTTCCCATGTGGCAAAAAAAGCAGCAAGCTCATGCTCTTTTTCATAAACATATATTTTATAATGAGGATGAGAAAGTAAAGACCGTTGCATTTGGTAAGGCCTATATTCATCACTAGGGAAAGAATCTTCAAATAATTGATAAAGGTTTTCAAATTGTTCTTCTTGTAAAATCGTTAGCATGTGGTTCTCCTTGGTGACTTGTTATTTTGTTATTATTGATGATTTTCATAGATAAATCATATCATGATGTGCATTGATTTTTATGAACACTTAGCATTAGTTGAATTAGAATTATAAAACTAAAACCATTAGTTCATCGTCAAAGTATTTATCATCAACTCTTAATCCGTTTTTATCAATCCCATAGGTTTTAAATCCTAAAGATTGATATAGATTTTTTGCAGGTTCATTACTTGAAGTTACTGTTAAATAAACTTGTTCAATCTCTTTTATTTCTTGAGCTTTTGTAATAGCTGCAGTCATTAATTGTTTAGCAATTCCAGATTTACGATTCTCTGGATACACATACATAGCAACAATGTTTGCTCTATGTTTGGTTTTGATTTTTGTTTCTAAAAGTAAAGTTACAACCCCGACAAGTTTGTTTTCAACAAAAGCTCCAAACGTAAAGATATGTTCAAAATTCAATCGGGTTTTAAAACTTTCAAGAGGATATTCCTTTTCCTCTTCATAACTGGAACTAAATGCTTCAGGGTTTGCTTTTAATGAGTCTAATCTTATTTCTCTATAAATAACTGCATCTTTGGGTTCGAGTACTTTAATTTCCATCATTATTCCCCCTACTCTACTTAAACTATCTGTCCCGATTGTCTAGAAGGTTATTCCCTTATCTTTTCTGTGGTTCTTAACTCACTGTTTCCAGTAAGATAGATAATTGAAGCACTTTCTAAACCTTTTGCGGTGGTATTATCTACTTCAATGACAAAGGTTTTAGGAGTTGCATCAGCAGTACAGTTACCACCCTTACCTTTAAAATAAAAATTTATTTCTGTTTTATAATCATTTACGGTTGTGTCTTTTAATTTAAAAGGACAGGTTCCTGATTCTGATATACTTACAAAATAATAATCATAACGATCGAATTCTACTTTAGGGAGTTTCTCTTCCATATTAAAGTAATCCCAAGCCTTTTTTAACTGTGTTTCACTAGTGACTCTATAAACCAAAGATTTTATATTTGGGGATTCATTGGGTCTGCTCCCAATCTCATTTATGTCCGAAGGCTCGTTCTTTTCACTTACAATCACCTTTCCAAAATCGCTTGAACAACCTGTTAAAAGTACCATTAATAACGCAATTACCCCAAGAAAAAACTTGGTTTTTTTCAAATTTATCCCCCTTTTTAATATCGGTATTTAAGTAGCAGAAAAGACAAAGATCCTGCCTTTTTTGTGATAGAACGGTATCCTTAGAGGATGAGCGTTGCACAAATGATAGTTCAACTATAAGCAATCTTAACTATTTAAAGATTTAATGCAAATTAAACCCTTATCAACGGAAGTCTCAATATAACCAATAATCTGTTCAAGTGTAAACACTGTTAGCGGCTGCTCAAGTTCTTCCCTACCATAATCCATATCACCAATTACATAGGAAACAAGTTTTTTGATGTCGTCGGATTTTACCTCTTCCGTTTCGATGATAGTACCATTTTGACTAATTGCAGCACTTAATTGTTGAGTATAGCCATAGTAATCTAATAATTTTCCATTTAGTAATCGAAAATCGTTGTGATACCGATTGAATATGCTCTTATCTGCCTCCATTCTGTTTTTTAACCATGGTAAATAGAAGCCTTTTAGCCAAATATCATCAGCAATTAAGTGAGTATAGTATCCCTGAATAAAGTGGGAATCTATATTTGAGCTATATTTATGTATGAATTCTTTGTAGTCAATATACCGAGAATAGTCTTTTACATCGCCTTTGTAAAAATGAGATAAGTCTTTAGATGAAACTGCATCCGCTGCAATGCCCCCTAATAGAAATGATGATTTATCTTTTATCGATAGCTCATCTGCAATTCTATTCGCAATAACCAGGTGCATTATTCTCGAGCCCAATTTAATCCCCCCCTTTTTGCTATACTTTTAGGTTCTTTAAGGATAATCTTAACTCCTACCTCGTTATCGATTTAATATTTGTAAATATCTACTACCGGACTATAACCTGGGTTGAATGTAAATGGAAGAAAAGTTCCAAGTATCCCTATACCTTCAATTAATGTTCTCGTACCTGCATCATCTTCAAGGATAACGCCCATCTTATTTATGAAAAAATAATCATCTATCGTTCTATGAACGACTTTTTCCTTCGAATTTTCGTACAGACAATTATCTCCAACACACTCTGTATCGTATTTATTCGCTAACCACTTATTAAAAGTCTCTGGTGAGGGTTTTGATAATGGTAGAACTAGAAAAAATAGAATAATAGCAAGAGTAAAGTAAATGATTCGTTTTTTCTTCATAATTCACAACCTTATATTTAAAAAAATTACCATTAATTACATTTTACACCATGCTATTTAAGAATCCCATTAAAACTTACAAGGACACCCGTATATACAGGAATCCCCTATAAGAAGCTTTACATTTACTCCCTTCAAAAATTTTTTTATTACAGGATTTAATGATTCATTACCAAATGTTTCAATCTTGTATTAAATATTAAAAAAGGGTACATAGGTTTCTTTTTCGTACGATTAACTTTATAATGGCGGACAAGATGATTTTTTTAGTAAAAAAATTATACTTGTTGCTTTAGGAAGGAGTTTGACTATGAAAAAAATGATGTTTACACTCGTAACTGGTCTAATGGCTGTTGTTTTAGCAGCATGTGGAGGAAATGAAGAAAGTAAAGTTGATGAAAATAATGATAAACCAAAAACAGAGGAAACTGATCAGCAACAGCAAATGGAAGAAATGCAAAAGAAATTAGAAGCACAGCAGATAGATGAAAAGAAAACGGTTGCCATCGTTAATGAAACAAAAATTTTAGGAAGCGACTATAATGGCATATTATCATCTATACAAGGAAAAATGCAGCAAATGGGACAAGATCCGACTTCTAAAGAAGCGGCAGAGCAAGTGAAAAATCAAACCATTGACAGCTTAGTGGGACAAACGCTTCTTCTTCAAGAGGCAGATAAAAAAAGCTATAAAGTTTCAGAGGCAGATATTAAGAAGCGGCTGGACGAAGTGAAAAAACAATTTAAAACAGAAGAAGAATTCGAATCCGCTCTTAAAAAATCCGGCATGGATATGAAAACTCTTGAAACTCAAATAGCTGACGGGCTTAAACTTAATCAATACGTTGAGAAAGAAATTCCTGCTGGTGAAATAACCGATGAAGAAATTCAAAACACATATGATCAATATGCGGAACAAGGCAAGACTACTGGACAAGAAATTCCAAAGCTTGAAGAAGTAAAACCGCAAATCGAACAATCTCTTCAACAGCAAAAACAGCAAGAAAAACTCGCTCAGCATGTAGAAGAGTTAAAGAAAAATGCAAAGATCGATATTAAGATCTAAGATGTTACACACAAAAACTATACCCCTTTAGACGAAGAAGAAGATGAACTCTACTACAAACATGTAGTGTTCATCTTCTTTTTTATTCGCAAATTGCTCCATTAATTTATTTGTCTTTTTTCTCTTCGTTCTTACTTATAGTTATTAGCTTCCACATAACAAAGTGAACCACCGCAAATGTAAGTAATAAATCTCGATATGGCTCATTTGTTCCTCCAATCAATGATGCCAGAATAAAGAACGATCCAAATGATATTAATAGTAGAATAGCAACATACTGTTCAATGCGTAAATTCATTATATTTACCCTCACTTCTTAAACTAATCACCTAAGCGATCTACTAACTTATTTTCTTCAACTACTCAATATAATCCTTCTTCACTCATCTGCCCCTTTTGTTGGATACAGCGTTTTATTAAAGTAATTCACTCCCATTGTTGAAGACCACTATAGCTTCTATTAATTTTTCTAGTTTTGTAAGTAGGTAAAACTTCAATAGCTTTTTTGTAAGTTATATTTTCATATAATGAATGAGAAAAGAGGTTCCTATGGCTACAATGCAATATGTTAAGGCTAATTGTGTATGCCCTAGTTTATACAGCGTGTAGCTTGCAGCTAAAAATAAAAACAATTCCAAAATAATACCATAAAATCCTTGAAGTTTATATGGTGCACCTGGTGATCCCAACATAGCCCAAATAACTACCACCACTAAGGGTATTCCAATGGCCCCGAGAAATTTCCCATGATGAAATCCCCAAAAACCGAAAATGATTAGAGCTAGAATTTCCCAAACAAACCTAATTGCCATTATTAAGAGTGTCATCATTTTCCTCTTTTCTCTTTCCTTCAAATACTATTCTAAGCAGCAAACCTTAACACATTATATGAAATTTATTAAGTAACTTTAAGATTCTCCCAAAAATAAATTTGTGTTTTTTATTCTTCAGCTAAACTGCTTCTTTAGTATAATTACTTCTACAAAAAAGTGCATTAATCCTTGTTGGATCAACGCACCTGAAAGTTAAATATTCTTTTTCTAATGAAAGAGCTTGTACTGTCCACCAATTATTTAACTTTAATTACAATTTTCCCTTTGGCATGATTGGTTTCACTTAACTCATGTGCTTTTTGTAGCTCTTCTGCTGAAAAACCAAATACACTACCCACTTGAGGTTTAAGTATTCCTTTCTCAAGTAATTCGCCTAATTCACCTAGTTGTTTACCATTTGGCGTTAACCAATAAGAGCTTGCCGTTACTTGATGCTTTTCTATTAAGGCTGGATCGGGTTGTCCGGCAATCGTTACTAATCTGCCACCAGGTTTTAATATTTTGAAGCTTTTAGTTAAAATATCGCCACCCATTGTATCAATGACCACATCATAATTACTTAATTCTTCTTCAAATTGTTGTGCACGGTAATTAATGAATTCATCTGCACCTAGATTTTTTACATATGCTTCATTTTTCTCACTCGCTGTTGTAGCAACATAGGCACCAAGATGTTTTGCCATTTGAATGGCCAAACTACCTACACCACCAGCTCCAGAGTGTATGAGCACTTTATCTCCTTGCTTGACTTTTGTTTTATCCACTAAACACTGCCAAGCGGTTAGCCCTGCTAATGGAATAGAGGCAGCCTCTTCAAATGTTAAGTTACTAGGCTTTTTGGCAAGCAATTCTTCATCCACAACTGTATATTCCGCATATGTACCTCTTGGGGTTGTATCCGGTCGTGCAAAAACTTCATCCCCAACCTGAAAATCCTTCACTTCATCTCCAACTTCAACTATCTTACCAGCCACATCCCAGCCAAGAATAATAGGGAATGCCCAATCAAGCATTCCCTTCAGATACCCCGCACGAAGCTTCCAATCAATTGGATTAATGGAGGTTGCATACACCTCAACAAGTACTTGGTTTGGTTTTATTTCTGGTTTCGGTAGCTCCTGCTCTACTAACACATCTTTACTACCATATTCATTTATGATAATCGCACGCATGAGTAGCACTCCCTTTTACAAAATGTATTTAAGCTTAGTATTTGTTTCTTCCTGCGAAGTCATTCCTTCCCTTCAGAGTCTGATAAATTAAGATTTATAAAAAGAGGTGCCGCGGCTCCTTCCTTTGTAAGAAAAATATTTTTATTTATATTAAACCTTCTCAAATTCACCACGAACAACTCGGCTCATATCAATAACTTGAATCATTTCATTATATAATTCTTCAATTCGCATATCCGAATCAACTTTTTCCATAACCATATCGTGATGATGTTTATTGTTAAATGTAGAAACTGAGCACATCAACGTTTCATTTTCATGCAATTCTACCGATGCCTCCATCCCTTTACAACCATAGATAGCATCAATAAAAGTGCTCTGGAACGTCTCATCTTCAATAGCACCATATTCCTTATAAATAAGAGCTGCCATTTTGTTAATCTCTATAAATCTATCCTTTTTATGTTTCAGGACTGGGTTTGAACCTCTCATGACTAAAGTCACGAGATTCCTAAGTATGGAAACCTATTGGTTCCTAGTTGATTAGGCTATCCCCACAGTTCCTGCGGTTAATCGCAACGCTTCATTGCGAAGATTGATACTTGCGTTAAAGTCACGTTGGTGATGGCATTTACACGACGGGCATGTCCATTCACGTAATTCAAGATTTTTAACGTCTTTATGCTGATGACCACAATTTGAACATAGTTGGCTGGAAGCAAAGTTTTTCGCTGCTATTACCACTTGTTTTCCATACCACTTTGCTTTGTATTCCAGCATTCTTCTGAATTGAGACCATGATACTTCACTTATCGCTTTTGCAAGATTGCCATTTTTGAGCATGTTGCTTACGGACAAATCCTCAATCCCAATGATGTCGTGGCTTTTGACAATATTGGTTGAGATTTTATTAAGCATATCCTTTCTTGCATTCGTGATTTTCTCATGGATTCTAGCGACTTTCATCCGTTGTTTATTCCAATTTGAAGATCCAATATGTCGCCTCGATAGAATACGTTGTTCTTTCGCCAATTTTTCTTCTAATGTGCGGAAAAACTTTGGATTTTCGTATACTTTACCATCTGAAAGTGTGGCAAAATCTTTAAGACCTACATCAATTCCAACTGCTGATCCCGTTTTGTCTAACGGTTGCACTTCCATCTCCGTTAAAATAGATACAAAGTATTTTCCACTCGGATTACGTCTAATCGTTGCGTTCATGATCCGCCCTTGAACTTCTCGACTTTTCGCAAAGCGAATAAGTCCTAGTTTAGGAAGTTTGATATGTTTATCCAACACGTCAATATTTCCATTTACACATTTCGTTGTGTAAGATTGAACAGGATTTTTTTTCGATTTGAAACGAGGTTCATCATTTTGCTTTTTGTAATATCGAGTGTAGGCATCGTTTACAATTTCAACTGATTTTTGAAGGGCAATACTATCTACTTCTTTCAAGAACGGATAATGTTTTTTCAATTCTCGAACCTCTTTGATCGATTTGTTTTTATTGAAAAATTCACCCTTCCAATTATTTTGAGGAAGCTGACCGTTCTGAACCATTTCATTCACAATATACCAATATGCATCTCTATCTTTTTGTTTACCCACAAAATAATTGTAGACAAACCGACTACATCCAATGGTTTTATTAATGAATGTAGTTTGGTATTGATTTGGATAGATACGGAATTTAAAAGCCTTTTTCACCATCATTTCTTCTATTCATCTCACTTTTTGATTTTGAATGTATAGCCGAATCTGTGCTTCCGTATAATCGCTTACAGTAGCGACGAAGTATGATGGATTCCAAAGATGACCACCCCATAGTTTCTTCTTTAAACCTGGGAATTCTTTAAATAGTAATCTTGCAGATACGCCTTTTAATGATTTAATCATCGTTGGGATAGAATGTTGCGGTGTGCAATCAATTAACAGATGAACATGGTCACAATCGGTTTCTATTTCCAATATGGAAAATCCGTTATCAATTGCAATTTGATGTAGCATTTCTTTCAATCTTACATCTACTTCCCCCATTAAAACTTTATAACGATACTTGACGCACCATACAATATGGTATTGGATGGAGTACACATACCCTCTACCACGGTAAACTTTAGCCATATGTTTCACCTCAACAATATGATAACATATGTCATGAGGGTTTATGGGCAAATATACTACCATATTAGCGTTTTGCTATAATTTTATATTAAACATATGTCAGATAGTTAACATGGTATAAGCCATGCCCTATCCGAAGCCGATTCATCTCATTCTGCTTTTCCCATCTCACAAACAAAGCTACTTGGCCCTGAACGCAGCCCGTAACAATAGCGGCTTTCCTTTCCCTTCCGTTAAATGGATATACTACTTAATAGACTTATCGTCGTTAAATAATAGTTGATCTAACATAGTTGAAAATTGTGCCGCAACGAGTGCTGCACCCGTACTATTTAAATGAATGCCGTCTAATGTTAAGTGAAGTCCTCGTTTTTTTGATAACCGTTCAATACTAGTTGGAGTTTTATAGAAGAGAACATCCACCATCACTCTCATAACGTTGATACTGAGGTAATCTGAACTAGTGACGTTAGAAAGGTGTTTCGCGAATACGGAATGCAAGTCTAAGAAACTTACATTTGGATGGTCTCTTGAGAGGGATTCGATGGTGGAAGATATGTTTTTTATTTCATTTTCATTTTGTGTAGTTTCACCCACTAAAGCTGGCGAAACTGTGACTACTTGTTTAGTAGATGAAAGAGCCATTTCTAATACTTTGTTATAATACTCCCTAAATTCCTCGATATCTTTTGAAACAGGCTGTGCTTGGACTTTCAACAATTTGGAATAAACATCATTGACTCCAATCCAAAGGAAAATAAGATCATAGTTTGTTTCTAATTTTGTTTTGGTTAAACGGGCATGCAAACTTTTAACTGTTTCACCTGGTTTGCCAAGATTATCAAATGAAATACTTGGATAGTTTTCTTTTAAAATCTCCACAAAAGATACTCCAGGACGACCTTCAGTTAAACTATCACCTATCAGTCCAATTTTCATGGTTTAGTTCCTCCTTTTCTATTAAACATACATCAGGTATAATTCTATGATTCTATTGCGTTCCCTTTTTACCTTCCTCTTATGGGAATCGGGCACGATTCGGACGCTTGCGTTCCCTTTTAGCTGCCCCTACCGCCAATCGGGCACGATTCGAACACTTGCGTTTCCCTTTCCTCTGCCTCAGTCGACAATCGGGTATGATTGCTATCAAGAGGCTCAAGTAGAATTTACCTGTTTCGTTAGTTTAAAAACGTCACCAAAGGGAGGGCATTAATGTTGCAATAATCAAAAGTAGTACTAAACCAGTAAACATATATATAACATATTTCTTTCTATCTACACCCTTTCTTAATTCCCACAATCCTATTGTTATGAAATATAAACCTATCAATGAAATAATTACGGGTAGCATAACAAAAATAATCATCTATTGGTCCCCTTTTATTATTTGTTTTCTTCACAGCTCATAGTTCATATTAACATAATATTCCAAATTAACATACGATTTTCATGCTTATAAATAAAACAACTGCCTAAAAAAAGGCGCCTTAATCCTGCATGGATCAACACACCTGTTGGTTTTTTTATTGATTTGAACACTATATTGGTTCTTTTATTATTTAGGTAGATTGAGTTGCCACGAAACTCCAAAGCGGTCATTTAGCCAGCCAAACTTCTTACTGAAACCATAATCTCCTAGTGGCATAAGTGCTTGTCCACCATCGTTCAACTTCTGATAAAGATTATCAAGTTCTTCTTCCGTACTACAAGTAACAAATAGTGAGAACGAAGGTGTGAAGGAAAACTGATGTTTGATATTACTGTCGATGCACATAACTTCTTGACCTTTTAAAGTGAAGGTAGCTTGCATCACAGTTCCTTCATCTCCACTTTCGTTTGTACCATATCGAACAATATTCGTAATTGAGGAATCCTCAATCAAAGACGTGTAAAAATTCATTGCTTCCTCTGCTTTGCCATCTTGAAACATTAAAAATGGTGTGACCTTTTCCATTATGTATCTACTCCTTTTTGTTGTATCTCTTTACTAATTATAATTCAACTTATATTATAATACCCATTCTTTAACTTACCTGCCGATTCTCCCTGCCAAAATCATAAAAATTGATTGTATGATTTAATCGGCTGTCTATCTGTTTTGAGCTTCCATGAGTTCATATATTTTACGAACCGTGTTGACATTTCTTACAGTTACTTGCTTGTAGATTTTTGTTCCAATGATCTTTGACATTCCACTTTTGTTTGCATTCTTCTTTTCAATGGACCATAAAATCGCGCCGGGTACATATTTCACCGTATCAATCGTTGGTTTGATGACCAAATTCTCAAGTACAGTTTTATCATCAATTTCATCCCATAAAAACATGACATCACTTTTCATGTCTTTGTCATTTTTCCATGTAACAGGAATTGCGTGAATGATTCCTCTGACATCATCGATACTTCGAACGACTACTTTAATTCGTAATCCGAAATCGTCATGGATGGCTTCTTCCAAAATACGTGATAGCTCCGTTTTTGATTGGTCATTAGATGAAAAAATAATATTACCTGTATTGATGTAGGTCACCACATCCTTCATCCCGACTCGTTCAAAGGTTTGTTTAAGCACCTTCATGTCAATTTTATTGTTTCCCCCCACATTAATTCCACGAAGAAGTGCGATATAAACCATAACAATCTTCCTTTCGACTTAAATACTCATTTGTTCAAAACCCATTATTTCTCCCATAGCTCAATCAATCTACCTTCTGGATCTTTTATCCAAATAAACGCACCATAATCATTAGTCTCTTTATTCTTTTCGAGGGGTACACCCATTTGTTCAAGATGCTTAATAGACTCGTCTATACTATCGACTTGGAAATTTAACATTACTTGCTGCTCTGGAGGAAAATAAAGGTCATCTTCAGTAAAGAAAGAAAAAATCGTCTCATTTCCTGATTGGGGTTTTATAATTGTCCCATTCCAACCTTCAAATTCTAAATTCAAAACCTCATTGTACCATTTTTTGATTGCATCTACATTTTTAGTTCTCCAAAAAATTCCTCCGAAACCTTTTATCATCATAATAAACTTGCTCCCTTCATTAAACTGTTTCGTTTGTTAATTCATTTCAACATAAAGGTGCTTTAATCCTTCTTGGAACAGCGAACCACTTTTTGTCGGCACCTAAAAAACCCGCTAACAACAGGGTTAACAGGTTTACTAAAATAAATTCTAGTTGCTATAACGTAAATGTAATCCAATACTAAACATACCTAGCATATTAAATAGAAGACTCCCTTGGCAAGCGGACCTTAATTAATTCTGCAAAATATTCCGCACCAATTTTTAGGATCTTATCATTAAAGTCATAGCTCGAGTTATGAAGCGGAATATTTCCCACACCTTCAGAATCATCACCATTCCCTATAAAGACAAAACAACCAGGAACCTTTTCTAAAAATGCACCGAAGTCTTCAGAAGCCATCCACGGTTGACAATTTCCATCCACATTATTTTCGCCAACGACATTTTTGGCTGCTTGTACTGCAATCTCAACACATTCTTCCCAGTTCACGGTTGGTGCGAATTCATGCGTATATTCAAATTGACACTCCGCTCCATTTATTTTGCATATTCCCTCACTAATTGTTCTCATTCGTTCCTCTAGTAACTTTTGCACCTCTGGAGTATTACTTCTCGTATCTCCTTTAATCACTAAATTTGTTGGTATCGCATTGCGAATCCCATCTGTGATAAATTCAGTACATGAAATGACCGCAGGAACATTTGGGTTCATATTACGGGATATAATCGTTTGCAAAGCAAGAACAATTTCTGATGCAATCACGATCGGATCTTTCCCCACATGGGGACTTGATGCATGTGAGCCTTGACCTTTAATACGGATTATAAAGTTATCCTCACTTGCCATAATTCCTCCTGCTCGAGTAGAGATGGCTCCCGCTGGCATCCCGGGCATGTTGTGCATTCCATAAATCTCATCTACTGGAAAACGATCGAATAGCCCATCTTTCATCATGGCAAAAGCACCTTTCCCCGTTTCTTCTGCGGGTTGAAAAATAAATCGAACCGTCCCATTAAAATTTTGGCGCTCCGTTAATAGCTTGGCTGCGCCCAATAGTGTAGCCATATGTCCATCATGACCACACGCATGCATTTTACCTGGATTTTTAGAGGCGTATGGATGTTGTCCCACCTCTGTTAGATTAATAGCATCTATGTCTGAGCGAATCCCAATGATTCCTTTCCCTTCACCCACTGTCAGATTAGCAACGATTCCAGTACCACCAATATTTCTGTGAACCTCTAATCCCATATCCGTTAGGACTTTAGCTAAAAAATCAGACGTATTTCTTTCTTCAAATGCACTTTCTGGATGCGAATGAAGATAGTGCCTCCACTCAATAAGCTGTTTTTCAAAATCTTCGTTTTTCATCGTAATCGCACTCCTTTTATAAATCTATTAGACAGATGGATAGGCCCCATCCCATACAACTTTTCGATAATGATCGGGATCCGTGTCACCTTCAGTGCTGATAATCAAAATTTTCGAATCTTGATTAAGGTTCAATGCATGTTTCATATCTATAAGCCTGCTATTTTCAGCTACTAAACTAACCAATCCTATACCCACTGCTGCACCAGATTCGCCGGATACAATACGAGGGTCACAGCCTAATGGGTTGGCAAGAATTCGCATACCACGGGCGGCTGCGTAGTCTGGGCAAGAAACAAAACTTTGAGCATAATCTTTTAAAATACCCCAAGAAGTTTTACTTGGTTCACCACATGCTAAACCTGCCATAATCGTATCCAATGCACCCGTTACGGCATGTGGTTTCCCGTCGCCAACTCTCATAGATTGGTATAAACAATCCGCTTTATCTGGCTCTACGATAATTGTCATTGGACGTTCTTCTCCAAATTTCTCGACTAGATATCCGAGCATACTGCCTGCAAAAGAACCTACTCCGGCTTGTAAAAATACATGAGTGGGCCGATCATCAACTTCAGCAATCTGCTCCATTGCTTCATCTATGATTGTGAGATACCCCTCCATAATCCAAGCAGGAATCTCTTCATATCCATCCCAGGCCGTATCCTGTACCAAAACCCAACCATTTTCTTTCGCCTTTTGGCTTGCCAACCTCACCGTATCATCATAGTTTAAATCTGTGATTGAAGCCTCTGCACCTTCTTTACGAATATTCGTTAATCTGATTTCTGAAGAACCTTTTGGCATATATACGACAGATTTTTGGCCAAGCTGGTTTGCAGCCCATGCAATTCCTCTTCCATGATTTCCATCCGTTGCTGTAACAAAAGTAATGCCACCCAATTCCTCTTTTACTTCTTTACTCCTTAATTTTTCAAAAGATAGTTCTGAAATATCGACGTTTAATCGTTCTGCTAGATATTTACCAACCGCATAGGAACCACCTAATACTTTAAAAGCATTCAGTCCAAATCGATAAGATTCATCTTTAACCCAAATATTGCGAACTCCAAATTGTTTAGATAACTCAGCTAAGCTGTGAAGCGGCGTTACTATATATTCTGGAAAGCTTTTATGAAAATTTCTAACCTTTTCAACTACTTCCATATTCATAAATGCTGCAGATGCTTTCTCTGAATCTGTCTTTCTTGTATTGTCATTTATAAAATATTGAATTTCTGTTTTTAGATTTGTTAAATTGGCCATTTTTAATCTCCTTTTATCTTGTTACCTGCTAGTTTACTTACTACATCAAGTAATACATTGGCTCCCGCTGCCAAGTCTGTATCTTTTGTATATTCTTTAGGATTGTGACTAATACCATCGACACTTGGTACGAAAATCATAGCAGAAGGACAAACACTGGCCATCATTTGAGCATCATGCCCCGCGCCAGATGTCATTCGTTTTGCTTTGAGTCCACGTCCCTCAGAAACCTCCTCTATCAATTTAACGATTGTTTCATCGAATGTAACTGGTTGAAAACGTACTAGTTGTTCAGATGTAATGGAAACTTCTTCAGAGGCTGCTAGTTCTTTAAGATAGTTTGCAAGTGCTTGTTCTTCTTCTATCAGTCTATGTTCGTTCGGATCTCGTAAGTCAACAGTGAATGTGGCAAGTGATGGAATGACATTCACAGCATTTGGCTTAAATTCAATGGTTCCCACAGTGGCAACCGTTTGCCCATTAGAAGCGTCCGCACGCTCACGTAGATAGGTTATTACTCGTGCTGCCGCAAGCCCTGCATCACATCGCATATTTGTTGGTGTAGTACCCGCGTGATTTGCCACACCTTCAATCGTAATTCGCTGCCAAGATATGCCTTGAAGATTCTCAACCGCACCAATTGGAATACCCATTTTATCCAGAATTGGCCCTTGTTCGACATGTAGCTCTATGTATGTGTGCGGCTTCAAAAAGCCAGGTTCCTCTGCACCGGCATATCCAATACGTTCAAGTTCCTCTCCCAAAAGGGTGCCATCCGTACCTACCGATTTAAGCGCATCATCAACTGAAAGACCGCCAGCATAGACAAGTGATCCCATCATGTCAGGCTGATAGCGCACTCCCTCCTCATTGGTAAATGCTGCGACTGCAATTGGACGGGCAGGAACAAAACCATTCTCCTGTAACGTTTTTATGACTTCAAGTCCTGATAGGACTCCATAACATCCGTCGTACATACCCGCATTAATAACGGTGTCGATGTGCGACCCTAGCAAAATGGGTGCTTCATCCCTATTTTCTGAACCACACCAAATTCCAAAGAGATTACCGATTCTGTCAATTTTAATTTCCAATCCTGCTTCCTTCATCCAATTCACTAATTGATCACGTCCAGCCTTATCTGCATCTGAAGCAGCTAGTCTTGTTCGTCTGTTATTATTATCCAGACCAATTTGGCTAAGTTCTTGAAGTTGGTTAAGCAAGCGTTCCTTGTTGATTGACAGATTTATGTTCGTAATCATGTTCATTTCCCCTTTCAAAATGTTTAGTAGAATAAAAGTAAATCAGTTGATTTTTGGCTAATCAGATTTAAAGATGTAAGTATAATGTTATAATAATTTAAGAATTATTAGAAAAATACCATTATTGAATAAAAAAATATAACTATATTGAGGTGTTCGGTATGCAAGTGAAAAACTTCATGATTGATGAAAGTTTAAAAGAACTAACCAAACATCATACAGTCGTTATGCCAATTGCATGTTATCAAACGACCATTACTCAAAATATACATGGCTATATTCCACTACATTGGCATGATGAAATTCAATTTGTGTTGATTGTAAAAGGAGAGGCAAATTTTCAAGTGAATGACGAGTTGATCGTTGTTCGAGAAGGTGATGGACTTTTTATAAATAGCGGATGCCTGCACATGGCAGAGGATAAAGATCAGTCGGGTTGTGTTTATATTTGCTTAAATGTTTCTCCGTCCTTTGTTTTATCACAAGAACTCTATACGACATATGTAAAACCTTATATTCAAGCGACGAATTTACATTACTTATATATAAGTGCAAATAAGCACTGGGGGAAGAACATTTTAGATGCCATTTTAAAAATCTATCAGAGTATTGAGCAAAAGACCCCATACTATGAAATCGATATTACCCAGCAACTAGCATTCATTTGGAAAAACTTAATTGATAGCGGTTTTAGTCTAGAATATGTTCAGACAGAAATCGTAAAGAGTCAAAGAATGAAGCAAATGTTAAGTTGGATTCATCAGCATTATGCAGAAAAAATGATGTTAGAGGATATTGCAAGAGCTGGTCAGCTGAGCCGTTCTGAATGCTGCCGATTTTTCAAGCGATATTTAAAATGTACCCCCTTAAATTATGTGATCGATTATCGTATTCATAAGAGCTTATATCTCCTCCATCAAGGTGATTCTACGATTACCGAAGTGGCTTACCAAGTTGGTTTTAATAGTACAAGTTATTTCATTACTAAATTCAGACAAGCGATGAACATGACGCCTTTGGCTTATAAAAATAATAAAATGCAGTAAGACGGGTATGTCTATTAAACTCTTTTAATATAATTTCACACCTGCAAAAAAAATCCTTACTTCCTGCATTGAAGTAAGGATTTTAGTGAAGTTAGCCCTCGAGTAATTTCATATAATATAATATTTCACCATTCTCCGTTTCTATTATTATAATTCCAGTATCTCCGTCATTCGAATCATACAGGGTTGTTCCCTTAGGTAACTTGGTTGCTGAGAAATTAGTAAAGAACAGAGAAGAATTTGTTACTTTTTTGATTTCCCCAATTTCTTTTCCTTTTTGAAATTTACTCTTATCTTTCTTAAACCACTCAAGATCAGTGACATTATTGTACATAAAACCATTATATTTTAAAACATCCGCATCATGATTCTGTTTCAGAACATCTCTCGCAGTCACTTTACCACCATCCGCACTACAACTAACAAGCAAAATGCAAGACACAAACGTAAATAAAAATAGAATAACTGATTTTCTCATGACCTCACCCTTTTTTATGTAGACGGTAATGATCCATCAAAAGTTACCTCTTCAATGAACCTATTGGCTTTATAGCACCCTTATTAACGCTTTAAATCTTCTTCTATAGAATTCTTTTTTAGAATATAAAATTCTCTAATAAATGCACCTAAAGACAATGAACTTAAAATAACGATGAATAACCATACAACTCTAACAAAGTTGGATGGGGAAAAAATAATTTGGATACTGCCCGATATAATAAAAATCCCAAACAAAATGAATCCCATTATTAACTGTTTTTTTACCCTATTCCCTTTCATCTTTTATCCCCCCCATTATTAAACATACCAGCTTCGTTAGTGGAACAACAAGAAAAACTATCGTGACAGAAACTTTTCTCATAATCAGCCTTGATCTTAGCAACCATACTACATTAGATACGTAATTGTGGACAAAATATATTAAATTTGACACTAGAATAAAGGGGCTTTTAATATGAGTAAATTTATTTTCATAATTCTCCTTGCATTTTCACTTCTATTTTCTACTCATACAAATGTACAATCAATAACAAAGCCAACGCAAGACTCTGAGGAACTTAGGTTACAAGACATGCTAATGCTTTTCTTAACACCACATATCATCGAGACAGTCGGTGTATATTATTACCCGCATGTATTAAATTTCAAGCCCTACGTTGTTCCTTGGAAAATAGAAGTGATTCACACTAGGAGAGTAAATAGCTTTCGCGGTTTTCTTTTGGAGATAACATTAATAGTCGAACCAGTAGAAGGCGGCATAATACCCCAGTGGGCAAGGACAGAATAACGTATCAAATCAGTGTCGGACCTTCGGTAACCTAGAAACATATGAATTGCCCCCAGATTTAATACAGTAATTGTGTGGTTACTGATCTAGCTCGCCTCGTTATCTCAATAAGTAAGTCGGTAAAAGTCTTAAACTATCTACTATCGTGACGACCCACAAATCGAACTGCTTAATACATGCTTTGTCTATTTTTGATAATACTAAAATAATTAAACTATCCAAGGTAGTGTGATTAAGGTGTCCACTGAAGAAATTACTCATAGAATGTTAAAAGTGTTTTCTAATTACAATGATGCAAACAACACACTTATAAATACATGGCAAGATATTATCTTCCTTACCCCTCTGTGGTGGTTGGGGATAATACTTGGTTTATTACCTTGGATTCTATGGGTGAGATTTCACAATAAAAAATACACTGGCGACCTATTTAGGGCTGGATTATTTATGAGTCTTATCTCTGTCATTCTAGATTCAGTTGGGGTCCAATTAGGATTATGGATGTATCCATATGACGTTTTTCCTTTTATCCCAGGATACTTCCCCTGGGATTTAACGCTGCTACCAATTTCAGTTATGTTATTAATTGAAATAAAGTCAAAGTTTCCGCCCATATTAAAAGGGGTAATATTCGCTACATTATCAGCATTTATAGGTGAGCCTCTGGCAGCTTTATCTCAAATATACGAACCGATTAAATGGAAACCCTATTTTTCATTTCCTATTTATATCGTTCTTTTTCTGCTTTCAAACGTGTTTGCAAAAAGTAAATTATTCAACACAAAATATCACTTTTGAAAAAGTTAGTCGGGGTAAAATCTATTTTCAACATTGAAAGTGTTCCTATTTCTTAATTTGCTTTGAACTGCGTACTATATTATAAAAAACTGAAAAACTTGAATGCAGCAATATGTACATGGTAATAAATAAACTAAAAGTAATACCCAATTATGGAGGTATAATAATTTGACTAATCCATTAGAGTCAGTAATTGCCATAATTAAGAACTTTATTGATGAGGAACCCAAGCCTCCTTTACATGTTGGTGAAGTAATGGACTTATGGACAGCATATACTGCGTTCAATGAAGCACATGTCCTTTATCAAGTTGGACTAAATACAACAACCGATACAGATTTAAAACATGCCTTGCAATCTGCCTATAATTCAAGCAATGCAGATTCTAAAAAAATTGAACATTTCCTAATGAAAGAAGGAGTTCCTTTACCAAGTTTAAGCTCACCAAAGCCAGTATCAAAAGCCGATTCCGTTCCAGAGGGGGTAAAACTAACTGATAGTGAAATAGCAAATTTAATAGCTGTGAAAATAGGTGCTTCAATTACATTTTGTGCCCAAGCCATGAGTAAAACGGTTAGGACGGATGTTGGTTTATTATTTTTTGAGATGCAGGTAAATCTCATGAGATACGCTGCACCATTTAAAAACCTTATGAAACAGCGAGGCTGGCTAAAAGTCCCACCAAAATATACACCACCTGGAGCTCCAGAAAGATAATTCATCTTATTTATAAAAAACACTGGCTACTATTTTTTTCAATTAGTCTAGTGTTTTTTTTAATAGGTTTTTACCTGCGCTATTAGTGCTTACTCCGACAAAGCATAGTTTTTCTTATTAGGTCAGTCTCGAATTATATCCTTTACCCAGCTAATTCCCTCATTAACAAATGCTCCTGTTGGATTTGTATGGGGTGTATGTTCAAAAATAAAATACACACCCGAACTTTTCGACAGCTCATAAATTAAATCCCTTACCTTAAAATGTGAATTGTCTAGCTCATGAGATGGGTGAACAGGTACCCATATATATTTTTCATGATGAAACTCTACATTGTGCAAATGAACGACCTTTATATGCTTTTTCCACTTCTGTATATAATCTAACACCTTATCACCAGTCGCTAATAAGTAATCCCCTATATCTATGCAAAGTTTGATTCCATACTTGTCCCAAACCTCAAACGGAAAATGATCAAGAGCTCTTATTCCAAACGCTGATTTATTAAAACCTAGTTTCGGTTCACAAACAATCGGTATCGAATATCTTTCCTGAAGAATATGTAATCTTTTTAATCCATTTTCGATCATTTCAGTCGTATCTTTGTCTGTTTCTTCTTTAAAATAAGGGAAGTGAACTAAAATATATTGAGCCCCTAATTGGGACATATATTTAACCTCAGATTCAAACTGTTTCCAAGCCTGTTCCGGTTCATACTGAACTTTTTCCAGCAAATCATATTTACTCTGATTTCTATACAAAGGGGAATGAAGTCCAAATGTTACATTATTCTTATGTAAAAGTTCTAAGAAATGTTGTAAAGACTCTTCGCTCGGAAACTCACCGATCTCAATATGACTTACATTCTCATTCGTAAATAATAGAGGGAATTTATCAGTTTCTGTCATAATTACACTTCCAGAAAGTCCTATACAGTTATTCATTTTTTCCTGCCCCCTCCTCGGTAGTTAATGCATATTTAATATTGTTTTAGAATCTTTTGATACCTACTATGTCCATCGGTTATACCAACTAGTTCAAAGTCATTGTTCTTATAAAAGTTATTTAGTTTACTATTATCTGCAACACAATCTAACTTGAGATATTTTTTATCATTTACATTTTCTTGTATCCAAGTCAAAATACTTTTACCTACACCTTTCTTCATATAATTAGGTATTATTGCAATTCTATGTAGATAAAGAGATTCTGTAGATTTATCACATCCCCAGATATGCCTATCCCATTCGCTTTGTTTAGATAATAGTGTGAAGGTAGCCACTAATTCCATATCTTTCAATACAATATATGTTTCTTGATCATGAATACCTTGTTTAATCTCTTCGTCATCACCACCATCTAATAGATACCTCCATTGGTTTATTCCGTTCTCTTTCATCCATTGAGCTATTTGCTTTAACATTTTAATAATTTCACTACTTTCGTCATTTGTAGCAATTTTTATTGTAAAACCTTCAACGTTTTCCAATCTCAGTGTTACCTCCGTTTAAATTACTTTTTTATTCCTTATAAAACCAACAAACTTGCCCGTCTTTTTAGTAGGTTTTTGAATTGTACTTTTAAACATGAATTGGTAAATAAATCTGTACTTCTTCTTCACCTTCACCTATAGGGTGATAAGTCTCGATTATATAAGAATTGAGGTCTCTTTTATATCCTTGTTCTGATGCCCAATTTAATAAATTCAAATGAAGTTCTCCCAATTTTGAGATATTCCCTCGTGTTGTTATGTAATGATTAGTTGTCTCTATATATTCCATTCCTGTAGGTACGTCATTTGATTTCTCGCTCACAATTAGCCCTACATAATAATGGCCTATCTTATGATCTTCATCCTTTTTAGGCTCAAATAATGCGATTTCTGTCTCCGTTAGATCTTTAATTTCTCTTGAGCGACTTAATAGTTTTTTCGCAAGTAAGGGTACTTCATTACCAAAGTTAACAAACTCCCCACTCCCTTTTATTCCAACAAGCTTAAATTCTTTCTGAACCATCATAAACGACATCTAAACCTCTCCTAACCCAATTAAAATTCCAGATTGTTCTAATTTTACATATTCAATAAAAACTCCTTACTTCCTGCATTGAAGTAAGGAGTTCATTCTGATTTATGCAGCTGTTATTCATCGAAACTGTACAAACCAATGAAAGTGATGGTGGACCAGGTGACTTCGAAGCTCATCACTTTCCTGTTTTTAGGAGGTTGGTGGTGCTCCAGGCGTTTTATTAAGCAATCTCACATCCTTTTCCTAATCAAAAAAAAAAATCACAGGTCTCACTCACCTGTGATTTTTCTCTAATCTAATCGATTATAAGTCAGAAATCATTCCACCATCTACTACAAATTGAGCTCCTGTTGAGTAGCTTGAATCATCCGAAGCAAGGTACACCACTAAATTTGAAACTTCCACTACTTCTGCTCTTCTTCTAAGTGGAATATCTTGTTCTAGTTGTTTTAGATATTCTTCTACATCAGGTTGATCCGCCATAGGTGTTTTGATAATTCCTGGATGTACAGAATTTACACGGATGTTATATTGGCCAAGCTCAGCAGCTGCACCTTTTGTCATACCCGTTACCGCATGTTTAGAAGCACTATATGCAATAGCCGTTGGTGCACTCACTAAACCATCGACAGATGAAATATTAACAATGGAACCTACACCCGCTTTTTTCATTGAAGGTAAAACTTTTTGCATTCCAAGAAATACACCAAGCTCGTCTACTTTAAATGTTAATTCGAAGTCTTTTACAGTTAGTTCTTCTAATGTTTTGAAGATACCAATACCTGCGTTGTTTACTAAGACATTGATTGGACCAAATGATTCTTCTGTTTTTGCGACAACTTCAATCCAATTCTCTTCACTTGCCACATCTAGTTTAAGAGCAATTGCGTTTTCCCCTAATTCATCTGCAAGTTTTTGTGCACCTTCCAAGTTAAGGTCAGTAATTGCTACTTTCGCACCTTCTTCCACGAATTTACGAGCATGCATAGCACCCATACCTTGTGCTGCACCAGTAATGATTGCAACTTTACCATCTAATTTACCCATTATGTACCACTCCAATTTCGTAAAAAATTAAAATCAACTTATCTTTCCAAGTCAAAACTATTATTCGGTTACGAACTTTTTTTTACTCTTTTAATTTTTTCGAGTATAGAGCCTGTCCCTACATGTAATCTGAGGGCAGGCTCTGAATTCAATTTTGCTTTTTTAACAGTTTTTAATATTTCACCCCATGCCCAAGCTTATACACATTGCCGTCACTGTCTTTATACGCGTAAGTCATTCCGGCTGGCATGTATTTGTCTTTGTCATATCCTGGTACGTCATTAGGAGATACACAATCGCCATTTTGGTAAACAGCAATGACTTCTTCACTTGCTGGTAAGGTTAATGGTAAGACTCCAGATGGCTTGTGGTTCCCTGTAATCACTTCAAGCTGTGCATTGTAGAATGTATCGTATCCTGCAACTAGTGCGTCTGCCATTGGTTCTACATTTCCTAAAATCCAAGGAAGAATAATATTGACACTCATCACGACTTTACCACCGCGGCCATGTACACTGTCCACTACTTCTTTTAGATGGTCTAAGCCACTTAAAGTAGTCTCTTGATACAATGTCCCATCGATCGCTGAGTTTACTTTATCCTCACATATATCAAGCTCAAGTAAGCCTGGTGTTGCATTAAAGTATGAACCCGATTTTGGTTGTAAGAACAGAATCGCTGTGTCAGCTTCTTCATGGTTGTCTGTTAACGTGAACAATCCAAGTTCTTTCGCTTCATTTCTCGCTTTTTCTGTATAAGAAGTCGCTCTTTCTTGCTCTTTATGGAACACTTCAATGTACACCTTTTTTCCATCCAGCTTGTCCGCTGTGAGTGGCAAGGTTTCGTTTGAATTTTTAAGTATGGTCACTGATTTTTTATGCGCTTCATATGCAGCATCCCAATGTGCCTTTGTGCTGACAACCTCAGTTGCATTTGCTGGGTCATTGTATGTGCGGTCATCAAATAGACCTAAAGCGAACATTTCTGTTAAGAGACGTACATTGGACTCATCGATTCGTTTTTCACTGATCCAGCCTTTACTAATCGCTAATTTCAGATTTTCAATATCATTCGTATCCGCAATCAAATCGGTACCGGCATTAATCGCTTTCGCAAAGCGTTCTCCTTCACTGCTCTTTTCCATTCCCCAACTCATGTTATTAATAATTCCACTATCACTATTCACATAGCCCTTAAATCCAAGCTTTCCACGAAGGATATGGTCAATGAAATAACGATTAAACGTAAATCCAACCTCTTCAAATGGGATTTCTTCTCCTTCAAACTCCTGAACCACACTCTTCTTAATACTTGGAATTGAGTAGTACGGCATGATGGATGATGTTCCATGTTCTGCCGCTGCTCTAAATGGTGGTAGATGGTATTTTTCTAAGCTGCCCGGAGTTGGGTATAGATTCCATTTTCCTTCCTCATAATGAGGATCAAAGCCATTTTCTCTCGCTCCCCCACCAGGGAAATGCTTCGTTGTCATCGCAATACTATCTTTTCCTATTGTCTCTCCTTGGAACTCATCAAGGATACGACCGATTACATCGGCAATAAACTCTGGATCTTCTCCAAACGTTCCATACGTACGTTGCCATCTTGGATCTGTCACCACATCTGCCATATACATATAGCCTTTTCTTAAGCCAGTCGCATTCCATTCTTTTCGGGCAATACTCGCAAATTCACTAATAAGGGAAGCATCGCCACCATTTTCGATATCGCCCTTTGCGGCCGCTGCCAATCCTAAAGTTCCTGGCCATGTTGAGAAGATTCCGATTGCATCATTCATACCGAAGACTGCTTCACCATTCTCATTTCTTGAGTTCGATGCAACGATTATAGGAATCCCTAAGCGTGTTCCTTCCGCTACTTCATTCATCGCGTTAACCCATTCCGCCATCTCAGCTGGAGTGAAGTTATCTCTTAAAATGAAGTGTCTTAGGTGTCTGTTTGCAATCGTATGAGTCGTTCCGTAAACCTTGCTGGTAGCGAAAATCGTTTCTCCTCTTTCGATAATACTTTCATCTAGAACGCCGTCATGGCTTGTCTTGCTTTTATCTTCCTGGGCAAGTCCCATTTTCCTAGAATTGATCAGCATCATACCAATTTTTTCATCGATATTCATCAAAGAAACAAGATTCTCTGCACGTTCTTTCGGGCTTAAACGCCAATCTTCATAAGGATCCAACTTGCCGTTGTTATTTAAATCTTTAAATTTCAAACCTTCATGTTCAATCAGTTTCTTCGTTCTTACTTGTAATTCTGGTTGCTTTTGCATGTAACTTCCTCCTCATAGGGTTCATTAAGTTTCAACCATCGGTTTTTGCTATGCATCAAGTCTCATAACTTCATCATCATTTGCCTCAACATTACCCGATTTCATTGGTTTCACTTCTACATACTCTTCTGTATTGGTAATCACGATTGGTGTTTTCAGATCATATCCTGCTGCTTTAATCTTTTCGATGTCAAATTCAATAAGGATGTCGCCTTTTTTCACTTCATCCCACTGTTTTACATGGGAAGTGAAATATTTGCCTTTCAACTGAACCGTATTTTCACCAATATAGATTAAAATCTCAGCCCCACCATTTGATGTAATTCCAATCGCATGCTTACTAGCGAATAATGTGGTTACGACTCCATCCACTGGAGAAATGATAGCCCCTTTTGTTGGTTCAATGGCAATCCCCTTCCCTACAACTTCTGTTGAAAAAAGTGGATCTGCTAATTGATTTAATGGAACGATTTTACCCGTTAATGGACTTGCAATGATTTCTTTTTTTACATTTCTTAACCCAAATACTTTATTTGTCTTTTCAACAACTGCTAGGTCATGCTTGCCTTCATATCCAAATACCATCGTTAGCATCATGGCGATTAGTAAGGAAGCGAACACACCTATTGCGAAAATTCCGATTGGTGAAAATACAGGAATTGATAAGAAACTTGGGAGTGCAAATGCGGTTGCTGATACTCCTAGTGCTCCGTTGATTGCCCCACCTATAGCTCCAGCTATCCCAACGTATAACATAGTTCGTTTGTAACGGACGAGAATACCATATGTGATAATTTCGGTTGTCCCTGCTAAAGCACTTGGGAGAAGCCCTGACCCAGCAAGTGTTTTCAATTTTTTATCTCTCGTTTTAAAGAATACGCCAAGCCCCATACCGATTTGGGCAAATGGTGCCGCTGCTGCCATTGCGATAATTGGATCAAGACCCGTTGCACCAAGATTGGCAATGGCGATTGGAATAACTGCCCAATGAAGCCCTAAAATTGTAAGGAAAGACCATGCCGCTCCTAATACAGCTCCTGTAACTAATCCGCTTTGATCACTTAAAAACTGAATAATGAATGCTAATCCTTGACCAACATACGTCCCAAATGGACCAAAAATAAGAATCGTTAATGGTACGATAATCAGTAAAGAAATCATCGGATTGATAAACATCTGTAAGTCTTTATAAATCACTTTTTTCAAGATTTTATCTAAAAATGCATAAATCGATGCAGCGATTAAAATCGGAAACACGGTCGATGAATAACTAGCCAATAAAACCGGAATCCCTAAGAATGAAACATCCTGTGCCTGTGAAGTGACTAAACTCACATAATTTGGTTCTAATAATGCTGCCCCAATTGCTGCTCCCACAAATCCATTGGCCCCGAGTTTGTTTGCCATTGTAAAACCGAGGAAGATAGGAAAAAAGTAAAAAACAGCATGTCCTGCAGCAGAAAGAATCGCGTAGGTACCGCTTTCAGCGGAAACCCAACCTAATGACTTTAAGATGGACAATAAAGCTGTGATTAAGCCTGATCCGGCTAGCACTCCTAAAATGGGTGCAAAACTTCCACTAATTGCGCCTAATAGTTTATTTACGACTGTTTCCTTTTTCTCTACAGTAGTATCATTGTTTTTCAAGGTCATGTCCTCCTAGTTGTGATTTCTTTGCTGAGTAAAAATTCTATTTCAAATTCATCATAGAGGAATAAAAAGACGTAGGTTCACACTAACTATACAAAGTGTCTAGTACCTCTATTAAAATCTCCCAAAGACAGGGCTTTCATTTACAAAAAAATTCTGCCTAGATAAGGCTTTCATTTCCTCTAAGACTTCTTTTTTTTTAGATTATAGTGATATAATATCAAGGAATTACATGAAATAAATTGTTATTTTTGCTGATAATATTGTATATCTTGCTATTGTAAAAGGAGCATATTATGAAAGAATCGACATTTATGCCAGTTTTAAATGAAAATTTTGAGGTTTATTATTGGAGTAATAAATATAAATCCCATGATTGGGGCAGAAAGCCTGACAAATCTTTAGAAAATTATTCTGAAATCGAGCCTTTATTCCGCTTGCATAGTCATGACGCAATGGAGATTCTCGTATTCTTAGGTGGAGATTGTGAATTTTTTTGTGAAGGACAAATTTATTCACTAACCAAAGGGGACGTTGTCATCATTCCCCCGTATGCTGTACATAAAGCAGAAGTAAGTGATTTCGACAACTATGAAAGAATCGTATCGACCATTAGCAAATCATTATTGGCTGATTTCTTATCGATTTCTCCTTTCATGAGTGATAGCATCATCCATCATAAAACGCAGGGTTCTTACGTCGTCCATCTTCACACCAAAAATTTGAAGGAAATTCTCTCGCTCTTCCAAGACATCAGTAATCGCATAAAAGGGAATAGTGACCCTTATTCATTTGCATCCCATTATTTATTATTTCGAGCGATGGAAATCATCTTAAATCCAGCTAGTAGTGAGCCCATGAGTAGTCTAAGCAGTGCGTCTGATCAACGTCTACATGCCATTCTCAAATACATTGAAGAACATTTGACGGATTCAGAAATGAATTTAGACAACGTCTCAAGTCATTTTCATTTAAACAAGTATTATTTTTCTCATTACTTTAAAGAAAACATGAAAGTACCCTTTTATCGTTATGTATTATTGAAACGACTTGCTACCGCCGTTGCCTTAATCAAACAAAATGAGCTCTCAATCGAAGAAATTGCCACCAAATGTGGGTTTCAAGACTACTCTAGCTTTTATCGACTTTTTAAAAAGGAATATAATGTATCTCCAAAAAACTTACAAAAGGAGTTTAGGAAGTAATTCACTTGTTTAGGGAAAAGCAAAACGCTCAGAAACCTGAGCGTTTTTTGTATAGAGATATGATTTTTATGTCGCAGTACATTTTGTAAATTAGAAAAAATAAAAAGACCTTCAAAAGCCTTTATCTACTTCTTACAAGTAATTCAACTGCTTCTTTTACAAGTTCCTCTGTGCTTTCCCCTTTTCCATCAGCCGTACGTACACATTCAACCAGATTAGAACTAACCGCTACTCCAATTGTTCGATCAATAGCTGTACGAGCGGCGGAGAGTTGAGTAATAACGTCTTTACAATCTTTGTTTTCTTCCATCATTCGTAAAATACCGCGTAATTGTCCTTCAATACGTTTTACGCGGTTCTTTATTTTCTCATCATATTCCATGTAAATTGCCCCTTTCATCGTGGGGTTGATGATTCCCCTATTTTTATGCCAATTCTTCGTTAAATTTATATGAATCACTCACTGTGTATGCAGTCACTTGGAATCCTTTACGTTTTAAAATACGAATTGCAACGTTTTTCTCTAGTCTATTTGAAGCCACAATATGAACCTTTTTTTCTGGTATTTCATAACAATACCTTTCCAAATAGGCAACAGGAATATTAATAGATTTCTCGATTACATCTTTGTATGATATATTGTAGTCTCTTACATCTATGACCTCAACATCCGTAAAATTTACTTTTAATGTTTCTTCACAGTGTACACCCACTACTGGGAAATACCTCTTATATAATTCCCATAATATAAATAGTATCAAAAGGAAAACCAATAGCAATAGATAACAACCCCTAAATGGAATAAAATGAAGGAAACACTGTATAACTATTATATACCCATAAGGGTATATTGTCAATCAACCGACTCACCCTGTGCTTAAACAAAAAACGAAAAAAGGAGGGCCGCCCCTCCTTTCTGTTTAGAATATTTTCTGTAGCAATATAATGACTCCTACCAGGAGCCAGACAAGTACTCCAGGTCATATGGGCGGAATGCCCTTAACCTTTGAGACTTTGTTAGTTTTAATTCCTCAGGTTCCATTACCACAATTTTTAGTGGGTTTATCCATTTTATCACCCGATTTCATCTTTGTTTTAAATATACGAACCGTACTATTTTAAAGAATATCCATCCAAATCTTCACTGCAGTTCCAGCAATTAAGATGGCAAGGATAATTTGTAACACCTTTGTATTCATCTTCTTCCCTGCAATTGCACCAAGTGGAGAGGCAATTAAACTTGCCACGATCATAATTACTGCTGGTACATATTCAATTTGTCCTGTCGTGATTTTACCTACAGTCGAACCAATTGATGAAATAAATGTAATTGCAAGTGAAGATGCGATTGTCATTCGGGTTGGAATCTTTAAGACAACAAGCATGATCGGTACAAGTAAAAATGCGCCGGCTGCTCCAACTATTCCAGCTCCAAGCCCTACGATAAAGGCAAGCGCAGCTGCTAGCCATTTATTAAACGTCACTTGATCAAACGGAACATCGTCCACATTCTTTTTCGGAATGAACATCATGATCGCAGCAATTAACGCTAACACACCATAGACAACGTTAATACCGCCCTCTGACATAAACTTAGATCCAAATCCCCCAACAAAACTACCGACTAAAATACTAATCCCCATATAGAGAATAAGTGTTTTATTTAAATAACCGCCCTTACGATAAGCCCAGACACCACCGATGGTCGCAAAAAACACTTGAACAGCACTGATACCGGACACCTCATGGGCACTAAAAGCTGCTAAACCAAATAAAGGTGGAATATATAATAGCATCGGATATTTAATGATAGATCCACCGATTCCTAACATTCCTGAGATATATGAACCAATAAAACCAATTAGAAATATTGTAATGATAAATGCAAAATCCATCGTATTTCCCCTCTCTATAGAAAAGGGAACCCACTAATGGTTCCCTCGTAATATTCATTAACTAACGTACCGCACAACGGTTTGGTCCGATTTCCATTTCGCGTTGTTTTTCTTCATCAGGAGAAATTTTCCCCATGTTTGTTTCACGAATCTCTTGATATGCATTTGGTTGTGGTGGTAGATTTTCTGTTACGATTCTTCTAAACTCTGCTTCGTCCGTAATATTTAGACCATGGTTTTTCGCAAATAGTGTTCCAAGTTTTTCAGATACACTTCCATCTTCATTTAATTCGTCAATAATCATGAAGTGAGCTGGCAAAACCACTAGTTCATCAGATAATTCTCTGTAACGGTTATAAAGCGTTTCTCTTAGATCTCCTACCCAATCTTGCGCTAAACCAGCAAGGTCTGGTCGACCGATTGAATCGATGAATAGAATATCTCCAGAAAGTAAGAACTTCTCATCCACAACGAAAGAAGTAGAACCAATTGTGTGACCTGGAGGATACAAGGCATGAATATTGATTGTCGTATTACCAATTGTCACGTCTTGACCACCTTCTAGAGCTGCGTATTCAAACGTTACTTCTGTAGCATCTTTTGGTGGTAACCAGTAAGTTGCATTTGTGGCTTCTGCGATTTTTCGTCCTCCAGAAATATGGTCAGCATGTAAGTGAGTATCAAATACATGTGTAATTTTTGCAGACTTGCTTTCGGCAAAATCAAGGAAGATATCAGTCATACGAGTGGCATCGATAATCGCTGCTTCACCATTTGATACAGCCATGTAAGATAGACAGCCTTTTCCGATACGAACGAATTGATAGATTTCGCCACCATCTTTTAAGTCGCCAACTTTAACTGGCTCTAAATGCTCACTCCACGACTTCATTCCACCTTTAAGGTAAGAAACTGTAAGTCCTGCTTCAGAAAGCATATCGGCTACCATGACAGATGAACCTTCTTTAGCACACACCACTAAGATATCCTGATCTTTCGGCAGCTTTTGAAGGATTCCCTCAACTCCGTCTAGTAATTCAAAGTAAGGAATGTTTAAATAGTCGAAGTTTTCACCTTCAATTTTCCAATCGTTAAAATCACTTTCATTACGAACGTCTAAGATAAACAATGTTTCTTCATCGAACACTTTTTTCGTAACATCTTTTGCAGTCATTACGTTAACAGCCATTATCAAAATTACCCCCTATGGTATATTTTTGTTTAAAAAAATTTATATTTTTTATTTTGTAATATTTGTTGTGTTACCTGTCCAATTGCTCATTCCAGGAACGACATTCTTTACGTTCACAAATCCATTCTCAGTTAACTTTTGTGACGCTAAGTCACTTCGACTACCAGTACGGCAAATCACATAAATCTCTTTCTCTTTATTTAATTCATCAAATCTATCTTCTAATTCTCCTAATGGTATAGAAATTGCTTCCGGAATATGATTAAATGCAAATTCTGCTGCTTCACGAACATCAAGAACAAGAATATCCTTTCCAGAAGAAATAGTAGCCTCTAGAACTTCGTTTGATACTACATTGGGATGTTTCTTTTCTACAACTTCATCCCCGCTAGCTTTACGTATATAATGTCTAAGTACATCGCCCTCTTCAAGAGTACCAAGGTATTGATGTCCCGTACTCTCAGCCCATGCTTTAAGATCTGCTTTTGAACCCTTATCAGTTGCTTGGACCTCTAGGACCTGACCGCCCTCTAGATTATTCATTGCTTTTTTCGTTTTCACGATTGGCATTGGGCATGCTAAGCCTTTTGCATCCAATACAAAATTCGTTTTTAATGACTCCATCATTATTCCTCCCAATTATATTTCCTGTAGACATATATGCAAGGAATGCATATATGTCATGATATTTATTTGGATTACCAATACCCGTTTAGGTATTATAATAACTAAAAAAATAATTCAACTTTATCTTCCCAAAAGAGCATTCCGCCCTTCATGATGATCACTTTGAATCATTGTTTTTCAAGAAATACATTTAGATAAACAGATTCACATTTCCATCTTCAGCATCTGCTAAATATGCTGCAACACCTGCTAATTCAACATTTTCTAGAAGTTCTTCTTGTTTAAGTCCAAGTAAATCCATTGTCATTGTACATGCAACAAGCTTTATATCCTGCTCTTGCGCCATTTCAATAAGCTGTGGTAATGGTAGTGCATTGTGCTTTTTCATAACATCTTTAATCATTTTTGGCCCCATACCTGCCATATTCATTTTTGAAAGTCCTAGTTTATTTGCACCTCTAGGCATCATTTTACCAAACATTTTTTCAATGAAACTTTTGTCAGATTTAATTACTTCATCTTTACGTAAGGCATTTAATCCCCAAAACGTATGGAAAATGGTTACTTCATGATCATACGCTGCTGCACCATTTGCAATAATATAAGCAGCCATTGCTTTGTCATAATCCCCGCTAAATAATACGATCGTTGTCTTTTTTCTCTCAGTCATTCTTTTTCCTCCCCGTTTTCTTCAAAGTTATTAGCCTTTTTTAATATAAAAGTAAAGAACACCATTTTCTTCTTTTGATTCAACTACTTCATGTCCAGTAGATGCTGCCCATGCTGTTAAATCATTTTTTGCACCTTTGTCAGTTGCAAGAACCTCTAAGATTTGTCCTGACTCAAGATCATCAATTGCTTTTTTTGTTTTTACAATAGGCATTGGGCAAGCTAACCCTTTTGCATCTAACACTTTATCTATATTCATGTAGATAACCTCCAAATTTCGTTTTTACCTTTACCCCTATGGGTATAATCTTAACTAAAATAAAAATGGGTGTCAACCCTGTTATTTACTTAATTATGATTCAAACTTCAAATGCTGCTGTTGTGATAAATATCACACTACCCATACTATACCCTAATGGGTATCTTGTCAACAAATAAAATAAAAAAGTTGGATGCATTTTTCATATACACCCAACTATAGCTATTACACGCTTTTTTCAATACATCGTATTAGTCTTTCTTCAATATCTTTAGCTATAGTCTGTATCTTTTCATCGTTCATCATGGTAATGAGTGAGGTCGGTCTTGGCATTCCGATATTTGTCTTTTCATTATCAGTATAGACCACTATCTTACATGGCAGGAAATAACCTGCCATTAAGTTTTCACTAATTACTCTATACGCTTCATGGGGATTACATACTTCAAGAACTTTAAAATCTTTTTGAAAATCAAGACCTTTTGATTGCAGTTTTTCCTTCAAATCGAAATTCCACAACACACCGAATTGTTCCTCTTTTAAATTGTCCTCTAGGCTTTTTATCGCTTCTTCCAGATTCTTATCCGTTGTTACCGTATAATCAAACATCCTGATCTCCTTTATTCATTAATTTCAATCATCAAAGTCATCCTTGTTTTTTACATCGAAAAAAGTCCTCATGCCGATTTGCAAAAGGACGCTACCTGTATTTTATAAATGATTCTTTTTCCTTATTAATTCATCTCTATCGGAAGCCATTGGAGGCTGTTCTAACCACCCATTTTTTATCATGATGTTAGTTCCATCCTCAGCATACAACTGTACTTCTAATGATAGCCTGTTGTACATTGTACTTATATCACCCCTCGGGCTCTGACTAATAGCAGTACCGTAATACCCAACACTCAAAGTTATCAAACCAGATGTGAAGAACATCATAAGTTTATCTGAAAATGTATGTGCTGTACTATTTGTTATCTCAGAATCCCAGCCCATTGGTGCCGGGAGTTTACTTTCCTCTAACTTACCTCTAAATAATTTTATATGTTTATTCCCAACTTCTAACCCTTTTAAAAAGAATTGTTTTACATCCTTATCTCGTGCAACTTGACTGAAACCAGTAAGGGTCGCTACTCCCAAAGCGTTTCTTTGGAGATTTGAGAATAAATTGGCTACTTCAGCAGCCGTTAATGGTCTTTTCTCTCCAACTACATCTAACATAAACCATTGCTTTTTCACAAATTCAACCTTCTCCAAATTAGGCAAACTTGGGGGCCTGACAAACAATCCTTTTGACAATAATAAATCGGTTGATTTTTTATACAATTGCATGGTTTCACTAAGGCATTCCATGTAATAGTTTTTAATATCATCTCTAACAGATGCTGCCACACCCCCAGCATATGATGTAAGTCCAACCTTAGACATTTGGTTTATAAAATTTAGTGCAAAACTGTCTGAATAAAGCCGAGGAGCGGTTACGTCCACATCCTCTTTTAAACTAAAACCACATGGAACCACATTTTTTTCCTCTGTTAAAATGGCGGTGATTTTTTGAATATGTGATTGCGATAACTCTAAAGAAAATTTAATGATGGGCTTAATCTCATCATCTTCAGCTTTTTCTAAAAAATACGAAAGGACACATATGCTTGCGCTATCATTTAAGTATTGAATCCAAAGTTGAGCAATCTCACCTGCTGTAAGCCTGATCTGACTTCCCTTACCCTCCATAAGTAACCTCCAAAAAAGTTATACTAAAAACTAACTTCCCCATAAATTACTAATCGTATGTATTACTTGGAACACATAAATTTCTCGGCTATAGTAACATTTTTAATTCCTTATACTTGATTTAAGTCTAGCTATTATCAAATACACAATCTGGGATAAAAAAACAAATCCAAAAAATGACTTTGTATGTGTCCAGTTATGTAAAATAAACATCTCCCCTTTAATAAATAGAGGTTCACAAACATAAGCGAATAGTGCCGAACCTAGTACAGACATAATAAAATAACTATAAAATCTTGTTGAAAGTTGGTAAATAAACATAAATAAAACAGGAATTACTGTAATATCTGCCGGAAACAAGGGAGGTATCATTGGTAACAATTTGTCTGGATAACCCCATAAAATCAATTCTCCACCAATAACATCAAAAAGCGATGCCAAAACTGACCATATAAGTCCATAGCTTAAAATTTCAAAGGTTCTCTTTTTATCGTGAAATATTACCCATAAAATCCAGGGGATAATAGTGGCAGCAAGTAATAACCACCATTTCCAAGTGAATAAATCATCCTGGATCCAATGCTTAAAAGCAACATCTTTTAATGATTCTCTAGCTTTTTTAACATCTTCATATGATGGTTTCATTGTCTTTCATCCCCGATTCATAATCCTATATTTAATTTTTCCATTTATAAAGTTAATATTCTTACAAACTATTCCCCTGAAACCTTTTATAAGGATTTTTCATTGGCAACTGGTCAGCCGGTTTAAAAATTATATTTGTTAATAAAGTTATTTTTTTAGTAAAAGATAAATGCAACTAGGAGTTATCATCAGTCATTTATTTCTATTTCTTTCATCCATTTAGCATTAAATACTATGAACTGAAAAGAAATAAGAAATAGTAAAGGAGTACTTAGATGATTTTGGTCTTTTTTATCGTATTAAATATAATTGTTCTCTTTCTTTTTATAATGAAAAAGAAAAGACTTCATATTCTTGAAATCCTTGTTTATTGGCTGATTGCTACATACCTTTATCAAAATTTTTCAGCACTTTGTTATATGAACTTTAAAACATTGATTATTCCCGAAAAACTAACCTTTGAATTATCTCATTTTGTAAACAGGATTATACTTTTTCCGTTACTTATGGTAACTTTTCTTCACTATTATCTAGTTTTCAATACGACCTTTAAAAGGATCTTACTAACCGGAAGTTTTATCATCCTATTATCTGGGTTGGAGTGGCTATCCGATTATGTAGGTGTTCTAATTCATGTCAATTGGCAGATTTGGTGGTCACCTTCCTTCTGGTTAGCAGCTCTTATGGTTTTAATTGGAGTTATGACATTATTTAGAAAGATGTTACAAAAAGGAGGAGCGAATGCATGAATGTAACGTTTGATTGGAATGAATGGTTTTTCATACTATCTTCTTGTTTGGCTTTCCTTTTGTTTTTACCCATTCGAAAGTATTTTTCCCCCGTAATGGTAACAATTATTTGGGTATATAATATTGCATTGGTTTCAACCATTGATTATTTTCTTCTTGCTACTCCTTTCAAACTATATATTTTTGGCGATAATTTATCCTACGAACTTTCAGGTGCATTGTTTCATTTATTTATGTATCCCATTGCGTCCCTACTCTTTTTATTTGTCTATGATAAGTGGAAACTTTATGGAACTAAAACATTTTGGTACATTCTGTTTTGGACTGGCTTTGCAGTTTTATTTGAATGGGTTTGTGTAAAAAATCATGCTTTGACCTATACAGGATGGAAACTATATTATTCAATCCCAACTTATCCCATTGCAGCCTTCATGTTGATATTTCTTTTTCGCTTTACTAAAAAGGAACTTCAAGTTCTAAAAGCCCCACCAAAATATACACCACCTGAAGCCCCAGAAAGTTAATACATCCACCTATCAAAAAACACTGGTTAATTGATTTTAACAATTAGTCCAGTGTTTTTTACAAAAGTATTTAACTACGCTATAAGTAGTATCCTATATCACTAAATTCATTTAGTTTTACCAATCTAACCTACTATTTAACGGCTTCATTTTCTAATTTACAAATCAACTTATAATAACCCAATAAAATAAGGATTTGAATAGGAACAACAATCGAATCATACCACAACTCCCACCATCCAAGATGGAAATATCCCCAAGGTTCCGGAAGTAAGGTAAGTCCTTCGTAAATGAGAACACCTATTGTCCAACAGGTTATATAAATAACCTTTTTAAAAAAATGGGAGTTAAAAGGAAACCAACTTAGAAGCAATACGTTTATTGGAGGAATTAAAAGAGTATGAGGAAGAACTCCTATCCAATCTACACCTTTATCAAAATACCAGTACCCATGGTACTTAAATTCAATGAACACATCAAAAGTTACCTGAAATGCAATCGTAAATGACCATATACTAAGATTTCGGTGCGTCGGAATTTTGTTTCTTTTATAGGCAATATAATTAAATAAGAGAATCGAAATTAAAAGTAAAAACATAAATTTTTTCCTTTTTTAATTTTTTATTAGATTATCCTGTACAAACTTATTTATACATAACAGACTCCTATTCAACTATTGCCCCATTATCCAATGATATTCCTACAAACCATTGTGTTGGATACTGCAATTAATCCCTTTAGATGGTATGGAATATAAAAATGTAAAAAAGAATATAGTCTACTAGAATGGAGGAGTGAAAGATTATGGCGAAGATGATCATTATGTATGAGGAACCAAAGGATAAGGAAAAGTTTGATAAACATTATTTTGATGTACATGTCCCACTCGGAAGGAAAATACCAAATATCATTAAGGATTCCGTCCATCGTGTAATGAACTCCCAAGGGAGTGACTTAAACCTCTATCTGATTACGATTTTAGAATTCGAAAACATGGAAAAATTAATGGAGGCCTTTAACAGCCCAGAAGCAAAACAAGCGGAACAAGACGGCGCAAACTTCTTCCACTACCTACACAAACCACCCATTATCACTATCGTAGAATAGGGACGAAGGGACAGGTCCCGCGTCCCAGTCCATACTTAAACAGATGAGTTGGCATCCCTTATTTTCTTCTTTTTAATGCAAATAATAGCCCACAGTGGGAAATCAAATTCCATCTGTGGGCGCAACAAGGATTGTTTTTTCATTACTCAAATCAAGCATGGATCGACTCCTAAAAACACATCCTTAAATACAAGCTTTATATTCATCCATAATGTTATGAATGATGGTTTGGACGGGAAGAATTTCGTTTATTTCATGCACTCTCGCTCCCGCAAATACAAGACCATTCTCGCAATCCCCTTCCATTGATGTGATCAATGAATCCATTGTACAAAAGCGATAAGAGCAATCTTTCAAACAATCAATACACTTTTTAATTTTTACTTTTTTATCATAAGAAATTAGTTCAGTAAAATGATTCTTTATTGCACGACCTTCCAATCCCACGGTTGTTTTCACCATAACCGTATCTTCCTTTTTCGCTTGTACATATTTTTCTTTAAACGATAATGGTGCGTCACATTCGTTACTCGCAACAAATCTTGTTCCCATTTGAACACCGGAAGCTCCCATTTGAATGGCACGAGCGAGATCTTCTCCAGTCATAATTCCCCCAGCAGCAATTACGGGAATCTTAACAGCTTCCACCACTTCAGGTAAAATATCGAACAAAGGTCTTTCTGTACCCAGGTGCCCACCAGCCTCATTTCCTTCTACAACAACGGCAGAAGCACCCAGACGTTCTGATATTTTTGCAAGCCTTGCTGAAGACACAATGGAGATCACCGGTATTCCAGCTTCTCGGCCCCAACTATACATATCTCTAGATATACCAGCTCCTGAAATAATGAAATCGACTTTTTCCTCAATCGCTACTTTCATTTTTTCAGCAAAATCATTCATCGCAAAAAGAACATTCACACCTATATAGCCACCATCCTGAATGGATTCTTTCGCCTTCCTTATGTGAAATCGCAATTCATCAAAACTAATTCCTGTCCCTGAAATAATTCCGATACCTCCAGCATTTGCAACAGCAGAAGCAAGACCGCTTAACGAAATACCTACTCCCATTCCTCCTTGCATGATTGGAACCTTTGGTGCCATATGACCTATTTTTAATTGTGGAAAGCTCAAAAGAATACCCCATTTCGTCATTATTGTTATCCTTCAAGCTTATTTTAACGACTGGGTATCAAATGAATAGTTACAAATATAATACCTCATCCTAAAAGTAGATCATAATTTTGTTGTTTTCACAAAATGTTCAAGAATCGTTGCTATCAAAAGACCTAGTTCTAGTCGGAAGCGTCCCTATTTTAACTTCACCATGTTATACCAGTTCACTCCACCATGTTTTGATTCGGACAACCCATGGTTAACAAACCCTAGGTTTTCATAAAAAGGAACTAATTCCTGTTTACAAGTTAAAGTGATTCCTTCTCTTTCATTCTCTATTACGAGTTCTTGCATTTTATCTAGTAAACTCTTTGCAATCCCTTGCTTTCGATTCTTTTTGGATACTGCTAATCCCAGAACACACTGATATCCTCCTCTATTTGGGTTCGGCTTGATTTCCGTAAAAAGATCATCGGTTATGTACAGTTGATTAATAACAGGTCCATTAATATAACCGAGTATCTCCCCTTCCTTTTCAGCCACAATAAAGCTATCCGCTATCAACCGAATTCTCTCTATAAAAATTTCTTTTGTCGCTGCCTCCTCAACCGTAAAGCCTTCATTTTCAATATGTAACAACTGTTCTAAATCTGTTGCCTGAACATTCCTCATAGTAAACATCTTATCTAATTCCCCTCTCCTCCATTGAAGATTCCTACTTTTATTGTATAATATTCTTCAAATTTTTCCTTAACCACTCAAAAACTATATCAATTATTATTTTTTCACTATGTCATCAAGTATCTTAACCTACATAAGATATGGAGTGCATATTTTTATACGATGGGGGTTATTTAATGAAGGTATCCGATAAGGTCATTGTCGTTACGGGTGCAGGGGGTGGGATTGGACGTGAGCTGGTTCGCCAGCTGTTGGAAAAAGGAGCTAATGTCGCAGCAATCATTCACAAAAATGGGCTCGATAAAATGAAGGCATTCAAAGAAGAGTATAGCAACAGAATTTCAATTCACACCGCAAATATTGCGAACAAAGAGGATGTGCAAAGGCTTCCTGATGAAGTCATTGCCAGTCACGGTTGCGTAGACGGAATTATCAATAATGCAGGCATCATTCAACCTTTTATAAGTGTAAATGAACTTGAGTATGAACAAATTCAATGGGTAATGGATGTCAATTTTTATGGAACGCTTTATATGTGTAAATCGTTTTTACCACATCTGTTAATCAGGCCGGAAGCTCATATTGCAAATGTAGCGAGTATGGGTGGATCCCTACCGATTCCGCAACAAACAATCTACTGTGCTTCAAAAGCAGCTGTTAAGATGTTAACCGAATCCCTTCACTCCGAGCTTCGAAAAACCAATGTAGGTGTGACCCTTGTGATTCCTGGCGCGGTCGAAACAGACCTCGTTGAAAAAGCCAAAGTGGAAAAAGAAGGTGCTGAAAGTTCTACCTATAAGCTACTTAGCCCCATCGTCGCAGCTAGCATCATTATTGAAGGAATAGAAACTAAAAAATACCGCGTCTTAGCCGGAAACGATTCGAAAATCATGGACATTTTATATCGACTTAATCCAAAAAAGGCTACTGAATTGATTGCTAAAAAGATTTTATAATATCCCGGCGCTCAATCTTAGCTAGGATAAACACCTTCAACCTCACAGCAATCTATTAAATATTTGTTTTTTTATGAAAAAGGCTCCATTTATTTGTCTTACTTAAGAAAAAAAATACATCTGTTATCCATTTTGCTATCAGTCCAATGGTTATGTAAAAAAGAAATAATAGGAAAAAATTTTCCTTACCACCAAAGCGAAACAAACCAATCCCTAGCAATAAGGGTTTAATGAAAAAGGCAAAGACAAGGCAAAGAAAAAGTAGCCAAAGATAATAATTTTTATTTTTATTAAGGGAATATTGGTAAAGAAGGATATACGCTACTGGAACGAAAGATGAATCAAGCGCTAAGTTAGACGGAAGACCCGGTAATAATTTATATGGATAGATCCACCAGCCTTTTGATACTCCAATTACATCGGAAAAGGCAAAAAAGATATGTACCCCATATCCGTAAAATCCTAGATGAAAGATTTTTCTTCGGTCTATAAAAAGAAATAAAGCTATGAGTGGAATAATTAACATTGCCAAAACAACCCAAAACTGCCATGTATGGAAATGAGAGTAATCGTTCCAATAACTGATCCACCTCTCACTTTGTTGAACTTCTGCTTTTCTTATTTTCTCTATCAATTCCAATTGGTCTTTGTTCACAAAGAAGCCTCCTGTTTTCTTGATAGTATTTTTCTTTTTATATACGTTTATTCCACCTCAGTCTACTATTTGTTAACTGCCCCCTAGTACTTTATGCATTAGTAAGTTGGGGGCAAAATCCCTTATGTTGTTGGTATTTCAGAAGAACATGTCATAGAAGATGCCCTGTGCTATAAGTAGAGAAGCAGCCCTTAGGCCACTTATACCTGCCCCTACAATAACTACCTGATACTTCATTTTCCTTCCTCTTTTCTACTTGTTCACCCAGTGATTTGTATTTTATTAGACTTTCTCTGTTTATCGATACCTGCCCATAAGACGATTGGAATAAGGAGTAATGTAAACATACCAGCAGCAATTGAAAGTACTGCATAACTAGAATGTGCTACTATCAAACCAGATATGCCCCCTCCTAATGCCCCGGACAAAGCAATTCCAACATCTACAGACCCTTGAGTCTTAGCCCTATTAGATGGTGAAGTTGCATCAACAAGGATTGCTGTACCACTGATTAAACCAAAATTCCAACCAAGTCCAAGTAATGCAAGTGCTGTAATAAGTACTACCATCGAATCAGCGGGTCCCATGGCAGCTAGAATGCCAGAAGCAAGTAGTGTAATGGCAGAAGCAATGGCCATGGTTGCACGTCCGATTTTATCAACAAGAAATCCCGTAACTAATGAAGGTAAAAACATAGCCCCTATATGAAAACCTATGACAAGTCCTACATCATTCAAACCATGTCCATAGTGTCCCATATGTATCGGCGTCATCGTCATAATTGCGGTCATCACAAATTGAGTTAACACCATTACGGAAGCTCCTGCAAAAATGCCTCGCCTGCTGATAAATGATAAATTAGAGCTTTCCTCTGCTAGTAGATGATCTTTTGAACTTTTAGCATCTGATATTGCTTTGGCAACAATAAAGGGGTCAGGTCTAAGAAAAAACAATAGAACGAAACCAGCGAGTATATATGCTGCTGCAGCTAATAAAAATGGACCCGCTAAAGCAGGAATTCCTATGGAAATTGCAAACTCACCCATTACATCCACCATGTTTGGACCTGCAACAGCCCCAAATGTGGTAGAAACCAAGGCTATACTAATCGCCTTCGCCCTTTGTGTAGAGCTTGCCAAGTCCGTTCCTGCGTAACGTGCTTGTAAGTTTGTCGCTGAGCCAGCTCCGTAGATAAGCAATGAAACAAACAAGAGTAGAATGCTATTTGTTATTGCTGAAATAACAACACCAATAGCACCCAGACCGCCACCCAAAAATCCTGTCGCAAGTCCAAAACGTCTTCCATACATTTGTGAAAGTCTTCCCACAAGTAGTGCGGCTCCTGCTGAGCCTAGAGTAAATAACGCTGTAGGAATTCCCGTTACACTATCTGTACCTAACATATCTTGTGCTAAAAGTGCTCCCACTGTGATTCCTGCTGCAAGTCCTGCTCCACCAAAAATTTGAGATAAGACAACAACCAGTAAAGTTCTTTTATAGAGTTGTTTTTGTTTTTCTGAAGAACGAATGTATATTTGTAACCAAGCTGCTTTAACGTCACCCTTTTTCCCGTTACCCTCTACCACATTTACACCATCTTTCTATTAAACTAATTTTTGATTATTCCATCATTTAACTGGATTTTAAACATCTTAACATGTCTAAAAATGCCATACAATATAATAATTGTATGGCACACACTTTTAGGAAAGTTGGGTTAGTAAACGCTTAAGGATAATCAACCCTTTTTCTAGTTCTTCAATTGTTTTTGGAGCACAGACAGCAACCCTTACAGCCCGCTCTGGACAACTATTTCCAACCACAAAACGTTCGGCTGCATATACTTGTACTCCCTGCTCAGCGGCTAGAGTTTCAAATTCTGCACCTGTAATCTTATTTGGTAATAGCAGCCAACGAAAGATGCCGGTTTCAGCACCTAAACACGGATAGTCAGCTAAATATTGATTTACCACCTGGTTTCTACTTATCGCTTGCTCCCGATGACCCTGAATTAAGACCTCAAACTGATCAGATACAATAAGTCGTGCTGACAATTCTGCTAATAACGGGGAAACGGATATATTTAAATTATAAAGCGCTCTTGAAATAAGCTCCTTAAATCGAATCGGCACTGCTACATAGGCTAATCGTAAACCTGGTGCTATTGATTTTGATAAACTCGCAATATGAATAACCTGGTCTGGTGCGAAAGATGCGATAGCAGGAAGTGGCTTTTCGTTGTGGAGATGATACGTCGCATCTTCTATAATAAATTGATTATACTTTTTGGCGATTTCTCCAATTGCTTTTCGATTCACAACAGGCATGCAAGAAGTTGTCGGATTATGATAATCTGGGATAAGGTAAATGCCTTTAATATTCTCATGTTTACACGCATATTCAAAGGCAGCCGGGCTCATTGAATCATGATCGGATTTAATTGGTACAATTTGCAAGCTAAGCATTGCAGCCACTGTTTTTAAGCCTGGGTATGTATGATGATCAACACCAATGCGATCACCTGGCCGACAAAGACTTGCTAGTGTGGCTGCCATCGCATTTTGACCCCCATTTGCAAATAATATGTGATCAACTGTTGTTTCAAACCCACCTCTTCGGATTAGCTTAATCGCAGCATCCTTTTGCCAAAGACTTTCACCTGCTCGACCATATCCAAACCATTTTTCATAATCCGACTCTTGTAACATGCTTTTCAACTGGAGTAGTAGTGGCTCATAAGAATCGTTATCAGGTAGTGTTGCTCCCATTTCAATTAAATGCTTCGGCTTCGAGTCTTCAAGTAAATACGCATTCGATAAAGCATCATATGAAACAAAGGTACCACTACCAACAGATGCACTTAACAAGCCATTTAACGTACATAATTTAAACGCTTTTGAAATGGTACTCAAGTTCAAATCTAAATAATCAGCCAATTCACGTTGTGGAGGAAGTTTTGTGCCTGGCAATAAAACACCGTTTAAAATATCTTGCTTTAACTGATCTGCCAGTACTTGATAAATTGGCTTTTTCGTTTTATCGATGGATGGCTTCCAACTCATCGGAAAGTCTTCAAAAGAATTAACCGGCATGATCCACACCCTTTTTCTACATCATTATCTAATCAAGCCTCTACATCATTTTTATAACTACTAGAAATAAACATGGAGGCATCTTGTTTCATAAAAATACCCTTACCGTGATAGAATGTCTTCGTTTCAATTGAAGTAAAACCAACCTCGGATAATACTTTTTTCAGTACTTCATGGGAAAAACCGTTATGTACTTTCGGGTGAGAGATTTGATCGTTTTTGTCAAAATCTATAATAATGAGCTTGCCACCCTTGTTTAAAATAGTGAACAATTCTTGTAAGATTTTTTTCGTATCAGGAATATGAAGAAGTACTAGTGACATTAACACGATGTCTGCCTTCAATTCAGGTGTTTCTTGAGTTAAATCAGCATATTGTACTTTTGCATTGGATATTCCATGTTGAGAAATTTTAGCTTCAGCCACATCCAACATGTGTTTTGATGAATCTACCAACAAAATCGAATCTACTAAGTCTGATAGTTCTAAACTAACTAGCCCCGTGCCACTTCCATAGTCGACTAACGATTTTCCTTGGCTATTTTGCAGTTCGGTTTTTACTTCCTGCACAATTACTTTCGCTAATGCTTTTCTTTCCTCTGTATCATATCTCTTTGCCATTTCTTCGAAAACGTTATTTTCCATTTGTGACTCCTCTATTCATAAAAATGCAAACCACATAGTGCTCATTATAGCAAAACCAATACCTTAAGGCACGATACTACCCTCTTATCGGAGCATACAAAGAAGTCCCTAAATAAATAGGGACCTCTTAGCTTTTCCTGACTACTTATTTTTGTTGTTCAACTTCTCCAAATCAAGCAATCTTTTATTAATTCCAACGAGTATATCTAAATCGACTGTAATCTTTGAAACGCGATTTATAAATGACTCAACATCTGCTTTATTCGAACTCCAAGAAAGAGGCGTCATTTGCACTAAATGTTCCAACTCATGATGATCCATATGTCTTTGATAACATACGTTAATCACTTCTTTTAAATCAAAATGCTTTTTAAAAAGCCCTACTGTTTCATCATTTTTATATGTCTTCCTATTTGTGTCTCCGTAAAGTGCTGTTCTTAGTTCTTTTAGATAATTTGTACGAGGAACCACTTTAATGACAAGACCATCTGGAACTATAATTCTCTTAAACTCCTTGTAATTTGAAGGCGATAAGATATTAAGAACGACATGAAACGACTGATCCGCTAAAGGTGAATTTGCTAAATCACCTACAATCCAAATTGGTTCATTGTATTTCTTAGCTGCCGATATAATACCGTCTTTTGAAATATCCAAACCAACCCCTTTTAAAGTCGGAGTCTTACATTCATTTAAAATCTTGTGCAAATGTGATCCTTCCCCACAGCCAGCATCAAGTATAAAAAATGGGAAATTTGAAGGATTCATTTGTGTTTTTATCACGTTTGAAATTACTTGATGCAAAGGTGCGTACAACTCACTATCCATAATTATTTTCTGCCTTGCGTCAAATAAACTCTTATCGTAATGACTATTTGAAGAACGCGTCATTAAGTTAACATATCCTTGTTTAGCAAAATCGAAATTATGTTTATTAATACAAATTAGCCTTTTAAAATCAACAACCTTCAAAGAACCTTTACAATGGGGACATCTAAACGCTTCACTAGATTCACTAAAACCTTTTGCACTTTTTGTTTTGTTATTCATGTTTCTCTTCCTTTCAAAAATAAAAAATCACAGGCAATCCACCTGTGATTCAGAGTAAAGGGAAGAAACCCATCCTTATTAGACTTGGTTCTAAAAGAGGCCTCACTAAATAGGCCTTCGTTGTAGAAAGGAGAAGGAAAATTAGACATAAATAAAGAAAGGCAGAACAATCCGCCTTTCTCACATTACATAATATCTATTCATCCCTATAAGACGATAGTAAAGGAAAATACATGTAGCACTAGCTAAATAACGTGTATTTCCATATGAAATGAAGATTATTAAAAAAGGACAGACTTATCCCGTTTACTCTGTTTACACAAACAGAGCCTTTGAACATATTAAATTACTGGTTCAAAGATGGGAATCGAAGTCTCATATAATGTATCATTTTTTAATAATCCTCCTACACTATTAATTGCAATAATAATTATAGGGAATTCGTTTATTAAAGTCAAAGATATGATAGTTTAATAATTTCAAAAAATTAGCGCTTATCCTTCCTGAACTATCGCACCGCTACCGGAAAACAAACCCTTTAATTTTTATTTATCATCTTTCGTCGTTCAATCCGATTAAAAATCGAATACGAAATACTTAAAATCACCCCTATTAGGATAGCAATAAAGAAACCAAACATGCCTTGAAAACCAACCCAACCAGTTGTAAATGTCAGAAAAAATAATACGTAACAAAAACCAACTAGGATGATTGCAATAGGAACGTTAAATGGAAACAAACGCTTCCACCCTTTTGCTAATAAAACGGAACAGATTAGTAAAGCAATTGCAGTGAACATTTGAATCGATCCCCATCGGAACTCTGCTCGAGACTGCGCATCCTCACCAAAGGCAGGTATATTTAGAAGATTATACATTGTGATAGTTGCCGTAATAATTGCTGTAAAAACAACAAGTATGAAAATTGTCCAGTTTATTGCCTTGAGATAATCTTTGCTGCTCATTTAATCCCTCCTCATTTTTTATTCGACATTGCAGGAAAAAATATTAGTGGTCTATGTATTAATGAAGGATGAATGCTCTAATCGTTGTCTGAAATACCGTGCTGCTCATTTAATAACTTCTACAAAAAAGCCCGTAATCCTTCAAAGGTTAAAACTCCCTTCGTATAATTGAAAAACTTCATAATGTATTTGGTGATAAAATACATTATTCCTATTGTGATGTAAATAAAATTTAAAAATGGTTTCCTAGTCTGGAAACCATTTTTGTAGTTGACCATACGGTGTTACCAATTCGTTTTTCTCTTTTACGAAAAAAAGATAAACGATTACTATTCACATACCTAAAACAATGAAAGCCCTACCTCTCTTTCATCCTTACGGCTCCTTGTCCGTGCCAGTATGAATCAGGATTGCAAAAAATCAAGTGACTGTATTATCGAGTTATTTGTTGAAACTCCAAAGTTCGTAAAAGAAATTCAAATAATAAGAATGGATTAAATTGTAGAAATAACAAATGAGGTAATGCTCTAAAGGTGAGTTGGAGAAGTTGAATGTCTTTACAAGATTTACTTTTAAAAAGAAACATATTCCCAAAAAAAGAGGATATTTTCGGGAGATGTAATAGATGAGTTTAAATGATCATTAACAGAAACTTTTTATTTGATTTTCAGTAATTCCTTTAATTAATTCCAGCTCACTCATCAAAAATCCATGTGCGTTTACTAACATTTTTTTTTCGCTTGTATTAAGTTCTTTTTCGTTCTTCATACGCATTAAATCACGTACAACTTCGGCACATTCTTGTAATTTACCCGTTTTTATTTTGTCCGTGTTCACTTTATACCTTTGTTTCCACAGCAGAAATCTATCTGATTCTCCATGCTGAAAAATGTGTATGATGTCTTTTAATGCAATTATGTCAGTAACAGGGCGTATATTTAAATTCAATATTTTACCTGTAGGAATCATGACTTGCATATTACCGATTAACATTTTTATGACATAATACTGTTGTTTTTCCCCTGAGATTTCCTTTTCTTCTATGGCTTTAATTATACCTACTCCGTGCATTGGATAAACAATGTTATCGCCAATTTGAAACAAATAACCCACCTCCATATATGGTAACCTTCTTAACCATAACACACGTGTTATTCTTTATCAAATTTTTAATAATATCATAATTTTATTTTACTTGTCAACTGATTTTCCTTTAAAAATCAAAAACAATAGGAATCGTGTCGGATAACCAAAAAGAGGAAGGTTTATTTTCTAGCCTATATTCTGAAATCTCTCCTAACCTTACTTTTCTTAATCAATATAAAATCTTTGCGCAAGTAACAGAAAAAGCGATTGCCTTATTCAGCAATCGCAACCGTTAGTATAACAACATCTATTTTTTATAAGGCATAAATGATGAAGGATTTAATTCTTCACTTTCAATAACAATAGCAGTTAATCCTTTATCTGTTTTGGTTTCGTGCCATTCATCTTTCTCCCAAAAAACAGCATCTCCCGCTTGAACTTTGATATATTCTTCTTCATCACCTCGAACATAACCTTCCCCATTTAAGATTAATAGCAGTTGAGGTACAACTGCTTGATGAAAGCCTATAATTCCGTTTTCTTCTAAGTACATGCAACCTATATGAGTTTCCTTGTCAGTTTGAATAATACGGGACATCACAAAATCCGAATTGAATTTAGTGATCTGTTTACCGCTATCTTTACTAAACTTATAAAATTCCATTTTGCACCTCCAAGGACTTTATGTTATATATTTCGCAGTCAAGAATGTTCTAACATTAAATCAATTAATCAAATTGCAGATACTCTAAAACATTACCAAATGGGTCTCTAAAGCTAATATATTTTCCAGGAGGACATTTTGTTGGTTCATCAATAATGAAATCAACATTATGTTCTTTTAACTTATCAACTGTACTATAAATGTCTTCCGTTTTTAATCCTAAGACTACTCCTGAAGTTGTTTTTGTATTTTCAATGTATGAAGCCTTTTCCGATTCTTCAAATACGATAGGTAGATCTCCGTGAACGAGCGATACAATTTTTGGACCATATTTTTTATTAACTTCGAACCCTAAAACTGTGGTGTAAAAGTCAATTGCTTCCTGAATATTTGGTACATAAATTCCAATAACACAAACTTGACTCATCATTACTCCTCCATTTATTATCGAATTGTTTATTCATAACAATAATTCCACTTAATACCATAAACCACCTGCTAACTCTCGTATATTTCTTCTTAAAACTCTCACCGGTTAGTTCAAGAAGACAGAGTTAGCATACAAATCTTTACCTATGCCCATCTTTCCGTGCTTTTATATACCCGTAATACGCACAAGTACCATTTTGGGTAAGGTCCTTTACTTCAAAACCACATTTTTTATAGAAACTGAAATTGTTAGCTGATGTATGTGCAAACCAATCACCATGGGGAAGTTTTTGAACGCAAAGTTGCACTAGCTTTTTCCCGATACCTTTTCCGCGATATACTGATAAAACGACTAAATCCATTATATTAGCAGCCATTATTTGGTCGGAGATAACCCTCACCATTCCAATCATTTTGTTATTATCCCAAACAGTAAAAGCCCATGTTGAATTTTTGAATATAAGCGTAAACTTTTCTTTTTGCCAATCAGGAGTATTCCTCGCCCACCCAGCATCTTCAAATAAAGCTTCAACATATTCAGCAGGAACGCCATCTGTTCCTTCTCTTATAATTAAGCCATTGAAATAATGGTACATATTGACTCCCCCCTAAATTTCAATATTTCTAACAACATATGTGATAGCGTTTGTTTTTAATAATACCTCTTTTTCATCACGTACAATTTTATATTCCAACGGCTTAACAAGCTTGTTTAACACGTCCCAACCCGCGTAAATTCTATCTAATCTATGAATCATGTCTTCTGTCTTATTATTAATCTCCATCATAACTTCTAATTTTTGATTTGATTCTAGATCAATTTCTTCTACTTCTGAATTCACAATAATACAATTTATCCCATTCTTTTTTGTTCCTAATGCCATTCGTCTTAGTACTTTTTCAAGGACTTCTTCTGATTCAACATGTTCTAAAGTTGACACAGCTACAATCAAGTCATATTCGTCTCTTTTAATCTTATAATGTCCGATATCTGCTTTTTGTGTTTGAATTACTTCTTTCACTTCATACACTTCGCTATATCGTTTTAGTTTATTTAATGCTGAATCTAATAAATCTACACAATTAACTATTCCATTTTTCTCTTTTATCTTTTGGGCAATTGGAATACTATTTCTTCCTACACCCGAACCTAAATCCAATACTCGTATATTTTCTTTTTCATTAAATAATGGAAATAATTCCATTACTGTTTTAACAGGTTTGTATAACCATGAACCTTCTTCAAATAATTTGTAGTTCTCATAACAGTAATCGTGATACTTTTTTTCTTCGTTACGAATGAAATCAAGTCTACCCAATCATTTATCCCCGCAAAGTTTTATATATTTTACTATTCTCTTCTAATTACTTAATACCTTCTACAATCTGCTCCAGTTAGTTTTTTTACGTATCAGTCCTTGTATAAGTATCATATGTGAATCCTAATTTTGAAAAACACTCCTCAAATTCTTTGTGATAACGGTCCACAATCACGTTTGGAGAAACACCTTCTTGTTTTGCTCTGACTGTAATCGGTGTTCCATTACAATCGCTTCCTGATACATACAACACCTTTTCACCTTTTAAACGGTAATATCTAGCTAGAATGTCACCAGGTAACAAACTTGAAATATGCCCTAAATGTAATGAGCCGTTCGCATAAGCCCAAGCCCCACCAATGAAAATACTCATAGAAAAAAGCCTTCCATCAATTAAATTTTTAAAACAAAAAACCTCGCCCTAACTTTAATAGTTAAGGACGAGGTTTGATTTTCCACGCGGTACCACTTTTAATTTGCAAATAGTTCACACTATTTGCCTTATCAAGTACGGAGTAATTACTACAACTCTTATACTGTGACATTGATAACGAGTGCCAAAACTCGTCGTAACCTACTCATACAAAAGTACGTTCAGTACGAAGCTCAGAGACCATTGTTCAAATGACTGTTTTTGCTTCTTTTCAGCTACCGAAGCTCTCTGATGAAAAACAAGGTCATTTTACTTTTTCTCTTCATTGCCTTTATCTGATAATTAACAATAGTTTATTCAATATTTTTCCAGAAGTCAAGAATGAAATAATGTTTACCTTAATTTTGTAACTTTAACTAAACTGACAAAGTACTATCTAATCTTCTTATAGATCTTATGAATAACTTCTTTATAAAAAGAAACTTGATGTGGTACGAATTTATCTCTATTTACCTTCTTTTTAAGTAAGACTTTTTTTCCACTATTATTAATTTCAAAACCACTTATTTCAATTTCATCTTTAGTCCCCAACCAAAGATCAGCAAAATCTTTAAACTTCGCTCTAACTATGCCTGATACTTCCTCTGCTTGAAGTGTAAAATCATCAAAGGAATGATCACTCTTATATAGAAAAACGTTTGCATATTCATTATCAATAAAATTTTCTTTCACACCACGATAATCATTCACACCTAGTCCCACTAGTTCTTCAAACTCTACATCTATTCCTATTTCTTCTTTTATTTCCCTTACTCCATCCTTAACTGTTTCATCTGCTAATAGATGTCCAGCAGATGTAATATCTAATAGTTCTGGATAGTCTTTTTTATTTTTACTGCGAAGTTGTAAATAGATATAATCTATTCCTTGGTCATTGCTAATAAACCAACAATGAAAGGTTTCATGCCAATATCCATGCCTATGTACATCACTTCGAGAAGCTACTCCCATTTGGTTTCTATTACTATCAAAAATCTTTAACTTCTCTTGTTCTCTCATAAAAACCCCTCCGATTTATGAAAAGCACCCAATCTCATATCCAGAATTAGAGGTAAGAAGGTTTTAATAAGTACAATTATTTGAACTCCCCAACTTATATAAACCATTTTGATTGGATACGTGTGATTTTCAACTTTATGTACTAAACTATTTTAATTGAAATTGCCAACACTCCCCACTTTTTTTCTTGTTCTGATGTGTAGATTTCGTAAGTGCCATCTATCATTTCTTTCATTGTCCAACCTTTGCAATCAAAATCTTCAAAGGGAATATCCTCATACATCGATTGAAACGTATCATATTTTCTAAGTTTTGTTACTTCAACTTTTAATATTTCGTCTTGTTCTGGAACCTTTATAAATTCAATGGCATCGCTAACTTTGATAGTTCTTCGCTTTTCATCGTTTAAACGAACCTCTACCTTCTTTTTTCCTTCTTTAATTGCTTTGAAATATTCTCCGTATAAACCCATTTTGTGTACCATTTTTCTTCACCTCTTATGTATTTCCACACTGTATATTATATTTCCATTCTGTACTAACCTACCTAGTTATTCAATAAAAAAAGCCGCCAAATGGCAGCTCGATCTTCATAATTTGTTCCGGTTAGTTAAGAGGACAATCAACCAATAAATTGCCTTAATACCTCATTAAACTTTTCACGCTCTTCCCAAAAAGCACCATGACCGCTGTAATAAAAAGGAACAAGCTGTGCGTTTTTTATTTTTTGGTTTAATTCCTGAGCTTGTGCAAATGGAATTACTTTGTCGTGAACACCATGAACGATTAAGGTAGGGACAAGTATTTTTTGCAAATCTGCATAAAGCTTCTCATCTCTTAATGTAATGATGATCGCTGCTGTTGACCAGCCTGCTGCTTCTAATCCCATTTGAAAAAACCACTCAGAGAACGGGCTTGTTATATATTGAAAGAAAAAGTTTTCTGTCACTTCTCTCATCATCTTAGGACGGTCATTTAACGCTTGAGTAAGGAATCTAGTCGCAGTTTCTGTGGTAAAACCTACAGGAGCTGCAGCATCAACAAGGACAAGCTTGGATACTCCGTTACCATTATGCCGGGACATATACCGAATCGCGATTGCTCCTCCTGTAGAGTGACCCACAAGAGTGAAATTGTCTAATTGAAGGACATCAATCACTGTACGTATGTCATCCGCCAATCGGTCAAAATTGTATCCACTTATTGGCTTATCCGACTTTCCGAATCCTCTCCAGTCAATCCCGATACAGCGGTAACCCAGAAAGGGTAGAACATCGAATTGATACTCAAACTGTTTATGGCTTAATGGCCAACCATGTAGAAACACGATTGTCTTGCTGCCATCGGGATTAATATCTTCTACATATAATTTTACACCTGATTCCACAGTAACGTAGTAACCCACACCGATTCCCCCTAAAAAAGCTTTACGATTAAGATATTCATCTAAGTAAACATAGGTGAATACCTATTACTACTTCACTTTCAGAGATAATGGAGAGTACGAATAGGAACATAAAAAAGCGATAATCCTTCTCTTGGACTATCGCTACTTAAGTACTATTGTTACCTACGTTGCTTTCGTAATTTTATAATTTTTATGATTGACTATAGTTGAAATAGGTTCGTCTTTTTCTTTATTGTAACCATACTCAACAATCACAGAATTTTCTCTTACAACCGTAACCGTTCCTTTATAGCTTTCCCCATCACGCTTAAATGAAATATTGTCCCCTACTTTAGCAGTTGCCATTTTAACACCTCCGAACTTATTATTTTCAGTAAGGATAAAAAAATGCAGCAACGATTAAGAATAAGATGTATTTATTACAGCAATACCCTGATTCACAATTCTTAGCTTCATTAAAACACAAATCTAATCGTAGCCATACAGACAATTCCTACGATAACTGTAACAGATAAACTCTTTGTCCATATTGCGACAATAAGAGTTGGTATAATTGTAGCAAGGACTCTCCAATCAATCGATAGTAATGATTCATCTTGTATGATAAAGCTATCAACGATCAGTGCGGTAAAAATACAAATAGGGATAAATGAAAGCCATTTGATTACAATTTTCGGAAGCCCTATTTTTCTTATCACAATAAATGGAATAACTCTCGGAATAAAAGTTACAATAGCACTCCCTACTATGATTAATAATATAGATACATTCAAACTCATTTGTCTTTCACCACCCCAATCGTAGCAACAATGATGGTTGATAAGAGAATCGCAATATATGAAGGAACAAACATACAGAGAACCAACATCGATAGGATGACATAAGCAATAAGGGATAGGTAAAACTTCAATTTACCACGTTCCATACTTTCTACTTGCAAAACAAGTAATGCAAGAAACATTGCCGTTAACGAAAAATCCAAGCCTAAAACTTCCGGATTTGAAATCCACTTGCCAAAGATGGCACCTAATGTACAAGACAAAATCCAGAAAATATAAGCTGTTAGATTCAACCCATTCATCCAACTTGCATTAATCATTTCCCTTTTTGCAATCTTATTAGCGGCTACTCCGAATGATTCATCTGTTACTAGAGTCCCAATCCCAATATTTTTTAATAGAGAATAATTTTTAAAACTAGGGGCTAATGTCATACATAATAAAAAATGACGTAAATTCACAATAAAAGTTGTAAATACAATGACTGAAAAAGGACTTCCTGATACTAGTAAGGCACAAATGATAAATTGAGCTGCACCAGCGTAAACTAAGACCGATAATAGAGCAACTTCTAATATACTTAGATTGGACGCTGCTCCAACTATCCCCATGGCTATTCCAATACTGATGTAGCCAATTAAAGTTGGAACGCAGTCTTTTACTCCTTGAGAAAAGGTAGGGAGATTTTTTTCGATCGTTATTTCGCTTGCTAATTGGTTCAACGTTACACCACCTTTTGTATGCTATATTAAACACGCGTCTGTTATGATGTTTAAATGTATGTTATTATGAATAGAAAAAAGAGTCAAGGAGTTTTTTAATGGAATTCATTCAAGAGGTTATAGCGAATAATCTTGCCACTTTGAGAAAAAAGCGAGGATTGAGCTTAGATAACGTGTCAGAACTAACTGGGGTTAGCAAAGCAATGTTAGCCCAAATCGAAAATGGAAAATCAAATCCAACTGTCACCACTCTTTGGAAAATTGCAAACGGCTTGCAAGTCTCTTTCTCAGGATTTTTAAAGGAAAATGAAAAGCCACAAATTGAAAAAATAAAAATGAATGAACTTAATCCAATAATTGATGATGATGGAAATTATTTTGTGTATCCGCTCTTCCCTTTTCATCCAGAAAAAAAGTTTGAAATATTCACAGTAGACTTAAAACCAGGCTTTAAACATGTAGCTGAAAAGCATACAGGTGAGGAATATGTACTTCTACAACGTGGAACACTTACCCTCGAAATTCATGGGGAGAAGTTTGAATTGAATCCTGACGAAACGATTAAATTTAATGCAAATACTGAACACATATATATCAACTCTTCAAACGAACTGGTTCGATTCTACACGATTATTTATTATCCCGACTGATTTTAATGTAATTTTTAGGTTAACATTGATAAAAGTTGCGTATCGTCTACGCAACTCTTTTTCAACTAGCACTTCGATAGTTTACTAACTTCAACAAAAAAGGGCACTTCTCCTTCTTGAAGGATCGTACCCTGTCGTTATATATAGGCTGTTACTAAAGAAATTTAAGAAGTTTTTTCTTTGTCAATAACCCTTTTAAAGTTGTATGGTAGAATAAATCAACTAATGGTTCACAGAAACTTGAAAGGTGTTTCATTTTTAATGGCACTTTAAATTTAATCATAAAAAAAACCGTTGAAAACAATGATAGGATCACCGATAATATAGGTCGTGTCGTAAATAAATGACTGTACAAATACATTTTAACGTATAAGATGCCTGACCAAAAAATATTCCAGCCGTGCCCATATAGAATTAAGTGTTTTTTATGAATAACGTATTCAACAACAAAGCTTAGTGTTATCCAGCGTAAATAGTAAGTTAATTGATCAAACCGCCCATTAGGCATCTTGCTCAAGAATACAAGTACGACTAACGGAGTTACAATAAGTATATGTACTATTCTTATTAAGAACCAGTTTATTCCATTAGGAATGAACTCCCAAACAAGGTGTCTTTTACATAGGATATAATAAAATGCATTAATTGAACTAACATATACCATATTTTTATAGTACTTTGGAATATCACGCCAAGATTTACTAAAGATCGTTAACAATATTATGCTGAACACCAAAATGACGTGCATACCTGTATTTTTTCGTTTCTTTCGCATTTGATCCCTCACTCAATGAATAATCTAAGTAAGAGTATCTCCTAAAAATTTACATTTTATTTGTTATTTACTAATTTAATGGATCTGGCAACTCCTTAATTTTTAAAAAAGTGCCGGTCACCACGACCGACACTATCTTCTCCAAAATACTAATTTAATCCTTGTATCACAAGAGCTTTGGCTGGTAAAAATTCTTCACCTGTATCAAGGTACGTCACATTCACTGTATCATCTGCCTGTAAATATATCGCTTTTGTGCTATTCTCAGATGAGATCATGTAACTTTTGTTATTATCTAATAAAAAGTAAACAATTGTAGCATTTTCTCCCTTTTCTTTATAAACACGGATGACTTTCCCGCTCACTTGTTTTTCTGCTGCTTCCGACGTTCCGTCAACCGTTCCTCCACCACGTTGCAAAGCCGTTTTGTATAGCTTTAACGCTTCATTTGGCGTATTTCCGTACACAGAAATTTCCGGATTAGCAGCTGAAACGATAAAATAGTTCTGCAAAAATCCATTCGCATCCAATACTGGCGTTAACCAGCTTGCCTCTCCATAAAAGTTATAGAGAATTGGCATTTCGCCATCCCATTTCTTTTCAATGAATTTCTTTTCAATAATTTGAAGTGCACCTTGTGAATCCATATAGGATTCTTGTAAGTTACCCGTAAAATAAGTAGCCTCCCCCGTTCTTGAATTTGTGAGTGAATAGCCGAGCATCGAGTCAACGCCTTCTTTTGGACTAGTAAAATCAGTGAAATAATACATATCTCCATTTTCATCAAAAATCGGACTCACATTTGCTTCCGTTCCTTCATCCGATGGAAGTTTTACGTCAGATTTTCCAAACTTACTGTTCCAGAAACCATTCACATAATTCCCATAGTAGCTATTTTGCAAGCTAACCACTTCTGGGGATACAGCTCCATCAATAAAGGAAGGAACATCAGCTAAAGCGTACATCTCTGTTTTCCCTGAAGCTGGGTCCACGAGGACGATTCCGGCTACTTCAAAACCATTACGTGCTGAAATAAATTCCCCATATGAGCGAATATAAAAAGGCTTTCCTTCCTCGTTGATTTCCAATTGAGGATCACCGTAAAAGATCATATTTGGATATTTCATGCGGATATGCCGTTCTAAATCCTTATGAAAATAAGAGGATGGCGTATACGACATTTCTGTCTTCACAAACTTTGGATTATCCGTTGAATCCGTAGCACTAATCGTGAAGTATCCTGGTGTCGTTTTCCCATTCCACCATTTGAAAAAACCAGAAAATTCGATTGGCGCTATATACACGTACTCGTTGTTTACCTTTTGAATTTGCAAGTTTCCTAGCTCATAATAACTCGTATCAGGAACTTGACCAAAAGCCTTTTTCATTTTATTACGCGCAAACTGTGGAGGCACACTAGCTGGTGTTTTGGTTTCATCAAACACTTCAATCTCCGTTTCTTGCGCCATGCTGGCAATTTCATATTTTTCATCCGCATTAAAAAGGAAAGCCGTTCCTAAATAAATGCAAAAAAGAAGACTTCCTACAAATAATGCACCTTTGACCATTCTTTCAATCCCGGTTGCAAAGAATGCACCAGCAGCTGTAACAATTAGTGCTAAAAGCCAAACTGATGAAAAATTACGATCAAGATTCGTCAGATAGAAAAAAATAAATACGAGAGCAGTAAATAGAACCGCACTTAATAGGAGGAGACCTGTTTGAGGTTTAGCTTTCTTTTCCTTTTCCTTCTTGTTCGTATTTCGTATAAACGGAAAGAGGATGAGAGTAGAAGCCAACCCAATAATAACTGAAAATAATAATATAGATTCCATATAGACTCCTTTCAACATTCATTACTATCTATACGGATAACTTACTAAAAAGTTTCTTTTTTCATACGCGTAACAAAAGATTACGTATGCTTTCAATCCAAAAAAAGGTTCAAAAGAAACTCAATTGTAAAAACTATCCATTTCCGTATGATATTTTTATAAAAAGCCGATAAAAGCATTCGTATAAAAGAAATGCGTATGCTTTCTCATAGATTTATAGAATAAATCATGCGCAAAATCCAAAAAGAGGTAAAAATGTCTTTAAAGAAGGGAATAAATGTAAAAATTATCCATTTTTGTATGATTTATTAATTAAAAAGCCAATAAAAGCATACGTAAAAAAGAAATTCGTATGCTTTTTCATAGATTGAAAGTAAAAAACATACGCAAAATCCAAAAAAAGTAAAAATATTCGGCGTTTCCAATATTATGGTTTATTAACTGACCTACCCATAATCATGTTAATAAAAGAGGACTGAATCCTTCCTACACACCTGATTTTTTTCTTTACTGAAGGTTAATTATTCATCTTTTGGATACTGTATTTAATAAGATTTGATTTGATTAAACCTATTTAACATCCTACGGGGGAATTATTATGAAAAAGAAATTAATATTTTTTATTAATGTAATTACCGTTCTTATGCTTATCGGATGCGCTCCACCAAAAGAAGAATCAGACAATAAATCAAAGGTTCACACTCAAAATGACAAAAACAACGGTCAGAATATCAAATTAAAAGTTGGCAGTGAAGAAGAGGATGTGAAAGAAAAGGATAAATAATAGGCTGACCAGGCTATTATCCTCAATTTCAACGTAATCACAAGTTTTAGGAAAGCTCATTGTAAAAGAGGTGTATCAAATTTGGAGAATTTCCCTACCATACATACCAACGTTTGGGATGCTGTAATATCAGTCCCTTTAGTCATTATCTTGACTCAAATATGTAAATGGTTTCTGCCTATTCGTAAAGCTTTTATTCCTACTGTAGCAAATGTTATTGGCTTAATTATTTCGATATTTTTTGCTCATCGGCATCACCTTCTTGAGGGAATATTTATGGGTCTTTTCTACGGTAATGCAGCTGTAGGGCTTTACGCTTCTTTAAAAACCCAAATAAAAGCTTACAGACAATCAGAAAAATAGGGTGATCTATATGATTTTTATTTATCATGATTTCGGTGGAACCCATTCCACCTCACTAGCAGCTGCTTATCATCTTAAAATCTTGGATGACCCTTCAAAGATTTTAGAGAAAGATGAAATTTTAGCAGTCCCTTATTTCAACAAACTTAAGAAAAAGGATGCAGGAAAATTCATTTTCCATGGTGAAGATGATGAGGGAAATCATGTGTATACACTCGGAAGACGTTCATCAAAACTCGTCCTCCCTTCTCTCTATCATTTCAGTGAGATCATCGTAAATCGCTATAACATTGATGAAAAAATATTTTTTTCTAATACCTCACCTGTTGTCCCGTTTGCGATGACAATGGGTGGTTTTTTCTCAAGAGGACTTGGAATTAATGCGATTGGCGTTCCACTACTTGTCAAAGGGGCACAGCAATGTTGTCTTCATATTTCACAACTAGTTGAAGAGACAAAAGAAATCGCAAAAAATACTAATGGACAAACGATTATTTCAATTGACAACAAAAAGTTTCAGGCTTAAAAACACCTCTTTTTCAACGGGAATATACATGATAAAACCATACGCTAATGGAGCGTATGGTTTTGTTTTCTCATCATTTTTTTATTATCTCTTTTAAACTATAGGGATTATACAATTGAAAATTATTTTTCCCTTGCTGTTTTGCTTGATACATAGCCATATCAGCATGATTCATTAACTCTGTAGCCTCAAGACCGTGTTGTGGATATAAGGCTATTCCTATGCTTGGTGTAACTCTAACTTTTTTTCCAAAAATAATAATTGGAGAATTTAGACTCTCAATAATACTATCCGCAACCCTTATACTCTCTTCTTGACTTGCGTTATCTAGCAAGACAATAAATTCATCTCCAGCTAACCTTGCCACAATACCTTTATCTGCCACACATTTCTTAAAATAATAACTAACCTGTTTTAGAAGGATATCTCCTCCATCATGACCAAGTGTATCATTCACTTGCTTAAAGCCATCCAAGTCAATAAACATTAACCCAAATCTTATCTTTTCTTTTTCTGATGACTTTAACAATTGAGTGAGTTGTTCCATGAAGGCTCTTCGATTAGGTAGACCAGTTAATGCATCTTGATAAGCTAATCGTGTTACATTTTCAATTTCCGATTTTTGTATCGTGATATCTCTTGCTATTAGTTCTCGAGCCGATTGTCCTTTGAAATCAATCTTAGTTGATTTAAATTCTAAGTAAATGATTGCCCCATCCACTCTTTTAATTTTTACTTGTTCGTTAAATACACTCTTGGGAAATTGATCTAAGCGCTCTTTTAACTTATCAATAAGTTCCTTAGAATCAGGATGCACAAATTCACTGATGTCTCGATTAAGTAGTTCACTTGGTGAACTTGAACCAAGTAAATTTGCTCCACTCTCGTTAATATAGAGGATTTCACCTCTATTATGAATAATGATAGCTTCCGGAGATAATTGGACTAAGCGTTTATATTGCTCTTCTTCCTCTTTAACTTTACTAATAATTTTCTTACCTGTTAATAAAGCCCAAAACATTAAAGAAACTTCAAAAATAGGGCTCATAAAATCCACCATTAATTCAAATGATCCCTCATCTTCAATATTAAATATACGTATGATTGTATTATCCAAGAAATCTAATATTGATAATAACATGATTAGTATTGAGATTATAACTATCCTTTTAGCAAACAAATTCATTTTTTTCTCCCTTCGATCGTCCAGCCATCAGATAAAAAACACCTTAAATTAGCGACTTAGGGATCAGCATCGTTTCTATAAGGTATTGAAGTCTTGTATGAAGTATTAACATTATAACCTCAATAAAAAAACCAGTCGACTACCAATGATTCCTATATTTATTCCTAATTTCATATTTAAACTAGGAATACCTTCCTACTTATTTGGACACATTTGCCGAATCATCCGTATTAAAGGCAACTTGAACAATTTGCACCTCTCCATTTTTTTCAAATAACTTATATACTTGCATCCCTATTTTCTCTGCAACCTTTTGCGAGGGAATATTTTTAACTGTCGTATACGAAAATACCTTGGGATAATTCAATACCCGAAACGCATAATCCTTACAAGCAAGTGCGGCTTCTGTTGCATAGCCTTTATTCCAATAGTCTTTTATAATATGAAATCCAATCTCTGGTACTGTTTCTTTTTCAATTATTTGCATGGTAATCCCACAATCTCCAATGAACTTTTCTCCATCTTTTAAAATGACCGCCCATAATCCATGGTTATATTTTTTATAATTATTAATATTCCACCGAATCCACTTTTCCACCTTCTCTTTGCTAAATGGCTCTGGATAGTATTGCATAGATTCTGGGTCAGAAAGAACTTTTGATAACTCTTCAATATCCTTTAAGGCCAGTTCTCTTAAATACAATCTCTTCGTTTCAATTATTTTCAATGCCATCATCCCTTATATTTAACAACTTATATCATCCTACTACTTCTCCCAAAACTCTATACGACTTCCATCTAGATCTTCTTTCGTTTTTCTCTCTTATTTTCAGGTTGTTTTAACCAATACCGAACTCCTTTACCAGCTAACGGTTCATCGTTGTATCTCGGGATTACGTGAAAATGACTATGGAAGATAGACTGATTAGAAACTTCACCAACGTTCCAACCAAGTGTATAACCATTGGGGGAAAACCTTTTATCTAAATATGTTTTAGCTTTTTGTAGTAACTCATATGTATCTTTCCATTCTTCTTCTGTTAATTCAAAGGCATCCGCGTGATGTTTTTTAGGAACGATTACCCCACTTCCCTCTAACACATCTTGATGATGATTATGCTGTAGAAAGTAACACGTTTCATTTTCAAATATGATATTCTGTTCCTTATCTCTTTCTGGATTACAAAATGGACAACTCTCTTCATAAGACATTTTTTTGCCTCCCATTCATCGAATTTCACCAAACCCGCCTATTAATACAATAACTTCAACAAAAATAAGCAATAATCCTTCAAAGATAACTTTTCCGGTTATTCTTTGGAAGTCCTAGAACTAGACTTAGCGAATCCAATGCAGATTTTTTAAAAGTTTACCTGAATCCGTGATAAAAAATAATTTTTCCGATAATTTTAGGAATTCCTTATTTTCTTGCCATTCGTACTAATTTAAGTTGGATTGATTGGTTTTTGTGTACACTAAATAAAACCTGCTTACCTATAATTTTTTTCAGGTCTTATTACCTATTCAGTTTCCTAGGCTTATGTTGAAAATGAAAGATACAGTCGTTTAAAAGTAGGAAATTATTAACTCTCTTAAAACTATCAGCATATTATGTTGGGTGATTATCTATTAAGGAAGTGAATATATATGCCTTTTTATCCAACTCATGGCTCAATGAGACAACAACCACAATCCCCACCCCCTCCATACGCTCCACCTAAACCGTTTCCTTCACACTATTTAGTTGACTGTTTATCTAACTACACATATGTTTGGTTAGTAAATGGAGAGGAATTCTGGTTTTATCCGACGTACCTCCAATATGGTGAGGTTGCTGGATATAGGTGGACTGGTACATTCTGGACATTCTATGGTTTTGATGAAAGATTAATTGAAACGGTTGCCTGTTACCCAATCCCTACTTTATATTAAAAACAAAATCACCTTGTGGAAATAACCACAAGGCTTTTTTGTTTTTTAGTTAAGACTTCCCGCTCTTACATAAATCATTAACAATGCACAATTTCACACTTTAGATTAGAATCCTTTAACATTACTAAACGAAATATTTTCTTAACCTTATGTCATATAGGTATTAACCTGCATAAGGTACACTAAGCAATTGTCAAATGTTTATAGGAGGGAGTTTATTTGTACATGCAATTTCGAGAACAAACAAATGCACCCTATATTTATTCCGGAAACGTAGTGTTGCTTGATATGAAGCAAGGTGATGTTACAGGAGACGGAATAGTCGATTACGTATATTTATTTGGTAAAAAAAACGTTGAAACAGATATCTTCGCTGATCATATTACACTTGTCCTTCAAGATGGGCGTTCTAACCAAGCACAAACAATTAATCTTCAAAATAATGCTGGATACAATGCTAAACTCTTCCTTGGGGATTTTTCTAAAGATAACATAGTTGATATCTTGGTAAGTATCGAGTCTGGAGGAAGTGGCGGGTACGGTTATTTCTACATTTACTCCTTCAAAAACAATATTCCAAGACAATTGTTTGATATTGAAAAATATAATAATAGCTATACTTTCGAAGTCAATTATGAAGATCTTTATAAAGTAAGTGTTGCAAGTCCACCATTAGGACTGCTTTTCACTCTTGACATTAGCTACAAAGGATATGATTATTTATCACAACTTTACGATGAAAATGGCAAATTAAAACAACCAGTCAAAGGCGAGGTTCTTGCTGCTGGGGCTTTAAATCCAATTGTTATGAACCCAACGTTTACGAGTTATGATTTACTTGTTTCAAGCAGGATCATTGGCATTTCAAATTCAGATACTCTAGGTTACATCGAAGACCTACTAACATGGAATGGCACTCAGTTTACATCCATGAGATTAACAATAGCGATACTTGGTACAAAGGTCATGAGCTCCTACTAATTTCGAAAGAAAAAAATCTCGTTTTAAAGTTTAATATACTTTCTGTATAAAGGTAATGGAGGTACTGTATGACAAATTTTTATTCGTTTCAGGGAACTGTTACAATGATTAGTGATTTTTTTACAGGTCAAAATGGTGAAGGCTGTTTTAAATTATTTACTGTAGAGAACGGATTGGGAGAAATAGTAAACTTCGTGGTGTCACCTGCCACTTACTTTGTAGACCATGTTATGGTGACTGTTGGAGATCAAGTGACTGGATATTATGATGGAGATGCTCCTGCCCTTCTTATTTACCCTCCACAATATCAAGCACTTGTTATGGTGAAAGTAAGCCCAAATCAGAATGTAAAAGTAGATTATTTTAATAGCCAGTTGGTGAGTAGCGATGGACAATTACGCTTAAATATTTCACCATATACTAGAATCGTATTAACAAATGGACAGCCCTTTACAATGAATCCAGCGAACCGGGATCTAATTGTGGTCTATGGACCCACCACACAAAGTATCCCTGCCCAAACCACACCCTATAGAATAATTGTTTTGTGTTAGGGTTGATCAAGCTTTGTGCTAATTGTTGTTTTGTTTACCTTTAGATAATTTAAGGGTATCTTTGGTTAGTTACAAATTAATCTAATCTATTTGAGGGGCATAAGTCGATGCCTCTCTTTTCTATGAAGTGTACATAACTCGTGTTCGTTAAGTTGTTTTTAATTCTTCTGTCCTAAGATCAGAATCTCCTACAGAAAAAGTTAAAACTAACCTACCTCAATGTTACATAATTTCAAAATTCTAATCATTTTGTTCACTATTCTTAAAATCCACTATTAGCCTCATCTATCTACCCACCCTTTTTTAATAGACTTTCATATCATAATTAATAAAGGTTTATAAAATTAAAATCTTATAAAGGAGTGAAAGTATATTGTCTTTAGAAAAATTTGTTGATGCTCTCCCGATCCCTAGTATTCTTAAAGAAAAAGGGAAACGTAATGGCATACCCTACTATGAAGTAGAGATGAAACAGTTTCAACAACAATTGCATCGAGACTTACCTCCTACCACAGTATGGGGTTACAATGGTATGTTTCCTGGACCTACATTCGAAGTTCGTAGGAATGAGCCAATTTTAGTCAAGTGGGAAAATAAATTGCCTTTTGAACATCTATTGCCCGTCGACCGAACGCTCCATGGGGCAGAGCCTGATGAACCATCTGTAAGAACGGTTGTCCATTTACATGGTGGACGAGTACGACCTGAAAATGATGGATATCCAGAAGCATGGTTTACAAAAGACTTTAAAAATTTTGGGAGAAAGTTCTTACATGAAGTCTATTACTATCCGAATTGCCAACGTCCAACCACCCTATGGTATCATGACCATGCCATAGGAATTACTCGCTTAAACGTATATGCAGGTCTAGCAGGTTTTTATCTTATTCGAGATCATGAAGAGAAGAAATTGAATCTTCCCCGTGGAAAATATGAAATTCCATTAGTCATTCAAGATCGTTCATTCTATCTTGATAAAAACCATGAACGCTTCGGTGAATTATTCTATCCGTCTCAACCTGGCCAAGAGCCACCACCTCTACCTTCAGAACCAATCGATCCAGAGCTGCCTAATCCATCTGTAGTTCCTGAGTTTTTTGGCAACACCATTCTTGTAAATGGAAAAGTATGGCCATATCTTGAAGTCGAACCTCGGAAATACAGATTTCGTATCCTAAACGGATCTAATTCACGTTTTTATCGAATGCGGTTAATTTCAGGTCAAAACCATAGTTTTTATCAGATTGGTACAGATGGAGGATTTCTGGAGCATCGAGTACCTATTTCTGAGTTGATTCTTGCACCAGCAGAACGTGCAGATGTTATTATTGATTTTTCAGCATTTAAGGGACAAAATTTAATCCTAACAAATGATGCACCTTCTCCGTTCCCTTTCGGTGACGCACCTTCTCCAGACTTAACACAAATCATGCAATTTCGTGTAAAGCAAAAAGCTTATAAACCTGATAAAAGTGAAATTCCAGAAAGGCTAAGTTGCTTGGAGAGACTTGATGAAGACGATGCTGTAACTGTTCGAGAGAACCGTTTAGTTGAAAGCGAGGATGAATTCGACCGTTTGAAACTTTTACTAAATGACATGGATTGGAACGAGTTACCTATAACGGAAACGCCATATAATGGAACGGTAGAAGTTTGGGAATTATACAATCTAACCCCTGATACTCATTCGATTCATTTACATCTTGTGCAATTTCAAATCCTTGATCGTCAATCCATTATTGTTGATGCAAATGGTAATATAACGAAGGTTGGCGACCGACGGGATCCAGATCCAAATGAAATGGGCTGGAAAGATACAGTGCGTGCGAATCCAGATGAGGTGACTCGTATCATTGCCCGTTTTGGACCATTTACTGGAATTTATCCATGGCATTGCCATATCCTTGAACATGAAGACCATGAAATGATGAGACCATACGAAGTTCTTGATAATCCTAATTTTAATCCTTTAACGCCCATTCCAGGAGAATGCCCCGATGATTCATTCGCTCAATGCTTTGACTGTAACAGTACTTCTTTCTCCGATAATCGTGGTAAGCCTGATTGGGATGATGATGATGATGATGACTACGATGACGATGATGATTAACTTAGACCTATGGACCATTTGAACATCTAATGTGGCATTTATAAAAAAACACAAAAATAATGTAAACCTTGAGGATAAATGTTCTCAAGGTTTTTTTAATGATATTATTCTTTTTGTATTTTCGACGATTGCACCTCGGACGCAACCGTTACACCTTATAAAGTACCCTTTCATCGAAGACTGTGAGTTCAATAATATCTTTAATAAATGTATCCGAATCTTTTATAATAAAAGCAAGGAAAGGAGAGTTAGATGTTATACATATTATTTGCATTCATGGCGATATGGTTATTAACCGCATTTTTTTCATATTATCTGTTCTATTTTTTAACCATTTCCGATTGCTCAGTAGGGATACTAACGATCTTTTTTTGGAAAATTGTCTGGGTAGGCTTGCATAATCAATACCGATTACGAAAAGATCCTGCCTATCGAAAGAATATGGCCTTTTACAAAGAAAAGAAACGAAATGAGAAAGCAAAACGTCTACGGAAACTTACTCCATTTCAAAAATGGAAGACAACAACGAAGGAAATACTTTTCACCGTTTTTTCATGGATTTTGATCCCTTGTATATTTTTAGGTATTCCAGCAGGCGCATTGGCCATTGGAGGGAACTTTTTGCTTGACTTCCCATCCTATCTCTTTGGAAAAACGGAAACGGCGACCGGCTATGTATCTTATTATGAAGAGGTTTCAGGCAGAAAATCACTTTCTTACACGACAGTAGAAATAGAAAATGAGGACTATGTTTTAACCCACCCTGAAACGTTTTATATAGGCGATAAAGTAAAAATACACTATTTGCCACATACAAAAATCATTAGTGATTTCGAAATAGTCGAGGAACGGAAAATTCAATCAGATTTATCGGTCACACCAACAGATCCATCAATAAAAGACCATCCAGCAATCGGATCGTGGGAAAATACGAATGATGACGAATATATTTCGGTATTACTCTCTGAAACTGGTTTAGCGAACCTCGGAGAGATTGAGGGCGATGAAGGAATTTTTTATACTGGCAGCTGGAAGTATGATGAACAAGAAATGATCATTACAATGGAAGTGGATGATGCAGAAAATCTATCATGGCAGCCGGTAGACCATCCAGTTAAAATCGATATAAAGGTTCTTTCAGTTACTAATGACTCATTGGAAATTGAGTACCATCAAAAGAAAATTCGCTTAAAAAGATTATGGTAGAGTTTAATAATATTTTATAAGACAAAAGTGAGGTGCCAGCAGCAATGGAACATCGATTCAATTGCTACCCTGGCACCCATTCTACTCTTGTTAGTCCATTAAAATCCTTCGTAGGTTTTAATCTGCGACAAGCAAAAGCAATCCACCTACTCGAAAATGCCCCTTGTTTGAATTTTTCTATGCGATTGGTGTTCCATTTTCCACATGTTCATCCGGCCTTAAAAGAACCACGTCACCTTCTTCAGGGATTCCTCCAATTACCAGTACCTCTGACTTAAAACCTGCGATTCGTCTCGGAGGAAAATTTACGACTGCAACGACTTGAGTACCTATAAGCTGTTCTGGTTCATATCTTCGAGTAATTTGGGCTGAAGTTTGTTTCAATCCAATTTCTCCAAAATCAATTTCTAATTTTATTGCAGGTTTTCTAGCCTCTGGAAAAGGTTCTGCTTTAATAACAGTTCCAATTCGGATATCCAATTTAAAAAAATCCTCTATCGTCGCCATGAACACACCCCTAATTTTACTCTTTTATTTTTTATTACGATTGGTGGTTTTGTATTTTTCACCTTTGCTATCGTAGGTGACCCATTCACCAACTGGTTCACCTTTCTCAAAATACCCTGAACGCTTTATTGTTCCATCGGAACGGTACCATTCCCAATAGCCTTCAGGCATATCTTCAATTATTTTCCCCTTTGACCATATTGTTTTTCCGTTTGCATGGTACTTTATTGTGTATCCATCAATTACTTCCAGTTTCTTTTCCTTGACACCCTTTGGGTGTTTCAAATCACAATCTTCATTTTTCATGACTTACCTCCGATCATATAAAAGGCTTTTTTCAAATAAGATTTGTAAAATCATTTAATTAGCAGCCTTTTTCGTTTGTTGTTGATATAAAACAATAGGAAGGACATAACCCCTATTACAAATAATTGCGTAAAAAAGACATTCAACTCTATCATATCAAAACTAAGTATTACCCATAACATATTGAATAGAACTGACATACCAAATCCTAACAAAAGGATGTAGATTTTCATTCTTTTATAGTTATCTTTCCCCCATAAAAACTTGATATAAATAAAAGTGAGTATGCCTACAATAAGGACTGGCAGAAACCATTCAGAAGGTTTTAATACAATGGTTTCGTCTGGAATACCTTCGAATATGAGACTACCTAACGATAACAGATGGAAAAGTAAGATATAAAATAATAATAGTAAAATAGCTATAATGTCACCAAGGAATAAAACAAGATTAATAGCTTTATGTATGATAAAAGCACCTCCTGTATAAGTAACTCTTCGTAAGCACTTGAAATTCAATTGAAAAAATAAACCTGTGTGGCCTGATTACTACACAAGCGCCCCTGCTTAAGGAAAAAACGTTGCACCATATTATGATGCAACGCTTAATTGTATTTTATTGCTATACTAACCCTCGAATAATTCCCTAATTAAACTTAGCAAATGCAACCAACGATCCATTATCACATGATTGGAAACCATTCTTTTCATAAAAATGTCTGACATCAGGGGCTTCCTCTGTTAATAAAACTTTTTGACGAACATTTTTATATTTCTTCAGAACCTGCTGCATCAATTGAGTAGCAATTCCTTGATTTTGATAAGCATTTAACACAAGAATATCTTGAATGTAAATAATTGTTAATCCATCCCCAATTATACGAATTAACCCAACTAATTCTTCGCCTTCCCAAGCAGATATAACCTCTAATGATTGTTCAATTGCCTGTTGAAGAACTTCTAAATCTTGTGTATAAGCATACCATTCTACATCATTATATAACCTTTCTAATTGTTCTCGATTTATATTTTTACTACTATTAAATTTTATCGCCATTCATTTTTCCTCCTCAAAATAATTTATTTTGAAGAGTTGATCCATAATTTATCCACTGTCTTATGCCTCCCTATGGTAATATTCCGTATGTTGTTATAATACTATTTCGACATTACCCACCATAATCCTGCTTACGATTTACGTTGAAACTGTAATTGAAGACCGATCCAGTTCCTATTTTGGCGCCACAAGTTCTACTTTTATTCGATCAGGGTCTTCAAAATATACAGCATAATAATTCTCTCCGCCAGCAAAAGGATGCTTTTCAGGATAAAGGATACTTACCCCTTTTTCTTTTAATTTGTTTGTCATTTCGTCTACGTGTTGACGTGAACTTGCATGAAATGCTAGATGATTAAGACCTACTCGGCAACGATGATACGGAATATCTAAAAACCTGTCCTCAGCTTGGACAAAAACAATATATGTCTCATCCATTTTCCAGCTTCGTCCTTTTTCCCACTTTTGATAGGTTTCATATCCCAATTCCTCAAGAAACCAACCCCAGAAATCTACTGTCCTAATTAGATCTGATACATATATTTCAATATGATGGAGCAACCCCTTTGACATGGAAAAACCCCCTTTATGCTGGACTGCTTCATGAATCAAACAAATCTTATTCGTTATTGGAATTACCTCTTTCTTCTACTAAACCTAGTAATAAGTTATAAAAGTAGGGCATCAATCCTTCTTGGTTAATGCACCCTTTAAGTGTAAGTATTTATAAACAATATGTATTACCTTCTGTCAGCAAGCTTAATTATAAGTGAATATTATTAGTATGCGATACCTACACGTGATTTTATATAATTGTTACTTTCAATCTGCTTATATGTAAATTCTGCTGTATCCGATACGTATATTTTAACTCCACCTAGCGGCAAAAAATCACGTTCTAAACGATATTCACCTAAACTTTCTCCAACCGGTAAATACGTAGGACAAACAATAGTCCATTCGAGTGTTGATTGTTTAAGCATATCGTAAACTTTATGATGTTCTTCTGCTGCACGGGTTGATTTACGCTTTGATTCACTTGATTGATAGCGTAATAAATCTGGGGTGGTTCTACTTTGTAGGATACCTGCAGTTCCTATAGTAATAATCCGTTGTATACCTTCGTTTTCCATTGCATCGATAATGTGCAGTATACTTTCAGACAAAGTTGTTGCCCCATCAGTATTTAGCGCACTAATAACTACATCAATCCCGTGCATTGCACGTACAATATCCTCGTTATTTAAAACATTACCTCGAATAATAGTTAATCTTTCATTATTTATTTGAATCTTCTCTGGAGTACGAACTAATGCAGTAACATGATGTCTGTCATGAAGAGCAAAATTAACTATTTGACTTCCAACTCGTCCAGTTGCACCTAAAATTAAAATATTCAAAAGTAGAATCCTCCTTTTTACGAATACAAATAGTACACTACACTATAAATGCGATTATTTCTTCTTTGTTAACTTAGGCAGGATGACTTTCGTTAGCTAAGTAACTTTAACAAAAAATGCGTTTATCCTTTTTGGATCAACGCACTTCACGCTTTATTTTATTAAACTAACAAATTAATAAAATCATCAACATCTTTAACACATAATTTCATTCCATTTTCCCAAAAATCAACCGAAGTGATATCCTCTTTCAAATGCTTCATCACTAAATCTTCCGTTGACATACTTCCTGAATCACGTAGTAATTCGATGTACTCCTTTTCAAACCCTTTTCCTTTAGTTTTGAATTTTGCATAAAGACTAAGAGAAAATAAGTAACCAAACGTATATTGAAAATTATAGAATGGTGATTTTGTAAGATAATAGTGTGGGGTCCAGACCCATGAGTATAAAGAAACATGATCAAGCGAACCCTCATAAGCGACATCAAAAGCTTCTTGCATAAGTTCATTTAAACGTTTTGATGAAACAATTCCCATTTTACGTTCTTCATAAAAATTCTTTTCAAACAGGAACCTAGAATGCATGTTCATGAAATTCATGACGCTTCGCTTTAATTTTTCATCCAGTAAAAACAATTTTTCTTCAGTAGAACCCGCTTTATTTAATGCCGCATCTAGTATAATTTGTTCAGAAAATGTAGAAGCCGTTTCAGCGATACTTAATGGATATTGTCTATTCACCCCATCAACATGTTTCATTGCCACATTGTGAAAAGCATGACCTAATTCATGTGCTAATGTTAATACATTTGTCATTCTCTCTCCAAATGTCATAAAAATTCTTGATTCCCCAGAAAGAGGAAATCCTGCACAAAATGCAACAGCTGACTTATTAGGTCGGTCTTCAGCCTCTATCCAACCGTTTTCAAATGCTTGTTGAGTAAAATTCACCATTTCATTTCCAAAATGACTAAAATGCTCCAATATAAAATCTACGGCTTCTTCGTAATCTATCTTTCGATTTCCCTTTCCAATAGGTGCCCAAAAGTTATAAGACTGCATTTTATTATCGCCGTTCATTTTTGCTTTTTCTTTTAAATAAGTAATGAAAGTTTTTTTATATTTACTTACCGCTGACCACAATGCGTTTAGGGTTTCCTGTTTCAAACGATTCTCCATTAGCGGTTCAACTAAAACATTATCTATGCCTCTGTTTTTATAAACCTGTAATCGAAAACCAGCAATATGATTTATTATTTGTGCGAATTGTTCTTCTTTATCTTTCCAAATATCTTCTAATGCAAAATGAGCCATTTTACGAATGTGTTCGTCTGGGTGAGAACGTAAATTAATGGTTTGTCCCACAGACAGTTCTTTGGGTACTTCTTCGATTTGCAACTTAACCTTTATACTTCCTATTAGTGATTGATAAAACTGACCCCAAGCGTGGTAACCATCAACCATCAGGTCTGAAACTAACTTTTCTTCCTCCTCAGAAAGAAACATTGCTGCTTTTTCACGCAGCTCGGTAAGTACAAACTTATATTTATGTAGATCCTTCGTTTCTAGTAAGTCCTCCCATACAAGTTCGCTTGTGTTTAAAATGGTATATTGAAATTTTTTGATTGTTGATTCAAAGTCAGCATTTATAAATGATGTCTGCCCTCTTAGTGTCATAGCAATTTGATCTTTTGGGTTTTGTGCAAGAAGACATGTTATAAAAGAATTCGCTTCAGACAGGTGTATCCGAATATCAGTGATCCGTTTCATAACAGATTCGACTCTCGGCGATTCACTAACATCGGATAGGTTTTGACCTTAAACTCTAGTTGTTTTATATGATTATGTAGTTGTGAAGAATTACTACCATCTAGGAACAATTTATCTAGATTCCATACTTTTGAATACCTTGTTTTCGGCATTATTTACCCCCAAGATTTAAGCTAGTCACTAGAACTCATTAATAGCAGAAATAACACTTTTTAAAATTTCAATCGATTGAATTGGTTCTTTATCAAGTTCTAAAGCGTGATTACCACCCTCAACTACTTTAAGTCTAAGATTTTGATTATTTTTCAATTTTTCAAAGCGTTCCTCAATGAAACAACTATCTTTATCACCAATCATACAAAGTCCTTTATTTTCACTGTTAACCATTGCATTAAATACGTCATCCCTTTGTAGTAAAGGAGTCAACCATACCGCCTTTGCGTCTTTGGGCATTGAATGATCAAGCAAATAACTCAAAGCGATGGTTCCTACTGATTTCGCCAATAGATAATAATTACTGTATTTCTTGTTCTTAGTAGCGTTGTCAATCGCTAGTTGTACATCTCTTGCAAAATCCCTTTCATTTAGAGCTGACATTTCTTCTCTACTAAACTTATAGTTAATATGTAATACGTCAAAACCTTTCGAATAAAATACCCCTGTTGTAAAGTGCAATAATGGAGCTTGTGTTGTGTAACCAGCCCCTGGTAAGATAATTACTAAACTATTTGTTTCATCATTTTGTTCTATTAATCTATAAGGAATATTTTTAGAATCAACCATTTTATTAGCAGTCACCGTTGTCACACTCCCTAAGGTTTTCATTATCTATTCTTACAATATTAGTTTTAGAGATTTTTCTTCATAAGAGATGCTATTTGTATTTGATCGTGCTGTGAACTGTTTTCTAAATGCTTTATTACTAACTCTTGTCGTTCTGTAGGATGATTTTGACTCAATTTCGCTTTTCCTTCAATACTTGCAATGTTAATCCTGAACGCTACAATTCCTTTACTCATTCCTTCTATATAACTGGGATCTACACCACTTAGATTGTATGTACTGTCAGGGCTTTCATATTTATTGACCAAGTCATTTAACGAGTCGATTATTAATTTCTTATCCTCAATAATCTCAAGCTTTCCATATACGTGGATAGATACATAGTTCCAGGTAGGCACTGCCTTCGTTGTTTCGTAACAAGAAGGTGATATATAGCAATGAGGACCTTGGAAAATCGCAAGTACTTGTTGATTCTCAACATCCATCCATTGTTCGTTCGGACGTGCAAAATGACCATATAAAGCATGTTCAGATTTATAAAACATCAATGGAAGATGGGTAGCATAGGGCTCCCCATTATGTTGGGAAACTAAGGTTGCAAAGCTATATTCCTCAATAAAATCATAGATCACTTCTTCATCATCAATCCTAAAATACTTAGGTATATACATGAAAATCCACCTTTCAAATATGTCCCACCCATTAATTTAAGCCAAGGAACACTATCTACTATATAAATGTTTTCATCATAATATAGTCCGTTTGTTCCTCATCACCCATATAAAAAGAGTGAGCACCGGTTTGAACAAACCCCAATTTCTTATAAAAAGCAATGGCATTATCATTCTTTTCCCATACGCCTAGCCAGATTTTCTTTTTATTCAATTCCTGCGCTATTTCAATCGCTTTATTAAATAGATATTTACCTAGCCCATGCTTTTGAAATTTGTTCTTTATATAAATCCTCTCGATTTCAAGTGAGTCATTCCCCATTTCTTCCGTCTGAGCACCATTGGTATTGACCTTCAAATATCCAGCGAGTTCATTTTGGAAATAAACAAAAAAGAATTGCGATGAAATGTTGGATAATTCTTGTTCCAATTGTTTTAAGTTAAATGCCTTTTCCAAATAAGCACTCATATTTTCGGGTGAATTTTGCTCCTTAAACGTCTCATTAAAGGTTTCAAAACTAATTTCTTGAAGTATGTGTAAATCCTCTAGGTTGCATTGTTTAAAATTTATTGTCATTACAATATTTCGCCCCTTAAATAATCTCAATCACTCTTCCATACTAACATAATATTCCAACAATACTACCCGAAAATTATCACTTGAAAAGACGACCGGATTGATCGTCTTGCTTACTTATTTCACTATTTAATTGATTCTTTTTACACAAGGGTTTGTGTTACTACATTTATGCTGTTTTGAGGGATACCATTTATCGTTTCTCGATCTTCTGATATACCGTTTAGGCTCTTTGCGGGATAGCTTTTATCGTTTCTCGGGCTTCTGATATACCGTTTAGGCCGTTTGCAGTATAGCATTTATCGTTTCTCAATTTTGTGATATACCGATTAGGCTCTTTGCGGTATATCATTTATCGTTTCTCGTTCTTGTGATATACCGTTTAGGCTCTTTGACGGATAGCGTTTATCGTTTTTCGATCTGGTGATATACCGTTTAGGCTCTTTGCGGTATAGCATTTATCGTTTCTCGTTCTTGTGATATACCGTTACGCCATTTGCGGTATAGCAGTTATCGTTTTTGCGGGTCGGCAAGATACTATCATAAATCAAATTACTTTCGTATTAATATTTATTTTTAGTTTCTAATCATCCTCCAATGATTGATATTATGAATTTCCATTCCAATGATAAATAATCTGCACAACTCCAGACGAGAACGTTCTTGTTTGAACCATTTTTAAATTTATCCTCTGTTTTATATCAGAAAACAAAGGTTTTCCTTCTCCCAAAACAACAGGGTGAATAGATAATCTAAATTCATCAACAAGCCCTAAATTTATAAAAGTTGTAATGAGACTTGCTCCACCATATAGCCAGATGTCTTTACCAGGCTTTTTCTTTAATTTATTTATTTCTTCAATAATCTTTTCATTTATAAAAATCGCTTGATGATCCGTCTTCTTTGTTCGGGAAAATACATATTTTTCTTTACTATGTACCAATTTCCAGATTTCCTTTTCAGAATCTGAATCTTCATTTTTCGGAGTATATTGCCCCCATAAATCGTAGCTTTTTCTACCATATAAAATAGCATCAATTTGGTTTAAGAAATCTGTGAAATTCATATCAGGGTCCATAATGCACCAATCCACTTCTCCGTTTTTCCCTTCAATAAATCCATCTAATGTAACTGCTAAATCTAAAATGATTCTTCTCTGTTTAATGTGATTTGTCATTACTCACGGTCCTTTCATTTTCAAATAGACATTTTCCCTAATTATCTACATATCGTAAGTTTTACCATACATGCATCTTAACACCAAAATAGAACGACTCCCCAGCCAAATGCAAAATCTAATAACTACCTTCTTTTCTGGGGAACAATACACTTGAGGTGGTCCAAATGGAAAAAAAGGTATTCGTATTTCTATTTATTTTTCTATTACTATCGACAAGTGGTATTGCTCAAACGAATCAGCAAATACAAATATTCGATATAGATCAAGACAAAGTTATAAAATATGTACAATCAAACGCGGATGTGCAACAAGAAGTAGAGAATATTCTTAAGGGAATAACAGGCGTATATGCAAAATACAATCCTATTCCCACTAAAGGATTTATGGTAAGAATTCCATTAGAACCTAATATTATGATAAGAAATAAATGGTTTGATGACCTTGTAGATGAAGTAACCATTATTCTGCCTAGTCAAGAGGATCCATATCTAATGCTGTTTGACGACGAAAACAAACCATTTTTCCTAACCTTCGAAGGTAACACAGAAAAACTCTTGGATTTATTGGACTTTAAACCATAACAGTAGTTCCGCTTTAATCTTGTAAATTATAAAAACAACTTACTCAGGGAAAGATTAGCAAGAGGTGATTGGGATGGATAAAGAAGAAGTAAAACTCACATCAGCTGAAATAGGAACGCTATGGGGAGAATATGTAAACGGAACTGCTGTAGATACTGTAAATAGATATATGTTGTCCATTATAGAAGATGAGAAAATTAAAAAGCTATTCGAAGATGCCATTACAATTTTTGCTTCTCAAAAAAAGCAGGTAAAAACATTCATTGAAAGTCAGGAATTCCCAATTCCAACCGGATTTAGCGAGTCTGATCTGAATAAGACGACAAAAAGGTTGTTCACTGACATCTTCTGTTTGCACTATCTACATATCATGACCCTTCATGGTATATTAGGACATTCTACAGCCCTTAGTTCTTCCGTAAGAAAAGACCTAAGACACTTTTATCAATCATGTTGTAATGACGGAATGAATATGTACAATAGAACAATTGAATTACTATTGGAAAAGGGACATTTTCAAAGAGATCCCTACTTTTATCCGGCAAAAGGTCCTGAATATGTATCAGGCCAACAATTTTTAGGTGATTTTTTTGGAGATCAACGGCCGTTAGCTGCAACAGAAATTATCGCATTATCACTTAATATAAAAAAGAAAATATTAGAAAAGTCACTTTCTATAGGATTTAGCCAAGTAACTCAATCACATGAAGTTAGAAAATTTTTAGAGAAAGCAGAAAGAGCATCAGATCAACAAATTCAAGCACTGAGTAAATTACTTAAAGCGGATAATTTGCCTGTTCCCATGTCGTGGGAAACAGAGGTAACTAACTCTCAAGATTCGCCTTTCTCCGATAAATTGATTATGTTTCATATTGGTTTCTTACTACAATCCGCACAATCTTATCACGGTGCAGGTCTAGCTTCTGCCATGAGATTTGACCTCGTAGCAACTTATGAGAAAATCATATTAAAAAATCTAATGATAACCAAAGAATGGTTTAATATAATGTCTAAAAATAAATGGTTAGAACAACCGCCACTTGCTCCAAATAGAAAAGATATTGCAAAAAATAAGTAAGATGTCCCTGTGCTGGGACATCTTATCTTTTATCTATCATTGCTAAGAACTTTAAGGATTTTCCAATAATATGTAACAAATAGATCAGTATTGAATACATAACTATCCCGAGCGTATAATTTATGGGTTGTGTTTGCGAATTAATTCCATGCATTTCGTTATATAATTCAGTTTGCTGTTGAGACCACGATGTTACAAATATGGTAACCACTATTAAAGTTAATGCTAAAATTGCTTTTTTATGAAAGGTTACGTTAACAAAACTGTACTTTAACGCATCAAGAAAATTTATTTTTCCATGAGCTACAGTTTCCGGATTTCTCTTTATAGGAGTTAAAAAGTAAAACAACAAACCTCCCCATACAATAGCCATCATAATTAAACTTGTATAATCCATGTTATGTGAAACCCCCATTTCTCTTGTATTGCAACTTGGAAATTTCCCTATTAGTCCTCAATGATTTTGATTTACAGCTTCTACTTTTTTACGAATTTCCCTTTATTTAATTATAGATGAAAAAGAAAACTGTCTGCATTATTACAAACAGTTTCCTTGGTAAAAATATTTATTTAAATCTTAGACATTGCTTCTTGAATATACTTGTATAGGTCCCTATCCATCCCATATTGCAAAGGATTATTTGGGTTCTCAGAGTGGAAGCGTTCCGCCGACTCTACAATTCCTTGGTCACCAGCAGTAAACTTGTCAATTAACGACTTCCATTTTTCAACTAATTCCACGACTCTTGGGTTTTCAGGTGGAGTATTATTTTCTAATTCTCCCCTTATATCTGCGATTAGTTTAGACCATTGATTTTCAATTAGTTCCATATCTTCGCCACTAATTTTATCCGTTTGACTTCTCATTTTATCTAGTTGATCTTTGGAGAAATAGTTTTCTACCATATTGTTCACCTCAATAAATTTAATTAGTTGGTTTGCGCTTACATCTTGTTGGGAGTTCATTAACGTATAAATGTTTTCTAATCTTGCGTAAAGTTCCTCATGTATTTCTATTTGTTTCTTCACTTTTTGTAATTGCATACCAATAACTTGAACACGATTTAAGCTTTGTTTTTCCATAATTTCTTTGATTTCTTCTAAAGAAAATCCCAATTGTTTTAATGAAATAATTTGTTGTAATTTCTGTATATCACTTTCGGAATAGATTCTGTGTCCAGAATCTGAAACTTTTGATACAGGCAATAATCCAATTTGGTCATAATGGTGTAATGTTCGAACTGTAAGTCCAGTTAGTTTTGCTAACTCACCTATTTTCCAAGTGCTTTTGTCCATCCTCATCCCCTCCAATTCGTACGAACTATTATTGTCGACAAGTTAAGTATAGAACCTAACATTACGTCAGGTTCAAGACCTTTTTTAAAATTTTTTTATTACTTGTACTTTTCATCCTAGGAACAGCTTAAATAGATATCTTCAACAAAAAAAGCGATAACCCTTGATGGATTATCGCACCGTTCGTTTAAAAAGTACTTACATTAGAAGAAAATGAGAAGTAATGCTCCCACTGTGAAACAATAATATGTAAAATAAGATAGCTTCCCACTTTTCATTATTCCCATAAACCACTTCAAGGCAATATAGGTCATGAAAAGTGTTGCTATAAATGCAGCTAAATACGGTATGGCTAAGTCTGCTTTATTGGGTTCGCTTAGAAAATCAGAAAGACCTAGAATCACTCCGCCGAGGCTCACGGGAATATACAACATAAATGAAAATCGAAGTGCCGTATCTGGTTTCATTCCAACAGCAACTGCTGAAATAATGGTTGCACCTGAACGACTGATACCTGGTGTTAATGCGACAGCCTGCCCCAATCCCACAATGAAAGCATCCTTGATTGTAAGATCACTTTCGCCTTTATTACCTTTCATATTGCGAATTAACCACAAGGCAATTCCTGTGACGAAAAGCATCAACGCAATCGTTGTCATGCTCACATTTTCTGCAATAAAGTCACTTAATAATATCCCAAGAACACCTGCTGGAATTGTGCCTATGACGATAAAGAAAACAAAACGAAAGTCACTCTTATAACGAAGTTCCTTCGTCTTCAAATAACGAAATGAATGTACTGCAAGTCTTGCAATATCTTTTCGATAAATAAAAAGAATTGCAAACAGTGACGCTGTATTTGTTAAGATAGCAAAAGTAAATCCTTGTTCACCAAGCCCCAAGATTTCACTAGCAATCATGACGTGCCCACTAGATGACACCGGAATTGGTTCTGTAAAACCTTGAACGAGCCCAACAATAATCATTTTGATTATTAATATAATATCCAGTTCCCCCATTGTTACCTCCTTATAAAACGATTAATAGGTCAACGCAATTGGACCTATCCTTAAATATAGTATACTTAAATGAGAAAAACCATCGACTAATCTTACAATTTGGCGGACTAATCTAACATTTTTGTCACGTTAGTTATTGAATTGAAATTAGCCCCCTCCATTTCTCTATCAACTAATTGAATATATTTCTTTATGTAAAGTGATAGTTATATTTTTCACATTTTTGTCACATACTTTTTTATCTTCTTTTGACTTATTTTGTCGAAGGTCTTTTCTTTATGTAAAAAAATTTGCATAATAGTGTTTGTATTTGTTTTTTGAAGCGTTAAATGAATAAAGAGGTGTAAAAATTGTTACAGGAAAATACACAGTTTAATCGGGAATCTATTATTATATCAATCGTTCGAAAAAGGGATGAAATGATTCGTCTTGCTAGCTCGAATGGCCTGTTAAATAGAGAGACAATTAAATGTAGTCAAGAACTCGATAAACTATTAAATGCTTTTAATAATTATAAAAATTAATATCCACGAAGGTGTCCTACTTCTGCTAACAAATGTCATTCAATTGTGACACCACTTCTTTTCCTCAACTAGAATATAACCAAGGATCTTATTTTACTTCATCAAAAACTTCCATTTCGAAATAAAATAAAGGAAATAGTATACTTCCATGCTAATGCCATAAAATAAATTCATGCGCAATTATTGAAAATTGGAGGTATCTCCTTTGGATTTTTTTAAGAAAGGCAAGAAAAAACCCTTAACAGCTGCTGAAGTTTCTGCCCTTTGGCTTCAGTATTTAGGTGATAGTATGGCTATTTGTGTGTATAAGTATTTTCTTAACATTGTTGAAGATAAAGAGATTGAATCGATTTTAGTAACCTCATTACAGTTATCTGAGACACATATTAGTAAAATCACTGAATTTTTGAATAGTGCCGATTTCCAAATCCCAATTGGATTTACAGAGAGCGACGTAAATGTGAATGCCCCTCGTCTATTTTCTGACGAATTTTTACTTTTTTACTCCTATATTATGACGATACATGGGATGACTGCATATACCTTAGCCGTTACAAATACTGAACGACAAGACATCCAAGATTATTTTTTCGATTGTAGTAGCTCAGCTAAAGATTTGTTTCAACAAATTGTGAAACTCGCTAAAAACCAGCCAAAATTTAAAAGTGTCCCATCCATTCCTTCACCTGTTGGAACGGATTTTATAAAAACACCAGGATTCATATCTAATTTAATCGGAGACAAAAGACCATTATTTAGTTCAGAAATTAGCACCCTTTTCTTTAATTCGACGAAAACTGGCTTTATACGGTCATTAAGTTTGGCTTTTAGCCAGGTAGCGGTACGGGAAGATGTTCGGGAATTTATGTTAAAAAACGTTCAATTAGCGGGGAAAGATGCTGATAGCTTTGATGCGATATTAAAACAAGATCATTTGGCGATACCGGAGAAATGGGATGCAGAGATCACCAATTCTACAGTTAGTCCATTCTCTGACAAATTAATCATGTTTCATGCAGGTTTTTTAGTAGATGCTGGCCTGTCGTATTATGGTGCATCATTAGGTTCTAGCTTCAGACCTGATATAACCCTAAATTATAGTAGAGTATTTACCCATGCGATGCAGGCTGGTGCCTTAGTCTACAATATTATGGTGAAGCATGGGTGGCTAGAAAAACAACCTGATTCCATATGATAGAAAAGTCAGAGAGACATGTCTTAAAAACCCACAAAATAGTTAAGCAGCGCGAGAAAAGAATAAATACTTCTCGGGCCGCTTTTTCGTTTGGAATAGGAACAGTGGACAGGTCCCTCAGACTCTGGGACAAGGGACCTGTCCCCTTGACCCATTTCATGACCGGAAGCGGCTTAGGAATTGTTGAAGGCGTTCGCTTTCGGTGTTTTCTAGTACTTCTTCTGGTGTTCCTTGTTCGGAGATTACGCCGTTTTCTAAGAAAATAATTCGGTCGGCGACGTCTCGTGCGAAATCCATTTCGTGTGTGACGAGAACCATTGCCATTTCTCCTTCTTTGGCGATTTCACGGATTACTTCTAGAACTTCACCAACTAGCTCTGGATCAAGGGCTGAGGTTACTTCATCAAAAAGCATTACTTTTGGACGCATGACGAGCGCGCGTGCCATCGCTACTCGTTGTTTTTGACCACCTGAAAGCTGATTTGGATAATTTTCTAATTTATCACCTAATCCAACCTTTTCTAACATTTCGATTGAATTCCTCTTAGCTTCTTCCTTAGATTGGCCCTTCACATTAATGGGACCTGTCATACAATTTTCTAAGATGGTCATATGCGGAAACAAATTAAAGTGCTGGAATACCATCCCGATATCCCCTCTAATCTGTCTTAAGTGCTTTTCATTGGCTTTAACTAATTCACCTTTTTTCTCCATCAGCCAGAGGTTTTGACCATTCACCTCGATGACCCCTGAAGTTGGTTCCTCCAATGTCATTAATAACCGAATAATCGTCGTTTTACCAGACCCACTCGGTCCGATTAGTGCAATCTTTTCAGCTGGTGCGATATCTAAGTTAATTCCTTTTAAGACATCTACCTCATCGAAAGATTTCGTCACATTTTTATATGTTACAATCGGCTCAGCCATCGATTGCCACTCCCTTTTTTAAATTCTTAGCTCCTGTTGGATCTTTCTTATCAAATCGTCGGTTCATCTTGTTTTCTAATTTTTTGATTAAGATTGCTGATGGATAACTTAATAGCAGGAAGAAAATAGCTACTAATGTATAAGGTTCTAAATAAGCCCAATTTCTCGCACCGAATTTATCCGCCATAAGCAACATCCCAGCAACCCCAACGGTCGATGTCAAAGGGACCTCTTTGAACATGATGATTAAATAATTCCCTAGCATCGGGATAGTCGGAGGAATCGCCTGCGGAAGAATGACTTTTGTCCATCTATCCTTCACAGACATATTTAAAGCGATTGAGGCTTCCCATTGCCCTTTATCAACAGATTGAATACCAGATCGATAGATTTCAGATATATATGTACTATAGTGAACACCAAGTCCTAGCACCGCAACCGTGAATGGACTTAAGCTCACGCCAACATATGGAACCATTGGTAACCCAAAAAACAAGAAAAACAATTGCACAAGTGGCGGTGTCGAGCGAATAAATTCAAGCACAAATGACACAACCCACTGAAAAGGTTTAAATGGAATTCGTTTTAGAACAACCCAGGCAAAACCAAACACCATCGCAAAAAGATAACAAGCAATTGTTACCCCAAGGGTCACCCACAGCCCTTTAAATATCATCGGAAGTGATCCAAAAAACATATTCCAATCCCACATTATTCACTTGCCACTCCCCTCGATGATTGTTTTTCCGCCCACTTAGTTAAACCAATTAAAGGTAAGGCGATAATAAAGTAGAATACAAGAATTAGTAAGTAGACGGTAGGCGTTGAAGAAAGATTGGTATTTGTATAAAGTTGGCCTTTATACACAATATCAGCCAAGCCTACGAGTGATATAAGTGAAGTTGCCTTTAACATTTGTATCAAATAATTACCGAATTCCGGAAGCATCATCCGTACTGCTTGCGGTAAAATCACAATTCTCATCCGCTGAAACCGTGACATATTGAGAGCAACCGCTGCCTCTGTTTGTCCGTGTGAAACGGAGAGTATCGAACCACGAACGGTCTCCGACATATAGGCACCATAGTTCATTGAAATGGCAATCACACAAGCCCAAAATTCAGAACCTAATTCAATTCCAAACAAAATTGGCAGTGCATAGAAAAACCAAAACAATTGAATGATTAAAGAAGTGCCCCGGAAAATTTCGACGAAAAAACCCGTAAATTTTCGGATAAAGATATTCTTCGATAATCGACCAAATCCCGCTAAAAAAGCAACTAGAAAGGAGAAAAATGCGGATGTAACTAATATCGTAATCGTAATATTTAGACCTTGAAGTAAAATTGAGAAGATCTCACCTATTTGACTAATTGGACTCACCTCTTTTTTGATTAAACCTATAGAATTGCGTGTTATTTTATGGAATTGAGTTATAATCATCAGAATTACGTTTTATTTCACGGAATTGCGCGTTAACCCTCCGATTTGCGTTTTATTTCGCGTAATTGCGCTATAAACACAGAATTGTGTGTTATTATTCAAAATCCCGCTTTAACTATCCAAATCTTGATTTAAACCACAAAATCCACTAAAAAACAGATCCCCCATTTGGGAGACCTGTCTATCTTTTCCCAGTGTTATTTTAAACTTTCGATCACTTGCTCCGTTGTTAAATCGTTTGGAACAATGTTGCCTTCTCCAAAACCAGATGGGGTAATGAGATCAAGAATCTCTCCACTTTCTTTAAGCTTTTTCAGTTCTGCATTATACGCTTCTATGAGTTCATCGTTACCTTTGGCAAAACCAGCAGCACCATAGCTTGGTACACCTTTGATATCAGGTTGCTCAAAATCTTCCACAAATTCTAATGCATTTTGATCAGAAGATTCTAAGGCCATTTTTACCGTCATTTCTGTCCCTGTTGTCGCTTGAGCTCGACCTGATTGCACAGCAGAGAATGTGGCTGGAATGTCAGCAACCTCAAGAATTTGGTCTTCACTAACACCCATCTCTGTTAAAAACTCTATTTCAGTTGTCCCAGACATGACAGCGACAATCACATCAGGATTATTAGCAATATCCGTGTAACTATGTAGATCTAATGGATTTCCTTTTTCAACAATTAAACCTTCACCATATTGAATTTCTGGTTCTCCAAATTGCACTTGTTCAGCACGTTCCGGTAAAATCGCCATTCCTGCTGTGATTACATCAAACTTGCCAGCTTTTACTCCTGGAATGAGTTGATTCCACTCTGCAATTTGACCTTCTACATTTTCAATTCCCAAATTGTTAAAGACCTTTGTAGCAATCTCAACGGCTGCTCCTTTTAATTCGCCCGTTTTAGCATCTTGATAGGCATATGGTGGTTCATTTGAAAAACCAATTCTAACGGTTCCTTTTTCTTTCAGCTCATCTAGTAAACTTGAAGAATCACTACTAGACTTTCCTCCGTCAGATGACCCACCTGCTTCCTGACCTGATCCACAAGCTGTCATGATTCCCATGACGAGTACTAAAAATAATATTAATAGTCGTTTTTTCATGTACCTAAATACCCCCTGAGTTTTTTATTCTAGAAAAGATTGTATTTGGTAATACTTTTTTCAAAAAAGATTTTTGAAACGAAAGTACCACGAACAATGTTGTCATATAAAATTGTATATCTTTTTTGAATAATTGCTCAAATGCCATATTTTTGGATAATTCGGGATATATTGGGATTATACATGTTATGGCCTGCTGACTAGTTGATTATGTAAACATGCTCCTTTAGATTCATAAATGGTATCAAATGCTCCAAAATTGATAACCAGTGGGACAGATGACGTGTACTAGCCTCTATCAATTAGTAGAAAAGGTAATGACTCTCCTATTCTTGTAGAAATTTGATACCACTCTAAAAATTTTACTTGAAAGTTTTTATGTTCTATCGTAATATTGTTTAAGTAAAACGAAATCATTACGATTTATCTAAATCAAAGAGACTAAAAAATGCGCCAAGTACATGAACATTAAATTTTTTTGGTTACATAATCGGAATGATTACGATATACACTTTACATATACCGAGTAAATCGGAATGATTATGATTGAGAGGGAAATTGATGAAAATTAAACACATCATTGCATTTTTCGTTTTATTGGCAACCACATTGTTATTTGGGTGTGTTTCAGAAAACAAAACGAGTACATCTGAAGCTAAGAACACCCCTACACCTTCTGACCGTCTAAAAATCTATACTACAGTTTTTCCATTACAGGATTTCACAGAAAAAATTGGTGGTGAACATGTAGAAGTTGTAAGTGTGTTCCCTACAGGTGCTGACGCTCACACATTCGAACCTACTACCAAAACAATGGTAGGGATTGCGGAAGCAGATGCTCTTATTTATGTGGGTGCAGGAGTAGAAGGCTTCATTGATGCAGCCATTAAAACATTGCAAAATGAAAAGGTGCAGCTGGTGAAGGCTACAGGAGATATGGAACTTGCGAGTGCACAGGGAGAACACGAAGAACATCTTGATGAGGACATAACTAAAACTGAACAAGACCCCCATCAATCTGACTCGAATATCAAGGAAAGCCACAGCCATGATGAACACGAGGGGCAAGTTGATAGTGAATCAGGTACGGAAGATCACCATCATCATGGGGACGTTGATCCACATGTTTGGTTAGATCCTCTTTTAGCTGTAGAGTTGGCTGAACATATTCTACATACTCTTGAGGAATTAAAACCAGAGGCTAAAAAAGACTTTGAAAAAAACTTTGATGAACTAGTTAAAAACTTGCATGCATTAGATCAAGAATTCATGGATGTTGTGAACGAGTCTTCTAGAAAAGAGATAGTAGTATCTCATGCAGCTTACGGATATTGGGAATCTAGGTATGGTATTAAACAAATAAGTGTTTCTGGATTATCACCCACAAATGAGCCTACTCAAAAGGATTTAACACATATTATCAACCTAGCAAAAGAACATAACATCAAGTTTGTATTGTTTGAGCAAAATCTCACTTCAAAAGTTTCTGAAATGGTAAAAAAAGAAATCAACGCAGAAGCTCTAACTCTTCATAACCTGGAATCAGCTACAGAAGAGGATATTAAAAACAGTGCTGATTATTTTAGCATTATGAGACAAAATCTTGAAACATTGAAAAAAGCTTTACATTAATCAAAAATAGCATAGGTCCTTTGGGACTTATGCTATTTAAACCTACTTATCATCCCTTTTTTTGATAAACCATTTCCATATCCCCAACGATATATATAAAGTAATAAACATAGAAATCCAACTCCAGTACCATCTCCAATTTACATATTCAATGTTATCTGTGTATCTTTCAATTATCACTTCTATACCTGTTAATAAAGAAACGATTATACTAGTAAATAAAAGTCCCATTAATTTCGATTTTCGTGGATAATATAAATTATACATAGCACCAACGATTGGAAACGCAAAGTACTCAAATGTAAAACTTGTACGAGCGGCATCATCAAAAAGGCGAACTGGATAACTGATCAAATTAAACTCGGATACAAGAAAGCCTAATGGCCATGTGATCATTTGCATAATAAGAAAGCCTAAAATGGCTAAGCGAAACTTTGAAACTGGCACTAAAAAACAAAATAATAAGATTCCTATTATCCATGAAGATAAAAGAATAATTATTTCTAGCATGTATACCTCACCCTTTTTCTAGAGCAAGATCATTAAAGGTGTACATATACTAGGTGTTTTTGCTCAAATAATCTCAATCTTCTTTATATTCTAAGATTCATATTAGCTATACTTTTAGTGCTTGTCTATAGAAATTAGGCAAAATTACTATATAAAATATAACTTTTTTACTATATTCATATAAAAAGGGAATATATGGGACTTCACTCCTGATTTATGTAAAAAAGAAAAGCATTACCGTTGTTCCAGTAATGCCCTTTAAGTATTTGACTATCTCTACTACTATATGACCCTTAGTTCTTTTATAGGGGGAAATTTTTATAGATGGACTATAATCATGCTTTTTCTATAACTGTAATGAATCCTCGTTTCACTTCACTTTTAACAAAATTAAGCTTTCGATCTAATTTGATAATAGCCACATAAGGTTCATCCAATCTAGACTGATAGCGAAGATCATACCAATGTACCTCATACCCATCCATTTTTTCGATAATGTTGGCATGAACGTACTCGGAATGTTTTCTTAAAAAATGAACAAAGGTATCTTTATGTGTTGCAGAGATAATTTTATTTTTTTTATTCGCCTTCACTAGATCTTTTGACCAAGTAATACGATTATTTTCATATTTTCCAAGCTTATAGCGATCATTAAAACTGGCAATAATCCCCCAGTGATTGATGCGGAACATTGGGATTAGCGTATAGGATACGCCGGAACTACTATAGGATAGCAGTTGTTTTTTCAACTTTTGTTGTATGACGTAACGGAGCAAAATATAGAACAACACAAGAATATAAACAGATAAAAACATAATTCCAGGTGGTAATCCAATGATCCATAAAACCGTACCAAGTATATGAAGGAGCATAATAAAAGGATCAAAGATAGGTAGAATATTTAACGCAATCCATTTGTTATTCCATGGTCGTAAGGCTTGTGTTCCATAAATATTACAGATATCGGATAATACATGTAGTAGGACGGCTAAAAAGGACCAAAACAAGAAGGTGGAAAAGTACAATCCTCCATTAGCAATCGTGGCAACACCTGCAATACCAAGGATCAGAAAACCTTGTGCAGGGATCGAATGACTATAGCCTCGATGCTTTTGAACATAGATCTCATTCCCTCTAAATTTATGAATGACATCTACGTCAGGAGCATTCGATCCTACAACCGTACAAAAAACGATAGATGAGAGTATTTCTGGATGATGAGCAACGGTCGGATCAAGAAAGGACAAACCCGCTAATCCCACGCCCGTCATAATATGTGTCGCAGTATCCAAAATAGTTTCCTCCCTTTTTTATTGCTGATAGTGAAAATGTTGATAGTACTGACTGCCTCCTGTTGTGTAGCATTTTATATATAATTTTTTCTTATATTCATGAATGTGGGTTTTTGTCTCTTGATAGATGTCTCTTATGACAGCATTGGGGTGGCTTTCAAATTGGATTTGTTCGTTGATTGCTTCAGCAATTTGAAAATGTTCATTACTAAAATTCGTGTTTAAGAATACAAACTTTGGCATTTCCCTTGCCTCCTTAAGTTTTAGGGTATTTTTATTCCACAAATAAAAAGCCCCTTAATTTTCACTTATCTACCTCATTGTAGTAAGTGAATATTAAGGGACTGTTAAAATGGTTTGAAAGAAATATTTCATTTATATAGGATTAATGGTGCTTGTATTAAAAGTACATTAATGCCCACTTCTTATTTCTCTTATGTAATGCTTTTTCATATAGTATTATTTTGGATAGGCCATTACAGGACACATCATTGGCCAACTAGGAATGGTTTGCAGATTCCACATTGATGACTACATTTCCCCTCTTGTGACCTTCCTCAACATATTGATGAGCTTCAACAATCTCATCGAACTCATAAGTCCGATCAATAACGACTTTTACCTCCCCTTTCTCAACAAGTTCTTTAAGGAAGTGTAATGCTTCTGAAGTTTCTGGTGAATTTCGACTCATTATAAACTTCTTACCTCTTGTCAATTTCTCCCATAGCATTTGAACACTTGGTAGCGGTTCGGTCACATTAATATAGGTACCGCCCTTCTTTAACACTTTCATACAATCTGAAAAAGAGCTCTTGTTTACTGCTTCAAAAATCACATCATACATCTCGTCGGTTTTAGTAAAATCTTCTGATGTATAATCAATCACCTTATCGGCCCCTAGAGATTTTACCAGTTCCACATTTTTTTTACTGCAAACACCTGTCACATATGCTCCAAAATACTTGGCAATCTGAACGGCATAACTACCTACACTTCCTGAGGCACCATAGATTAGAACCCTTTCTCCGGTCTGAATTTGAGCTTTTCTAAGAAAAAACAATGCCGTTCGAGCTCCTATTGGAAGGGCTGCAGCCTCTGCATACGTTATGTTAGTAGGCATAATCGATACCGGTCCCTCTTCTGGTAAGCACTTGTATTCTGCATAAGTACCAAATCCCGTTAGAGATGCTGCAAAAACCTGGTCACCTTTCTTAAACCTTTTAACCGCTTTTCCAACTGAATCAACTTCTCCAGCTAACTCTGTCCCTAATATCTTTTTTTTGGGATGTCTAATTCCTAGTGATATACGAGCAGGTAGCCAAAATGTAGGAGGAACTGTAAAACTACGTGACCTTATATCTGCTACTGTTACGGTCGTTGCTTTTACTTTTACCAAAATTTCATTTTCTTTCGGCACAGGTTTTTCTACCTCTTTTAGTTGAAGAACTTCCGGGGAACCGTAATTTTTGTATACAATTGCTTTCATTCATCCACCTCAAATTTGTAAGATTCCTTATTATCATACGAATATTACAAATTTATAGACCAATAGATCTACGACACTATTCCTAGACTTCTATAGATTCGTTTTGATGGTTTACGGATTTAGCACCTTTACCCCTGCTTCTACATAAGAATCCATGATTTCTTTTGGAACCATGCTGCCTCCTGTTCCCCATGATATATGAACGGCATCCTTCATTTTTACTGTTAAGTTATGTTGATTGATATAAAGTCTGCCTTGTGGTTCAGCAAATAATCGAGCTGGGCCAGCAATTCCTGCAAGTGCAGACGGTTCTAAGTAGATATTTTCTGTTTGAGCCAACATACTAAGATAAGCAAATAACTGGTTGTCTTCCACCGTATAGACCCCACTAATTAACTGCTCCAATGTTTGGCCAACAAAGCCCGATGGCCTACCAACAGCTAAGCCATCCGCAGCCGTTTTGTTATCAATCCCAAAATCTTGGACTGAAATCTTATCATGCTGCTCGGTTAATAAGCCAAGTAACATACAAGGGGAATGCGTCGGTTCGGCAAAAAAACAGTGGACATGATTTTTGAAGAGTAGCTTTAGACCAAAAGCCACACCTCCTGGCCCGCCACCAACTCCACAAGGAAGGTACACAAACAATGGATGATTTTCATCGATGGTAATATTCATCCCCTCAAGTTGTTTTTGCAATCTGGATGCTGCGACGGCATACCCTAAGAATAAATTGGTCGAATTTTCATCATCAATAAAATAGCTATTCGGATCTTCCTGAGATTGTTTTCTACCCTGTTCAACTGCAACACTATAGTCCAATTCGTGTTCGACTACGGTTACACCCTTACTCCGGAGCAGGTCTTTTTTCCATTGCTTTGCATCGACTGACATATGAACCGTTACGTTAAATCCTAGCTTAGCACTCATAATTCCAATACTTAACCCTAAATTCCCGGTAGAACCCACAACAATCGAATACTTGGAGAAGAAATGTCTGAATGCATTACTGTCGAGTTTGCTATAATCATCTTCCGTTGATAATAGCTTATTTTGAATGGCTAAATCTTCTGCATGCGTTAACACCTCATAAATACCGCCTCTTGCTTTAATCGACCCAGAAATCGGTAGATGACTATCACATTTTAAAAACAATTTCCCCTCTATCATTTCAGTAGATAACTTCTCAAGTGAGCGCTGCATAGTAGGAATTTCTTTTAGGGGCGATTCGATTATTCCATTCATTTCCCTTGTTTCTGGAAAAGCACTTGCAAGATAAGGTGAAAACCTCATGAGCCTTTCCTCCGCATCATGGACATCCTCGATTCCTAAAGAAACACGTTGAATAGCTCTTTCAAAATCTATGTACTTCGGATTGTTCCAAAAAACCTCCTCAGTTAACATGAGTTTTTCTAGTAATGGATAGTTCTGTATCCATTCGTCTATTGTTTTGCCTAAAATCGTATCCATCTCAGCACCCCTTTGATAATAGTGTCTATATATGTATAGAGTAACAGAATGTATTTACTTTACTAATCTATTTTTAGTAAAAATGTACCTTTACCTATATAAATAGGCCTGGCCCAAGAGGTGTAATCTTACTCCATGGGAACCAGGCCTAACTCAAAATAGATGGCATCATATTGAATCCGATATTTACAACTTACCAAACTCAATAAGACATCTAGCCACTTCATCTGTAATGAGTTCGATTAGTTCTTTACCCCGCTCCGCAAATGCAGAATCAGGATCATCGGTAAATCCATCGATGTCCTTCCAAACAGAAGGTTTTTCGATCCTCACATTAGAAGAGAGTAAATCGATTTCCAAAGGATTGCGCCTTGGATTTGCATTTACTAGTTTCGCTAATTTAACCAATTCGGGATAAATGACTAACATTAGCGATGTTTCAAATTGCCCAGCATGACCTGGTGCAGGTGATAAGTGATGTTTCTCACAATAGTTTTTAATAGTGTCCGAGGCGATTGACCAGTAAGATGCTGCCCCCACCGTTACATTATAATCCACTGCGGCATTTCGGGCGGCTAGTTGAATAATTTCATCATTACCACCATGACCGTTAATGATAAACATCTTCTTAAAGCCACTTTTTACTACACTTTCAAGAAGTTCTTTTAATACGAGTAACAACGTATTAGAACTTAAAGAGAGAGTACCAGGGTATATAAGATGATGATGGGAAAAACCAAATGGAATAGTTGGTCCAAGTACTACCGGTTCTTGTTTTGCTGTTTTTTCTCCACTTTTTCTTGCAATCTCATTTACAATCGCTACGTCCGTCATGACTGGAAGATGAGGTCCATGCTGTTCAACCGCTCCAATAGGCAGAATGACAATCGCTTCTTCCGCTATTTTATTGAAATCATCTCTCGTCATTTCATTCCATTTATACAAGTTTACACCCCCATATAGACAATTTTCTTTCGTACCTTACTTAAAGAGTTTAACCGCCGCTCCCGCTAATACGGCAACTCCGTTTTCTAGAGCGTTAAGATTAAATGTCATATTTGGATGATGTAATCCTGGTTCTAAGTCTGTCCCGAGTCCAACCAACGTAGCTTGCAATTCATTTTTCTCTTTTGTGTAAAAATGAAAGTCTTCTCCACCAGGAGTTATAGGAGGAGAAACAAAAGCCGCATCCCCTAGCTGTTCGACAACTGCCTCTTTTACAACCTGTTCCATATAGGAATTAGGATTAGCAGCTACCATACTCGCAGCAATTTGAACGTCTACCTCTGAACCGTTTGCAGACCCTGCTGATGTTATAGCTTTTATGACTCTTGGTACCAATTCTTTCATTGCTTCATTTGTCTGTGCTCTAACATCGATTCCAAAAGTAGCTTCGTCAGGAATAATATTTACATTATCCCCTCCCGCGTTAATTTGTGTAACCTTTACAGAACTTGCTATCGTTGGGTCAACTTTAACTGCGTTTACTGCATTCACAATCGCTGCAATAGAGTCCACTACATTTATGCCCATATTCGGCCTAGAACCATGAGCTTGAACCCCCTTAACAGTACCTCTTAATAGAGTTGTCGCTCCATGATAAATCGCAGCTGAAACCTGTCCATAGGACATTTCAATCTTTGGTCGGACATGGATGCCTAGCAAATAGCTGACATCGTCTACTACACCATCCTCTACTAAGGCAACTGCTCCTTTACCAGACTCTTCTGCAGGTTGAAAAATGACCTTTAGTTTCCCTTTGGGAGAAAAACCTATTTCCTTTAAGCAGCGCAAAGCATGTAACACCATGGTCATATGGGCATCGTGACCACATGAGTGATTAGCTTTCCAGTCACCGTTCACATTCTGCCATAATGCATCCATGTCGGCTCGTAAAGCAACAGTTGGTCCTTCATCACTACCCCATTCCACTACAATGGCTGTGTGATCGGGAAACGTTTGATAATAAAACCCCAGTTGTTCAATTTGATTTGTTAAATATTCTTTTGTCTTATATTCCTTCCAACTTATTTCTGCAAGCTGATGTAAATCGTTGTATGTTTTTACGATTAGTTCCTTGTTCTCAACTATCCATTCCTTAATTGTAGACATAAATGAAATCCTTCTCCTACTCTCACTAGCTATGAATTTGATTCAAGACCTTTCCAATACTTGTAAAATATCATTTTTCAAGGACATAATAGTGTACTGGGTCTTCACTCCGTAAAACTCCGACTACCTTATATCCATTAAAAAAAGCAATTGTAAATAAGTTTCGAGTTTTTACTCTCCATTTTTTTACAATATCAAAGTTCTCATTCTTAATCGTTTGTATTTCTTTAGGAATTGCTACTAAGAATCCTTTGTGGTTACTAAGAGGCTGTACATTTTCTGGGATTGGTTGATTATCCTCTAACCTCCAATGAAGTAGTGACGGATAGTTCTCCCAACCGTAATCAAAAATAGAATCTCCACTTGCTGCAATCTCTGCGCGTTGAGAAGCTAGTTCCCATTCAATAAGGAACCGGTCTGATGGTAATCCTCGATTCAATTTATCTTCAAGATTTCCATAATAGTCAGGAATATAGGTATTTACATATCCACCAAGCTTACAAATATTTAAATAACCATTACGAATTTCAAGGGGATCAAAGGTCCAGGTCATTTTCTTATAACCATTCTTAATCGCCCATTGACGTTGAATAAGCTTTAATTCTTTCCCAATTCCATGATTCCGATGTTCCTGATCAATCGCCATCATATGCGAGCAAAGATGAGTTTGTTTCGTATTGTTGTCATAGCCTGCAAAACCATAACAGAAGCCAACTATTTTCTGATTATCGATACTTTTGGCTACAACTACAACGCCCCCATTGTGAATGGCAGCAACCATTTGTGGCAAAGAGGTGACTGTATCGTCACCCCATACCATTTTTTGTAGATGAATGGTTTCTTGTAATTCCCTAATATCTTCCGTTACTTCACACCTGAACTTTGCTCTCATTGGTTTGCTCCCGACGAATAACTTGACCAGCGGTTGTTCCAATATATTGACCATTACTTACAGTTAGTTTTCCATTTACGATAACGTGCAAAATGCCTTCTGGTTCCTCTAGAGGGCTTGAATACGTTGCTTTATCAATGACCGTTTTGGGATCAAATATAACGACATCAGCTGCATATCCTTCTCTTAATAAGCCTCGATCTCTCAATCTTAATAATTGAGCTGGAGCTCCTGTCATTTTACGAATCGCTTGCTCTAATGAAAGTGCTCCCTTTTCACGTACGAATTTTCCAAGAACTCTTGGATATGTACCATATAATCTTGGATGTGGCTTTCCTCCAAAGATACCGTCTGATCCTACAATTTGTAGGGGATGCTGCATGCCGTAAATAACATCCTCTTCGTCACCCCAGTGAATAACCATGGTAACCCCTGCATTTTCTTCTATCAAAATGTCCATCGCAGCATCAGTAGGGTGAACTCCTCGAAGTTCTGCAATCTCCCCCATATTCTTTCCTTCTAAATTACGGTTTTTATCGGTCGTTACAGAGGTTATTGTTATGTTTTCCCAACCACACGTTAATGACCAATTCTCAAAATCATCTCTAGTAGCTAGATCTTTTTTGACTTTTTCTCGAACACTTGGATCCTTTAATCTTTCAAGCATTTCAGCTGTACCCCCAGAGTGCATCCATGGTGGAAGTACCGCATGGAATACTGTCGAACCAGCTGTATACGGATATTGGTCAAACGTAATTTCAATTCCCTCTTTACGTCCCTCATCCATTTTCTCTAAGGCTTTGACAAACTTATCACGATTAATTTTCCCCGCAACCTTAAAATGAGACACATGTAGACGAACTCCAGACTGCCTTGCTACATCAATCACTTCGTCCAGAGCTTCTAAGGACTGATTACTTTCGTTACGAATATGCACGACAAAGCAACCATCAAATTTAGCAGCACCTTTGCAAATTTCTATAAGTTCCTCTTTATTGGAGAAAACGTTTGGAGGATATACTAAGCCAGAAGAAAGCCCCACAGCACCTTGGCGCATCCCCTCTTCGACTAGTAATCTCATTTTCTCCATTTCTTCTTTTGTAGATACTCTTCCGTCAAATCCCATTACAAGCGTTCTTACTGCACCATGCGGAACTAAATATGTAGCATTACCTGCAATAGTTGAGTTATCTAAAAACTCAAGGTATTCTTCAATTGTATTCCATGGCCAATCACCAATATCTCCGTTTAGTCCCTTTAACTGCTTCTGCCATAAGGGTTTGGTCTCTTCTGATACTGGTGCTACTGAAATTCCATCTTGACCAAACAGTTCCGTTGTCACACCTTGCAAAACTTTAATCTTATGAATCTCTGGTTTTGTACAAAGCAAATCAGAATGTACATGTGTATCAATAAAACCAGGAGAAACCGCTAGTCCTTTAGCGTCAATTTCAGTCTCTGCCTTTTCTTGACTCAAATCACCAATTCTAGTAATCTTTCCGTCTACAATTCCAAGATCCATCTTTGTCCACGGGTTTTCAGTTCCATCAAAAATTTGACCGTTACGGATTATAATATCAAACATGTAAATTCCTCCTTAGATTTTTCAAATATGCAACTTTCATGTGCATATTAATGATTATTTATGTGTGAGCTTTGAATAAAAGCTTTTGCTTTCAATAACAAAGCTTTTTAACACTTCTTCATTAATGTTGTAACCAATACCCGGCGTTGATGGTACAACTAGCATTCCAGGAGCAGACAATTTAACTTCCGGTTCTACGATATCTACCTCCCAATAACGGTCTGATGCAGATGTGTCACCAGGAATTGTGAAGTTAGTAAGAGAGGTTAAAGCAATATTGTGAGCACGGCCAATACCTGCTTCTAACATTCCACCACACCATACAGGTATCCCCTTATCGGCGCATAGGTCATGCACTTTCTTTGCTTCAGTTAATCCACCGACCCTACCTGTTTTAATATTAATTATTTTACAGCTTCCTAGTTCAATTGCTTTTCTTGCATCTTCAACTGAGTGAATGCTTTCATCAAGACATATTGGAGTGCTAATTTCCCTTTGTAACAAAGAATGATCAATGATATCATCATGAGCTAGTGGCTGCTCAATCATCATCAAATTAAACTCGTCTAAGGCTTTAATAATTTCAATATCTTCTAATGTATAAGCAGAGTTTGCATCTGCCATTAATGGAACATCGTCCCCAAATTTTTCCCGAATAGCTCTGATGACCTCAACATCAAATCCAGGTTTAATTTTAATTTTAATTTTCTTATATCCTTCTGATATAAATCTTTCAACCTTGCTTAATACTTCTTCAATAGAGGGCTCAATTCCAATACTGACACCTACATCAATTTCTTGCTTATTGCCACCTAAGGCTTCGGCAAGTGTGATGCCCTTTTGCTTTGCAAAAAGATCCCAGACTGCTCCCTCAATTGCTGCTTTTGCCATGTTGTTCCGACGAATAGGATGAAATAAAGTAGATACATCCTCTGGCGTATTGATCTCATTGTCTAACAACTGTGGAATCAAGAATTCCTCAAGCATATATGACACAGTTCCAGTCGTTTCCTCGTTATAAACTGGAAATGGCAGTGAAACACTTTCTCCATAACCAGTAAACCCATCACCATGAACACTAACAACCATAAAGTCTTTAAAAGTAAGACGTCCAAAGCTTGTTTCGAACGGAGCTTTAAGAGGCATATTTAGCCTTTTTAAATCAACTTTTTCAATTTTCATAGAATCTCCCCAATACATTTTGATAGTAATGTCATACATCTTGAGAGAAGTCTTGACGAGCATTTTCATACTTAAAAAAATGTTCCTGAACTTCCTTTTCACCAGAAGATGCCACGCCCGTAACTAATACGTTTAACAATGAAAATATAGTTGGCATCCCAGATAATCCAATTGGTTTAGGAGCTTTCACCGTAAATAACAAATCAGCATATTCACTTATAGGGGCTAATTCATGGTCTGTTATTACCAGAATTGTTGCTCCTCTTTTCTTTGAAGCACGAACAAAAGAAATAGTTTCTTGAACATAACGAGGAAAAGTGATAGCGACTACTACACTTTCCTCATTTAATTCCGATAGAAGATAATTTGAATCATCCATATTACCTCTATAGAGATGCGTCTCTCCTCTTACAATATTTAAGCTAAAGGCCAGCCAACTGGCCGGCGCATGGGAGCTTCTTAATCCAATAACAAATCTTTTTTTGGCTTTTACAAGAGTATTCACCGCATTCTGATATTTGTCTTTATTTATACTCCCCAGAGTTTCCTCAATATGTTTTATATCTTGTTCCATAACAATGGCTAAGAGATTTCCCTCTCTGCTTAAAGCATCTGTATCCTCTCGATATTTTACAATTGGATCCTTAACTTCATCCTCTAGAAGAGATTTTTGAACTTCTTTTTGAAGCTGACTATACCCTTTATAACCGACCTTATAGCAAAAACGTATTACAGTAGTTTCGCTCGTATTTGTAAGTTCGCCCACTTCTTTGGCAGTAGACAAAGCGACATGACGTGGGTGATTAATGATATACTCTGCTACAAGTTTCTGGCCATTTGATAATGACTTATAATGTGTACGTATTAAATTATTTATGGCTTCCATCATCATTCATTCTCTTTCTATTAAGAAATATTATAAAGGGATTACCCTGCAATCTTGTCTGTACCCCAAAACTTTCTAATGACTTGTGATGTTGGCGCAGGTGATAAGTAACTCACCACTACCATAGCAAAGATAGATAAAGCTGTTGCTGTAACAATCGTTTGCATTCCAAATGGGTTAGGGAAGAATTGACCGATAACGATATAGCTAATTAAACCAGTGTACATAGAAACAATTGCTCCCCATTTACTTGCTCTCTTCCAATATAGCCCGAATACAATTGGTGCAAAAAATGTTGCTTCTAGACCACCGATTGCATATATAACGATAAACTGTAGGTAGTCAGGAGGTGTTAGTGCGAATAGAACAACTCCTACCCCAATTACAAGTGTCGTCATATATGAAAGCTTTGCAATCTTAGTATCACTAGCTTTTGGATTTATGTAGTTCAAATATATATCTTTAACGACGGATGCACTTGTAACTAGTAACATTGAATCAACCGTAGACATAATTGCCGCTAGTGGAGCTGCAAGAACTAAACCTGCAAGCCAGCCAGGCATAAGATCTAATATCATAGTTGGCAAAGCTAAATCCGCCACGGCAAGATCTGGATATAAAACTTTTACAAATGGTCCAAGTGTAGCAAATCCGATGGAGAATAAGAACATGATGATACCACTATAGATAAGTGATTTGTGCATAGCGTCGGTATTTTTGAACGTCATTCCTCGAACAGAAGCATGTGGTAAACCGATTGCTGCAATTCCGAAAAGAATAAAATAGGAGAATAAATTTAGTGGCGTTGCATTCGCTGGTCCAGGTAACTCGACCATTTCTGGGTGTTTGGCAACTAACTCTCCAATTAAAACAGAAAAACCATCTGTTTTAACCATAAAGACAATCCAAAGTATAACACCACCAAGAATCATAATTATTCCTTGTATTGCATCGGTTAATGCCACAGCTCTGAAGCCACCATAGGCTGTATAAGCAACAACGGCTACTCCAAAGAAGATAAGCCCTGCCTCATATGGAAGTCCCGTTATAGCTTCAAGTATTCTAGCTCCACCAACAAATTGAGCAACCATGTAAGCGCTAATAAAGATGATGATACCTATGGAACTTCCTAGTACAACTGCCGTACTTTGATATCTTTCCTTAAAAAAGTCTGTTAACGTAACAGCACCAATTTTTCTCGCTACTATAGCAAATTTTTTCCCTAAGATACCAAGAATATAAATTCCCATACCAACTTGAGTTAACAGGATTAATACCCAGCTAAACCCTTGATTATAGGCTACCCCTGGAGACCCAATAAACGTTCCGGCACTGGCCGCAGATGCTAGGATGGTAAATGTTAATACGATTGGACCAAGTGAACGTCCGCCAATGAAGTATTCTTCTTGGAAGCTTGTCTTTCGGTTCTTGATGTGCTTATGAAGTGCGCCACCAATAAGAAAGGTGATAACTAAATAAATAATAATCGGAATCAATACATCCCATTGCATTAGTAATCTACCTCCCCATCTTCTTCTTCAGCTTCGATAGACATGTCCTTAAAAAAGAACTTCACCATGAATAGAGGTAGGATACAAATGATGAGGCTTCCAACAATACCACCCCAAAAGAACCAAGCAGGAAATCCTAAAATAAAGGTAACGTCGGCTGATGGTTTATTTAATCCCAAAGCAATGGCAGGAATCCCCACTACAATGAGGTTAATAACAAATAGCCCTAATACCAACCACATTTCTTTCGTGCACTGTTTAAACCTTCTGTCCTCAACAATAATTGATTCTTTACTATCCATATGCATCCTCCTTTTTAATAAAGCCCACACTTCATATATTTTCAATATACGAAGTATAAACTTCACTTTTTACCATTATAATTTCAGTTAAGTCTAAAATCAATAAATATTTAGAATATTTTTATTAATTTAGTTATTTTTTCTTATAAGTATGGGGTTATTTTACTATTGGGGAACTCATAAAGTGACAGGATTTAAATTGATGTTTTGGCTTTGTTTATCTAGTATAAAATTCCCAACAAAAAAGCTGTCTATAAGTCAGACAGCTTACCTATAACTATTTATACATCTCGCTTTTTAAAACTATAAACCGAAAATAACACTATAAGTACGCCATATAACAACGCATACCAAATCATCAGATTACTAGGATTTGATATACTCGTGAACATCCCACCTTGTGCGAGCGACAATGGGTTATCCGTAGTGTCAAATAATAAAATAGTCATTTTACGATAGATTGAATCAATTGGAAATACAAGGCTCATCACGATCCCGATATTTACGAGAGTCGTTTTTTCAATTACAGCTCCAAATTGTTCAATAAAACCTCCTATAAAAGCTGCGCCATATAAGATAATGGAAACAATACCTGCATTCAAGGTGGTCATTCGTGTACTTAAAAATAACCCAAAAGCGATCAAAACAAATGGCTGAATGGCAAATACACTTACAGCTTTCAATATCTGCATTGGTTTAATGTCCAATGCCATCCATTCCGCTCCTATCCCTTGATGAATGAGGATAATACTAAAGAATAGTCCGATAGCATAAGAGATTAAGAGGAAAGCTAATCCGATAAACTTGCCCAAAACAAATCGAGCTCTAGAAATAGGGCGCATCAACCAAGTATCAATTTGGTGACTTGACACTTCCCCTGAAATAGTACTAACGCTAGACAATATCGCAAGTAGAGCAATGATAAAAGATGAAAAATAAAGGCCGACCCCCATAAGTTGTGAGGCGACAAACTGCTGCATTAAGATGACTTGTGTTCCAGCATTCGCCCCCGCCCCCGGTGTATCCTTACCAGCAAAATAAATAGCCGTACCGTAAAGAGCCAGAAATACGAGAGTCATAATAATCGTAATTAAAAAAATTCTCTTTGATACCATTTCTTTAAAAGTTAATTTACTGATTGTCCACATAAGCGTTCTCCTTTTTCTGGTTCACCCAATACATGAAAACATCTTCTAAATGAGGGATTATGGGTTTTACTTCAAAGATTGAAACTTGGTTTGAAGCTAAGTATTGAATGAGTCTTGGTATATCGGCTTCATGCTCAAGCTGTAACCCCCACCTTGTTCGACCGTCTTCCACTTTTACCTTCTGATTACGTATCACAAATGAAGGAAGTGACGCATCTATTGGCTTATCCGTTACCACCTCCACTTTTGCTTCCGTCATCATTAACTCTCGCCATGGCCCCTGTGCAACCATTTCGCCTTGATGAACGATCGAAACATGATCACACACCGACTCTACTTCATACAACAAATGACTATTTAGAAAAACGGTTTTTCCTTGGTCGCGAAGATATACCATGAGGTCTCTTACATCTTTGCGTCCTATTGGGTCAAGTGCAGATGTTGGCTCATCAAGAAAGACTACTTTCGGATCATTTAAAATCGCACAAGCAAGACCAATTCGTTGGGACATTCCCTTTGAAAAACCACTGATTCTACCATTTTCTCTTCCTGTCATTCCAACTAATTCGATTACTTCATCAATACGTTTGTTCCGCTCGCGAACTGGTATCCTACATAATTCAGCATGGCTTTGTAACAATTGCCTACCTGTTAACCAATCTGGGTAACGAAATAACTCCGGAAGATATCCTACTTGTTCCCTTGATTTTGTCGTTCCAATCGGTTCTCCGAGAATATAACCTTCACCACTTGTAGGCTGCAGTAATCCAAGAAGTGTACGAACAAACGTGCTTTTCCCAGAACCATTCGGTCCTAGAAATCCATACACCATTCCCTCTCCTACTGACAAAGTCACATCAGATATTCCGCCTTTTCCGTTGTACGTTTTCGTTAAAGAATTCGTTTGAATAACGTTCATTCTCTTCCTCCATGATGTTTTATTAAGAAAAGTTCAGAGTGCACTTTTAGCGCGCTCTGAACTTTTCATTTCTTTTACTTCATTTGCTTACCTAAATCAATTAGTTCATCTGCTCCTATTTTACTTTGCGTATAAATCACATGAATATTTCCATCTTCTTGCCAAACCATATAGGAATCCTCGTCACTTTCTACGACAAATCCTGGAGTATCTCCTACACGAACTTCAGTCATGGTAGAACCTTCTCTTTCAACATGAGGAATTGGCAATGTCGTCTCAATATGATCGATATCTGCAAGCTGTGTCTTCACATTCTCAGGTAAAAATGGTAGAGAAAGCAAGGTAGCTTTTAACTCATTGACCGATACTCCTTCAGGAACTTTGATTTCTGGAGATTTTGTGCGGATATATCTGATATGTTGCTCGTTCAGCCTGTAATCCGTTTGAATCGCATCATACGTTGATACGGAAAACGGTTGTTCATTTAAGGCATCTTCAAATTGTTCTTCTGAACCTAATTGAGATAATAATTGATTTGCTTTTTCGATATTTAAAGTAAAGGTGATGGTTGTTGCTGGAGTCACACTTACTCCTTCAATCTCATATTCTCCTAATTTAGGCACAGAGTATCCAGCTTCTGCAGCTGATTGGTACGTTGCATAGAACGTTGGCTCCCCTGCTGTCTCTGACATTTCCAATTTTCCAATTCCCGCTAAGTCTAACGAACCTTCTTTATTTTCACGGAACCAATTCTCAATTTCACTGATATCACTTTGCGTCAACTTCACCATCTCAAGTTGGTTCACACGGAATAATGATAAAAATTCGTTTGCTTCTACTCGAACTTGAGGGATTGCAAATGAGCTAAATATAGCGGCTGCTGTAACCCCAGTAATAAGTAGACGTTTTGTTTTAGCTTTCAATGTACTCCATTCCTTTCAAACATAGCATTTAAATCATTATATTGATTATAAGATATTATTTATCGTTTTTCAATAAATTTTTAGTTATTTATAATACATTATTATTGATTTACCAAAGCATCTCAAAGAAAAAAGCACTCCATTTTTACAGGAAGTGCTTAATACATTAAGAATCTCAGTCTACAATCTCTTTGTTTTTATGTGAAGCAAGCTTATCTATCACTATTCTTCAGATTGATGCTTCGGTAAAGAGATTATGGCCTTAAATAAATCTCCATCAACGTGAATATTAAATTTGCCTTTTTGAAGTTCAATCAGGTTTCTCGCAATTGAAAGTCCTAAGCCACTGCCCTGACTGTTTCTAGATTCATCGCCTCTTTTAAAACGCTCCATTAGTTCATCAGCGGAGATATTTAACTCATAGGCTGAGATGTTTTTAAAGCTGATTCGTATTTCACTGCCCAAGTCCTCAATATCGATATACACTCTTGAACGTTCCAGTGCATATTTAAAGATATTCGATAAGACGTTCTCGATGGATCTCCACAATAATTTTCCATCTGCAGTAACATACACTTTACTGTCTGGATGATTCAGTTTCATATCCAAGCCCATTGCCTCTATCTTATCATTCACTTCCCCTAGACCCTGGGTAATTAATGACACGATATCAATCTTTTCTACTTGAACTGGAATATTTCCGCTTGATGCCTTTGATGCTTCGAATAAATCATCTGTTAACAATTTGAGCCTTTGTGCTTTCTGATCAAGTACTTCAATATATTCACTTGCTTTTGTTTGATCCTTTTCATGTTTCAATAAATCAACATATGTGATAATCGAAGTTAACGGATTCCTGATATCATGTGAGACATTGGTTATCAGCTCTGTTTTTAACCGCTCACTTTTCAACTCACTATCTACTGCCTTTTTCAACCCATCCGTTATGCTATTGACATTTGAAGAAAGTTTTGCGAATTCGCCATTTCCTTCAACCTCTATTCGATGATGAAGATTGCCATCCTTAACAATCTCGATTCCTTTTTGAATGTTCTGGAAGGCCTTGACCTTTTTATAAGCAAACCAAGCGGCGATCCCTATCGTAATTGGAAACATGAAAAATGTAATAACGATCAATAGTGGGTAGCCAATTACAAGTAATACCGTCTTTACAGCAATGCTTCCACTTTTATAGACATCCCCAATAAATTTCACTAATTTGTAGATGATTGTATAAATCAATGTGTGTTTGAGAAGCGTTTTATTTTTCACATGCTTCACAAGTAGCAGTATCAATGATAATTCCAAAATCGCAATCGAGATTGTGATGATGGTGAACATATTCGTCATATTTTCAAACACATCATCCACTAACATCACCCATAGTGGAAAAAGAAGAATACACATCACAATATTTATATCATTATATAGTCTTTCAACTGGACGGAAAGTTAACTCCTGATCAAGAAATGACACTCTACCAACTACAAGCACTAAATAAATAAATGAAAGAATGAATCCTGCTAAGTATCCTAATAATTGATATAAACTTGTAGTAGTAACTGCTTTTCCTTCTTCCCACGCTTCCGCTTTTTCATTTAAAAATTGATCCGAAAACCCTACAAAAATAACGGTGTTTTCCATATTAATTTCATCGATTTGTTCTGTAATTCGATATATATGTTCATTTTTCTCTGTTTCATTTGGATAAAACTCTTGTTTGTATCCCTCAAAAATCATATATGCAGGTGACGTTTCAAACTCCTCTTTATTCGTTCTTGAACTATTTGCAAACACACTGGTACCATCACTTGCATAAAAGGTTGGCTCATAATCTTCAAGATTTTGCACAAGCATATGAAACTCTTTCAAATCATCTTTGATCAGCTGATCTTTAGCTTTAGTGAGTTTATCAGCATATTCTTCTTTAAATTTATCAAAGTTCTTCTCTTCACCTAACTCAGGAATATAAGACCTAGAATGTTGAAACTCTGTGTAATATAAGTTTTCTTCTACTTGCTTCCATTCTTCCTGAGGAATGGTTTTGCCACTTAAAATATAGTCCTCACTTTTATATTTCCCTAATAGTCTTGTGAGGTCTCCTATCAATCTTTCACTTTCCTTTACATAGGCCAAGCTCTCTATGTAATGCTCTTCGGTTACGCTACTAAAATTCCCATCATTCACAATCTCCACTTCAACAACTGCTCGAGCCATTCCTGTAAAACACAAGATTGCAATGATAAAAACAATGATTTTCGTTATAATTGAGTGGCTATAGTTTTTCCACTTTATACCCAACTCCCCACACCACCTTCAAATATTTTGGTTCTTTCGGATTAATTTCGATTTTCTCTCTAATTTTTCGTATATGAACAGTTACGGTATTTTCCGGGTTAAAGGAGGGTTCGTTCCATACCTTCTCATATATCTCTTCGATTGAGAATACTCTTCCCGCGTTTTCTGTCAGAAGCCTTACGATCTTATATTGAACCGGTGTAAGATGGACTTCCTCGCCATCAACAGTCACCGTTTTACTTTCATCATCGATAATCAATCCCCCAGTCTGAAATACATTGGTCCTTGTCTCAAGGCTACCTAATGTTGTATATCTTCTCAGCTGCGACTTTACCCTTGCAATCAATTCCAACGGATTAAAAGGCTTCGTCATGTAATCATCTGCACCAATATTTAAGCCTAATATTTTGTCATGATCCTCTGATTTTGCAGAAAGCATGATTAAAGGAATATTATTCTCTTTCCGAATTTCCATAGTCGCTCTCATACCGTCCATCTTCGGCATCATTAGATCCATGATAATAAGATGGATTTCCTGATTTTTAATGACTTCAATCGCTTCTAGACCATTGGAAGCTTTACATACGGTATATCCTTCATTCTCTAAGTAAATTCCGATCGCATCGACGATGGCTTGATCATCATCACAAACCAATATATTCATAACGTTCACTCCTACTTGTGGTGTTCACCATTTCTATCAACTCCTTAGAATTTACTATAAGGAAAGGATATCAATCAAATCTTAACAAACACTGCATGCAATTCTTAAGATTTTCTTATGATTTTAGGTTACTGTTCCTATTTGATCTAGTTTTGTGAAATTAAGGCGCAAATAAAAAGAGAACACAGACCTTTGGGTAGGTTTGTGTTCTCTTTCAATTTGATTAAGTTCCTTTTATGGTCAAATTACTTCTCATCGTACGCATTAAGCGCATTTACACTGTGTGCCAAAGCAGAACCTGCTTTTAATGCGGTCGCAACAAAAATTGCTTCTGTGATTTCTTCTAAATCAGCACCCGCTTTTTTGGCATTTTTCGTATGTAGGTTAATGCAATATGCGCAACCTGTTGTGTGTGCACATGCAACCGCGATTAACTCTTTCTCTTTTTCTGTTAAGTTTTTCGCCTTTAAAGACTTCGTGTCAAAATCAATAAATGCTTTAAATGCCTCACCATTTAAATCAGCAAATTCTTTTAATCTTGCAAAATAAGCCTCTTTATATAGATCCTCATCCCCATTTCCATCATAGGCATTGAGTGCATTCACTCCATGCGCTAAAGCGGATCCAGCCTTCAATGCTGTTGCAACAAAAATAGCCTCTGCCACTTCTTCTCTGCTAGATTCATTTTTCTTTGCATTGCCAACATGTAAATCAATGCAGTAAGGACAACCGGTAATATGAGCAACCGCAACAGCAATCAATTCCTTTTGCTTCACAGAAAGTTTACCTGCAGCTAATGCTGCGCTATCAAATTTAATAAATGATTGAAATGCTTCAGGTGCATATTTTTTCAATTCTGGTAGTCTTCCGAAATATTCTTTTTTGTACAAACTCATCGTAAATCTCTCCCTTAGCTATTTTTTCATCAAATAAAATACGACATTTCCTATATGTTTACTCACCTTATAAATAGGAAAATTCTTCGTTTCAGACCGATGAAATTCAAAAGCCCCTTCCGATGAGGAAGAGGCAATATGTATCCCACACTCATCTTTCAAGCTAATGCTTGCTGGAATTAGCACCTAGTTACATCATTGTAACGGTTGCTGCGGGATCAACGGACCAGGTTCCTCCCCCGACTCTCGATAAGAGATGTCGTATTTATTTTTGTAATATTTAACAATCTTAGCGTACATGAATTCGCATGAGGTTGTCAACTGAAATATCAAATTATTTAGATAATATATCCAAATGGAGATTTCTAGAAGAACGGCATAAAAAAAACGACATATACATGTCGTTTCAGAGTGTAGACAAAAGGCATTTGGGAATCCTCTTATTCCCAAATGCCTTTTATTTTTTTCTATT
>NZ_JBHUEK010000018.1:0-370898 GCF_042680725.1 Ferdinandcohnia salidurans
TTCGTTGGTAAAGTGCCCTTATAGGGCGAAATCAAAACCGCCCGTTCTACGGGCGGATACTTACTTCAAGCTGGAGGTTTTGTAATGACTACTTTTTGGTTAACGAATGTCCGTTTAGAAAAGGGATTCCGTTACGACAATGAACAAGTTGCCGGAACGGATACGGAGATTTGCCATTTAAAAATAGAGGCAGGAAAAATTACCGAGATAAGCCGCGTAGCACCAGGGCACGACGAAGAACAAATTGATGCGAAAGAGCAATTATTGCTTCCGTCTTTACGGGATATGCACATTCATATCGACAAAACGTATTATGGGGGACCATGGAAGGCTTGTACACCGATTACGAACGGAATTTTTACGAGATTAGAAGAAGAAAAAGAGCTGCTACCAAAGCTGTTGCCAACAGCACAAGATCGAGCAGAAAAAATGATAGAAATGTATCTTGAAAATGGGCATACCCATATTCGAACACATTGTAATGTGGATCCTGTCATTGGGTTAAAAAACTTAGAGGCAACTGTAAATGCCTTATCAAAATATGAAGATGTACTTACCTATGAGATTGTTGCTTTTCCTCAGCATGGGTTACTCAAAAGTGATTCTGTACAATTAATTCGAGATGCGATGAAGAATGGGGCAACTTTGGTTGGTGGTGTTGATCCGGCAACGGTTGATCGAAATATCGAAAAATCGCTATCTACTATTTTTGAGATAGCAGTTGAAAACAATAAAGGTGTGGATATTCATCTTCATGACCCTAATACTTTAGGTGCCTTCACATTTGAAAGAATGGCAAGTTATACAAAGGAAGCGGGCTTAAAGGGAAGAGCGACAATAAGTCATGGGATAGCTCTTGGTGATCTTCATGGAGATGCTTTGACCGAAATGGCAGCCCTTCTAAAAGAGCAAGAAATAGATGTCACATCAACTGTTCCAATCAACCGTCCTACCATACCAATTCCAACTCTTGATAAATTAGGGGTACCTGTATCACTTGGACATGATAGTATTACGGACCACTGGTCACCTTTTGGAACAGGAAACACAATAAAAAAACTAAGCATTCTAGCAGAGCGTTTCCGAATGATTGATGAATATTCACTTTCACGAGCTTTAAAATATGGAACTGGTGGTGTAACACCATTAAATGATCAAGGTGAACGTGTATGGCCAAAGGTTGGCGATGATGCAACGATGATGCTCGTTAATGCTTCATGCTCTGCCGAAGCAATAGCAAGAAGGGCGACAGTAGAATCCCTGTACTTTAACGGGAAAAAGGTAGAAAGTAAGCGAGTAAATTGAGTACATGCATAATATGTTAGGGGGAAGAAGGATGTCAGCTCCATATTGGTTAAAGAATATTCGATTAGAAACTGGTTATATACAAGATGAAAAGGGAGTCTATGAAACGAAAACAGACCTCTTTCATTTGAAAATACAAGATGGAAAAATTGTAGAGAAGAAGAATTCAAGTTTTAAAGTTCCAGCTGAGGAAAAAAACGTTGATGGTAAGGGCTACTTAGCTATACCAACATTTAAGGAAATGCACAATCATTTAGATAAAACCTACCTTTCATTGGATTGGAAAGCGTGTACACCTGTTAAAAATCTGGAGGAGCGCCTTCGGTTAGAAGCAATGGAGCTTGAAGAGCTCGCTTCAACCGCGAAGCAACGTGCTAGTAAAATGATTGAATTGCTACTTTCCCATGGTTCAACACATATTCGTACGCATGTTAATATCGATCCCTATATCGGACTTAAAAACCTAGAAGGGGTAAAAGCTGCACTTGAGGATTATTCCGATAAACTAACCTATGAAATCGTAGCCTTTCCTCAGCATGGTTTGTTGCGCGAAAATGTCATCCCATTAATGAAGGAAGCCATGAGATCGGGTGCTCATCTTGTAGGTGGGCTTGATCCTGCTGGTATTGATAAAAATATTGAAAAATCACTATATGAGGTTATGAATCTTGCCACAGAATTCAATTCAGATGTCGATATTCACCTTCATGATGGCGGACATGTCGGGTATTATACTGTTGATAAGCTGGTAGAATTAGTCGAAGATGCAAAATGGCATAATCGTGTGGCAGTCAGTCACGCCTTTTGTCTTGGAGATGTACCTATTCCCCAACAAGAAGAGATTGCTGCAAAGTTAGGGCAAGTAGGAATGTCCATCATGTCAACAATTCCGATTAATAGAGTAATTCCTCCAATTGAACGATTAGATCGTTATGGAGTAAAGGTTTATTTAGGCTGTGACGGCTTCTATGACTCTTGGTCTCCACATGGAACAGGAGATGTTTTAGAAAAAGTAACTAAATATTGTGAACTTCACCGGAAGAGTGATGAACTTTCACTTGCTCGATCATTGAAATATGCAACGGGTGGACCAACCTCATTAAAGCATGATGGTGAAGTGGCATGGCCACTAATAGGTGATGAGGCTAGCCTTGTTCTTGTTAATGCTTCCTGTTCAGCAGAAGTAGTTGCGAGAACATCTAAGAGAGACGCTGTAATTTTTAAAGGTAAATTAGTTTCAGGACAAATTTAATATACACAATTGGTAAATAATGAAATATTTAAAATAAAAGACCGTGAATTTCCTAAGAGACTCTTTGGCGAATTCACGGTCTTAAATGTTTTTAAGCGTCCTCTTCATCTGGATGATATCACTGGGGGGGCAGGCCCGCCCACTTACCGTGGAACTTTTTGTGAAACAAGAATTTTCGGGTCGTCACTGTGACGAATCCGCGATTAGGTCTCCAGCTTTCTTAAATGGTATAATCTTGTTTATCGTTTGCTGTTTCACAAACATAATCAAAAAGTTTTCGGAGGGGTATTGTAGTGATCAAAATTGGGGTTATTGGACTAGGAGACATTGCACAAAAAGCGTATCTGCCAGTTTATAGCGGATTAAAGGAGATTGAGTTTCATTTTTACACAAGAAACCAAGAAAAGTTACGAACAATTGCCAGCCAGTATCGGTTTGAACATATTCACTCCGACCTCAAATCCCTAATGGAAAGTGGTATTACGGGAGCATTTATCCATTCGTCGACATCCTCTCATGAAGAAATAGTTAAGCTGCTTCTACAACACGGGATCCATGTGTTTGTGGACAAACCCATTACGGACAATTATGAAGGTGCTAAAAGACTTGTTGAATTGGCGGAAGAGCGAGGCCTTATTCTTATGACCGGATTTAATCGCAGATTTGCCCCTTCGTATAAAAGTTTGAAGGAAGTATCTCAGCCAAATATGGTTGTGGTCCAGAAAAACCGTAATAATCTACCTGGTGAACCGAGGACGTTTATTTTTGATGATTTTATCCATGTAGTGGATACGATGAGGTATTTATTTCCGCAACCGATCGAAAACATGGTCGTGAATGGTCGTATGGAGAATGGTTCCTTATTCCACGTAGTGATTCAGTTTATTTCTAAAGGCGGCACGGCAATCGGCATTATGAACAGGGATAATGGGACCACCGAGGAAATCGCTCAGGTTATGGGCCCGTTCGAGAAGCGGACAGTCACGAATGTATCCAACTTGGTCATTTCAAAAGGTATGGAAAATAGTGAGGTTCGGAGCAGCGATTGGGAGCCAACCTTGTTTAAAAGAGGGTTTGAGCAAATGGTGAAAGATTTTATTCACGCTGTCAGCACAAATTCGGAAACCTTAATTTCAGCCCGGGATGCACTGAAAACCCACGAAATTTGTGAAATTATTCTTACGAAACTAGCGGAAAAGAAGGAAGTAACAGGTACTACTATTTAAAAAAAGGGAGCTTAACTGATGGATAATAACGATATTTTAATCCGATTGAGATATGCATTGGAATTAAAAAATAAAGAAATGGCAGAGATTTTTAAACTTGGTGGCATGGACGTGCCAGTACCAGACGTTGTAAAGATTCTCACTAAGACATATGATGAAGATGATTATGAGAATGAAGATCAAATAAAGTGTACCCACAGTATGTTAGACTCATTTTTAAATGGACTTATTATTTACAAAAGAGGGAAGCAGGAACCAAAACCAGGACAGCCGAATCCACCAGAACCTACTCTAAAGACAAGTGGGAACGTGAATAATCTTCTATTAAAGAAAGTCAAAATTGCACTAGCTTTAACGACTGAGGATATGCTAGATATTTTTGATAATGTAGGGTTAAGGGTAACAAAAGGAGAACTAGGGGCTTTATTACGAAAAGAAGGACATAAGAATTATAAAGAATGCGGAGATAATTTCGCCAGAAACTTTTTAAAAGGGCTAACGATCAAATACAGAGGGTAGTGCTATCGCCATTAATTAAAAGAAGTTCTATTATATCATTCCGCTAAAAAAGATGATTGTTTATAGAGGTTTCCTAAAAGTTTTATGACTTTTGGGAAGCCTTTTTTTATAGCTATATCAAGTGATTACGGGGAATAAAATTTAATTTTACCTCACGATAAAATATATTGTCAACAAGAAAATTTGAAAAACTTTCAAAAAAATGTTACAATAATCTTACAATTGTTTTTTTATATCTAGTTTATAAAAGAGATGAACAAATCAATCAGTTATGTGGGATTTAAAGAAACAAGTTGAATAAAATGATCAATTTACTATCTATTAGTAACCGGGTTTTTTTATTCTACAAGGAGGACTAGAATAATGAATCTTATTAATAAGAAAGTTACACACAAACGTTTTGGCATGGGTAGTATAGTTGAACATAATGAGTCTAGTATTGAAATCCATTTTGAGTCGGAAAATAAAAAGTTTGTTTTTCCCGATGTATTTGAAAAACATCTAAAAATGCATGATAAAAGTATTGCAAATTCACTTGAAAAAATGATACAAGAAAAGGAAATGGAACGTAAAGAGGAAGAATCGAAGAAAGAAGAAGAAAGAAAACTACATCGAAAAAAACAGGAACTTCGCTTGGAATATGAAAAACTTATGAAAAATCATAAACTTCATCCAGAATCACAAATGGTTTTTTGGTGTGATCCAGAAGAACAGAATCGTTCTTTATCAGAGTGGAAGGTTTTTTCAGGCGAAATAAAAAGTGGTACGAACAAGGGGAAGCCAAATAAACCTATCCGCTTGCACCAAAATAGTGCTGTCCTGTTAACTGAAATAGATGACAGCAAGCCTGAAAAAGACAGACGTATCTTAGGTGTTTATATGGTAAAGGAAGGTTTTATCGGTAAGCTTTGTGAAGATGGATATATTCCAGCTCATTCCACATACAGAATCCAACTGACAGAACAGGAATCGGAGCAGATGCTTTTCTGGAAATATTACGTCAATGAAAAGCACCCTCACAAAATGACATGGAATACGGGGAAATACCGCTATTTTAATAATTTATGGATGGCTCAAATATTGCTTGATATCGTTTCGTTGAAAAGTGATCCAAAGGAACGAGAGCTTGCCCAACAATTCTTTGAACATTTTTGTAAAATGAATCAACTCACTGAGCAAGAGTTACAAAAGCCTAATGGCGCATTAATGCGTGATTAGTCGTTTGCTATACTGACACAATTTCCCCACCATCACTATTTGCGATCAGTGCCAAGCTATTGTGTAGCTGTTACGTGGTTGGAACTCATAGAATAGAAAAGCAGTTGATATAGAAAACTCTATACCATCTGCTTTTTTGTAGTTTAAGCAAGCAAAAGGCGGGACTGCCTGTTAGCGTGAAAAAACACTAGATATTTTTAGAAAAAATGGTCAAAAAGCGGGAGAAAAGGAAAGACTTTATTTTAAGAGGATTGAATGCAGGTTTCGGAGGATGAATAGTAATGAGTGATGTAAAATTAAGGCCATTAGAACGAGTTGACTTAGGATTTGTCCATAAATTAAATATTAATGCAAACATCATGTCCTATTGGTTTGAGGAGCCATACGAGTCGTTTGTTGAATTGCAGGATTTATATGATAAGCATATTCATGATCAGGGTGAAAGACGATTTATTGTACAAAAAGGCGATGAAATGGTGGGGCTAGTTGAATTAGTAGAGATTGATTATATTCATCGCAGGGTTGAATTCCAAATTATTATTGATCCCAATCATCAAGGGCATGGATATGCTAAGTCTGCAACGTATCTCGCAATGGACTATGCGTTTTCTGTATTGAATATGTATAAATTATATTTAATCGTGGATAAAACGAATGAAAAAGCGATTCACATTTATCAAAAACTTGGTTTTCAGTTTGAAGGAGAATTAATTGATGAGTTTTTTGTAGACGGTGAATATCATAATGCAATAAGAATGTGTATGTTTCAACATCAATATTTTAATAGGGGTTCTTGAGGGCACGGCCAATGTTAAAAAACATGTAAGAGGTTGGGAAAACACAACTCATATTCAGGAAAATACACATCAGTTCAAGGAAAACGGAGTGCCGATGAATGGACACTCCGTTTTTTTCTGTTATCTTTGTACGTTTTAGTAAGGAGAGAATGGAATATTATAATTTGGATAGTATGAGTATGGGTATGCGTAGTATGGTGGATACGGCGGGTAATATGGTGGGTAATAATAACCAAATCCTGGACCTGGAGCCAGTAGTGCACCAGTAGCTAGACCTCCTAAAAAGCCTAAGCCAAAACCAGGTCTACCGAATCCAAAGCCCGGTCTACCAAAACCAAAACCAGGTCTGCCGAATCCAAAGCCTGGTCTACCAAAACCAAATCCAGGTCTACCAAATCCAAATCCGGGGCGTATTCGTTGATCATTGACATCAATTATTTCTTGATTAAAAGGTTCCTGGAAACCGATATATGAATAACCATTAGTCAAAGCAAATCCCTCCTGTTTATTTATTACACTAAAGGATATGCTAAATAGCCTATTTGGCTTGGGCATATGCCTCATATTAATCCAAATAAATAATTGTTTAGGTATTCACACCATATCTGTTATTGACTGAGCAAGAGAATGTGATAAAATCTAGAAGATTTTAAGAATTAGAATAAATACTTCAACATGCAGAAGAAAAATGAAGTCAATATATGAAAGAAATCAAGTAAGCTATTGAGGGACCCATGCAATTGAAAATGCAATCAAACATGATCCTACAAACCTTTGTACCATTTGCACAAAAAACAGTCTCTCGAACTATTAGAAATCAAATAGATTTTACAAAGGAGAATACACGAATGGAAGCTAGAAGTACGTTCAAAAAAAATTTACATAAAAAGATCTCCTATATGCTGTTAAATGTTCGATTAGAAAGTGGCTTTAAATATGAAGATGGGCAGGTTGTCGCCACTGAAACAGAATTACGTCATATTGAAATAGAAAACGGTATTATTAAGAAAATACAAGATACTCATCTACCATATAGAAGTGAAATAGATTGCTACGATGCGATGGGAATGCTTCTCCTCCCAGCATTTAAGGACATGCATATCCATTTAGATAAAACCTACTATGGGGGTCCCTGGAAGGCAGGAGCAAATCGAAAAAGTATTTTTGACATGATTGAATTAGAGGAGGAAATACTGCCAAAGCTACTGACAACGGCACAAGAGCGTGCGGAAAAATTAATTCAGCTAATACTGAGCTACGGTTCAACAAATGTTCGAAGTCATTGTAATATTGATCAGACTGTCGGGCTAAAAAATCTCGAAAAATTAAAGGCTGCCCTTGAGAATTATTCAGATGAAATTTCACATGAGATCGTAGCTTTTCCTCAACATGGATTGCTTCGCTCTAATGTAGAAGGGTTATTACGAGAGGCTATGGAGCTTGGCGTAACACATGTAGGAGGTCTTGATCCAACCGTTGTTGACGGAAATATGGAGAAGTCTTTGGAAACAATGGTACAAATCGCAGTGGACTATAACAAAGGCATTGATATTCATCTTCATGAGGGTGGGGAGACAGGGATTAAAGCCATTAATAGGTTGGCTGATTTTACCGATGAGGCTGGACTAAATGGAAAAGTAACAATCAGCCATGCGTTCTCACTAGCTTCATTGTCAGAAGAATCTGGTATCGAGCTTGCAAACCGATTAGCTTCATTAGGTATTTCAATTGCCTCAACGGTTCCAATTGGTAAAACGGTTATGCCAATTCCACTCCTTCAAAAGAAGGGAGTAGAAGTCCTACTTGGAAATGACAGTATTACAGATCATTGGTCACCGTTTGGGATTGGAGATATCCTTCAGAAAGCACATCTTGCAGCACAATTATATGGTTGGAGCAATGAATATGACTTATCACGTGCTTTATCCCTAGCCACTAGAGGCATTACACCTTTAGATAAAGAGGGAAATCAAATCTGGCCCAAGGTTGGAGATGAAGCTACTGCTGTCCTCGTAACTGCCAGTTGTTCAGCAGAAGCTGTAGCAAGGTTGCCAAAGCGTGCTGCTGTTCTGCATAAAGGAGCATTTTCTTCAGGTTCTTTACAAAAAAAGTAATAGTACACAATGAGTGCTCCTTCTAAAAGAAGGTAACTAGCCCATTTGAAGTGAGGTGATGGGAAAATGGAAAGGGAAGACCTAGAAGATCAAATAAACAATGAGTTCAATAAGAATAAAACTAAGCATGAAATAATCGAATCAGGACACAAATTTCGGGAGGAACTATTACAATCCATTCGAAAAGGAGATCAGAAATCTGTTGCTCAATATATCAATAGATTTAATGAGTTTCTAAGAGTTGAAACAGACACTTTAGATATTATTAAAAGAGTTCCAACGAATGAATTACGTGCATTAAAAAACATATTATTATCTCATAATACCCTCTACAGCTATTCAGCGGAAAAAGGTGGCTTGAGTGCATGGCAATGTCATTACCTTTCTGAAAAATACGCAATTATGATTGAGAACGCCAAGTTTACACCTGAACTAGAAGAGATTCATAAAAAAATGCTAGAGGAGTACGCAGACCCTTCAATTCGTTTTATCGAATTTGAGAAAGCAACAATTGCCGAGAAAGCGGAGCATTTTATTAAGATGAACTTTTCTGAGGATATATCGATTGAGGACATATCCCGAAAGTTACATGTGCATTCTTCCCACTTAATGCGTACTTTCAAAAAAGAAAAAGGGATGACAATCAGTCATTATCGAAATTTGGTAAGGATTAAGGAAGCGAAGGAATTATTAATCAATTCTAATCTTTCATTGATAGAAATCACCTTTATTGTAGGTTTTAAAAATCAACAATACTTTTCTCGTGTTTTTAAAGAGGAAGAAGGCGTAACTCCAAAAGAATATAAACAAAAAAATAGTAAGTAAAGCCTTTAATCATCTGAAAAAATTGATGAAAGGCTTTTTTTATTTTATGCAATTATAGTGTAAAAGGATGCAATTTTATTGCAAAAGTAATTCGAAGTTTTGAGTTAAAATTCTAATATATTAGTATTTTAAACGCTTTCATTATGGCGGGATTTAGAATTATTTTAAAAAGTTATAAATCTATTTTATTTACATTGGGGGTTACAACATGGAAAAGAAACAGGTTAGAAAATTTGGCTTCCGTGATCAATTTGGATACATGCTAGGGGATGTTGGTGGTGGTTTTGCAAACCTTTACATCGGTTCGTTTTTCCTTTTATTCACCACCTCCGTACTTGGAGTAAGTCCTTATTTCATGGGAACATTGTTCTTAGTTGCACGGATATTTGATGCATTTACAGATGTTTTGATGGGAAGTATTCCTGATAGATGGAGATTAGGAAAAAGCGGCGATAAATTTTTACCATATATCAATATATCAAAATGGTTACTAGCAGCATCCATCTTAATTTCATTTGCTGATGTCTCAAGTTGGTCATCAACGGCTACTCATGTGTGGGTCGTATTTGTTTATCTATTCTATGGAATCGCATACACAGCTGATTCAATTCCTTATGGTTCATTAGCAGCTGTTATTACTGATGATCCAATTGAACGTACAAAATTATCACGCGCACGTTCTATTGGTGGTATGGTTGTTGGAATCGGGTTTTTATCGTTTGTCCCTATGTTTATCTATGATAAATCTGGGAATCTAGTGCCTGAAATGTTTTTCTACATTTCTATCGTGTTCAGTATTCTTTCCGTATTAGCTTATACAGGACTTGTTAAATTAACAACAGAACGTATTCGTGATGATAGACCAGTGGGTACTAAACCTGATTACAAATTTACAGATGCTCTAAAAGCTGCCTTAAAGAATCGACAGTTATTAGGGATGATGGTAGCAAGTGTTGGTTCATTAATTATGATTAATGGTGTTACACAATTAGCTGCAATTGTGTTCTCAGAATACTATAAAAATCCTGGTGCATTTGCGATTAACTCATTCTTACAAATGGGAGTTACACTGGTATTGTTTCTTTTTGTCCCTACTCTCGTTAAGAAGTTTGGTAAACGTAATATGGTCATTAGTACGGCAAGCTTTAGTTTAATTGCTTCTTCACTCCTAACTATTTTTATTATTGAGAACGTTTACGTGTATATAGTAGCTTATAATATCGCAACCATCGCAAATATGGTTTTTGTTATGATCGTATGGGCGCTTGTTACAGATTGTTTAGATTTTACAGAGCTTCAAACTGGCAAACGGTATGATGGAACACTCTACTCTATTTATTCATTCTCACGTAAAGTAGGTATGGGTGTTGGTTCTGCACTTGGTAGTTATGCTTTAGGTTGGGTAGGATTTGTTTCTGGACAAACTTCTCAAACCCAAGAAGTAGCAGAGGGTGTTTTACGAATGTATAACGGATTACCTATCTTATCTTTTCTTTTAATGATTATCGGTATTGCGTTAATTTTCAACTTGAATAGTACGAAAGCTCAAGAAATGTACGCTACATTGAAGGAAAGAAGAGCACAAAACTAATCTATTCAATATATACATTTAAAAATTTTTAAAGGAGATGTAATTCGATGAGAACTCGGTTTCTATCTAAATGCACAAACGGGGAAGTTGAAGATTACCTGCAACAAAACGATCTGATTTTTGTACCCGTTGGTGTAACAGAAACGCACGGAGCTTTACCGCTTGATTCAGAAACGGTCATTGCTGAAGCACTTGCGTTAAAAATGGCAGAGGCAACAAATGGCCTCGTTCTTCACAACCTGCCATATTTCTTTGCGGGTGGTACAGCGATGGCTCGCGGTACCGTTAATATAAGCGTTAAAGAGGGTATGAGATATTTAGAGGCAATAGCTAAATCACTGTTAAAACAAGGTTTTAGAAGACAGGTATATGTTACTTGTCATGGTCCGGCTCACATTACATTAAGCGGAATGGTTCGAGATTTCTTTGAGGAAACGAAAGTTCCAATCCTTTATATGGACATGATTAAAGCAACTGATAGTGTTAAAGATCTAAGTTTTTCGTTTATGGAAAAATTCAATGATATTAGCATTGGGGCATACAAAATACTCGGAAGATTGGAAGACGTTCCGATGAATGTTCCAGAGTCTAACTCGGTAACCTATGATGTGCAGAGTATGATAAACGGCATGAGTAAAAACCCTGGTAATGCACTTGGAAAATATGCACTGCAATCAGGCGCAATTGGTTCATACTTTGATCAAGCGTCGGATCATCTAGTAACACCACTTATTACATCTGAAGAACATCGTGAAGAATTAGCAGATTCAGGTGTTCTTGCAATTGAAGAGTTTATTGAAAAAATGGATATGCCAACAATTGTTGATCTTTTACGAAAAACAGATGAATACACACAAAACGACAGTCTACCAAAATACGGTGAATGGTTGTAATTTATGAAAAAACGAGAATTTAATTTCTCGTTTTTTTTTGGAAATTTATGAGTAGTTTATATCCCATACGTAGTTTTGTTTTATTTTTCTGGTGTGAAAAGAAATATACAAAATTGTAGTTTGAAATTACCAGTGTATAAGGTATATTCAATATGAAAAACGGAGCTGTAGGGGAGGAAACTTTCTATGAGAAATATCAATATCCGCATCGCTTCTATTCACGATATTGATGATATTCTTTCAATTTATAATGAGGGTATCGAAGATCGAATTGCAACCTTGGAAACCTCAATAAAAGATAAGGATTTTATGCTTGCCTGGTTTCATCGACATACTGGACGTTTTAAGGTGATAATAGCCGAAGTTGAGGGAGAAATTGTTGGATGGGCAAGTCTAAATCAGTATAATAGTCGATCTGCATATGATGGGGTTGCTGATTTATCTGTTTATGTTAGAAGAGATGATCGTGGAAGAGGTATAGGAGGAAAATTACTTTCCACAATCGAGAAGCTGGCAAAGGAAAACGCATTCCACAAAATTGTCTTATTTACTTTTCCGTTTAATAAACTTGGACAAGGCCTTTATAAAAAAAGTGGATTTCGGGAAGTAGGCGTATTTAAGAATCAGGGGAAAATCGATGATCAATTTATTGATGTTATGGCAATGGAGAAACTGTTAGTTTAGGAGGATAAGAAAGTAATTTATGTGTTATGACCGGTCTGAAATGTATTAGATTGGTCATTTTCACCTTAAAGCAATAAGGCTAAAAAAGGTTGCGATTTTTATATAAGTAGAATATTATATAAGCAAAAGGTTATATAGGCGAATCTTTATGTAGGAAGGAGAAGACTGATTTGGAGAACATTGAATTAATGGCTAAGCAGTTAAAAGCTGTAAGTGACCCCAACCGATTAAAGCTATTATCATGCCTTAAAAAAGGGGAAGTATGTGTTTGTGATTTTGTCGATGTTTTAAATATTTCTCAACCAGCGGTTAGTCAACAATTGAAAAAGTTGAAGGATGCTGGAATTGTTCTGGAAAGACCCTCGGGTACTTGGAAACATTATCGACTAAATGATGAATTACCTCCATATATTCAGTCTATTATTGATCAATTGCAAGAAATCTCAATCATTAAATGCAATTGTTAAATATGCAGCATCAGGAAGATTCTAATACATCTAAGTAAGTAGTAGGAGGTTATCTATTGATATCAGTAATTTTAGCTTCAGTTATTTTCTTAATTACCCTTGTCTTGGTTATTTGGCAACCTAAGGGTTTATCGATTGGTTGGTCTGCTTGTGGTGGGGCTGTCTTAGCTCTAATCGTTGGAGTCGTGGATTTTAAAGATGTAATCGATGTGACATCCATTGTTTGGAATGCAACGTTGACGTTTGTGGCTATTATTATCATTTCGTTAATACTAGATGAGATTGGTTTCTTTGAGTGGTCAGCACTTCACATGGCAAGAACCGCAAAAGGAAATGGAATTCGAATGTTTGTGTATGTTTCGATATTAGGAGCACTAGTTGCAGCTTTCTTTGCAAACGATGGAGCAGCGTTAATTTTAACTCCAATCGTATTAGCGATGGTTCGGAACCTTAACTTCAATGAAAAAATGGTATTTCCATTTATCATGGCAAGTGGATTTATTGCAGATACGACATCTCTGCCACTTGTCGTCAGTAACTTAGTAAACATTGTTTCAGCAGACTTTTTTGGAATTGGTTTTGCAGAGTTTGCATCAAGAATGATTGTTCCCAATCTCTTTTCGTTAGCAGCAAGTATTTTGGTCTTATATCTATTTTTCCGTAAGAGCATTCCAAAGAATTATGATATGACTCAACTGAAAAAGCCAGCAGAAGCGATTCGTGACCTGAAGATGTTCAGATTATCTTGGGTTGTGTTAGGGATACTACTTATTGGATACTTTGCAAGTGAATTTACAGGAATTCCGGTATCCATTATCGCAAGTATTGTGGCAATCTTCTTCCTCTTCATGGCTAGGAGAAGTTCAGCCGTAAATACGCGGACAGTTATAAAAGGTGCTCCGTGGGCTATCGTATTTTTCTCAATAGGAATGTATGTAGTTGTATATGGGTTAAGAAATGTTGGGCTTACAGATATCCTAGCAAATCTCATTCAGTTATCTGCTGATCAAGGCTTATTTGCGGCAACAATTGGAATGGGATTCATAGCAGCAATCCTGTCATCTGTTATGAATAACATGCCGACTGTCATGATTGATGCTCTAGCAATTGCAGATACAAATACAAGCGGTGTAATAAGAGAAGCTCTTATCTATGCGAATGTTATTGGTTCAGATTTAGGTCCAAAAATTACACCAATTGGTTCTCTTGCAACCCTTTTATGGTTACATGTTCTTTCACAAAAGGGAGTTAAAATTTCATGGGGAACCTACTTTAAGACTGGTATTATACTAACCATTCCAACATTGTTCATCACACTAGTTGGATTATATATTTGGCTGCTTATTATTCATTAAACAAAAAAGGAGATTTCGATTATGTCAAAAAAAACAATTTACTTTTTATGTACAGGTAACTCTTGCAGAAGCCAAATGGCTGAAGGGTGGGGGAAAAAGTATTTAGGAGAAGAGTGGAACGTACTAAGTGCCGGTATTGAAGCACATGGCTTAAATCCTAATGCCGTAAAAGCGATGAATGAAGTTGGCGTTGATATTTCCAATCAAACTTCAGATATTATTGACCCTGAAATCCTAAACAATGCAGATTTTGTCGTAACTTTATGTGGAGATGCTGCTGATAAGTGTCCAATGACACCACCACATGTGAAACGTGACCATTGGGGATTCGATGATCCTGCGAAAGCTCAAGGAACGGAAGAAGAAAAATGGGCAGTGTTCCAACAGGTACGTGACCAAATTGGTGAAAGAATTCAACGATTTGCTGAAACTGGTGAATAATAGAACTATGATAGGAGCTACCACATTTCTCGTTAGTAATTGAAGGATGGGATGGATATGAACGCATATTTAATGGCTATTAACCAGTCATTCTATGCATTCATATCCTTAATTTATTCATGTAATTAACCTTTCAGTATCCGCAAACACGTACCTCCCCTTTATCAAAACCTCCCTTTTTTTACCCGATTTTCTTTACGCTTTAAATTTGATATAGTAAAGTTTATAATTTTTAAAGTTATTATAGTTTGATAAAAAGGATTCATGCATGGTATAGCCATAAAAGAAGCATGAACATTTCTGGGTTTAACTTTCGGATGAGAGTTTGTACTCGTGTCGGTATAGAGAGGATTTGAGTTTGATTATGAAAGATAATTTCTGGCGTGAACTACCACGACCGTTTTTTATACTTGCACCCATGGAAGATGTGACGGATGTTGTTTTCCGCCATGTAGTGAGTAAAGCAGGCAGACCTGATGTGTTTTTTACAGAGTTTACGAACACGGATAGTTACTGTCACCCTGAGGGGCAGCAAAGTGTGCGCGGGCGTTTGACGTTTACAGAAGATGAACAACCCATTGTGGCTCATATTTGGGGAGATAAGCCTGAACACTTTCGAAAAATGAGTATCGGTATGGCTGAACAAGGATTCCGGGGTATTGATATCAATATGGGCTGTCCGGTAGACAATGTGATTGAGGATGGAAAGGGATGCGGTCTCATCCGTCGTCCGGAAGTTGCAGCTGAAATCATTCAAGCAGCAAAAGCAGGAGGACTGCCTGTTAGCGTGAAAACAAGGCTTGGTTTCATGGAAGTAGATGAATGGCGCGACTGGCTAACACACATTTTGAAACAAGACATTGTTAATTTATCCATTCATTTGCGTACAAGAGAGGAAATGAGCAAAGTCGATGCGCATTGGGAGTTGATTCCGGAAATCAAGAAACTCCGTGACGAGGTGGCACCAGATACACTTTTAACGATTAATGGGGATATTCCTGACCATGAAACTGGCATGAAGCTTGCTACTCAATACGGTATTGATGGGATAATGATTGGACGCGGTATTTTTAAAAACCCGTTTGCCTTTGAAAAAGAACCGAAAGAGCATAGCAGTAAGGAATTTCTTGATCTTCTAAGATTGCATCTCGATCTGTTCGACGAGTATTCTTATTTACAAGCACGTTCTTTGGGACAGCTTCGTCGCTTTTTTAAGATTTATGTTAAGGGATTTCGAGGGGCGAGCGAGTTAAGAAACCAATTGATGAGTGCAAAGTCAACTGATGAAGTGCGTGCACTGCTTGATAACTTTGCGTTAGAGAATGATATGTAATGAAATCGAAAAAGCTTGTAAAGAAATTGGTTCTTTACAAGCTTTACTTTGTTTATAAGGAGCTATGTAGCTGTATCTTTTGTCAAACCAAAGATATTTTCATTGAGGGCAATCCAATGGAAAGGCGTTATCTTGGAAAATGATCCATTAACTGCCTATGATAGAGTGAGAAGTTAATAGTCTTTCCTGGTATCTATTAAAGACATAAGGAGGCCAACAATGAATATCGGTGTAATTGGGGCGGGAGCAGTTGCTACTTTTTTATTGAAAGAGATCAATCAAAATCAACTTGAAGAACTACAAATTAAAAGCATTTTGGTACGGAATACAGAAAAATATCGATTGTTGGAGTCAAAATTCGGTGTGAAATTGTTTACTGACCTCAACTCATTTCTTAATTCAGAAATCGATATTGTAGTGGAGGCAGCAAATATACATGCAGTGAAGACTTTGTTGCCAACGGTTATTAAGAAAAAGGATGTAGTGGTAATTAGTGTTGGTGCATTTGCAGATGAAGCACTGCTGAATGAAATTAGTAATCTTGTAAAAGAGTATAAGTATACCGTTCATTTACCGTCTGGTGCGATTGGCGGTTTGGATTTACTGCAAAATGCAAACGCCCTAGGTAAGGTTTATAGCGTATCGTTGACAACTCGGAAACCTGCCAGCTCGCTCATTGATGAAGACATCCATGAAGCAAAGGTTGTTTTTGAAGGGAAAGCGATTGATGCAATTAAGCAATTTCCGAAAAACATGAACATCTCCATTGTCCTGTCTCTAGCTGGGGTGGGGATTGAGAAGACGAGAGTATGCCTTGTCGCTGATCCACATATTGAAAAGAACATACATCAAGTGGACATATCAGGTGAGTTTGGTGAAGCAACATTTTCTATCACCAATCATCCATTTCCGGAAAACCCAAAGACGAGCTATTTAGCCGCTATGAGTATTCTGGGGTCATTAAAAAGAATGAATGGAAAACTAAGAATTGGTGGGTGATTCATCGTTACAAATTATCCAATTTTTGATGGAGCGAGCCATAAGGTTCGCTCTTTTTTCACTATTTTTAAAAGATTTTGATGATACAATAGAGTAGTATATTGAAACCGCAATCATCCATCTTAGAATAAATAAAAATTTTTTTGGAGGGTCGCATGAAAAGTTTAAAGGACTATAAGGAAAATTGGGAACAGTTCATTTTTGAGGATTATATAAAACCAAACATCAATCCAATTGTTAAGCTTTCATGGCTTCGTTCAAAAAGGATGGGGATCGATCCTTTTCGTACTTATGGAAAAATAAAACCATTTGATTATGAAAAATATAAGGAGTTAATTAACATTGCAACACCATTAACGGAAGGTCTTTATTCGATTGTTGAGGGCTCCGGATTTATGGTCATTATTTGTAATGAACAAGGGCAACTATTAAAGGTAATTGGCGATACAGATCCATTGAATCATGCAAAGAGGATGGGTTTCATTGAAGGAGCTGATTGGAGCGAGGCAGAAATGGGTACCAATGCTATCGGTACGTCGATTGTAGTCGATTCTCCACTTCAAATCGTTGCAGAGGAACATTTTGCAAAGATTTGTCAATCTTGGACATGTTCAGCAGCGCCGATTCATGATAGTAATGGAAAGATTATAGGTGTTCTGAATATATCTGGCCCAAGGGACAAAGTCCATTCGCATACCTTAGGGATGGTTGTGTCAACGGTTAAAGCCATCGAATATCAACTAAAATTAAATGAAAACATGCAAAAGATTTTAATGATGCAAAAATTTCTTGAAGCAGCTACAAATAATATCGATGACGCTATAGTAATTACAGATACTCAAGGAAAAATTATCATTTCAAACGAGCAGTTTACAAGGCTATTTGATCTTAATAAGAGTCAGCAGGAAAATAAAAAGTTAAGTACTATTTTCATTAACCAACTATTAACATCCACAAATAAAGAGCGTTTTTTGGATAAAGAAATACATATAAAACGTCAAGACTTGCAACCAAGTATCCACTGTATCGTTAGTAAAATACCGATTTACCAAGAAAACAGTTGGCTCGGTTCGATGATTACATTAAAGGAGATGAAGAAGGTTCGTCACCTTGTTAACCATTTAACAGACCATCGAGCTAAAATCTCGTTTAGCGAAATTATTGGTGAATCTCATACATTTGTAAATAAAGTCCAAGAAGCAAAACTAGCGGCCAATACAAGTTCTACTGTCCTTATTTTAGGAGAAAGTGGGACAGGTAAGGATATGATTGCACAAGCTATTCACAATGCAAGTGACCGGAAAAACAAGCCTTTTATCTCGATTAACTGTGGGGGTATACCACGTGATTTATTAGGTAGTGAACTCTTCGGGTATGAGGAAGGTGCCTTTACAGGAGCGAAAAAAGGGGGCAGGCAAGGGAAATTTGAACTGGCTGATGGAGGGACTCTATTTTTAGATGAAATAGGGGAAATGTCATTGGAGATGCAAGTGCTTTTATTACGTGTTCTACAAGACAGGGAAGTAGTACGAATTGGCGGGCAAAACGTTATTTCTGTAGATGTACGAATAATAGCAGCAACCAATCGTAATCTGCGTAAAGAAGTAGAAAAAGGTAGTTTTAGGGAAGACTTATTTTTCCGTTTAAATGTGATGCCTATAGAACTGCCTCCACTTCGAAACAGATTAGCGGATATCCCCCTTTTAGTAGAATTTTTCATCCGTCAGTTTAGTCATAACCTTAACCGCTCAATGCCTATTATTGAACCAGGATTTATTCATGCATTAATGCAGTATAGTTGGCCCGGCAATATCCGAGAATTACAAAATATTTTAGAGAGAACAATGAACAAAAGTTTAAAAGATCATCTAACTTCTCAAGATTTACCGAGTGAAATCTTTGAAAAGAAAGAGCAGCATAAAAATGAAAATACGATTGTCCTAGATCGTAATCAATTAAAAAAGCAAGCCATTATCCACGCTTTGGAAAGATCTAAAGGCAACATTCTACATGCAGCAAAATATTTAGGAATCGCAAGAAGTACACTATATCGGCAAATGAAAAAATTCAATATCCAATAATTGGTGTAGCATTCTGTAGTGAAGTGTAGCGCTTACATAGTAGAGAAGTGTCTCAAATTGGGACAGTTCTCTTTTTTTATGGAGAATTAAATATTTACCTATACGTGAAGGCCCTCTTAAACAAGGTCAAGAAAATAATTCCAGTGGATTTAAAAAGTTGGCACGCTTTTTGCATTATTGATTAATGTAACTATTCATTAGAGTAAGCAAAGGAGGAAATAAAATTGACTATTTCTATTGATCAACTTAAATGGATGTATGAAACAATGTACAAGATTCGTTATTACGAAGAAACAATGATGGATGCTTATGCTGAAGGAAAAAATCCTGTTTTTAATATTGGACTAGGTCCTGTACCTGGCGAAATGCATTTATCCAATGGTCAAGAGCCAGCTGCTGTGGGTATATGTGCACATTTAAGAAAAGAAGACACGGTATCATCTCCACACCGCCCACATCACCATGCCATTGCAAAAGGTGTTCATTTGAAAAAGATGACTGCAGAAATGTTTGGTAAAGTAACAGGTTTAAGTAAAGGAAAAGGTGGCCATATGCACATCTTTGATCCAGAGGTTAACTTTTCATGTGGAGGTATAGTAGGAGCTAATATTCCTCATGCACTTGGTGCTGCATTAGTTTCGAAGAAGAGAAAAACAAATGACGTAGCGGTTGCATTCATAGGTGAAGGCGCAGCAAACCAAGGCGCATTCCATGAATCTTTGAATTTAGCTGCACTTTGGAATCTCCCATTAATCGTTGTAGTTGAAAATAATAATTACGGTATTTCTGTAGCGAAAGAAGATTCAACCTCCATTGCGTCAAATGATCTTCGTGCGTCAGCATATGGTGCTAAAGGCTATTATGTAAAAGACAATGATCCAATTGCGATGTATGAAGCATCAAAAGACGCTGTCGAACGTGCTCGTAATGGTGAAGGTCCTTCGATCATTGAAATAGAAACCTATCGTTTCCTCGGACACTTCCAAGGCGACCCAGAATTGTATCGTGAGAAAAAAGAAGTACCAGAACTAAAAGCAAAAGACCCAATTGTAAAATTACGTAACCTACTCGTTTCTGAATATAACATAACGGAAGAGGATGTAATTGCACTTGAAAAGAAGGCAACAGAGGTAGTTGACGAAGCTTATCAGTTTGCTAGAGAAAGTGCATATCCTCAACCAGAAGCAGCGTTAGAAGATTTATATATTTAAAGAAAAATAACAGGAGAGGTGACTATGATGTTACAAACAAAAAAACGCTTATTAACCGGAAATAAAGCGCTTTCTGAGGCGATTCGTTTGGAAATGGAAAAAGATCAAGAAATTTTTGTTTTGGGTGAAGATGTCGGCAAATATGGGGGGATCTTTGGCTCAACAGAAGGTTTGTATGATAAATTCGGCCCGGAAAGAATAATGGACACTCCTATATCTGAAACGGCTTTTATCGGAGCGGCGGTAGGAGCAGCATCACAAGGAATGCGTCCAATCGTAGAATTAATGTTTGTTGACTTCTTTGGTGTTTGTATGGATCAAATTTACAACCAAATGGCAAAAATCCCTTACATGTCGGGTGGTAATGTAAAACTTCCAATGGTTCTTATGACCGGTGTTGGCGGTGGTTACAATGATGCAGCCCAACACTCTCAAACTTTATATGCAACATTTGCCCATATGCCAGGAATGAAAGTTGTAGCTCCAACTACACCTTATGATTTAAAAGGTATGATGATCTCAGCGATTCGTGATGAGAACCCAGTTGTTTTTATGTTCCATAAAACACTTCAAGGTTTAGGCTGGATGGATCAAATCGATGCTTCCTTGGGACATGTTCCAGAAGAAGCATATACAGTTCCACTTGATAAAGCAAAAGTGGTTCGTGAAGGATCTGATGTAACAATTGTAGGCATCCAAATGACAACTGTCCAAGCACTTGAAGCAGCGAAAAGGCTAGAAGAAGACGGAATTAGTGCAGAAGTTATTGATATTCGCTCACTCGTTCCACTAGATAAGGAAACAATCTTAAACTCTATTAAAAAGACACATCGTTTAATGGTTGTTGATGAGGATTATCTATCTTACGGATTAACTGCTGAAATTGCTGCTTTAGCTGCAGAACATGGCCTCTATGACTTGGATGCACCAGTGAAAAGAATGGCAATCCCTGATGTTCCAATCCCATACAGTCGTCCATTAGAACAATATGTTTTGCCAAATGCAGAAAAAATCTATAAAGCTGCTAGGGAACTAGTTAATGAATAAAAACTGACGGAAAGGAGATCACATCATGGCAATCGAAGTAAAACTACCTCGTCAATCTGAAGACAACGATGAAAGCTTAATCACCTTCTGGCATGTTTCAGAAGGAGACTATATCGAAAAGGGGCAGACATTAGTAGAAGTTCAAACTGCCAAGGCTATATCTGAAATAGAAGCACCTGAGTCGAGTTATATTAAGGAAATTAAAAAACTAAGAGGAGATACAGTGAAAGTTGATGAAGTCCTCGTTGTCCTTGATACAAATACTTCGGCTGAATCGGATGCAGAATTAGAGACTGCTATAACTGTTGAAGAATTAGAAAAACCTCAAGAAGTAAAACCAGTGGTTGAGGTCAAAGCAACACCGAGAGTGAAACGACTTGCTACCCAACTTGGCGTGGACTGGCAAAAGGTAACGCCAACTCGCCCTGACGGAAAACTTACTTTAGAAGATATTCGAGAAGCAGCAGGTGCATTAAATCAGCCAGTTGTAAAAGAGGCAACTCCTGAAAAAGTGGTTAACCAACCCGTGGAACAAGCTGAGAAGAAAATGCGAACCGTTATTGCTGCACCTTCTGTCCGTAAATATGCACGGGAACATAATATTAATTTAGAAGAAATTGAAGCATTGAATCCAAATGGAAGAGTAACAAAAATTGATGTGGATCGCGCACTCCAAGCAAATGTAGAAGTATCGAAATCTCCATTAACAGATAATGAAATTATTCCATTTACAGGTATTCGCAAAGTAATCTCAAATGCAATGGTTCATTCCAAAACAACGATTCCACATGTTACACATTTCGATGAAGCAGAGGTCTCTCTTTTAGTTGACCATAGACAAAAGACGAAAGCATATTTTAGTGAGGAAGACGTTAAACTCACATACCTTGCTTATATTGTTAAAGCCTTAACAAAAGTTCTTAAAAAGTATCCAATGTTAAACGCTTCGCTGGATGATCAAAAAGACCAAATTATTCTTCATAAGCAATATAATATGGGAATTGCGGTCGACACAGAACGTGGATTAGTGGTTCCCGTTATTAAAAATGCTGATCAAAAGTCACTTTTTGATATTGCCAAAGAGATACAAGAACTTTCTAAAAAGGCAAGGGATGGCTCAATTAAAGCAGATGAAATGTCTAGTGGAACTTGCACAATTTCAAATATAGGTTCTGAGCGAGGAGCTTGGTTTACCCCTATTATTAATGCACCACAATCCTGTATTCTAGGATTTGGTCGTATTGAGAAAAAAGTAGTTGTCATCGATGATGCAATTGAAATTAGGCCTGTTATGACCTTGTCTCTAAGCTATGATCACCGCTTAATTGATGGGGCTACAGCTCAGAAGGCTGTAAATGAATTTAAAAAATTGGTTCACGAACCTGATTTATTATTAGCCTATTAATTTAATAGAGAAATCAAAAGAAAACTGCCTTCAAAAACTATATAAGTTTAAGGGCGGTTTTTCTTTGTTGTGAAATTTTGTCTTAAAAATCTTTTGGAATCGTTGTATTTTATATTTGGTAATTTCGAACCCTTAACATAGTCCGAGCTAATTCAACTTCGGACACCCCTACGCTGATTGCGCCTACCCATGTCCGAAGCTACCCCAGCTTCAACACCACCGCGCCGGCATTGCCTTCACTTCATCGAGCGTATGAAGAGGAAAAGAGTCGATGAAAAGTGGCTGAATCCCCTTCATCGAGCGTATGAAGAGGAAAAGGGCTGATGAAAAGTTGCTGAATCCTCTTCATCGAGCGTATGAAGAGGAAAAGGGCTAATGAAAAGTGGCTGAATCCCCTTCATCGAGCGTATGAAGAGGAAAAGGGCTGATGAAAAGTTGCTGAATCCTCTTCATCGAGCGTATGAAGAGGAAAAGAGCCGATGAAAAGTGGCTGAATCCCCTTCAACCGACTGTCTGAAGTTACCTAAGCTTGAGACACCCCCGCCCAGATTTGCAATCCCATGTCCGAAGCTACCCCAGCTTCAACACCCCCGCGCCGGCATCACCCAGTTTCTCGACAAATGTAAACAAAAGTTGATATTAAATTTATATTCGCTTAGTAAGATCGTAATCGAAAGGAATTAAAGGAGGTTTTACATTTTGAGAAAACTGTTACATTCAATTACAGATTGGGTTTCAAGTAAACGTGGGATGTGGATTACGATTATTGCTTGGCTAGTCTTAATGGTCGGATTAAGTGCGGGACCAAAGCTTAGCGATTATAAAGTAAGTAATTTTCAATCGCTTCCTGATGAAGCACAATCGATAATAGCTGAGAAAAAGACAGAAGAGCTATTTCCAAATGAGCAAGGGACACCAGGAATCCTTGTATTCCATAATGAAAATGGAGACATTCGTACCGATGAGGTTACACAAATACTAAATGGAATTGAAGCAGAAGATATTAAAGGAATTGAGACCATCCTTGATATTAGCGCACTTCCACCTCAAGCGTTAGCAGGCTTTATTTCTGAAGATGGTACAACCATGATTGTGCCGATGGAATTAGAACAAGGTCTTGGAAATAGTGAATTTGCCGAAATTAATGACAAGGCTTCCGAGATAGGAAATAAGATTGCGGATCAGTTTGAAAGTATGTCCTTTTATATCACTGGTCCCGCAGGAATAGCTGGGGACACACTCAAGTTATTTGAGCAAGCGGACGTAGTGTTATTACTTGCAACGATAGGAATTATTCTAGTATTACTTATTGCCATTTACCGATCACCATTACTTGCATTCATACCTTTATTAGCAACAGGGATTGTTTATCAGGTCGTGAATCAAAGTGTTGCATTACTAGGAGCGGGCGGGTTAGAAATTAATAACTCCACAACCTCAATTATGAGCATTTTGCTTTTTGCTGCAGTGATTGACTATTCACTATTTGTATTCTCTCGTTACCGTGAGGAACTAAACAAAGTAGAAAGTAAATATGAAGCTATGAAACTAGCAATGCGAGCAACTGGGGAACCTGTATTTTTTGCTGGAGGAACGGTGTTAGCAGCAATGCTAATCTTATTCTTTGCCAATTTCCGTGACTATCAAAACTTTGCTCCCATTTTTGGGCTTGCAATGTTCTTTATTATGTTAGCATCGATCACATTGGTTCCAGCTTTATTTACACTCTTTGGTCGGAAAGCGTTTTGGCCGAAAGTTCCAAAGCATGGCCAAGAAAAAGAAATAAAACACGGAATTTGGGGGCCAATTGCTAAGTTTGTGGTGAATAAACCAGGATTATCTGGAGGCCTTGTTGGTGTTTTCCTACTTATCACCGCATTAAATATATTTAATCTTGATTTTGAGTTTGATACTGTCAAAAAGTTCCCTGAGGATTTACCTTCTCGAGTAGGTTATGAGGTTGTAGAGACAAGATATGATAAAGGGGAGCTAGCACCTACAACATTATTAATTGAAAGTGATGAAGCAATAGACCCAGAGAAAGTGACCACTTTTACAGAAAAACTACAAGAATATGATGATATTGCGTCTGTTCGATTAACTGCTCAATCTGAAGATTCTAAGGCATTAAAGTTGAGTGTTGTGTTAGCAACGAATCCATATTCTACAGAATCTATGACGATTATGAAAGATTTACGTGAAGATACACCAAATCTATTGAAGGACCTTTCTATATCAGGTGAAGCATATTATAGCGGAGTGACTGCAAAGCTAGTAGATGAACTTGATGTAAATACGAGAGATATCTTTACAATTGTGATACTTGAAACATTACTCATACTGATCCTTTTATTTGCCCTAACTCGTTCAATGAAAATGCCAATTTATATGATGGCAACCATTTTACTTTCCTATGTATCTGCTTTGGGTCTTGGTATCTTCCTTGTCGATATCTTGTTTGGCTATGATGCATTAAGTACCCGAGTTCCGGTATATGCTTTTATCTTCCTTGTGGCACTAGGTATCGATTATAACATCATCCTTGCCTCACGATTTATAGAAGAGAGGAAGACTCATCGAGTTAAAGATGCACTTGAAGTTGCGATCCGTAATACGGGTGGAGTCATTTCATCTGCTGGTATTATTCTAGCTGCAACTTTTGCAGCTCTAACAACGATGCCAATTGCCGATTTATTCGTATTTGGATTCATGGTCGCGATTGGAATCTTAATAGATACTTTCCTAGTACGCGGAATGCTATTGCCAGCTTTGATACTGCTATTTGAAAAAGACAAGCAAGCATCGCATAATAGACAGTAAAATAAAATACAAAGGGCTTCCTTCGTATTTTGCTTTTTAGGAGGTTTCACATTATGAAGATCCTTGTTGTAGATGATGATGTCTATATTCAACAGCTAGTATCGATTCACTTGAGCCGAGAAGGCTACCAAGTATATAGAGCTAATCATGCCGAAGAAGCATTAGACTTGTTGGAAGAAAAAACAGTTGATTTAGCGATTGTCGATGTGATGATGCCCAAAATGGATGGATTTGAATTGACCAAGATTTTGTCGAACGACTATGATATCCCCGTTATACTGCTTACTGCCAAAGGTCAAATCGATGATAAGGAACAAGGCTTCTTATCTGGATCTGAGGATTATATTGTTAAGCCTTTTGAGGTGAAGGAACTCCTATTCCGTGTTGCCGTTGTGTTACGGCGTGTCGAACGCGCCATGGAAACGGTAATAAAAGTAGGAAATCTCATGATTGATCGAAAAAATTTTGAATTAAATATTAATCATGAGACAGTCCTTCCACCATTAAAGGAATTTGAAGTGTTAAGCTTATTAGCTTCACGTGTCAATAAGGTTACGCCTAGAGCTGTTCTGGTGGAACAAGTATGGGGTGTTGATTATGAAGGTGGAGAACAAACGCTAAATACTCATATAAATCGTATCCGTGAGCGTTTAAAAAAATACGATGCATCGGTGGAAATTCAAACCGTTCGCGGAATTGGCTATAAGCTAGAGGAAATAAAATGAAGACTTTATATCGGAAATTCATTGTAGCTACGCTATTGATTTTAATGATAAGTGTCATTGTCGGAATAATCATCGCAAATTTTATTTACATGACATCAACAAAACAGAAGATTGATCAGCAGAATGTGGAGATTGCACAAAGAATTACATTAACTCTTGAGAGTATGCATTCGGATAGCTCATCCTTTGAACCATTCTTGGAATCGATTGGAAACCTGGGGTATCAGATATATGTGGTAAACGAATCCGGTAAAGAAGCTTATTTTGGTAAGCCATTTACAAAGACAGCTCTTCCACAAGAAGCCGAGAAGGTTCTTTCAGAGAAGGAAATTTACCATGGTATGAATGCATTTTCCCATAAGTTTTTAATGATGGGACATTTCTCAAATGCTGTAGAGAATACGGTAGGTGTCCCATTCACAATGAATGGGGAACAATACGGCTTATTTATCCGTCCAAATAATAAACTACTCTTTTCGGATATTCATATGATTTTAGCGTGGTTTTTTGTAGCAGTAACGGTTGTTAGTATTAGTGGGGTAATCCTGTTTGCAAAGCATCTGATCCAGCCGATTACTAAGTTAACGGAAGCGACCAAAGAGATTACACGGGAGAATTTTCATTATCCACTAACGATTGATCGTAATGATGAAATTGGACAATTAGTAGAAAGCTTTAACACGATGCAGACGCAGTTACAGCATAATGATGAAGCGCGTAAATCCTTTATCAATAATGTGTCACATGACTTTCAGTCTCCACTTATGAATATTCAGGGATATGCGGAGCTTTTACTGTCTCAAAATGTAAATGAACGAGATGCTAAAGAATACTTACAGGTTATTGATCATGAATCAAAGCGGCTTTCAAATCTAACAAAGCAGCTATTGCTGTTAACATCTCTTGATCAACAAGCATATCCGATGAAGATTTCAGAGGTCCAATTGGATGAACAAATTAAACAAACCATCCGCAGGTATCAGTGGCGACTACAGGAAAAGGAAATAGAAGTCTCCTATAAACTGCCATTTATTCGGACAAAAGTTGATGCAGAACTTATGAGCAACGTGTGGGACAACTTACTAACAAATGCGATAAAGTATAATACACATGGAGGAAATATTTGGATTAGCTTATCTAGAAGCGAGTTTTTCATTAAGGTCATTGTGAAAGATACAGGAATCGGTATGTCGAAGGAAGCCGTCACTCAAATTTTTGAACGTTTTTATCGGGTGGATTCATCTAGAAAAAGGGACGGAACAGGACTTGGTTTATCGATCGTTAAACAAATAATTGACCTGCATGGAGGAGAAATCAAGGTTGACAGTAAGGTTGCTGAGGGAACAACCTTCACAATTATACTTCCTAACATGATTGGGGAATTGGAGGAATAAATAATGGAACAAACTTGGAGTATACGGCTCATTCGATTTTCAGCTATATTCGGTATAATTGGTACTTTTCTAGGCTCTCATATGTCTGGAAATATGGATTATTCGTTGAGACCTATTCATGCTCATATTCTATTAGTAGGCTGGTTATCGGTGTTTGCTTGGGGAATTTTTTATAAGGTATATAGTATTAAATACAAAAAACTTGTACCTATTCACAGTATCCTGGGAATGTTAGGTGCTCTGGGGTTGACTGTAGGAATGTGGATGTACAATATAAACCCTTTTAATCTTAATGAGACCTTTGTCATGGTGTTCTTTATCGTGGGCGGAAGCTTACTTTTACTTGCCTTTTTACTATTCGTGCCAATCACTTTTCTCATTGATAAACAGCAGCAAAATAAGAACTTCTAATTCTTATAAAACTTTTACCAAACTTTGAAAGTGATGGTTGACGCTGGAAATAAAAGCACATATACTAAAATTAGTTATTAGACTTTAGAGTTTAAAAGATATCTAGGCAAGGGAAAGAATTGTTGTATTTTTGAATGGAATTAATCACATATAATACGCCCATAGTATTTTAGTTAATAGGGGGCTATATGATGAAGTCATTTTTTTCGTGACTTTCATCATGTAGCTCCCTTTTTTATTGGCTCTTTACCGTACTAAAGCGAATTTGAAGGGAGACAAGCAGATGGTTACCTTAACTGGTCAAACACTAACATTTCAAGAGGTACAAAGGGTTTTATACGAGGGGGAAAAAGTTAATTATTCACAAGAGAGCATGAGAAAGGTCCAAGAAAGTCGAAAAGCAGTTGAAAAAATTGTGGCTGAAGAACGAATTATTTATGGCATTACAACAGGATTTGGAAAATTTAGTGATGTGTTTATCGATAAAGAAGATGTAGAGGCACTGCAATTAAATTTAATTCGTTCTCATGCTTGCGGAATTGGTGAACCCTTTCCAGAGGTTGTATCACGTGCGATGCTACTTCTTCGAGCAAATGCATTGTTGAAGGGATTTTCAGGTGTACGTCCGGTCGTGATTGATAGATTGCTTGACTTACTAAATGCTGGCATCCATCCGGTTATTCCACAACAAGGATCACTCGGTGCAAGTGGGGACTTAGCGCCACTCTCACATTTGGCTCTTGTTTTAATCGGGGAGGGTGAGGTCTTTTATAAAGGAGAGAAAACATCTGCGATTCATGCGTTAACGAAGGAATCTATTTTCCCGATAACATTAACAGCAAAAGAAGGATTAGCGCTTATCAATGGAACACAGGCAATGACAGCGATGGGGGCAGTTGCATACTTGGAAGCGGAAAAATTAGCTTATCAAACAGAATTGATTGCCTCTGTAACAATCGAAGCATTACGTGGAATTATTGATGCATTTGATGAAGATATTCAGCTTGCACGTGGCTATCGAGAGCAAATTGAAGTAGCTGAACGTATTCGTGCACATCTTTCTGATAGCTCCTTAACAACAAGACAAGGAGAAATCCGCGTTCAGGATGCATACTCAATCCGTTGTATCCCTCAAGTGCACGGAGCGACATGGCAAACATTAAACTATGTAAAAGAAAAATTGGAAATTGAAATGAATGCTGCTACTGATAATCCGTTAATTTTTGATAATGGTGAGAAGGTCTTATCAGGGGGGAACTTCCACGGCCAACCGATCGCTTTTGCCATGGACTTCTTAGCGATTGCAGTGGCGGAACTCGCCAATATTTCAGAGCGTCGTATTGAGCGTTTAGTTAATCCTCAACTGAACGACCTACCACCATTTTTAAGTCCTGAACCAGGCTTACAATCAGGAGCGATGATCATGCAATATGTCGCAGCATCACTTGTATCCGAAAACAAAACATTAGCGCATCCAGCGAGTGTAGATTCGATTCCCTCATCCGCAAACCAGGAGGATCACGTGAGCATGGGGACCATTGGATCAAGACATGCATATCAAGTTATCACAAATACGCGTCGTGTCTTAGCAATTGAGGCCATTTGTAGCATGCAGGCAGCTGAAATTCGCGGAAAAGAAAAAATGGCAACAGCAACAAGCTCATTTTTAGAAAATGGTAGAAAAGTCGTGCCGTATATTTCTGCAGACCGCGTATTTTCTAAGGATATCGAAGCAATGGATCACTGGTTAAAGACTGGAATTTTTAATTTTAACCAAAAGGCAACAAAAAACTCTACTAATTAACAGAGGCTCGAAGTTAAATGATCGGATTCTAGGCGTTCTTTTTATTAATAAAATATAAGTAACACAACTTGGAGGGAATAAAATGAAAAGTACAACAAACCACAACAAAATTATCCGTTATGTAGGGACACAATTAAATACGAAAGGTTGGCAGCAAGAGGCAGTGCTTCGGATGTTAATGAATAATTTAGATGCAGATGTAGCCGAAAGACCAGAAGATCTTGTTGTATATGGGGGGATTGGGAAAGCGGCACGGAACTGGGAATCATTTGACGCGATTGTCGACTCACTGAAAGAACTAGAAAGTGACGAAACATTGCTTGTGCAATCAGGAAAGCCGGTGGTTGTTTTTAAAACACATAAAGATGCTCCACGTGTTTTGATTGCGAATTCGAATATTGTTCCAGCTTTTGCAAATTGGGAAACCTTCCATGAACTCGATAAAAAAGGCTTAATGATGTATGGGCAAATGACGGCAGGCAGCTGGATTTATATTGGTTCTCAAGGAATTGTCCAAGGTACGTATGAAACGTTTGCGGAGTTAGCGAAGCAGCACTTTAACGGTACATTAAGAAGTACGATAACTGTGACAGCTGGCCTTGGAGGAATGGGTGGTGCACAGCCACTTGCCGTAACGATGAATGGTGGCGTATGTATCGCGATTGAAGTGGATGAGACTAGAATTGATCGCCGGATTGAAACACGTTATACAGATGTGAAAGCGTACACATTGGATGAAGCAATCCAGTTGGCAGAAGAAGCGAAAAGAGAAGGGAAGGCATTATCGATTGGATTGTTAGGTAACGCATCTGATCTTCTTCCTGAGATGATTGCACGAAACTTTATCCCTGATGCCTTAACAGACCAAACATCAGCACATGATCCACTTAACGGGTATGTACCTTCAGGGATGTCACTTGAAGAAGCATCAAAATTAAGAGAGTCCAACCCTAAAGAGTATGTAAACCTTTCAAAAGCGTCAATGGCAAAGCATGTTGAAGCGATGCTTGAAATGATGGAAAAGGGTGCAATTACATTTGACTATGGTAATAATATTCGTCAGGTTGCCAAAGATGAAGGCGTGGAAAATGCATTTGACTTCCCCGGCTTCGTTCCGGCTTATATTCGCCCACAATTTTGTGAAGGAAAAGGGCCTTTCCGATGGGTGGCACTATCTGGAGACCCGGAGGATATCTATAAAACAGACGAAGCCATTTTACGTGAATTTAGTGACAATAAGCATTTATGTAATTGGATTCGGATGGCAAGGGATAAAATCCAATTCCAAGGTCTTCCATCTCGAATTTGCTGGTTGGGCTATGGAGAGCGTGCTCGTTTCGGTAAAATCTTGAATGATATGGTGGCCAGCGGAGAACTAAAAGCACCAATTGTCATTGGTCGTGACCATTTGGATTCAGGTTCAGTTGCATCACCAAATCGAGAAACAGAAGCAATGAAAGATGGATCTGATGTTGTGGCAGATTGGCCGATTTTAAATGCGATGGTAAACGCTGTTGGAGGCGCAACTTGGGTATCTGTTCATCACGGTGGCGGTGTAGGAATGGGCTACTCCTTACATGCAGGGGTAGTAATTGTTGCGGATGGTACGAAAGATGCAGAAGCACGCATTGAGCGAGTATTAACAACAGATCCAGGAATGGGTGTTGTACGTCATGCTGATGCTGGATACGAGCTTGCCAAGAAAACAGCGCGTGAAAAAGGAATCAAGATGCCAATGCTTGATAAAGGGGCTGATCAAGAATGACAAAGCCAATCTGGATTAAACATGCTGCTCAATTAGCAACGCTCGCTTCTGATGTAAAAGGTCCGCGCTCAAAAGAAGCAATGTCTGAGCTGGGGCTAATTGAAGACGGCAGTTTGTGGATTGAAGATGGCGTGATCCAGGCAGTAGGAACAACAAAAGAGCTTGAAGCCCGATATGCGGATAAGCTCCACGAGGCAGAAATTGTTGATGCCACGAGTCATCTAGTTACTCCAGGACTGGTGGATCCGCATACACATGTTGTGTACGGGGGAAGCCGCGAGCGTGAATTTGAAATGCGCCTCGAGGGTGCAACATATATGGACATTATGAACGCAGGTGGAGGAATTCATGCGACCACCCGTATGACTAGAGAAGCTACAGAGGATGCGCTAATTGAACAAACAACACGTCGCCTTGATTCATTTTTGGCTCATGGTGTAACGACTGTGGAAGGAAAAAGCGGGTATGGTATGGATTTGGAAACCGAGTTAAAGCAGTTGCGAGTGATGAAAAAGCTTCAAAATCAACATCCGATTGATCTTGTTCCAACTTTTATGGGGGCACATGCAGTACCGCCAGAGTATAAAGGTCGTGAAGATGAGTTTATTGATCATTTAATCCATGACATGCTGCCAGTAGTAGCTAAGGAAAAATTGGCAGAATTTAATGATGTATTTTGTGAAAAAGGGGTTTATACACCAGAGCAGTCGGAGCGGATATTAGAAGCTGGAAAACGCTTGGGATTAATCCCAAAAATCCATGCCGATGAAATTGTACCTTATGGAGGAGCGGAATTAGCTGCGAAAGTAGGAGCCATTTCAGCAGAGCATTTATTGAAAGCATCAGATGAAGGAATTAAAGCGATGGCAAAGTCCGGTACAATCGCTTGTTTACTTCCAGCAACAGCCCTGTATTTGCGTGAAGTAGCAGCTGCTGGTAGAAAAATGATCGACGAGGGTGTGGCTGTGGCGATTTCAACGGATTGTAATCCAGGATCTTCTCCAACAACCTCGATGCCACTTGTTATGAATTTAGCTTGTATTTTAATGCGTTTAACGCCTGCAGAAGCATTAACGGCGGCAACCTATAATGCAGCCCATGCCATTAACCGACAAGACCAAGTTGGGTCACTTGAGGTCGGTAAACAAGCAGATATCGTTTTATGGAATGTGAAAAATTATCAAGAATTACAATATTTATTTGGCGTTAACCATGTAAAAGCGGTATGGAAAAAAGGTGTAAAGGTCGTGAACTAAGATGAGTGAACATTTTCTTCAGGTACCTGAATGGTCATGGAATCAGACGGCAATAGAGGAACCAACCTATGTCCATCAATGGGTTAAACCATTGAATGTGCTAGAACGTACACCTGATCTCATCCTGTACGGAGCACCAATCTCGAGGTCTTCGATTAGTGTTTCTGGAGCTTCTTTATATCCAACTGAATTTCGGAGGATGTGGAAAGGATTTGCCACATATAATTTGGACGAAAATGTAGATTTATGTTCCTTTCAAGTAGCGGATGCAGGCGATGTGGCAATGCATACGACGGATATTCTTTTGTCACATCAACGAATACAAAAGACAACAGCCTATCTTGCCGCACACTATCCAAACACGCCAACATGTATGATTGGCGGTGATCATTCAACAACGGCTTGTGCTGTACGAGGTATTAAGGATGCTTTCCCTAGTGAGACGATTGGAATTTTACAGCTTGATACACATCTTGATGTAAGGGATCCAAAAGAACTCGGGCCAGCAAACGGAACACCAATCCGCCAATTAATTGATGGCCAGGTCGTGAACGGGGAAAACGTGATTAATATTGGACTGCATGGATACTACAATGCAAAACCATTAATAGATTACGCAAATGATCACAAGATTCAGATGGTAACCTTAAAGCAAGCTCGAAAACAAGGGCTAATCAACACGGTTCAACGTGCATTAGAGCAATTATCAGCAAAGGTTGATCGTATTTACGTAACAGTTGATATGGATGTATTGGATATTTCGGTTGCCCCTGGAGTCCCGGCATCAACACCAGGCGGGTTATCAGCAATTGAACTATTTGATAGTTTGCTAGAAATCGGCAAGCATCCTGCTGTTAGACATATTGATTATGTCTGCCTAGATCCAAGTAAGGATTCGGCCGTTTCTGAAACAGTTAAGGTAGGAACCTATGCGTGGCTGCAATTTATTACAGGTCTAGTCTTACGATAGGCACTAGTGCTGAGAAAAGAATAGTTAAGAGTAGATAAAATAAGAAAAACTGTAGGTGTTTGCTAACCTGCAGTTTTTTTCTTTTTCCAGGTACTACATAACCAAGACATCTTCCTGCTATTCGTTTGAACGGCTAGAGTTGAGGTATAATAGTAGATGATAAAAAGTGGCATACATAAGAATGAGAGTGATTAGATTTGATTGATATTAGCAAAATTATTCAAGGGAGAAATTTAACAGAATTAGATGTACAAATTATTCGATATATCATTACGAATATTGATACGGTTTTGCAAAAAGGAGTGCGTGAAATTGCTAAAGAAAATTTCACTTCCCCCGCGACAGTTATTCGCTTATCCAAAAAGTTAGGCTATACCGGTTTTGTGGATATGTATTATCAACTCCTGCCAATGATTAGGAAAGTTGAAGTACCGCAAAGTGGTGATATAGAGGACTTTTTGCAGGTAAGCCAAACGGATTTTTTAACCCTTAATTCGATGGAAGAGATTGAAACGTTTATTAGCAAAGTGTTAAATCTAGATCAAAAATATATATTTATTTATGCAACTGGCTTTTCAGCCATTGCTGCAGAGTACTTTCATAAAAAACTATTAGTATTAGGTCGGAAAACGATATTTGCCAGTGCAACGGACTCCGTTGGTATCTTTGAAAATAATCTGGAGGATATCGGGGCATTAGTCGTTATCTCAAAATCAGGAGAAACACAGACTGTGATTGATAAACTGCATGCGGCAAAAGAGCATCATGTGTTTACAGCTTCATTTACAAAGGAAACGGATAATCGCATTGCGAAGCTGTCTGATTTAAACTTTAAAATTATGGATTACAATAAGCTAGATGACCGAAATATGCTACCAAATCGTTTCTTTCCTAAATTGCTTCTGCTGTTTGAGTTTATCCTTAAGCAGTATGTTGAGAATTTAGGCGCGAAAAAGAATAGGGAAGAGTGAAACGTGTTTCAATCTGTGAAACACGTTTTTAATCATGTTGAAACTATCGACTATAAAACGCTTGCATTGTATTCTAAACGTGTCGAAAGAAATTAAGTGAATATTGGAGGTGCGGCTCAATGAAAGCCAAAATGATGGAAGGTATGCAACGCTTTTCAAAAGCAATGTTCATTCCAGTACTTATATTGCCGATTGCTGGTATTTTGATTGCCCTCGGTAACTTATTTACGAATGCTAGATTATTGGAAGTCATTCCATTTTTAGATAATCCGATTACGACAGGTTTCGGATCCATTTTAACTGGATCATTAGTTTCGATTCTCGGTAACCTAGGATTGATTTTCTGTGTCGGTATCACGGTAGGCTTGGCTAATAAAGAGAAAGCTGTTGCTGGTTTTACTGCTTTATTAGGTTATTTAGTATTTGTTAATGCGATGAATAAATTTATGGACCTTACCGGAGTACTGTTTCAAGGCGACTCCCTGCAAGGAACAGGACAAACGCTTGTTTTAGGTGTTCAAATACTTGATATGGGTGTTTTCCTCGGAATTATTCTCGGGATTGTAACCGCTTTTGTTCATAACAAATTTGTTGATATAGAATTTAACGGTGCTTTTCAAATATACGGTGGATCACGTTTTGTCTTTATCGTACTTATACCAGTAGTTGTCCTATTATCAATTGCTCTTACGTATATTTGGCCGTTTTTCCAAAATGGTATTAACAATCTTGGATCTCTTATTAATCACAGTGGGAACTTCGGAATATTCTTATACGGAATGTTAGAGCGCTTATTAATTCCTACTGGGCTGCATCACTTAATCTATACACCATTCTTATATACATCATTGGGCGGTGTAGCAGAAGTTGGCGGACAAATTTTTGAAGGTGCAAGAAATATTTACTACGCTGAGATTGCAGATCCAACTGTAAAAGAACTTTCTTCATCTGTCGTTTGGGATGCGCGAGGAATTTCAAAAATGTTTGGTTTACTCGGCGCTTGCTTAGCGATGTATCATACAGCAAAGCCTGAGAACAAGGCGAAGGTAAAAGCAATCTTGATTCCTGCTGCTGTGACTTCTTTTATTGCGGGTGTTACTGAACCAATTGAATTCTCATTCATGTTTGTTGCTCCACTACTATTTGTGGTTCACGCTGCTTTAAGTGGTTTAGCAATGGTAACGTTTAGTCTCTTAGATGTCAGAGCAATTGGACCAAACGGAATGATTGACTTCCTATTGTTCAATTTACCGCTCGGAATTGAGAAGACACACTGGCCAATGTACATTTTAATCGGTTTGATCTTCTTTGTGATCTACTACTTACTATTCCGCTTCTTAATCGTGAAGCTTAACTTCAAGACCGTCGGAAGAGAAGAAGGTGGACAAGAAACAAAGTTATATACGAAGAAAGATTTAAAAGAAAAGCAAAAACAAGGAAAAACTGGAACTTCTGAATCACAGGGAAATGACGGAATTGCCCCAGTAATTGTTGATGCCTTAGGTGGAGCAAGTAACATTCATACCGTTACCAATTGTTATACAAGACTTCGTTTAACACTAGATAATCCTGAAATGGTCAACGAAGAAGTGTTGAAGAAAGAAACAGGTGCTAGTGGAGTCGTGATTAAAGATAAAAATGTTCAAGTTGTTTACGGCTTACAGGTTACAACGATTAGAAAAGCTGTTGACAGTTATTTAGGATTAACAACAAACGAATAGACTCGGAATAAAACAACAACAAAGATTTCTAGAAGGGAATGGAGAAAATGAAAAAGTTCTCAGTCGTTATTGCAGGTGGAGGAAGTACCTATACACCAGGGATTGTTATGATGTTATTAGACAATCTGGACCGTTTCCCACTTCGAAAGTTAAAATTATATGATAATGATGCTGAAAGACAAGCTGTTTTAGGAGAAGCAATTGAGATCGTATTAAAAGAAAATGCGCCGGATATTGAATATTGCTTCACAACCGATCCAGAGGAGGCTTTTACTGATATCGATTTCTGCTTTGCTCATATTCGTACGGGGAAATATGAAATGCGCGAAAAAGATGAAAAAATTCCATTGAAATATGGTGTAGTCGGCCAAGAAACTTGCGGACCTGGCGGAATTGCTTATGGAATGAGAAGCATCGGGGATATGGTTGAGTTAATCGATATAATGGAAAAATATTCACCAGATGCATGGATGTTAAACTATTCTAATCCTGCAGCCATTGTAGCGGAAGCTTGTCGCGTTCTTCGTCCAAATTCAAAAGTATTGAATATTTGTGATATGCCTGTAGGCACACTACGTAGAATTTCTCATATCATCGGCAAAGAGCCACAGGATTTAGAAGTACGTTATTTCGGATTAAACCACTTTGGCTGGTGGACAAGTGTAAAAGATAAAGAGGGAAATGAATATCTTCCTCAAATTCGTGATTATGTTGCTGAAAACGGATATCTTACTCAAAAAGAAGTAGATACCCAGCATACTGATGCTAGCTGGCAAGAAACACACAAGAAAGCAAAAGATTTACTAGCGGTTGATCCTAGATTCTTGCCAAATACGTATTTAAAATACTATTTATACCCTGATTATGTGGTAAAAACGTCTAATCCAGAATACACAAGGGCAAATGAAGTAATCGCTGGTAGAGAAAAGACCGTTTTCTCAACAGCAAGAACGATCATTGAAAGAGGAACTGCAGAAGGCTGCGAGTTTGAAATGGGGGCACATGCCACTTTCGTTGTTGATTTAGCCCGTGCGATTGCCTTTAACACACATGAAAGAATGTTATTAATTGTTGAAAACAATGGAGCCATTGCTAACTTTGATGATGATGCTATGGTTGAAGTTCCATGTATTGTTGGTAGCGACGGTCCAGAGCCATTAAGCCAAGGGAAAATTCCTGAATTCCAAAGAGCGTTAATGTATCAGCAAGTAACAGTTGAAAAATTAGTGGTTCAAGCCTATATTGAAGGCAGCTACCAAAAGCTCTGGCAGGCATTAACACTTTCAAAAACAGTACCAAGTGCAAAAGTAGCCAAAGACATCTTGGATGAATTAATCGAAGCTAATAAAGGTTATTGGCCGGAGTTACACTAATAGAAAAGTAGAATACTAAGGGTAACCTGTAGCATAAGTATACTAGTAACCTAAAAAGAACAATAATAAGATTTTTCAAAAATCTTATTGACAGTTCAAGACATTCCATGTAAATTATTAATTACAATTCAATAATTAATGAATTCTTATCAAGAGAGGTGGAGGGACTGGCCCTTTGAAGCCTCGGCAACAGACTACAAGGTACTGTGCCAAATCCAGCAAGCAAAGAGCTTGAAAGATGAGAAGAGACGATTAAATTTACCATTTAAACCCTCTTCTGTCATGAAGGGGGTTTTATTTTTTTGATTTAAAAGAGGTCTTTATTACCTATAATCAATTCTCAAAAACTAAATTTATATAAAATGAAAAAGTATGCCGATTAGACAACTAAAGGTATCTTTATCCAATACATCTTTACATGGTGTTGGATAGAGGTGCCTTTTTTGTTTGATTTCGAAAAGGAGGATTATCGTTGATTAAGTTTGAGGAAGTAAATAAAGTATTTGGTTTGGAAGGAAAGAAGGTGCAAGCGTTAAAGGATGTTTCTTTAACCATATCAAAAGGAGAAATCTTTGGAGTGGTTGGATTTAGTGGGGCTGGTAAAAGTACATTGCTCCGACTCGTTAATTTACTTGAACGCCCAACATCAGGGAAGGTGGTGGTTAACGACCGAGAAATATCCAGTCTCTCTCAAGCTGAGCTACGTAAGTTACGAAGGAAAATCGGTATGATCTTTCAGTCATTTAACCTATTTAACTCTCGCACTGTATATGGAAATATCGCTTATCCTCTCAAACTTGCAAAGTTGCCAAAGGATGAAATTGATCACCGTGTTAAAGAATTACTTCAATTTGTTGGTTTACAAGATAAGTCAGATCAGTATCCGGAACAGCTTTCCGGCGGACAAAAGCAAAGAGTAGGTATTGCAAGAGCGCTTGCCACATCACCAGACATTCTGATTTGTGATGAAGCAACCTCTGCGTTAGACCCTGAAACAACAGGAGAAATCCTTCAGCTATTACGTAAAGTGAATGAGGAGTACAATATTACCATTTTACTTATTACACATGAGATGCATGTAATCCGTAGTATTTGTCATCGAGTGGCTGTGATGGAAAACGGGTCAGTGATTGAAGAAGGAAATGTGTATGATATTTTTTCAAACCCACAATCCAAAACGACTAAAAATTTTATTAGTTCCGTGCTAAACGATAAGCTTTCTAGCAAACTCTTAGAGAAATTGCGCAATAACCATTATGGAAACTTGTATCGCGTGATTTTTACAGGAGGGGCTTCAAGTCAACCAATCCTATCACGAGTAACGAGAAAGCATGGGATTGATTTCAATATTATATACGGAAGTATTAACGAGTTACAGGATCAATTGTTTGGTAGTTTAATTGTTGAGTTTCAGGGTCCTGATCCTCTAATTCGGCAAGTTATCAATGAACTTAAACAAATTGTTGAAGTAAGGGAGGTGATTAATCATGAGAGTTGATTGGACTACGTTTTGGCCTCGTATTATTGAAGCGACTGGAGAAACCATTTTAATGGTTATCTTTACATTAATTTTCTCAAGCATGATTGGTATAGCGATGGGGGTACTCTTTTTTGTCACCCGCAAAGGGAACATATTAGAAAATAAGTATATCTTTCTCGTACTTAATTTGTTAGTGAACATCGTTCGTCCCATTCCATTTATTATTTTGCTAGTTGCATTGAGTCCCTTAACTCGGGCAGTTATGGGTACTACGATTGGAACGGCAGCAGCTATTTTTCCTATGACGATAGCGGCATGCTTTGCGGTTGCTAGGATCGTAGAGAGTAACCTTGTCTCGATTGATCCGGGAATTATTGAAGCTGCACAGGCTATGGGTGCAAGCCCCGTACGAATCATATTTGGCGTACTTATACCTGAAGCGTTAGGACCTCTTATTCTCGGTCTTACTTTTGTTACGGTTGGACTTGTCGATTTCTCAGCTATGGCTGGAACGGTAGGTGGCGGTGGATTAGGTGACCTTGCCATGACCTATGGTTACCAGAGATTTGATACATCGGTCATGATTGTGACAGTTGTGATATTAATTCTACTCGTTCAAATAGCACAGTTTTCAGGGAACTTTTTATCTAGATTCTTTTTACGAAGATAACCTAAAAAAAGGAGAGATTTCAAAATGAAAAAGCGATTAATTATTTTATTATCAATGGCGTTTGTTATTTCAATACTGGCAGCGTGTACGAATAGTACTTCTGGAAAATCCAATGAGGTCGTAAAGATTGGTGTAACAGGTGCGGATGGACCGTATTGGAAGCTTATTGAAGAAAAAGCAAAGGCAAAAGGAATCACAATTGAGTTAGTGGAGTTTTCCGATTACATTCAGCCTAATAATGCTCTTGCAAATGGAGAGATTGATATGAATTCTTTCCAACATATTGCTTTTCTAGGTCCTGCAAATGTTGAGAATGGCTTTAAGATTGTTCCGATTGCTTCAACAACTATTAACCCAACAGGAATTTACTCTGAAAAATATGATGATTTAGCAGACATACCAGAGGGTTCGCAAATCGCGATTTCAAACGACCCTGCAAACCTTGGCCGAGGTTTAACTTTATTAGAAAAGGCTGGATTAATTGAGCTAAAAGATGGAGTGGGTATATACGGAACCTTAGATGATATTGCTAAGAACCCAAAGAATTTAGAAATTGTTCCAGTTGTTTCTCAACAAACTGCACAGGCACTTAAAGATGTTGCTGCGTCTCTGATAAATAATGGAATCGCAGGTCAAGCGGGGTTGAACTTTAAGGATGCGTTGTTATATGACGATCCAGAGAGTGAAGAAGCAAGACCATATATTAATGTATTTGCCGTTCGTGAAGAGGATAAAGACAATGAAACATACAAAACAATTGCAAAGCTATATCAGGAAGCGGATGTGAAAGAAGCTGTAATAGAAGATACAAAGGGTGGAAGTATTGTTGTTGATATCCCTGCTGAAGATCTTGAGGAGACTTTAAACCAATTAGAAGAAAGCATTAAGAATAGAAAATAGAGAATGTAAGCTAAATACTTAAAATGGTAATTAAATAATCTATGAAAAGGTGAGACAATTGGCTAAACAAATACGCTTAAATGTTTTCGATATGACGAGTGCTATGCATAATTCACACGGGCTTTGGAAGCATCCAAATAGTGAGAGACATACTCAATATAAAGATTTAGATTATTGGATAGAGTTAGCGAAATTATTGGAACGAGGAAAGTTTGATGCTGTATTTTTTGCGGATGTGCTGGGGATATATGATGTTTATAAACAAAGTAAACAGCCATCTATTCGTGACGGGGTTCAGGTGCCATTAAATGATCCAGCTTTTGTTGTACCAGCGATGGCGAGTGTAACAGAACATCTATCTTTCGCCGTGACAGTTAGTACTACATATGAGCATCCATTCGGCCATGCAAGAAGATTTTCTACCTTAGACCATCTTACAAAAGGGAGAATCGCTTGGAATATCGTTACTTCCTATCTTCCAAATGCTGCACGTAACTTTGGTCTACCAGAAATGCTCAAACATGATGCACGTTATGATTTGGCAGATGAGTTTTTGGAAGTCTCTTATAAGCTATGGGAAGGGAGTTGGGAGGACAATGCTGTCATTGCTGACGCCTCCCAGGAGATTCTAATAGACCCATCGAAGGTACATGAGATTAATCATAAAGGTGAGTATTTTTCGGTAGAAGGTCCTCATTTAAGTGAGCCTTCCATACAGCGTACCCCAGTTATATATCAAGCAGGTACGTCTGAACGTGGCAAGGAGTTTGCGGCCAAACATGCAGAATGTGTATTTGTTGGAGGGTCAGCAGAAAAAATAAAATCGGCTATTCAAGATATCCGACAAAGAGCGCAAAAGTATGGACGAAACCCTGAGAATATAAAGGCATTTACTTTTTTAAATGTAATTGTGGGAGAGACTTCAGAACAGGCAGAAGAAAAGTATCAGGAATTAGCTAGGTATTGGAGTGCTGAAGCAGCAAAAGCCCAATATGGCGGTTCTAGCGGGTATGATTTATCACAGTATACAGACTTAGATAGTCCTTTTGAATATAAACATACCGAACATGGGCAATCAAGAGCTGCTTCACTTACAAAAGATGCACCAAAAAAATTAACAGTCAGAGAGGTATTAAACCGTTTTGAAATAATTGATCGGAATCATGTGCTAGTAGGAAATCCTAGTGAAGTGGCTGATGCAATTCAATTTCAATTCGAAGAGAGCGGTGTAGATGGCTTTAACTTGGCTCATCTTGTCACACCAGAAAGCCTAGAGGAATTCATTGATTTGGTCATTCCTGAATTACAGAAACGCGGAATTTACAAAACAGAATATGAACAGGGGTCCTTCAGAGAAAAATTATTTAATCACGGAAGTAGTTTATTACCTAGTGATCATACGGGAAGTCAGTATCGAAAAACTGCTATATTAGAAGGGAAGTAACAATTATATTTATTAAAGGCCTTGCTAAACAAATGGTGTTTTTATATAAGTGCTCACTAAGTTGATAGAAGCGGAAGGCGGCGACTCCTGCGGGAAAAGCGTGAGACTTGAGACCCCGCAGGAGCGAGAGCGACGAGGAGGCTCAAGCCACGCCCGCGGAAAGCGTCCGCCTGCAGCGGATATCAACGGTGTAAAAAAGCGAAAACAGGCCTTTGAAAAAATGGAAAGGGAGTTATTTATGGAATATAAAACAATCGGAGATACTGGCATTTACGTATCAGAGTTGTGTTTCGGTACAATGTCTTTTGGTGGGATAGCAGACGAAAAAACGTCTATGGCAATGTTTAACCGGTGTAGGGAAGTTGGGATCAATTTCTTTGATACAGCTAATATTTATAACAGTGGAAGGTCGGAAGAAATACTTGGTAAATGTATAGCTGATTGCCGGGATGATATTGTATTAACATCAAAGGTCGGTCTTCCTTCTGGAGTTGGTAAAAATGAAGGTGGCACTTCTAGAAGACATATTTTCCTTTCAATTGAGAAAACCCTAAAGCGTTTGGGAACAGATCGAATTGAATTTTATTTCCTCCATCGGTTTGATGAGACAACCGATATCGAGGAAACGCTCATTGCGTTAGATGATCTGCAAAGACAAGGGAAGATCCTATATCCTGCGGTTAGTAATTGGGCAGCCTGGCAAATTGCGAAAGCTCTTGGTATATCAGAACGAAAAGCGTTGGCTAAATTTAAACTAATTCAACCAATGTATAATCTAGTAAAAAGACAAGCCGAAGTAGAGATATTACCACTAGCTCAAGCGGAAGGGCTTGGAGTCATTAGCTATAGCCCGTTAGGTGGAGGACTCTTAACAGGAAAATATGGGGAAGCTAAGAAGCCCAAACAAGGTAGGCTGGTAGAACAACATAACTATCAACTTAGATATGCTCAAAAGGATTATTATGAAATTGCTAGTCGTTTCACACAATATGCAAATGAAAATGGGTATGATCCGGTTTCTCTAGCGGTCGCTTGGGTAAAGAGTAACCCGAGTATTACAGCGCCTATCATAGGTGCTAGAAACCTAGAGCAGTTGGAGCCAGCGCTTGATTCTATTCATATCTCGTTAGATAAGAATCAGTGGGAAGAAATTGCATCCTTATCTATTACACCCCCGTTAGCAACAGACCACAGTGCGGAAGAAGGAATAGTTAAGAGTAGATAAGATAAGAAAAACTGTAGGTGCATGCCGTCCTACAGTTTTTTCTTTTTTCTATGGAACTATTTATTTAATATGTCATTGTATATGTAACTTTTTTCAACGTACGTATCAATTGAAAGTTGAATTAGTTCAAAATCCTTATTGGTTAGTTCCCGAACCACCTTTCCAGGTGAGCCTAGGACAAGGGAACGAGGTGGGATTATTTTATTAGACGGAATTAGTGTATTGGCACCAATGATACACTCTTCACCGATGACGGCACCATCTAAAATGGTTGAGCCCATTCCGATGATACATCTTTTTTTAATCGTACAACCATGCAGAATCACATTATGACCAACAGTTACTTCATCTTCCACTACTACCGGTGAGCCTTCAAATAAATGAATGGTTGCATTATCCTGGATACTGCATCGATCCCCAATAATGATAGCGTCTTCATCACCACGCAGAACGGCATTAAACCAAATAGAGGTCTCTTTACCAACCTGAACATCACCAATTACATATGAACCTGGAGCCAAGAAGACAGTCTCATGTACGTTCGGTTTTTTGTCTTTAAAGGGAATAAGCATTATGAAATCTCCTTTTCAATTTTTCATAATATTATAACATATTTATCATTCGTGATAAGATGGGATTTGGATTGGACTTGCTCGTTCGGGACTTCATAACGCCGATGAAGGACTTTGCATGGGACTGACAAGCTCGTTCGGGACTTCATAACGCCGATGAAGGACTTTGTACGAGACTCGCTTGTTCGTTCGGGACTTCATAACGCCGATGAAGGACTTTGCACGAGACTCGCATGTTCGTTCGGGACTTCATAACCGTGATGAAGGACTTTGCACGAGATTGACATGCTCGTTCGGGACTTCATAACGCCGATGAAGGACTATGCACGAGACTGACATGCTCGTTCGGGACTTCATAACGCCGATGAAGGACTTTGCACGAGACTGACATGTTCGTTCGGGACTTCATAACGCCGATGAAGGACTTTGCACGAGACTCGCTTGTTCGTTCGGGACTTCATAACCGCGATGAAGGACTTTGCATGAGACTCGCTTGTTCTTATTAGAACAATCTTCGATAAGGAAAGGTATTCCTCCTGGTAGGGGTGGCTAAACTTGTAACGAACTGATAAAAACATAGTAGATTAATATAGAAAGGATGGTAACATGTCTGATATAAAAGATGAAATTATTTTAAGAGGATTAAAAGAACATAATCTAAAAAATATAGATTTAACTATACCAAAAGAAAAAATCATCGTATTTACTGGTCTTTCAGGCTCTGGAAAGAGTTCAGTTGTTTTTGATACATTAGCAACAGAAAGCAGAAGACAAATGACAATGAACTATCCTCTCTATGTCAGAAATCAAATGCCAAGGTATGAAAGACCCCACGCGGATCTTATGCAAAACTTAAGCCCTGTTATTGTTGTAGAACAAAGGCCGATAGGGGGGAATTCTCGCTCAACAGTAGGCACCTATATGGATATCGATCCATTGATTAGACTTTTATTCTCAAGGATAGGAAAACCATCCATAGGTTCTGCCACCGATTTTTCGAGTCAAAGTTCCTTTGGGAGATGTCCAGAATGTGGTGGATTTGGGGAGGTCATTACGCCGGACTTAAATAAAATAATCGATTTCAATCAAACACTTCGAGGATACGCAGTGAAATTTAAGCCGTTGTCGCCATCTGGCTGGCAAGGCAGATGGATGATGACTGGTGGTTTATTCGATCCAGATAAGTCTATAAAGGACTACTCAAAAGAAGAACTCCAGTTGCTATTATATGGTCCTCGAGAAGGTGAAAAAGTCTATGCGCCGTTTCATACGAAAAATGGACCACAGGATCATGAGTGGGATGGGCTATTGCCTCGATTTACGCGACTTTATATAAACAGAGATATCACAAAGCTAAAAGAAGTATCCCAAGATGATGTATTGGCCGTTTCTACACATTCATTATGCCCAACCTGCCAAGGCTCTGGCATGAATCCAAAGGTATTAGAATGTAGAATAAATAACTTGAACATCGCAGACTACAATCAATTAGAGCTTCCAGACATAATAGAAGAACTAAAGAATATCAAAGATCCGATGGGAGAATCAATTGCACAACAAATAATCCCACATGTGACACAACTAGTCGATATGGGATTAGGATATTTGAGTCTATCAAGAAAAATGGGCACTCTGTCAAGTGGCGAAGCTCAAAGGGTAAAAATTGCTCGTCATTTAGGGAGCAGTTTAAACAATATTACATACATTTTCGACGAACCAAGTGCAGGGCTCCATCCAGAAGAAGTGGATATGTTAATACATATGCTAAAAAGGATAAAAGACCAACACAATACAGTAATTGTAATTGAACACAATCTATCAGTCATAAAAGTAGCAGATGAAATAATTGAAATGGGACCAGGAGCAGGTGTAAATGGAGGAGAGGTTCTCTATCAAGGAAAGATAGAAGGCCTAAAGAACTCTCCCACCGCAACAGCTTTAAACCATAGATTAAACATAAATAGAAGTCAAAGGGATATAAAAAGTTATTTTAGAATCAGAAAAGCAGCTACCAATAACCTGAAGAATATAAGCGTACACATTCCTAAAAATGCCTTAGTCTCGGTTTGTGGAGTGTCAGGTTCAGGTAAAAGCTCACTAATGTTGGAAGCATTTGCGAAAGAATATCCTGAGACCTTAATGGTAGGCCAAGGTAGCATAGGAATCTCCAATCGTTCGACCCTGGCTACATATATGGGGATCATGGACGATATTCGTGCGACATTTTCAAAAGAAACAGGACAACCAGCGGGTTTATTCAGCTTTAACTCCTTAGGAGCATGCCCTATCTGCAATGGAAAAGGAGTAATAACCCCAGATGTAGCATTTGCAGATCCGGTAACAATACCTTGTGAAACATGTGGTGGTTCGAGATATTCAGATGAAGCGCTGTCCTACAAATATCAGAATAAAAATATAGTAGAGATATTAAATTTAACTACGGATGAGGCTGTTCATTATTTTAATATACCCAAAATCATAAAAAGAGTGCGTACACTTAAAGAAGTAGGTTTAGGGTATTTGACTTTAGGCCAGACGACAAGTTCTCTAAGCGGAGGGGAAATCCAACGTCTAAAGCTCGCAAGCCACTTACAAAAAGAAGGACAAATCTATCTTTTAGACGAGCCATCTTTAGGGCTACACACAGAAGACAATGAAAAACTATTAGACGTATTTCAAAATCTCGTAAACAGAGGTAATTCTGTCATCATAATCGAACACAATCTAAACTTTATAGCGGCGAGCGACTGGGTAATTGAGTTAGGTCCAGGGGGAGGAAAAAAAGGAGGACATCTTATTTTTGAAGGCACACCAGAAAAAATGTTACGAGCAGAAACATTAACAGCGAAATGGTTAAAGCATGGAGTTATCGCACATAACACTTAAAAAAGGGTACTGACCTCAATATTCGCCAGATCTAGAAAACTATTTTATCGTCTAAAAAAATTTAGAAATTTCGTTTGAGAAAGAGTGAGCCTTTTAAGGTTCACTCTTGTTAACGATATTAAGTTTTCTATATTCATTCGATTGTAAAATATCTCGAATTCAAGAATCTTTAAATTGACGCAAAACCTGTGTGGATGCTAATATAAAATTATTCAAGAAAGTTCACACTTACATATTTAGCCTTTACTACTGCTAGGTATTAAAAATTGTAATTGTAAACTTAAAGGAGTTTAAAAAAATGGAAAACATACATCATACTCTAGATTACTCTGATAAATCCATAAGCTCTAAATTAGCAAAACAAATAGAAGAGGAACAAAACGAAAAATATAGATTGATAGCTGAAAATACAACTGATTTAATTAGTCTCATTGAAGTAGACGGTACTTTCCAATACGCATCTCCATCCTTTGAAGCTATATTAAAATATGACTTATCTTCCATCCGACATCTTAATCTATTTGATATGATTCATCCAGATGATCAAGCGATGGTTAACAAGGAAATAAGGATCTTTTGCAAGAGGAAAAAAACAGTTAGACATATAGAAATTCGTATCCGTGATCACAAAGGGGATTATATTGATATAGAGGCCAGTTTTAGTGTCATTGATAAATCATCATTTTCAAAAAATGATTTAATTCTTGTGGTCATGCGTGATATTCGATTCAGAAAGATATTCGAACAAAAAATATATCATTTGGCTTTTCATGACTCATTAACAAATCTGCCGAATCGACGTTCTTTTATGAATGAGTTAAATAGGGAAATTCTTGACAGGAAACATAGAGCCGTGTCGACTAAAATGTCCGTCCTATTTATTGATCTAGATAATTTTAAATCGATTAACGATCAGTGGGGCCATGATGTAGGTGATCAAGTATTAATTGAAGCTGCAAGAAATATAAAGGACGCGATACGTCCAAGCGATCTAGTAGGTCGTGTTGGCGGGGATGAATTTATTGTATTGTTAAGGGATATTAAAGATGAAGAGGATTTAAAAAAATATGTTACTCGAATTCTAACGAAATTTAACTCTCCACTCTCAATTTCAGGGCAGGAGTATATCATGACATGCAGCATTGGAGTCGCTACTTATCCAAACGACGGTGATACATCGAGGGAACTGATTAAGAATGCAGATGATGCCCTTTATAATGTTAAAAGTAAAGGGAAAAATCATTATTTACTCTTTAATAGTAAAATTAAAAATGAATCATTAGAACGTAGGTTGCTAGAAAATGCATTGAGAATGGCTATAAAAGAAGAACAGTTTTATCTGGAATACCAACCAAAACTAAATCTCTCTACCCGAACATTAATTGGGATGGAGGCTTTAGTTAGATGGAAACATCCTGAGTTAGGTACCATTCCACCTGGTAAATTTATATCTTTGGCTGAAGAAACTGGTTTAATTGTGCCATTAGGGGAATGGATCTTGCGGGAAAGCTGTAGGCAAATGAAAAAATGGCAAGAAAAAGGGTATCATTCATTGGTTATTTCAGTTAATGTATCCATCCGACAGCTTGAGGATGTTAATTTTATCAATTCGGTCAAGAAAATATTGAAGGAAACAGATTTAGACCCAAAATGGCTCGAAATGGAAGTAACAGAAAGTGTTTTTATGGATGTTAATGATGCTGCGTCCATCCTTGAGGAAATCCGCCAGTTGGGAATTCAAATTTCAATTGATGATTTCGGAACTGGATATAGTTCGCTCAGTTACCTTAAGCACCTTCCAATTGATACTTTAAAGGTGGACGCTTCATTCATTAAAGATATCCATGTGAATGAAGAAAGCAGGGCAATTGTGAAATCCGTTTTAACGTTGGCAACAACTTTAGGTTTAAATGTAATTGCAGAAGGAATCGAAATACAGGAACACGTCAATGAACTCAACAAAGATGGTTTATTATTTGGACAAGGTTTTTACTTTAGCAAACCATTGAATAGTCAAGCATTTGAAGAGTACCTATTAAAAGGACTAAACATGTAACGTGATTCACTGTTCCACGACACTAAGAAAAGAAGTAAATTCAAAATGAATTTACTTCTTTTCTTTAAAAGTATCTTATTCAATCATCATTAACTTGTCATTTCCAATTGGCTCCACATGGACATGAACATCGTGAACATTATATTGGTTCATCAACATTACCTCCACATTAGAAGCTATTTCATGTGCCTCGGTAATATCTAAATTATTTGGAACAGAGATTACAACATCTACAGTATTGCTATTTCCATATGTTCTTCCTTTAATATCTTTTACTTCTAATACTCCCTTTACATTCAAGATTGTCTGTTTATACTCTTCTAACGCATGTATATCGAAGCCATCCGTTAAGTAATGTGAGGATTCTCTAAAAATATCCCACCCTGTCTTACATATCAATAATCCAACAACTAATGCTGCCACTGGATCGAGCCAGGGTATGCCGAATTGAGAAGCTAAAATACCAATTGCCGTCCCTATACTAACCCATGCATCCGAGAGGTTGTCTTTAGCTGCAGCCATAACGGCATGACTTTTTACTTTTGTCGCTAAATTTTTATTATAGCGGTAGACAAAGATCATAATAATTGCGGAAAAAAATCCTGTCCAAGCTGCTATCATATCAGGCGATTCAGCTTTGCCATTAAATACAGAAGTAGCTGCACCGTATAAAACCTGAAGACCTACAGCTATCATTATGATGGCGGCGATTAACGATGCAACAGATTCAGCCTTCCAATGGCCATAGGGGTGATCTTCATCTGCTGGTTTTTGAGAAAGTCTTAATCCAATTAATACGGCAATAGAGGCAATTATGTCAGTTGTATTATTTAAACCATCGGCTTTCAGCGCTTCTGAACCTGCTATATAACCAACGACTAGTTTTAAACATGATAAAAGTATGTAAACGGCAATACTTAAAATTGCACCACGTTCCCCTAACTTTAAATCTTGATACCTCTGTTCCATTTATCTTCCTCCGATAATTAGCATTGAAATTTATTGTACCAAAGGGGTTTCGAGTTAGTCTACGGCAACGTTTTTGTGCGAAAACAATAAAATACAGGTTAGGCAAAAGTTTTGAGAGAGGGAAACTTTTGTGGTGAAATGATTGATATATCAGTATAATATATTCACCTATTAATTTGTTCCTTTTGTATAATGCTTAGGAACGAATTTTTACAACAAAAAAAGAGCATACGTTATGACAACTTATGCTCTCTTCTTGTATTTCTTATTCTTTATTCATTACGCTATGCTTTTTACCATAGACAAAATAGAAAAGTAATCCAAATACAAACCAAACACCACATGCAATCCAAGTAAAGACAGAGAGCTGGGTCATTAAGAATAAACACAATAAGAATGAAAGAATCGGTAAGATTGGATAGAACGGTACTTTAAACCCATTGGATGGGAGACTCTTATTTTTTCTTAAGTAAAGAATACCAATTGAGACAACTGTAAATGCAAGTAATGTTCCCATATTTACTAGTTCTGCTAGCTTAGATAACGGAATGAAGCCAGCACAAAAAGCTACAATTGATGCAAATACCCATGTGTTTTTAACGGGTGTTTTATGTTTTTTACTAAGTTCATACATACTTTTCGGCAGCAATCCATCACGGCCAAACGCGTAAAGAAGTCTAGTTCCTCCGTATGACATAACGAGTATCACTGTCATCATCCCGACAACAGCCCCGAGTGAAATAACACCAGCCACCCAATCTTGATGAACGATTTGCATCACGTAGCTAACTGGATCACTTACATTTAGCTTTGTGTAAGAAACCATCCCAGTCAAAACAAGGGAAACAGCTCCATAAAGAATTGTACAAATAAATAATGAACCAATAATTCCTATTGGCATATTACGTTGTGGGTTCTTTACCTCTTCAGCAGCTGACGAAACAGCATCGAACCCAAGATAAGCAAAGAAAACAAGGGCTGCCCCACTTATCACGCCATTCATTCCGAAGGGCAAGAATGGTTGCCAATTAGCAGGCTCTACATAAAAAATACCTACTCCAATAAATAAGAGAATAACACCTACTTTAATAAATACCATAATCATATTAATCTTTGTAGATTCTCTTATTCCGAGTGTTAATAAATAAGCAGTGGCAAATATAATGACTATAGCCGGTATATTTATATAGGTTCCATCTGCTGGATTAAAAGAACCAGAAATGGCCTTTGGAATGGTAATATTAAAACCTTCTAATAAAGCACTTAAATAGGCAGACCAACCAGTTGCAACTGCTGCAACGGCCAAGCCATATTCTAATAGTAAAGCCCATCCAACTAACCAAGCGACTACTTCTCCAAATACAACGTAAACATACGTATATGCACTACCCGTTACTGGTACGGATGAGGAAAATTCTGAATAGCACAAAGCTGCCAATGCGCAGACTATCGCAGCAATAATAAATGAAAAAACGATACCTGGTCCTGCGTGCCCCGCGGCAACTGTCCCAGGAAGAATGAATATACCAGTTCCTACAATGGCACCCACTCCAAGAAGCATTAAATCAAAGGCACCTAATGTTTGCGGTAGCTGGATATCTCCGTTTTTTTTCAATAACTCTCCGAGATCTTTTTTCCTGAATAATATATCTTTCATGCTAACCCTCATTTTTTGAAAATATGTACAAATTCTATATGTATATGAATAAAAGGTCAATCGTTTTTGTCGAATTACCAATATTTTTGTCGAATTATAAAAGCTCTCCACCTTTCACTGCGGGGGAGAGCTAGTTCCATTATGTAGCCAAATGACCATTTGCAATAGAAAGGCATCATGAAAGTTTTGTGGGTCATAGCCGCTTTCTGTTTTTATTTTGTTGAGACGGTAAATGAGAGTGTTGCGATGAATGTAAAGTTTTTTCGCAGTTTCCTTTATATTTAAATTAGAGTCAAAGAATGCCTGAAGCGTTTCTAAATGATTAATAAGGTCACCCTTACTTTCTAGTATTCTATCGGAAAACTGTTTTGCTAGCTTTGGATTAATTTGGTGAACGAGTGCCTTCGGTTCAATGTCGGTATAGGAAATGATCTTTTGTTCAGGTTTACTGATGGCTAAGGCAATTTCACATTCATGATAACCCTGATTAATGTGTAGAAGGTCGTGAATGAGTGGAGAAAATGCTAATCGAACGTGAACCTTCATTTTTTCAAATTCTTTACAAAGGGATGTTAATTTCTTTTTTGCACCTTCGTGTGTTACCCCAGTTAATAGCACCAGTAATTTATTTCCATGAACAAATCCTGCCAACACCTCTCCTTTTTCAACCACTTCTTCTGTGTTTTTAATAAGCAAGTGACTCGAAAGAGAATAATCAAATATCTCAATTAAGCTAACGACGAAAGGACCAGTAAGCTTCATATTAAGTAGGCTAAGCCAGCGTTCAATATTAATTGTGTTCGGTTTCTCCTTCAAAAGTTCTTCGATAATTGTTTCTTTTGTTTTTTGGCGCCATTCCGTTTGGGAAGCCATGTAAGCTTGCTTAATCATTAATTCGGCCATCATTTTAACAAGGCCTCCACGGTCTCCTATTATGTGGGGCTCCCCCGTAATTCCGATGACTCCGACAACCTCATCATGAAAATGAATGGGTAAGTTAGTTCCTTGCTGTGTTCCACGAAGTTGGCCTTGATTTTCAGATGTAATTTCAAGTGCCTTTCCAGTTTTAACAACTTCTAATGCACCTTCGTGGATCCAATCTAGACGAGAGGGGTCACTCGTTGCAATAATAACTCCTTCTTCATTCATGATATTAATATTCAGGTTCATGACCTTCGAAGTTTCTTTTACTAACATCTCAGCAATTTCCCTAGTAATCATTTAATTCTCCTTTTGGTTATTGAAAACAAAAAATCATTCGAATTTATATAATTATTTGTATTCTACATATAAAGAAGAATTGAAGCAAGTACATTATAATTAAATAAACAGAATATTGTAAGCGTTTCCTAAAGGGGAGGGATATAAGATAAAGATCATAATTGCGCCAGATTCCTTTAAGGGCAGTGTAACTGCAATGGAAGCGGCCTTATCAATTGAAAAGGGAATAAAAAATGCCTATCCGAATGCAGAAACAAAGTTAATACCTGTGGCGGATGGGGGAGAAGGAACGATGGAGAATCTCGTTTCTTCGACGAAAGGACATAAAGTTTCAGTGACTGTAACAGGTCCCCTTGGTAAACCAATCGAAGCATCTTTCGGGGTGCTAGGTGATAACGAGACATGCATTATAGAAATGGCTAGTGCATCTGGTTTGGATTTAATTAGTCGTTCTGAGCGTGACCCTCTTACTGCAACGACGTTTGGTACAGGGGAATTAATTAAGAAAGCGCTTGATGATGGGTATCGAAATTTTGTCTTAGCCATTGGTGGGTCTGCCACAAATGATGGTGGTGTTGGGATGCTACAGGCTCTTGGTATGCAAATTCTAGACAAGTCAGGAAAGGAAATTGACTTTGGTGGAGGTGCATTAAATCAAATTCATGAAGTACTTATAGATCAATTTGATAAACGGATCCAAGAAAGTCATTTTTTAATTGCCTCTGATGTGGAAAATCCACTCGTGGGTGAAAAGGGAGCTTCTCATGTGTTTGGACCACAAAAAGGAGCTACAGATGAGATGGTTAGAGTTCTAGACGAAAATCTTACTCATTGGGGCAATGTAGTGGAACAAGTAACGGGGATCCGGTTGCATGAAAGACCGGGAGCTGGGGCTGCAGGAGGAATAGGCGGAGCCTTTCAAGCATTTTTCCCATCCACTATGAAAAGAGGGGTAGATGTCGTTATTGAATACTCCAAGCTCGAAGAACATCTTAAAGGGGCTGACCTTGTCATTACAGGGGAAGGGCAGGTAGATTTTCAAACAGCTTATGGAAAAACTCCCATGGGGGTTGCCCAAACAGCAAAGAAGCTTAATATTCCAACGATCATTATCGCGGGTTCCATTGGTGAAAGAATTCAAACATTATATCAATACGGAATTATAGGGGTATTTAGCATAATAAATCGTCCAATAAACTTAGACGAAGCGATGAAAGAATCAAAAAAATTGTTAGAACTTACAGCTGAGCAAGTAAGCCGAACTTATTTTTTCAATAAAGAGGGGGTAAATGGGAATGAAAATCAAGCAAACAATTGAGAAAGTACCAGGTGGATTGATGGTTGTACCTTTAATGTTAGGGGCGTTATTTAATACAGTCGATCAAATGCACATCCCAGCAGTTATGAGTGCTTTAAAATCTTTAGGAGTTGCTCCAACTGCTGATGGTTATTATGAGTTTCTACGTATTGGCGGATTCTCTGAACAATTATTTAAAAATGGTGCATTAACATTAATTGCATTATTCCTTTTTTGCGCAGGTAGCCAGATGAATCTTCGAGTCGGTGGGATTGCCTTGAAAAAAGGTGTATTGCTGACAACATCAAAATATTTAACTGGGCTTGCTGTTGGATTATTGTTTGGATTCTTTTTTGATCCAATGAATGGTTTTCTTGGTTTATCGACATTGGCAATTATTGCGGCTATGACTAATGGAAATGGCGGTATGTACGCTGCCTTGACAGGTCAATATGGAAACAGGTCTGATGTTGGTGCAGTATCTGTCTTATCATTGAATGATGGACCGTTTTTCACATTAATGTCATTAGGTCTATTAGGTTCTAAATTCCCGATTATTGCTTTTATCGCTGTTTTATTACCAATCGCTTTAGGAATGATTCTTGGAAATCTTGACCCAGAGATTCGTGAATTTTTGGCACCAGGAGAAATCTTACCAGTTCCATTCTTTGCATTTGCACTTGGTGCAGGAATGAACTTTATGACATTCTTCAACCCTAGCGTTGTTGGCGCTGGATTGCTGCTAGGAATTATGACGACCGTATTAACAGCATTTACGGGTATTCTCGTGTTTAAGTTGTTTAAAGAAAAAAGTCAAATTGCCCCAGTGGCTGAAGCGTCTACAGCGGGTAATGCTGTAGGAACACCGGCAGCTATTGCAGCTGCAGCTGTTGTTGCATCTGGTGCTGGTATGATGACCGCTGCTGAAGCCCAGGCCTATCAGGATATTGCGAACGTGGCTACGATGCAAATTTCAATTTCTACATTAACGACAGCCATTCTGTGTCCAATCGCTGTTATACTAATGGATAAATACCAAAGAAGTAAAGGCATTGATGCAAAACTGGAAAATCCCGGAGCGCCAAAAGATCCTGGAGTCCCAGTATAAAAACAAGCTCCACCCCTGGCCAATTGAGGCTAGGGGTGGTTATTTATTAAATACATCATGAGTTAAAAAGGAGAAAAACATGCAAACAACATTACTTTACGGAAAAGACAATTTAACAATTAATGTACCGGATGATGCTCTTATTTTAGAACCACAAAACCCCTCAGGTCTTGAGGATGAAATGGGAGCATTACAAGAGGCTCTCAAAAATCCAATTGGATCACCTCCTCTAGCAGAAATGGTGAAAGCAACCGATAAAGTTGCTATCGTCATTAGTGACATTACACGGCCAACGCCTAATGAAAAACTTGTTCCGGCTTTAATTAAGGAATTAAACCATGTTCCGCTTGAAAACTTTGTGATTATTAATGGAACGGGAACGCATCGTGATCAAACGGAGGAAGAGTTCGTTCAAATGCTAGGGCAATGGGTTGTTGACAACGTTCGGATTATTAATAATCGTTGTCATGATAAGGAAACACTTGTCAAAGTAGGGCATAGTAAATTTGGTTGTGACGTTTATTTAAATAAAGAATATGTTGAAGCAGATTTTCGAATCGTAACCGGTTTTATCGAGCCTCACTTTTTTGCTGGCTTTTCAGGTGGACCAAAAGGAATCATGCCAGGGATTGCAGGGATTGAAACCATCATGACTTTTCATAATGCACGGATGATTGGTGATCCGCTAGCAACATGGGGAAATATGGTGAATAACCCTCTTCAGGAGATGACAAGGGAAATTAACATGATGTGTAAACCGCATTTTATGCTGAATGTCACTTTGAATCGTGATAAGCAGATTACAAATGTGTTTGCTGGGGAATTAATTGCCGCCCATGACAAAGGTTGTGAGTATGCAAAAGAACACGCAATGACGAAATGTGAACAGCGCTTTGATGTCGTCATAACTTCAAATTCTGGTTATCCACTCGATCAGAATCTGTACCAGGCTGTAAAAGGTATGAGTGCTGCTCATAAAATTGTGAAAAAAGGGGGAGCGATCATTGTCGCTTCAGAATGTTCAGATGGGCTTCCAAGCCATGGGAATTACGGAGATATCTTAAAAATGGCCAAGTCTCCACAAGAAATCCTAGACATGATCAATGACCCAGAGTTTAAAACATTTGACCAGTGGCAAGTGCAAAAGCAGGCTGTTATTCAAGTATGGGCGGATGTGTATGTGTATTCACTACTTACAGATGAACAAGTGACACAGGCAATGTTGAAGCCAACACATAATATTGAACAAACGTTAGAACAGCTTAAAGAGAAGTATGGAGAAGACATGTCTATAGCGGTACTACCGTTAGGGCCATTAACGATTCCGTATGTCGATTCTGAGGATTAAAAAACCTAATGCGATTTAACACCTTTCAAAATAGAGGAGGGCTGAGTCATGTCTCAAAGTTTTTCAGCTGTATTAATGAATGAGAGAGATAATGTTGCGACCGTTTTAGTAGATTTAGAGGCTAAAATCATTGTTACTGCTTCGTATGGTGATAGGAAAATTGATGTAAAACTCTTACACTCAATTCCCTTTGGGCACAAATTTGCCGTTGATTCTATTAAAAAGGGTGAAAAGATTTATAAATATGGTGAAATCATAGGTGTTGCTTCATGTGATATTGAGATAGGAGAGCATGTCCATGTACACAATCTTGAAGGAACACGTGGTAGGGGGGATATAAGTGGATAATCAAGAATATTTTATGGGGTATAGACGTCCAGATGGAAAAGTTGGGGTTCGTAATCATGTATTGATTCTTCCAACTATCACCTGTGCGACACAAGCTGCATACCAAGTTACCCAGCTTGTGCATGGGACAGTTAGTTTTATTCATCAACATGGCTGTACACAGGTTGGAGTGGATTATGATCAAACCTTCCGAACCTATGTAGGTGTAGGCCTTAATCCAAATGTGTATGGTGTAGTCGTGTTAGGTTTAGGCTGTGAAACACATCAAGCAAGAAGTGTCGCAGAAGAGATTGCTAAAAGTGGAAAGCCGGTTGAGACTGTTTCCATACAAGAAAATGGAGGTACCTTGCAAACAATCGCTAACGCAGCCAAAATTGCTGCACAGATGGTTCAGGATGCCTCTGCAATTATGAGAGAGCCTTGTCATGTCAGTGAATTGATCATTGGAACGGAATGCGGTGGTTCAGATGCATGCTCAGGTCTATCTGCAAACCCAGCAGTTGGCCATGTGAGTGATTTAATTGTAAAAGCAGGAGGAACCGCAATTCTTGCCGAAACTACTGAATTAATCGGCGCTGAACATTTACTTGCTAACCGAGCGGTTGATGATCGTACCGTAGAAAGAGTATATGAAAAAATTAAGCAGGCAGAAGGTCGAGCGCTTATGATGGGGATTGATATCCGCACAGGTAATCCTACGCCTGGAAATATCGCTGGAGGACTAAGTTCACTTGAGGAAAAGTCACTTGGAGCAGCTACAAAGTCTGGCACAAGTCCGCTTCAAGAACTAATTGACTATGCAGACATTCCAACTAAAAAGGGGCTTGTCTGGATGGATACTCCAGGGCAGGACATTGAACAACTTACAGGAATGGTCGCGGGAGGTGCACAGGTAGTCCTCTTTACAACTGGTCGTGGTACGCCGACGGGGTCGCCAATTGCTCCTGTTATTAAAATTTCAACAAATACCCCCATGTTTAATAGTATGAGAGATAATATGGATTTGAATGCAGGAACCATTATTGAAGGAAAAGAAACGGTTCAATCAGTTGGACAATCGATCTTTGATGAGATTAAATCAGTCTCGTCCGGAAAACTAACAAAATCAGAAATTTTGAAGCAAAACGACTTTGGTATATGGAGAATTGGACCAACCTTTTAATCTTTTGTTTTATTAGGATTTATGTGTTTTCATGCGACGGGTAGTTTCTGGCTAGTGCGAATTACTAGATATTGCTAATGAATAGTGGTTGACGGATAGATAGATATTATTGTAGTATAAAAAATAACTAAATAAGGCCTCACTTTTACTAGTGAGGTAGAGGCGCGATATTTAACAGTCTTTAGTGGAGTTTGAGGAAACAGTGATGCTAGGGAGAAGGAAATATCGCCGAAGTTTGTAATATCCTCAGTATTACATGCTGGGTCTGTAGTTAAGAGCTGCAGGACTGTCTCAATAAACCCCCAGTTTATTGAGTTGTGCTATCTCATTTGAGATAAAAGAGAGGACCTTAGGGCAAATTTACTGCGACCTGAGTATATCTCAGGTCGTTTTTTTGTCGAAATTTATAAAAATACGGAGGAGATACAACATGAGAAGCAAATTAACATTATTTCTTGTATTACTAATTTCTAGCATTCTATTATTAGCGGGGTGTGGAACAAGTACTAGTTCGGATACTGGGTCATCAGAAGATAATACCTTTAAGGTAGGTCTTGAAGCTGGATATGCACCGTTTAACTGGACTCAAAACGATGATTCCAATGGTGCAGTAAAAATAGATGGTTCTGCAGAGTATGCAGGTGGATATGATGTAGAAATTGCAAAAAAAGTAGCTGAAGGTTTAGGTAAAGAATTAGTGATTGTTAAAACAGAGTGGGATGGTCTTGTACCAGCTTTAACATCAGGTAAAATTGATGCAATCATAGCTGGTATGTCACCAACAGCAGAACGAAAAGAAACAATCGACTTTTCGGATAATTACTATACTTCAAATTTAGTTATGGTTGTGAAAAAAGGCAGCACTTATGAAGGTGCTACTTCTATCCAAGACTTTAACGGAGCAAAAGTTACGGCTCAATTAAATACATTCCACTATACAGTAATAGACCAAATTGAAGGTGTCGAAAAGAAAACGGCGATGGACAACTTCCCAGCAATGCGAGTAGCTCTTGAATCAGGAATGATTGATGGTTACGTTTCAGAACGTCCAGAGGGTACTAGTGCTTCATCTGCTAATGAAAACTTTGTAATGGTTGAATTTGAAGAAGGATTTGAAACATCAGAAGATGATACAGCAATTGCTGTCGGACTTCAAAAGGGTAGCGAATTAACAGAAAAAATAAATGAAACTTTAGCAGGTATTTCAGAAGAAGAACGTACAAGCATTATGGATTCGGCTATTCAAAATCAACCAGCAGCAGAATAAAAAATACAGGGAACCGACTGTATATCAACATGCAGTCGGTTTTATAGGGCAAAGGAGGAGAAACAATGAGTTTTGAGTGGGTCATTAAAATTATCATCGAAAACTGGCCAATGTTCCTTCGTGGTGCGGGTTTAACACTTTTGATCGCTCTTATCGGGACGATCTTTGGGGCAATGATTGGATTGCTGGCAGGAGTTGTCCGTACAATACCAATGCCTGAACGTGGAATGAATAAACTAATATTAAAAGTCATTAATGCCATCCTCTCCATCTATATTGAATTCTTCCGTGGAACACCGATGATTGTACAAGCGATGGTTATTTATTATGGTTCTGCGTTAGCATTTGGGATAGATATGAATGTTTTTGTTGCAGCGATCATTGTTGTCTCGATTAATACAGGCGCTTATATGGCTGAGTATGTTCGTGGTGGGATTGTCTCGATTGATAAGGGACAATTTGAAGCAGCACATGCGATTGGAATGAATCATTTCCAAACGATGTGGAACGTTGTATTGCCACAGGTTATCCGTAATATTCTACCTGCAACAGGTAATCAATTTGTGATTAATATTAAAGATACCTCCGTTCTTAACGTGATTTCAGTTACAGAATTATATTTCGTGACAAAATCGATATCAGGCAATAATTTTAGATATTTTGAATCGTTTTTCGTAGCATGTATGATTTATTTTGTGATGACCTTTATTGTTACAAGAATCCTACTATACTTTGAAAGAAAATTAGATGGCTCTGATAACTATACGATGATTGGAAACGATCGCCCCATACAAGTTAATCAACAACAATAGGAAGAAGGAGGAGAGAACATGGAAAAGATTATTGATATTCAACACTTAAGCAAATCCTTTGGCACTCATGAAGTACTAAGAGATATTGATTTCTCGGTGAATAAAGGAGAAGTTGTCTCCATCATCGGTTCCTCCGGATCTGGTAAATCAACTCTTCTTCGTTGTGTTAATCTATTAGAAAGACCTAGCGGTGGGCAAATTATCTATCAAGGTGAAAATATTTTGGATAACAAGCATGATGTCGCTACCTACCGAAGACATTTAGGAATGGTCTTCCAACAATTTAATTTATTTAATAATCATAATGTCCTAAGCAATTGTGTAGTAGGGCAACTAAAAGTATTGAAACGCACAAAGGAAGAAGCGGAAAGAGTAGCGATGAAATACTTGAAGGTCGTTGGCATGGATAAATACATTAACGCCAAGCCAAAGCAATTATCTGGTGGGCAAAAGCAACGAGTAGCGATTGCAAGAGCACTTTCGATGGAACCAGATGTCATGTTATTTGATGAGCCAACATCAGCACTTGATCCAGAAATGGTAGGAGAAGTCCTAAAAGTCATGAAGGAACTTGCCGAATCCGGTCTTACGATGTTAATCGTAACGCACGAAATGGAATTTGCAAAAGAAGTATCGGATCGAGTCGTATTTATGGATAAGGGAGTTATTGCTGAAGAAGGAAGTCCAGAGCACATCTTCAATAACCCAACACAAGCGCGTACGAGGGAATTCCTAAAACGTACAATCGTACAAGCCTATTAAAAAAATAAATAGAATCAATCATCTGTCAATTTAATATTGACAAGTTGACCATTTTCAATTAAATTATTAGTTAGATTAATAACCGAGTGATATTATTTACCTTCTGAATGATAATAAAGAGCTTTAGCATTTTATTAATGTAGAATTGGTAGAATGAAGAAGCAATCTTTTTGTATTTAGAAGTACAGAATAAGACAAATCGGTATATTTTTAGACTTAGAGGGAATAGTCTGGAAATATACCGATTTTTTGCTTAGGGGGAAGTTTCTTGAAAAAAACAAAAGGGTCTATCGAAGCAGAAATTAGCAAAGCGATTACTCATTGGGAAAAGGATTTTCTGGGTCGTGGGTCTGTTTCCGTTAAAACAGATATTCTCCGTGATATGATAATCGTTTATTTACAAGGTATATTAACTCCTGCGGAATATGCTGTTTGTCAAACAAAGGATGGCATGCTATCAATTAAACATACTCGGTCCGGGTTAGTTGAATCTGGTTTAGATGGTTTAAAAGAAATCATTTTATCCATAACTGGAGAAGAAGTTAAAAGCTTTCATACTGATTTAAGTACTCGTACTGGAGAACGAGTTATCGTATTTAAGTTGTTTAATGATCTAGAGAAAGAATTAGTTTAGGGAGATTTTTAAAAGACTTTATTAGTCAGTTAAAAATAAACCGAGAACTAGTATCAGTGGTTACTACTGCTGGTACTAGCTCTCGGTTTTTTTATTTAATAGCTTTATTTTTACTATTTTAGTTCGGTCCATTTTGACGGAGGGAAGTTTTATGATTTCGAATAGCATATCCATACTACTTACCTTATTTTTTATCGCACTTTTTTTAGCTATGGTAAGTGGATTCGTATTTTTGTCCAAACGGGTACCCTTGAGGTATGTGCGGATACACATAGGGATTATTTCATTGCCCGCTTTGGTATCATTATTGATTCTTTTAATGAACGATATGAATCACAATGTCGGCCCCTTGCACTTGGATTCTTTAGCTTGGCTTATGTCATGTTTTGTTCTTACGATAGGCATTGTCATCCAACGCTTTTCTATAAGGTATTTACAAGGAGATCGTTCTTACCGGAAATACTTTGCATTCTTCACACTCATTACAGGTACGGCTTCTGTTTCCTGGTTAAGTGATGACCTTCGATTGATGGTCGGCTGTTGGGGAATCACTCTTATAGGGTTAACGATTCTTATTAGTCTAAAGAGGGAGTGGAAGGTAACGAGAGTAGCAACAAGACTTTCTGTTCAGGTATTTGCAGGTAGTTGGTTGGCTCTTCTTTTTGCGATCATTTGGCTTTCTCAAATTACAGGCAGCTGGAAGCTATCTCTCATCTTGACTCATGAAAGTCTGACACATATAGGTACATGGGAAAAGACAGGAATAAATCTATTGTTAATTTTGGCTGTAATCATTCCAGCAGCTCAATGGCCATTTCAAAAATGGTTAATTGAATCTGTTGTTGCTCCTACACCCGTTTCTGCAATCATGCATGCTGGAATTGTAAATGCGGGCGGAATTATCCTAACACGATTCTCACCGTTGTTTAACGGGGATAAAGCTCAAATTTTATTACTCGTCCTCTCCATTATTTCTGTCTTAATCGGTAGTGGAATAAGTTTGGTACAGGTTGATTATAAACGTCAATTGGTGGGTTCTACAATTGCGCAGATGGGTTTTATGCTGATTCAATGTGCATTAGGTGCTTATTCAGCAGCCATTATTCACCTTATATTTCATGGTATTTTTAAGGCTACTCTTTTTTTACAAGCTGGTTCGGCAATACGCCGGATTGAAGTCTCTTCTAATGTGACTAAAAGATCGTCCATTTTATGGATTTTCGCTGGTTATGGATTAGGTTTACTTACGGGGATTGCCTATTGGAGGATGTCTTCTAGTGGTCCTTATGACATTGTGACTGCTTTGATAGTAGGGTGGTCCTTATCATTTTCTTGGATGCAGTTGGTTGTTTTTTGTAAAGGAAGAATTGATAGATTGGCCGGTCTTTTCCTTTTGGGCGGATCAGCAACAGTCTACTTTCTTTTACATAGCTTTTTCAAAGAATGGTTATATACACCCGTTTTTCAAAGTCTTCAACTACCTATGCCAATCGTGTTCATTGTCGTTTGTCTATTGATATTTGGTAGTGTAATAGGCGCGCTCGCTTCTCGTTATCCTGCTTCTCCTTTTTTCTCTGTGCTTTTTCTTTGGTTAATAAAGTTTGGAGAAGGTGAAGCAAAGTCTACCGAAAGTCATCCAAGCTATCATAAATAAATCACTTTTATAAGGAGGTTGTTGGTGTGACGGTATCCTCTACATTACAAAAAGAAGTAAACATACAAATGGATCAACAAAAAGAAATCGATACAGTGATTGATATAAAAACGTTAGTTTCTTCAGCAAGTAGAGTAATAGCACCACTTGGACCTATTTCAACATTTGCGGCTCGTCATCCCTGGGTGGGACTGGAAGATTTAACATTTGAAGATGTTGCTAACTGGTTAAAAACCACCCGAAATGTAGAAATATACCCTAGTACTTCAATGATCCAATCGGCTAAAAATCACGGAGAAATTGATGTAGTTTTTTTAGAAAATGGCTTGCAGCGTTGGCTAAACTCACATTCTTTTAAAATCCCTCGGAAAGAGGCTGAACGTTTTTGTCGAGTTTCTCTAGAATTGGATTCGATGTCTACAAATCCTTCATCATCAATAGAGGTAAAAAAATTTATAGAAAATACAAAAAAGCGAAATATAGAACTTTCCAAGAATATTCCGATACAGCCCTTAAGCATGTATATAGAGCACAAGAATGGTGGGAATGTAACGGAAGTGCTAGATCATCATGTGATTAAATGGTGTAAGTTATATCTGGATGAATCTCAGGCAGGCTGGTCAATGCCGAAGCATAAAGAGGGATTTTATCGAACCTGGCAAAGACTTATCCAGCATGACCCTGCATTAAGTAAAAACCAACGTAAAATGTTTAGAAACTGGCCACAAGATGCAGATACGGCTTTGGAAGTCGTATTATCTGCTTTTAAAATTCCTCAATCAGAGATGCAAAATTACCTTGAAGGACATTTGCTATCTTTGCCTGGTTGGGCAGGGATGATGCTTTGGCGTTCTCAACAATCTCAACATGAACAATCACTTTTAGTAGAATATTTAGCCGTTCGAATTTCTATGGAATGGGCTCTAGTGAGTCCTTACCTACCTTTACACATAAATAGCGTAGAGAAAAAAGTTCAACTTGATTCACTTATAAAAGCTTGGATTCAGTATGGAGGGCTAACAATCGAGAAATGGTTGAGGATGTCTACTACACAACAAGAAGAATATTTGACATTTGCCTACACGTTTAATGAAAAGATTCGAAAAAAATTGTGGCTTGAGGCTTGGGAACAAACATATACAGATCAATTGAAAAAGAAAATCTTTGCTAAACAACAAGTGAACAATGAAACGAATTCTGCATTAGCCCAATTTGCGTTTTGTATAGATGTCCGTTCAGAAACCTTTAGACGGTATTTAGAGAAAGAAGGGCCTTTTGAAACATTTGGTGTCGCTGGTTTCTTCGGATTACCAATTGAAACACGTGAACTTGATTGTAAACATACCCATGCCTCTTTGCCCGTCATGCATAGGCCAAAACATAAAATAGAAGAAAGATTGGATACAAATGAATTAACGCAATATCAACAACGTAAACAAGCGTTAGACTCTGTAGCGTATACGTTTAAAACGATGAAACAGAATGCACTTCCAAGCTTACTTTTACCAGAGGTAAGTGGACCATGGCTTATGATTCAAACGCTGAGCCGTAGTTTTCTATCCCGAAAAGCGGGACATTTCATACGTAATCTTCGAGAATCATGGTTACGGAAACCAGAAACAAATCTCACACTTCAATCTGTTCAGAACAATGAATCTGAGATTTCAGTCGGTTTTTCTAAGGAAGATCAAGTCAATTATGTTCGTCAAACACTTAAGATGATGGGGCTGACTAAAAACTTCGCACCATTAATTGTGATTTGTGGACACGGAAGTCGGAGTACAAACAATCCGTACGCAGCTTCTCTTGATTGTGGTGCTTGCGGTGGAGCGTCAGGAGCGTTCAATGCTAGAGTTCTTGCAAATTTGTGCAACATGTCAGAGGTAAGAAACGCACTTTTATCCGAAGGCATTGAAATTCCAGATGAGACGGTGTTCGTTGCAGCTGAGCATAATACAACTGTAAATGAATTGAAATGGGTTTATGTTCCCGAATTATCAAGGCAAGCTCAGGAATCGTTTGATTGTATTGAGGAAGTCTTACCTAACGTAAGTCATCAAGCAAATGCAGAATGTATATCACAATTACCAACTATCGACACTTATTGTAAAAATCCAAAGGCAGAGGCTCATCGGATAGCAGAAGATTGGAGTGAAATACGTCCTGAATGGGGGTTGGCTCGTAATGCAGCTTTTATTATAGGAAAGAGAGAGCTGACCCATCATTGTGATTTAGAAGGAAGAGTTTTTCTTCATAATTATGATTGGGAGCAGGATCAAGATGGAGAGATTCTCGCAAATATCATTGCTGGGCCAGGAACCGTAGCCCAATGGATTAACTTACAGTATTATGCATCTACCGTTGCACCACACTTCTATGGGAGTGGGAATAAAGGAACACAAACGATAACCTCCGGACTCGGTGTCATGCAAGGTGTTGCAAGTGACTTATTACCCGGACTTCCTTGGCAGTCTGTGATGAAATCCGATGAAGAGGCTTATCACGCTCCTCTTCGTTTGCAAATTGTCATCCAAGCACCGAGAGAGTATGTGAATAGATTATTAGAAAATGATGATGTGTTTAATCGAAAAGTTCAAAATGGATGGGTTAGGCTTGCATGCGTTACTCCCCAATACGAATGGGAAAACTATTAAACTAGAATATTTTATGAAGCTACTGATTCTAAACAACTTATTAAGATGAAAGGGTGTGCTGTATGGATAAAACAAGAAAAAAAACATTATTTATAACGGACATGGAATCTGGATTGGAGCCTATTTTACAAGAAGAGACGAACGTCCAACCTGAAAATATGTTAATGATACAAAGCTATGGGCCAATCATTTCTCACCCTTTTGGAGAAATAATGAGATCAATCATCCTTGCCATCTATCAGGAAAATGTTGAGGAGATATTTGTAGTTGGTACTACTGGCAAGAGGAACGTTTTAGATGATGCCCAAAGCCAACTGAAATTTACATCAGTAAATAAAAATATGAATGATAAGCTAAAAACAGTAGAGTATCTTTTTAAAAATGTGAACCCAGAATTCGTTGATGCTAGTGTAAGTGACTGGTTAGAGGGAAGTAGAAATGTCGCGGAAAGTATCGAAAAGAGTGTTGAAAAAATTCGCCATCATCCATTAGTACCATCTGATGTTAAAATTCATAGCTTAGTGGTAAATAAATATGTAGAAGTCGCAACTGTTAATCAACAATAAGACCTTAATTAGGCAATTACGATACCTTCTATTAGAATTAAAAAGGGCCAGACCCCGGCGGAAAGTGGTGTTACCGCTGGGGTCAGGCCCTATTTTTTTATTTGTTTACATTTGTTTATTTTCTACGACCGGCTCGAGCTTTTGGTTTCGATAAAGGCGATAACCAATAAATGACTGGATTGTCAGAAAAATACCACCTACTGTCCAGTAAAGTGGCAGTGCAGCTGGAGCATTATATGAAATGACAACAATCATGATGGGTGATAATAATCCCATAAATTTCATTTGTTGTTGTTGGCTTTGCGCCATATTTAACTGTGAGATTCTAAATTGAGTGTAATAAATGACACCCGCAATAATGGTTAACAGTAAATCGGGTTGTCCTAGACTAAACCATAAAAAAGTGTGGTGAGTGATTTCTGCTGAGCCACGAATGGCATAATAAAGTCCAGTTAAAATAGGCATTTGAATGAGAAGTGGCAAACACCCCATATTAAGTGGGTTAATTCCATGCTTTCGATAAAGCCCCATCAATTCAGTTTGCAATTCTTGCTTCTTTTTCGGATCTGTTTCAGTCTTGATTTTTTCCTGAATCTTTTCCATTTCTGGCTTAAGTAATCCCATCTTTTCTTTCATCACCGATTGATTTTTATACTGTTTTAACATGGATGGCATCATAATCAATCGAATTAATATAGTGACAATAATAATAGCCACTCCGTAACTACCATCAAACGTATTTGCGATAAAATTTATGAGGTTTGTTATAGGTTCCACTAAAAAGTTGTGGAAAAACCCTTCATTACCCTCACTTGACTGAATTCCACATCCAGAAAGGAATGCAGTGAGGATAGATAATAGGACAATGAGTTTAGTAAAAGTGTGATTCTGTTTCATATTTCCTCCTAAAAAGTTAGACTTAACTGTTAAGATAGAAGGAAACAACACCATCAGAATCATCACTTGTAGCCATTTTATTACGGATCGACTTTGTAATTCTCCTCGAGATAAAGTACTGAATTAAAAGACTCCTGTTACCATCAAAGCACTTATCTTCACAATTCTGCTTATCTGTAAAATTGGAAAACGGTGAACCAAAACCAATATGAACCCTTTGTGTAGTCAGCATCAGTAACGTTAGCCCGATACAAATACTAATGTTAAGTGCCATATGGGTGTACATTTCCGGATCAAGTAAAAATAAATCAAACAACAAAGGATTCTCACCTCTCAATTTCGTTAGCGAATACTTTTACTATACATGAATACAGTTAATCTCACAAAATTAAATTATGGAAGTGAGGGCATCACAGAATGAGTAGTTTGATTCAGATGTCGTATTGTGGTGCCCTAAACTATTATTCACTACATATTTAACTGTCACTGTCAATGCCTCTTACTGCATCTACCTTGGCAGGAACTGTTCTACTAAGTAAACGGGTGCGTTATCCAAGAAGGATTATCGCCTATTATAATAGAAGTTAATGAACTAACGGTTTGAAATGAGAAAAAAATTCAGGAGGTATATATGGTGAAAAATATAAATTATACGACAGAACCCCCTATTAACTTTGACCGATTACTAACCCTATATGAATCTTTAGGATGGAATTCACTTAAATTAACAAGTAATGATTTGGAACGGATGTGCAATCAAAGTTGGTACGCCATTTACGCATTTGATGAAAAACAATTAGTGGGTATGGGACGTGTTATTTCAGATGGTGTAATTACTGGAGTAGTTTGTGGATTATGTGTTCTACCAAGCTATCAATCCGAAGGAATCGGCAAAGAAATGGTGAATCGAATAATTCACCATTGTGAGCAAAATCGGGTAATTCCTCAACTAATGTGTGTGGAAAGTTTGGAACCATATTATGAAACCTTTGGGTTCAAAAAATTCACCATTGGTATGTCAAAAAATATAAATAGATAGATTAACTTTCTTCTTTAACGAGTGCGTTGATCCAAGAAGGATTAACCACCCTTTTTGTTGAATTCTTTATTGAACAAACGAAGCAGAATAGTTGAATAAGAAAAACTATGATTTTGTGTTGAAGTAGTAAAAATGAAGTCAAGGAGAGGAGATGATCCAACAATAGAATCTGGGTTACCACCTTTATGATTGCTAAGGACTTTATTCCAAGAGACGGGAAACTAGTTGCAGTCTAATAGTAAGGTAAAAATATTTGGGTTTCTATACAGTTGTATAAAATATGAAAAAATATAAAATATTTCCAAAATGCTACTTTGTACCTATTTTTACCAAAAACCAAAAGTGCTAGAATCGAAATTAAAGAGGGAATATTAATGAAAAAAATCAGAAAATTAGGTTTATTATCAACTTTATCTATCACTCTTCTAGGCTTCACTCTAGCACCAGTAGGGGTAAAAGCAGAGGAAATAGTTGTTGAGGAAGTCGAAGATTACAGCGATCCATATACTGTAGATGAGACAGTTGTGAATCAAAATTATATTGAAGAAGAAGCTGTGGTTGATAAGTCTTTTGTAGGTACAACCACCCAGTCAGGAGGATTTACGTTAACTCCAACAAATCCTATTGATGGTGGGGTAAGTACCAACGCATATAATTTTGATTGTGGATGCGGTGGATCGTATGGTAGCCCACTTAGAATTAAAACTAGTACAGTAGATTTATATGGTACACCAATTGAATATGGATTCGTAAATGGCCAATTTGTAGTTATGAAAAGACCAGACTTATACTACTATATACAAAACGCTACTCAATCGCATTTTAATATGGTAACAGGTAAGTTTGCTCAAACGTGGGCAACAGGCTTCGGAACGTTTGTTGTGTTTAAAGGAGTAGATAAAATCCCTTACATGGCAAGGTTATTTGATAGGTATAACTATTCAAAACCATATAACTTTGGAGATTATGCAAAAACTGTTGCTTCGTGGCAGCTTCAAAGCTATATTCCGGGTTGGGCAAAAGTCATAACTACCGGCGTACCATCTGCAGGTACGAAACAAGTATTAGTTTATGTATCAACATCGGGTAAAAACGGAACGTGGCACAAGAGAATATTATTTACAATTACACCAAATAAGACAGTAAGCTATTCTAAATCGTATGCAAATTAAAAAATAACTTTAAAGCAAAGGAAGACTTCAAACTATGACTATATTAAGTGCTTTGCTTGTTGTAATTGTGTTTTATCTATTTAGATATTTTTTTGATTCAAATTATAAGAATAAAACAAAAAAGGAAGTTGTTATTGATATTGTAATTACTACTATATTAATCTATGTTGTATCCCTAATCATTTCTTATTTTACATAACTAGAAAGGAGCCAAACTAGGTTAAATATAAGGAAGCATTAATTTCAAGACGATTCCAATTGGAGTCGTCTTTGTTGATTATTTCAAGTCAACAATTTTTGAAATCGAATGTTGAAACTGATATAAAATCAAACCAAAAATTAGATTGTATGATAGCAAATTTAGAGTTTATGGTAGTTGCCCAATAATTGCAAATTCGTTAGCGGAGCTGTTGGAACACTTTATTAAAAGTTAAGGGTGAAAGTTGTTATTGGCTTCAAGATGAATTTATATTTGAGGAAATGCTTATGATAAATGAACACTATTGCTTATAAAGGACTATACATATTAGACATATCTAAAATGTGTAGTCCTTTTAATATCAACCATTTTGACGCCCAACCTAAATATATCATTGGTTATACCCCTATATGCGCGATAATGATAATGACTGTATGGTTGGTGAGTAAGTCCCTAGAACGGGCGAGAGTCTAAGAGCAGAGCCGCCATAAGGGCAGCTTTTTCTTGTTGTACTAACGGAGCAGGTTAGTTTAAGAAGGGGGATAGTCTTTTTTTTATAATGAATTGGTTAAGGGGATGATATGTTGAAAAAGTTATTAGTAGTGTTATCAATTATTTTTATTATTGGACTTATTTCTATTTTAATTATTAACAATAATAAACAAACTCAAGAGTCACCAAAAATATTAACCGAATTACAGGATAACGGCATTGTTGATGGTAAAAGAGAATTTATTTTCAGTCTTGAGAATGTAGGCAAAAATGAGGCGGAATTACAATTCCTCACTTGGTTGGAATATAATTACTCCTTAGATTATTTGACTGACCAAGATGTAGTTTCTCTCGATGGAACAACAGAACATATAGATTTGAACGAGGGAAATGACGAGGCAAGGAAATTATTATTAAAACCAAATGAACGAATTGAATATAGGTTGCATTTAAGTGGCTATCCAAAGGGAAAATATGAAATTACTCTATCCCCAGCAGTAGAGAGTTATGACATAGGACTTCAAAGGATGGAATTCGTCATTGAGTAGCGTATGGAAGAAATTCGACGAACGGGTGCTTTAGTAAAAATAAAAACCTCAATTTTATCTTTGTATCTCATAGATAAAATTGGGGTTTTTATGATTGGCAAATTCTTAACGTTGTAAATCTGCACCATCCTGATGCTACCCCTATATGATCTTAATGACAAAACAAATCTAGTTTATCCGCGTCTACCGCCTCTACCACCACGCTTTGATTCGGTGCTACGTTTGAGTGTTGATAAATTTTCTTCACTAGCCTTTAAAAAACTTGTCATTTTATCTTCAAAACTTTCTTTTGGTTTGAAATTTCCTTTAGAACGAAAATCTTTGGAATGGCCGTTTGGTCTTCCTGGTCGCGATGGACGTTTTGAATAAGTGGAGGTTTGTTCTTTGGGTTTTTCTATAGCTTTTTTGATGGATAAAGCAATTTTCCCTTCCTTCTCACTAATCACTTTTACTTCAACCTGATCGCCTACTTTGAGATGGTCATTAACGTCTTTTACATAGCTATCCGCTACTTCGCTGATATGCACAAGACCTGTTACTCCTTCTGGTAATTCAACGAATGCTCCAAAATTAGTGATGCCTGTTACTTTACCTTGTACCTTACTTCCAACTTCTACTGCCATAAAAAAATATTCCTCCTCAATAATGTTACCAACGCTTCATTATAGCAAATTGAGAAATAATATCTATTGGATTTATTTTGCTTTTATTTTTCTAAGAGAAAGCATAGGAAATCGGATTTACAACGCTAAGCATTTTGATACAAGTCTTATGAGACATTACGAAGTCTTACTTAAAGGTGATTTGATTATGTATCAATAGACTTTACTCTATTGATATTGTAAAAGAATGTACTTAAAGTAAAAGGTGCTTTAGTCAAACAGCCAATGTTATAAAATGGAACTTCCTAATTTGTGGAGGTTCCATTTTTATAATTAATATCAACATTAAACTTAAAAAGAACCTAAAATTAAGTATCAATTGATAATTATATCCGTTACCGTAATCAAGAAAGTAAAGTAATTCGTAACAGTTGTTTGGTAGTGGTTCATAAGAACTATAAAAAGACGTTGAGTCTTCATGTTCCAAATATTTCCCTAAGACTATATTCCTGTATTATTTTTGGGCTATTTATCGTCATATCCATATAATTTTAGATTTGTTACCTTTAAAATATACCAAAAAGAAGGAGGGATCTTAGTAACCGACATATAATAAAAACTTTAATAAAAAGGAGCGAATAAAATGAGAGCGTTTACAAAGGGGTTTGTAATTTTATTAGCTGTAGGTGTGTTAATTGTTTCTTCTCTACTCTATAGTTTGCCCGTTCATGCAGAAGTAGAAAAAAGATTTAAAGACCCTATTAATTTGGGGTCTACTATTCAAAGCATTGCAATCTATGATTCTACCTATGGCACTGAAAATGGAAGAGATATGATGTATACAACTGCTAGTGGAGACCCAGCTATTTTTCAGGTTATCGATCTTGAAAGCCAGGAAGTAGTTAGGACATATCCTTTAGAAGGAACGGGGGCAGTTTGGACACATATTACGGTACCAAATGGCAATGTCTATATTGGGGGCAATGGGTATCTTTATGAATATTCCCCAGATACACAGGAAGTAAAAAATGTTGGGGGTATAGGAGAAACTGTTGTATACGGTTTATCTTATGATGATAAAGGTCGGGTTTATTTTGGTTCATACCCGAATGCAAAAGCTGGACGATATGATCCAAATAACGGGGAGATGAAAGACTATGGATCGGTTGCTCCGGGACAGAGCTACTCGCGATCCACGGCATATCACAATGGTTACTTATATGTAGGTATCGGTGTTGACAATCGAATCGTGAAATTGAATGTGGATACAGGTGAGTATGAATCAATAGCGGTACCAGATCATGTTGTACCTGGAAGCAGTGTTTGGCAATTAGACGCAGCAGGAAAGTATATCATTGCGGGTGTTGGCGGTGGTAGTAATACACTTCTCTTTTATGATACAGAAACAGGCCAATGGAGTGACAAATACTATACAAACAATAAAGGGTTACGCCTGATTCATGGCCTTCCAGGAAGCAATAAAGTCTACTTCTTGCAAGGTAGTAGATTAAAGGAGGTAGACCTGGATACCCTAGAAGCGGTTGATACAGGAGTCGTGTTTGGAACCTTTTTACGAAATACAACGTGGGTTGAAGTTGAAAATGATCCTGACTTACCTGGACAATCATTAGTTACCGTTCAATTTGGTGGCCAAGTCAGTTATTTTAATTTACAAACCAAAAAAGTAAAAACCATTCAATATCCAATTGTCGGTAATCCAATTCCTATACAAACGTTAGAGAAAGGTCCCGAGGGTAATTTATATTTAAGCGGTTATCCAGGAGGAAAGGGTGCAGTGTATAATCCCGAAACAAATGAGTACAAAAATTTCACCTTGGGGCAAGCAGAAGGTATGGTACCCCTTGGCAACAAAATGTATTTTGGGGTTTATCCAGGTGCTACCATTTTTGAAATGGATCCTATTAACCCAGCACTCTCTGCAAAACAAATTTATGATATTCCTAATCAGGACCGACCATTTATAATGTCTGCAGTCAACGATCAATTATATATTGGTACCATACCGGATTATGGCCATTTGGGAGGTTCATTAACAGTACTTGATCCTACCGGTGCAAAAGATCCAGTCGTGTATGAAAATGTTGTCCATAATCAAGCTATTGCAGGGTTGGAAGAAGTAAATGGAAAGCTATATGGTTCAACGACCGTTGCTGGCGGATTAGGAATAGACCCTACAGAGCCTGCAGCTAAAATATTCGTATGGGATATAGAAAAAGGTGAAAAAATTACGGAGTTTGTTCCGGAAATACCAGGAGTTACCGTTCAACCGAAGCTGATTAGTGGAATGAGCTTGGGACCAGACGGGTTATTATGGTCAGCAGCGGGTGGATCAATCTTTGCAATGGATCCGGAAAGCTTAGAAATAGTGAAGAGTAAAAACGTTTATCCTGAAGTAAAAGATTATGGAAGATGGAGACCCATTCATATACGCTGGAGTGAGGACGGACTGATGTACACAACTCTTGCCGGTAATCTAACAGTAATCGACCCTGAGACCCTGGAATCTAAAAAGCTAGCTGAAACTGAGTTGATGACGATAGGTGATGATGGAAATATTTATTATGCAGACAAAGCGAATCTAATGAAAGTTGAAGTAGCAGAAACGTTAGAATCTGCGCTGAAATTTATCAAAAAGCATGCTAATGAGGGAGATATTACAAATTCATTAAGTATGCAATTGTCTAATTCTTTAACTTCAGCAATCCATCATCGGGACATGGGCAGACAAGAACAAGCTTTAAAACATTTACAAGATGCGATCAAACAATTTGAGAATGCAAAAGAAACAGATATAGCCGAACATATATCTATTAAATTGCAAAGAATCCTTGAATCAATCGAAATGTAAAAAGCAGAACCATCCTAACTGAGATATGCCAAAAGCATAACAGTTGGGATAGTTCTCTTTACTTTATTGGAACAAAGCTTATAAGAATGAAATAGTTGTCCTTTGTTCAGTTTTGGTTTCAACCTTCAGAATGGTAGTGAACAAAACTATAATGATATCCTTTCCAATAGAAAACGAGAAGCACTTATTACTTATAACATGTTTTTGAAGGAGCAGAACAAAAAGTATAAGCAAAACATATTTAATCCTGACAATTGGCATTATGATGAAGAAACAGATACATATGCATGCCCTAATCATAAACGGCTTAATTTTCAATATCATTCTATTCGCACTGATCGTACAGGCTTTGAACGGAAGTTCAAAATCTATGAGTGCGAGGATTGTACGGGATGCCCATTCCGTTTATCATGTACAAAAGTCAAAGAAGGCAACAATCGAAAATTAAGGGTGAATGAAAAGTGGGAACATCAAAAAGAATATGTAAGAGCGAAGCTTTCAGAAGAGAAAACGAGTGCCATCTATCGAAAACGAAAGATCGATATGGAACCAGTTTTTGGATTCTTGAAGGCTAATTTGCGTTTCTCCCGATTTTCTGTACGGGGAAAATCGAAGGTGGAAAACGAAATGGGTCTAGCTTTAATGGCAGTGAAATTAAGAAAATTCACTTTTTTTCAATATTCGAAGCTGGTTATGTCCCAGCCTCTTTTTCGTGAAATTATTATTTCCAACCGTTTATAATTACAGGGAAGAATGATTAATTGTTCAACAAAGCCTAAATTTTTGAAAATATATTCATACTATGAATGTTAATGATCATGATATGAACGAACAAGTTAGGAGTGAGTGGAATGGACGGTTCCTTTTCAGATTTTCAACTATCATTTCAACATATTAAGTTACTCGTTCCACGAATAAATAAAGGGATACAATTTATTCTGGTCATTAGTGGAAAATTAAAAATAGAGACTTCTAGTCGTTTCTATCATATGGAAGAAAATGATTTGCTTGTCATTAATCGAAATCAGCTCTACCAGGTTCAAGGAGATGAAGATAATCGGGTCATGATTTTATCGATTTCTGATAGTTTCATGGACCATCATTATGCTGACTATCGAAATCAGCAGTTTGAATGTTATTCAAGGGAAATTGATCTTGGAAGAGAAGAGATGATTCATGCCATTCGCAAGCTACTGGCTAATGTGATGATTAGCTATTACAGACAAGATGAATGCTACCGAATAGAAGTGAAAAGCTATATCTGTCAAATTCTACTTATTTTGATTCGGGGTTTTAAAGGAGTAGGAAGCGTCGTCCAGAAAATAGATACAGAGGATCAACGCCTCTTGCAAATCATTGACTTTATGGAAAGAAATTATGATCAAATGATCACGTTAGATGAGGTTGCACAGAAATACTTTCTGTCAAAAAGCTATCTTTCCCGCTACTTCAAACAGAAAATGGGAATGGGATTTAGTCGTTATTTAACGGCAATCAGACTTAAGCGTTGTTTGAAGGATTTACTTTATACCACTGACTCTATTTCACAAATTGCTATGAATAATGGCTTTCCAAACACAAAATCGTTTACCACCTTTTTTAAAGAAGAACACGGAATGACACCCCATGCCTATCGAGAGAGCCATTCGGTCCAAAAAGAGGATTCGGTTCTTAGCTATACGAAGGAAGATGCTTCAAATTTAATCCAATCTTCAGAGATTATTGCGAGACTAAGTCGTTTGAATGAAGATGACCAAAAACCTTATAACCATACAGAGACAAGATATGAAAAGCTATCGATAACCTTGTCTGAAGCTAAATCAGTGAATTTACAATATCCTGAACATACATTGATTGTGGGAGAAATTTTTGAACTCTTAAAGGAAGATGTTCGTTCTCAAATAATAGAGGTCAAAAAGGATTTGCAATTAAAGTATATCGGAGTTCATCGTCTCATGAGTAATACTGTTATCCCTCCTGAAGTTGAGACGGATGAAGAGATTCCGACAACATCACCCTATTTTAATATTGATAGTGCTTTGGAATTTATGAAAAAGCATGATTTATCATTATTTATTCGTGCCGATTATCTAGATATTTCAAGAAATGAAGAACAATACTTTTCAAAACTTCTTCAATTCATCAGACATTGTATACAGCTTTATGGCGAATCGTTTGTTAAGCACTGGCATGTAATCTTTCATGAGCCATATTATACAGGTGTTCAAGCAAGTGAACTTCAGAGAGTTTATTTAAAATTACATAAGGTGTTAAAAGCGCTACTTCCTTCAATTCAGGTCGGTGTATATATGCCATTTTCTTTCCGTAAAGAAAAGACGGGAGTTCATCATGATTGGCAGCTAGAACATGGCGAGTTTATTGATTTTATCGGTTATAATGCGAATCAAAATGAGGTCATAGATTTTAAAGATATGGCGGGTATGAAAATTGATTTAGCTGAAAGTTACATCAAAGAAAAAACAAACAAGCTGAAGCTCTATTTAAAGAAACACCATCTAGAAAAACCACTTCATCTCGTTTCATGGAACACATTGTCAGGCAATACTCGGTATACGAATGGAACGTTTTTTCGAGGAGCATTGCTGTTGAAAAATGTATTGGATATCTCCAATGACGTGAAATCAGTTGCTCTCTGGATTAACACCATTGCACATGAGGATGCCGGGAAAGACCCACGTTATCGAATGGACGCGGTTGAATTATTCCATTACTTAAAAGGAAAACGTCCAGCGTATTTTGCATTGATGTTTTTGAAACGTCTAAGTGGCGAAATTGTTGCACAGGATAAGGATTATGTGATGACAAGGAATGAGCAGGGATATCAGTTGATCCTGTTGAACTGTAATATTATTAATCCTTATCTTTCGATTGAAGAGACGTTTCTGCAAAAACTTAATAAAGAAATTTACGTCACGATTTCTGGAATTCCGAAAGGAGACTATCAAATACGTAAGCATGTGTTTGATAAAAATCACGGAGCCCTATACACAAAGTGGTGGCGATTGAATAGTAAGTATGGTTTGGATGCTGAAATTATTGACTATATTATCAATTCCAGCAGACCATCCTTAGAAATCTTTGATGAGTCGATTGTAGATGATTGGTCTTTTTATTCCTACTTAACAAGCAATGCCGTTCACTTTTTTGAAATTCGAAAAGTTTACTAGTAAGAGTGTTCAATAATACCGTTATTGGCCAGCACGATATGTGTCTGGCCATTCTTTATTCCCATTTATGAGAAGGATAAATGACAATAATCTACCCCTTATTTTTTCATTAATAATATGACAGGTTAATATTTTTACTCTTTTGTATAGTGATTTGCACAATTAATGACTCTCTAGTTTAAGCCTAAATTTCTATAATACAAGTATAGAAACGAAACAAAAATTCTAGGAGAAAAAATGGGGGTTATACAATGGAGACAACATATAAAGGTACAGATAAGTTAATTACAGGTATTGTGTTCGGGGTTATCACGTTCTGGCTTTTTGCACAGGCGATGGTCAATGTCGTTCCGGCTGTTCAATCGGATTTAGGAATATCATATGGAACGCTAAACATTGCCATAAGTTTAACAGCCTTATTCTCAGGTATGTTTATCGTAGCGGCTGGTGGGCTCGCAGATAAAGTTGGACGCAAAAAAATTACGTATATTGGCTTAATTTTGAGTGTTATCGGTTCTTTATGTCTTGTACTAGCGCAAGGTTCAGTTTTATTAATTATCGGACGTATCATTCAAGGTATTTCCGCAGCTTGTATTATGCCAGCAACGATTGCTTTAATGAAAGCTTACTTTGATGGAAAAGAAAGACAGCGTGCTCTTAGTTACTGGTCAATTGGATCTTGGGGTGGTTCAGGTGTCTGTTCATTCGCTGGTGGTGCAATCGCGACATATATGGGATGGAGATGGATCTTTATCTTTTCCATTATTTTTGCTCTTCTTGCGATGTGGTTAATTAAAGATACACCTGAAAGCAAGGTAAAAGGCAATGGTGTTTTTAAATTTGATTATAGTGGTTTAGCTATCTTTATCATTACAATGATTGCCTTGAACGTATTTATTACTTTTGGTGCAGATCTAGGTTGGACAAGTCCTATCACGATTCTTCTTGCAGTAGTAACGATAGTTGGAGCCATTGTCTTCTTCAAAGTAGAAAAAGGAAAGTCTATCGCACTTATTGATTTTTCATTATTTAAAAATAAACCTTATGCGGGTGCAACCTACTCAAACTTCTTATTAAATGCGATAGCTGGGACACTAGTTGTGGCGAATACCTATGTTCAAGTCGGTCGAGGATTCACTGCATTTCAATCAGGAATGCTATCAATTGGATATTTAATCGTTGTTCTTGCAATGATTCGTGTTGGAGAAAAAATCTTGCAAAGAGTAGGAGCGAAATCACCAATGGTCTGGGGTGCAATAATAACAACCGTTGGTGTAGCAATTATGGGTCTAACCTTCTTACCAGATCTTGCGTATACAGTAGTCGTATTTATTGGATTTGTTTTATTCGGTCTTGGGCTTGGAGTATATGCTACTCCATCTACTGATACTTCTGTTTCAAATGCTCCCTCAGATAAAGTTGGGGAAGCTGCCGGGGTTTACAAAATGGCAAGCTCACTAGGAAGTGCGATTGGAGTAGCTATTTCCGCAACGGTTTATAGCTCAGTAGCAGCAGCTGGAAGTGTTGAGTTAGCTGCATCAGTAGGGATTATCGTTAATGTGATCTTTGGTATCCTATCGATTCTTTCAATTACATTCATGGTACCAAAAGATGCTGGTAAAACTTCAGACGTTTCATTAGATAAAACAGCATAAACACAAATAGGTTGCTAGATTGAAAGTAGAATTTAAATAGAAGTCCGATTCAGCTCATTTTTATAATTTGGTATAGAATGATGAATTCTTTCATTCTATACCGCCAAAAAGGAGACGAACATGATGAAAAGTGAATTAATGAGCATGCTAGAATCACGTAAAGAGGAAATGATTAATATCCGTCGGTATTTACATGAAAATCCTGAGATTTCATTTAAAGAGGAAAAAACAGCTCAATTTATTGCGGATTTTTACAAGGGAAAAGATGTTGAAGTTCATACTAATGTTGGAAATGGTTATGGTATTATCGTAACGATTAAAGGTGGAAAACCCGGAAAAACCATTGGTCTACGCGCAGATTTTGATGCTCTTCCCATTGTAGAAGAAACGGATGTACCGTTTAAATCAAAGAATGAGGGCGTTATGCATGCATGTGGACATGATGGACACACTGCCTACTTATTAGTTTTAGCGGATTGCTTAATTCAATTAAAAGACTCCATTCCAGGTACAATTAAAATCATTCACCAACATGCAGAAGAAGTTCCGCCTGGTGGAGCGAAAAGTATCGTAGAGTCTGGTTTAATAGATGACTTAGATGCTGTATACGGCATTCATTTATTACCAATGGGACCGGCAGGTACAGTAGGATATCATGCTGGATATTCCTTTAATGGACGAGCTTATATGAAATTAAAAGTGCAAGGAAGAGGCGGGCACGGATCATCCCCACATCTAGCTAACGATGCGATCGTTGCTGCTGCTCATTTTGTTACAGCTTCACAAACTATTATTAGTCGGAGATTAAGCCCATTTGATATCGGTGTTATCACAATTGGTTCTTTTGATGGAAAAGGCACATTCAATGTAATCAAGGATAGTGTTGAGCTTGAAGGTGATATTCGCTATATGACGGTAGAAACAAAAGAAACAATTGAGAAGGAAGTGAAGCGGATTGTAAGAGGAATAGAAGAAGAGTTCGGTGTAACTTGTGAGCTCACTTATCTTCCAGATTATCCACCTTTATACAATAACCCTGAGCTAACTGCTAAGGTTGCAGAAAGTTTACGAAGCATGGACGATAAGGATATTAAAGAAGTAAAAGAGTTCCCTGCAATGTCTCCATCTGAGGATTTTGCATATTATGCTGAAAAATTCCCAGCATGCTTTTTCTACATTGCGTGCACTCCAAAAGGAGTAGAAAATCCATATTTTAATCACCATCCAAAATTTGATATCGATGAGGATGCCCTTCTCGTAGCTGCGAAAGCTGTTGGACAAGTTGTCTGCAATTATTATCAATTAGATTAATAGTGAGAGTAAGAATCCATATCACATACTTTTGATTAGTATGTGATATGGATTTTTTGTATATAGGCAAGGGTTTTGTAACTCTATATTTTAAATTACAACGAGCCAAAAATAGGCAATGTATTTCATAATATGCCTATTTTCGGCTTTTTTTCAAACGGTATCATAAGCCAGTACAACCTATTATAAAAAATATATAAAGGACACTGAAGGATAAATAGATACTAGAAGAAAAATCCATTTACCTGCTTTTAAATAACTAGTTTATAATAAAAAGATATCCCTTTTTTGGATAAATAGGTTTTATTCTTTGGTAATAAGAAGATACAAGTAGGTGAGTATGATCAATATCATTGAAGCAAGGGTGAGAGGTTTTATCGAGGATATTCAGCACCCGAAGCAGAAAAAGAAGATTAATATAAATGATTTAGAGCTTCAGTTACGGAAGCTTTTGGATGACTATTTTGATATGGACGGGTATTCATTGTTCTATCAATCAATTGAAGCATTGCAAACTGAAGGGGTACTGACTCCGATTCTAAATAAACAACATAATGGAAGAACACCATCACTTTCCTTATATTACTGGGTGAATATTAAGGTACAGGAAGACAAATGGGATCGTCTCGAAATGATGAAATTAAGCGATATATTTGATTTTTCCTATTATGAGCATCATCCTGAATGGCAAACGAAAGAGGAATGGATGCGAATCCAAAATGTATATACATTTTTAAAGTCCATTCCAGAACGGGAAATTGTATCCGTTGAGGAAAGAAGCCTCGAACTCTTTGGACATGAAAAGTTTTTACTGGACTCTGATAGTTTCCCTGAGGGAAAAGGCTTTTTAGCGAGAATTGGAATATCTGAAGACCAGCTAAAAATGGTGAATTATGGGGAGCCTTTTGTCTTCTGGTTGAAGCAAGGAAAAGAAATACATGATATTCGAAGGGTCCTTATTGTTGAAAATCTATCATTCTTTCATACATCCATTAAGCTATTGGAAGCTAATCAACTAGATTATGAACCAGAACTTATTATTTATGGTGAAGGAACGAAAATTGAACGGAGTTTTTCCTATTTTTTTCGAATGTTTCCATCAAAGCCGTATTTATTCTATTATGCAGGCGATTTAGACGCGGCAGGGTACGGAATCCTCATTAGGTTGATTGAAAAATATCCGGATTGCTCGATTCAGCCAGCCTTGAAAATTTACCGCAAAATGCTCGATTGTTTCGAACAAAAGAATGAGCAAAAACAAGGGCAATCACAAAACCTTAAATACCGTGATGCGTTTTTTCAATGGTTTACTGAGGAGGAGCAAGCACGATTACTCCAATTATGGGAAGAAAATAAACGGATTCCACAGGAAGTACTAACAAGCGAAACATGGAGGAGATGGATGTGAACGAGTCATGGGAAGGATTTGCTCAGAGAATGCAACGATTGAATCCTCTGTTTGAGCTTGGAAGGGGAATGGACATAGGGGAGCTAAAACCACATATCCAGACCATTCTTATGCAGGTGCTCCTCACCATCTTTTACCGAGAATTAAATGATGACGACAATAGACGTAAATCTGATATTAAGTATATGGTTGAAGATACAATCAAGGAGATGAAGCTTTTAGCAGACGAAAAACAAATCGATCGAATTACAAGCGGACTTCTGTATCAAGGAAAAGAAGAGTTTAGTAAACCATTTGAAGCGCTATATTACGATGAAATAAGAGGTTCATGGGAGACGCAAACCTTCCGATATGTCACAATGGATGAACTCTATACGAATTTAGAGATAGGCAGCTCCATTGTTTATAAGCTCACAGAGGTTGCTCAAGAGATGATCTTTATGAGCAGAGAAATGGCAGAGGAATTCTCGATTACTATTGAGCAGCTCTATAGTATGCAGCTTATTAAGAATGGGAACTTCAGAAAGGCTACCCGAAACCTCGACCACCTTATTTCACGAGTGAACCGCTTAATGGCAAGGGAGTTTTCTTTTCAAAAGGAAGTGATTAACAATCCCAAGATCCTTTTAATTGAAGAGGAATGGCAAAGGGCTGACAATCGAGAAGAAATTGAAAACCAATTTGAAGAAGAAAAAAATCATTTCCGTACGATTACTAGTATGATTGAAAAAACGAAACGAAGGAACGAGGAAGATGATTATATTCAGAAGGAACTGATTCTTCTCCAGGAAAAAATTGGCCATACAAGGCAATTGCATGATCGGTTTGCAAAGCTTGTTATTCAAAATATTTCCTATGAGATGAAGCTGAAAGTAGAAAACCCTTCCTTGTTTTGGGAAAACAGCCTCGTTTCATTTCGAGAGCATTTTTATGAAAATTGGTTCATGAAGGAAGGCTTTAATCGCTTTGATGAAATTGAAAATGTTCTCTCTCCTTTATTTTCGCCGAAGAATGAGTTTGTTTTGCCTCTTGATTGGATTTGGGGTGAACAAGAATTCGATGAAAATCCTCAACCTGATGTAGTTGAAGAAGAGGAACCAAAAGAAACCATCACAACTCAGCGCGTGACGAACTGGGATTCTGTTATTAAGGCTTGGAGCTTTGTTTTTCAATATTTACAAACACACCGTGAGTTTTCTCTAGCGGATCTATCGGATTTACCATTAGAGGTGCAGGATTTATGGTTAGAGGAATCAGAAACAATTGATTTATGGATGATGTTTGATAAAAAGCCACTGAAAATTCAAGTCATCCATCGGAAAGAAGAGTCATTAGGTGATGAAAGGGAAATCCTTCTTTATAAGTTAATGAAGGAATATCCCCAATTTCAAATGTTTGAGGGCATGAAGATTTATACAGAATTTGATCATCGAGCGGAACCACTCCTTTGGCATCGAATGAAAATAACCCCTTTTAAAATTTGTGTACAGGAGGAGAAGCGATGAACACAGAAACAATCAAAAAAGCATCGACTGTTTATTTTACTCTCTTAAAAGATAAAGTTATTGACGAAAACAGTGAGCATTTTCAAACTTATTTTGATCCGGAAGTAAGGCAAACGGTCCTTTTATTGGCAGATGAATCAGGTACATATATTATTGAAGCACCAAAGCGCATTCACTTGGTTGTCCAGCCTACCGGATCTGTCTTTGCTACTAATTTCACTCATATGAAAGATAAACATCGGCAAGTCGAAACGAAAAAACATTTCCATCTTATGAGTATCATTATTATGTCCTTTTTAGCAAGCATCGACCGGAACCAAGCTGCTAAAGTTCGTACAAAGCGGGAAGGTATAAGCTATTACGCATTAGAACGTCAAGTCAACGACCTTATGATGAATTGGGATAGCCTTCTGAAAGGGAACCCTCGTTTTGGTGAAGAAGAACGAATTGATATGAAGGAAGCTGTAACAACCTGGAAGTACATGGAGGTTGACACAGACGATTATAGAATGAAGAAAGGCAATCGCCGTACGAGAATTGGTTTAATTGCGAGTAGTATGCGGTTATTAGAGACGGAAGGTTTGATTGTTATTCTAGACCGGGACGATGTTCCAAAGGTGATTCCTAAGAATGAGCTATTTGAGCGTATTGAATACCTCTATCACGATTATGACCGTTATGAAATGTTTAAAAAATTGATGACAACAGAGGAGGATGAGCATGCCGAAAATTCATCGAATTAGAATTGTTGGCCTTAAGTATGATGGCATGCAAAAGCAATATAAGGATACTACCTTCAATTTCCATAATGAGCAAACATCATCAAATGGACTTATAGCGATGATGAACGGTGGTGGAAAAGGGGTGTTTTTGCAAACAATCTTTCAAATCATAAAGCCAGGCACAGCATGGGGTAAGCAAAATAATCGGTATTATCAGCAGTTCTTTTTTAATAATAAAGAGCAGTTTATTCCTTATACGTTTCATGTCGCCATGGAGTGGGAATTAGACGGGGCTGACCGAAGGCATTTGATCACTGGGGGCATGTTCTCAGCAGAACAACGGATTTCCATGAGTGATGAGGGTGAAAATGAAAGAAAGTCATTGGAGCAAGAAGCGAAAATCCTTCCGAATATTACCTTTTATACAAGAGAATTTGAACGGAACGAAGTAGCAGCCCTTGAGCATATTCCGCTCTATGAAAATGATGCAGTGGCGGACACAGAAGAATTAAAGGATTATTTAAAATGGAATGGCTATGATGTTTACCGAGATACGAAGAAACATTTTCGCATCCTAGATACATATGGGATTAACCGTAAAGACTGGGATATTATGAAGGATATCAATAAAGATGAAGGTGGAGTTGGAAAATACTTTGAAGGAGCGGAGGATGACCATTCCTTATTCCAAAAAAGAATCATTCCGACGGTTAGTCAGGTGTTACATCGAACCGAGCATCAAAAGAACGATCTCGTGGAAATCTTCAAAAGTCAGGCAAGCATCGCGAAGGACCTGCCGATCCTATTAAAAAGAGAACAAGCCCACAAGGAGTTCCTAGAGGATATTGTCCCATTTGAAGAGCACCTAGCAAAAGGAATCGAACATAAGGAAATTGTGGAAGAAAGCATTAAAGTAGGTAGACAATTTCTCGGAGCTTTAGAACATTTAAAGCAAATGGAAGAAGAAACACAGCTCCATTTAGAGAAGGAAATGGAAAAATTAACGGAAAAGCAAGAGGATTTACGCTTTCAAAAGGACAATTTGGAGTACGCCAAAGCCCATCAAGAGGTTTTAGGCTGGGAAAAGAAGGTAGAAGAAGAAAAGAAGAAACATACAACCTTAGAGGGTGTTGTTGTAGAAAAACAACAACGAAAAGATGAACTCGCTTTTCAACTTCTTTTGAAAGAGTGGCATGAATTCGAACAAACCATTCGCTCTCTTTCACAACAGATTGCAACACTGGAGCAAAATAGTGGCCTAGAGCAAGTGAATCAAAGAATGGATGAGATTAAAAAAGAAGTAACGGTGGAGTGGGAGCAAGCCTTTCAAAAATTACAAGAAGCTGTGAAGCAACATTTTGGCTATCAAAAGTTCTTAAAGAAAAAAGGGTTAGAACTTTCTAGGCAGGATAAACAAATGACAACAGAAATTGCTCAAGTTTCTACGGAAATTGATTTCCTCTATACTCAAATTCATGCCTTTGAGACGAAGGAAGAGGCACTTATTGAAGAATATGGCGACCGCTTAACCTATGATTTAAAGGGTTTCATCGAAAGTTTGATGAAACAAAAAGAGGAGAAAAAGACTAGACTCATAGAGCTAAAAGCTGAGGAAAAAGCATCGAGTGACAGACAAAATCAACTTGCTGAGACACATGGAACGCTTGTTCAATCGATTCAGTATTCAGAAGAAAAATGGGAAGAATTAAAGGCAGCAAATGAAGTTCAGAAGCAGAAGGAAACAAAGCTATACGATAAGCTCCATGGGCTGTTGACTGATATATCGCTCCCATTTACAAACTCTCTGTTATCGAATTATTCGATGCAGATTGAAGAAATGCTTGGACAAAATCGACAAGAAGGGGAGTTAATAAAAAAAGAGCTTTGGGAATCTCAGCTCGACCATTCCTTAAATGATGAACCTTTTTGGATTGCTAATAAGGATGTGAAGGAATTAAAGGAATGGATTGATGAAAAAACAGGCATTGATGTGTTTTATGGTTCGCAATTTCTTCAGTCATTAAGTACCGAGGAAATGGCAAATCACCTCATTACTTACCCATTTCTTCCCTATGGATTAGTCGTCAACCAGCATCAATGGCAAAAAATAAATCAGCAGGTTCTCTCAGTAAGATTGTTTAACAGTCCAGTTCCGATTTTTTTACGTGAGGATATGAACGGAAACGAAAATGCTCATGCACCTTTTGTAATGATTAATGGTACAGAAAGAGAGCTACTTACAGATAAAAATCAATTCACCAATTGGAAAATCAAGATCGCGAAAAACATAGAAGAAAAGAAAGATACCCTCATTGAAATCGAAAAAACAGAAAACTCACTTCGTAGGATTTTAAAAGAAATCGATCGATTTCTATCAAGCGATCTTTCTATTGATATGGAAAAGGCAATCAATCAAGAACTGCATACGATTCAATTGAAAAAAGTAAAACTACAGGACATCACGAAACAAACCGAAAAAGAAAAGGAACTACAACTCCAGCTGAAGGAGCAACTGGAGAAAGCTTTAAGAAAGATAGACAAGCTTTCAAAGGATGTAGACGTGTTAGAGGATTTTGAACGGGAAAGATCGATCCACGAGGAAAACAAACGGGTGAAGTTGGAGAAGGAGAAACAAAAGAAAACACTCGTTGTCAAACAACAGGAAATCGGTAAAGAGCATGAAATGATTGTTGGCCTAGAATCCCAGTGGAACCAAACCTATTTGGAATGGAAGCTAAAAACGGAACAAAATATAAAAGAGATTGCCAATTTTATAGATGGAGCGACTTTTCCTTCTGATGAAAAAGCAGACCAAAGTGAGGAGATTCCCCGTCTATCTCCCCATCTATTAGAAGAGATAAATGGAAGCATGGATGAACTAAAACAGCTTCAAAAATCAAAGGAAGAGCAGGCCAGGGAATTACTTATTATTCAGGCTAAGAAAGAATCTGAGCAGAAGCAGCAAAAGAAATTAGAGAAAAAACTGAATGCAATCGGACAGAATTGGAATGAAGCACCGGAGCCAAATGAACCGATTAGTATATTAGAAACAATGCTACAAACTGCACAAAAGGAAGCAAAACGAGCAGAAAAGGAAGAACGTGAACAGGGTACAGCTGTAACGAAAGCAGAAACGACCCTGGAACATGAGAAGGAACAGCGTGCCAAGGCAGGGAAAAAAGTTACAAAGCTTGAAAAACAGCCAGAAGAATGGGAAGACCTTGACTTAAAGATAAAAGAAATCGAAATAAAAGACCAAACGAAGAAAACAAAAGATGAGATTAAACAGACTGAGAAGCTTCAAAAAGAAACAGAAACCAAAATAACTGGCTATGAAGGGGATTTATTAACCTTATCTGTTATCCTCAAGGAAGAAGCAACAATATTCACAAATGATGAGATAGAAAAAATCAAGAGCCAGGGAAAAGCGTGTATCTTAGCATGGTGTGATGAGCATCAGGCCATTCAGGAGGAAGGCCAGGAGAAGCATGCGAAAATTGAGCAATCATTGCGTAATTTAAAACTGACGATTGAAGGCAAGGATTGGGAGATTCGCTTCAAAAATGAGGTATTAACGACACTAGATCATTTGGATACTAGGCACTATACTCATATCCAAAGCGTCGTAAAGAATATGAAACTTTTTTCACAAAGCGGTTTGGAGCAATTAGAACGTGACAAGGAAAGGGCGGAGAAGGCTCAAAACTTCTGGGCAAGTCGTGCCAGTATGAAGGTGATGAGTATTTCAGAGGCGATCCGTTCGATGGTTGCAAAAATGAAGCTGAAAAATGAACGAGGTTCATTCCCACTTGTTCAGCTAAGAGAGGATATTTTACCAAAACGGCCAGAGGACGTCGAGCCATTATTGAAACAGCATTTCGTATCGTCCATTAACAAAATTACGAAGCAATTTGATATGATTGATGACCAGAATCGAGTGTTAGACCAAGAAATAAAAGAGCTCATTAGTGATGAGCAAATTTTATTTGTCTCTCTTCGGAATCGATATCCGGAGTTGCTCGTCTATAATATGAGAACAGATAATGCCTTTATGTACGGAAAACCGCAAAGAGAGCATTACTCGACATGGCAGACGATTAATCAAGGCTCGAAGACGAAATCCGATGGGAGCGGAGGACAAAAACTATCAGCCCGTATGGTCATGATGATGATGTTATTATCTGTTAAGAGCGAAACGGACCAGAGTTGGGTTCCGTTAGTGTGTGATAATCCATTTGGACAAGCGGCATCGGCCCATGTCCTTGACCCAATTTTCGCCGTTGCAGAGAAGCTGAAATTCCAATTTATCGTCGTTACTCCACCAGAGTTGGTGAAAACGGAGATCAGCCAACGATTCGATGCTTATTACAAACTAGATTTCATTCGTGAAAATGGAAAAGAAATTGTTTCCGACACGATTGTTCCAGCGTTTCGGATCTATCAGGGTGAAAAAGTAGGTCAATAGAGCAGTTATACATTTATAGAGGGAAATATCACTATAGCCTTGACCGCCAGGGGGCACAAAGAAAGAATCCATTTTGATAAATCTTTTTCAAAATGGATTCTTTTTATCTAATTAGATAGATTTGTATTTTTTTAGGTTAATTATACCAAAAAAAGCAGAAGGAATGATAGAATATACCCATGAAAAAGTACTCAGCGGTGTTTAGAAAAACTTGGTTTAGAAGAGTATAGAGATCCTGGTTGGAGAGGTAAAGAAATGAAAATAGACTTACTTGAACTATTAGAAGAAGAGGATACATACACGGGTCGTCAAAAAGAATTAGATTTGTTTTTTGATTCGTTGGAAAGTAAACAGTGGAATGAGTATAAGATCCTTTCCTATTATGGGGTCGGAGGAATTGGGAAAACGGAATTGCGTAAGGAAATAATGAAGAAATTGGAGAACGGCTCCGAAGCGGAATCCACTTATATTGACTTTGAAACCAACGAACTGCAACAGGTAGAAAAAGCGCTTGTCTATTTAAGAACAGAAATTGGTAAAAAATATGGGGTACAGTTTACACTATTTGATGCTGCCTACATCATCTACATGGAAAAAACAAACAATGCTGTTACCATAAATGAAAAGACGTTGCCTTTTATTGAAAAAGGTACCTGGTTAGCTGATTTTGTTAATATAGTAGCAGATAACACCTATGTATCGATTGGGACGAGACTGATTAATACGATCTCAAAACGATTAGCAAATTATCTATCAAAAGAAGATATGATGAAGATACGCAAATTCGAATCCTTACCAGAGCATAAACTACTAAAACTATTACCGTTCATTTTCGCAGAAGACTTGGAAAAATACCTAATGAAATCAGATCATAAATTCGTCATTTTTATTGATACATATGAATCTTTATGGACGGACCAGAGAATGAAGGCTTATGATTTTGGAGTAGATGGATGGATACGAGATTTGGTGAGACAACTTCCTAATGTGTTTTGGGTAGTATTTGGCCGAGAACCAATTGATTGGGGACGTTATGAAGAAGTATGGAATCTTTATATTGGTCAAGTGCCACTTGACGCATTATCAGAAGCAGAAACAAAAGAACTATTACGAAAACACCAAATTTTTGATGAGGCCATTCAGAATGAAATTTATCGAAATTCCGAGGGGCACCCCTATTCTATTAAACTATCAATTGATACATATGATACTATATCAACTAATCGTGTTCCGGTTGTATCCGATTTTAATGGATTAAAAACGCCAGTTCAGTTATTTGAAAGATTTATTAGATATCTTTTAGTACCTGAAAAACAGGCGTTAGAATTATTAGCACTCACGACTGGATGGGACCTTGAAACATTTGAGGCGTTAATGAATAATTTTCGAATACAAATGAATGAGGATGATCATTATAATTTGACTCGATTTTCATTTATTACGACACTAGATGGCGATACATGGGATATGCATCGATTAATGCGAGATAGTCTAATTGACTATCAACCACCTCAAAAAGTGGTAAAAGGTAGAACATTTTTATTTGATTATTATAAAGAAAAACTATCAAAAAAACTGGTTAGAAACGATACGCATTACGCTGGTAAAATCATTAATCAAGCATTTCACCAAGGCTTTCTGTTAATGGAGCAAGGAGAAATTTCACAGTCTTCCTTTATTGATTGGTTTAGGGATTACGATATTGTCTTTTTAAATAGTAAGGCAAATTATTTAACATTGCCTCTTTTAAACCAGTTAAGAACATTCTTAGAGAACAGTTCCAATAGCGAGGCTCAAAAATATTTAGGTGTTATTCTCTATGATCTTGCTTTTGTCTATATGCATGAAAATCGCGATTACAAGAAAGCAGAGCCGCTATTTAAGGAGGCTTTGGAGCTTCGTGAACAGAAATTTCCTGATGATAAATTAATGCTTGCAAAATCTTATTTTGGATTAGCCACTCTGTATCAACGAATGGGCCGAAATCTAGAAGCGGAAGAACTTCATTTAAAGGCCTTTTCGTTACGAGAACAATATTGTGATTCATCCAATTTAATCGGTCTAGCATATTCTTCTAATGGACTAGCTATGCTTTATCAAAATAAGAAGGATTATGAAAAAGCATTAGAGTATTATGGAAAAGCACTTAACATCTATGAAACTCTGAATAAATCAGATTATGGTAACATTTCGACCAGCATGATGAACTTAATTAGCTGTTACCATGAATTGCATCAATACGATATGGCCTATGAATTTTCCAACAAGGTTATGGACATTGTAAAGAATGACGAGAATTTTAACCCAATCAATTATGCAAAGGCATTAAATGTAGTTGCTATTACAAAAACGGCTTTTGGTCATTATGATGAAGCACTTGAATTCCTTCAAAATTCCTATGACATTTTTAACAGTCGACTAGGAGAAGAAAGTTTAGAAGTGTCAAAAGTATTGCATAACATGTCGATAACATTTAAGTTGTTAAAAAACGAAATCAAAAGCATTGATAATATGAACAAGTGCCTTGAAATAAAAAATAGAATGGTTAGCGTAGAGACTCTAAGCGAGGATAATTTAAACTATCGCTATAGCCAGGAAATGAATCTGTTATTACAAGAAGACCAGCTTGATTATGATCAATTGAAATTTAACTTTTAGTAGGTGAGCAGCATGATTACGATTAAGCCGAACAACTTTCATTTTAAGGAACCGTTTGAGGAATTAGAGAAAATTGAAAAATTGATCATTCATCATACGTCACGAGTTGATTTTACACTAGAAAAAACACACCAATTTCATCAAAATGAAAGAGGCTGGAGCGGCATCGGGTATAACTATTTCATTGAAAAAGATGGAACCATTTTCGAAGGCAGAGGACTCCATGTGGGAGCCCATACGTACGGGTATAATCGGAAAACTCTTGGCATCTGTGCAACAGGCGATTTTGATATTGAGTATCCTACAAGCGCGCAGATTACATCTTTAATTGATATTTGTCACTATTTTATGGAACAATACCTCCTTCAACCTAAGGATGTTCTTGGGCACCGAGAACTTGAGGGCTTCGACTATACAACATGTCCTGGAACGTTATTTAACATGAATGAATTTCGGACGATGCTGGAAAACGCACAAGTAGGAGTCTCAAAAGCTTAGCTAGGGGTTTTTATGTCAAATTAAACATAGAAAAAGTCAGACAAGCATAGAATGAAATAGATTAGCATAGTGCTGGTAATCGATACAGAATTAAAAAAATGATAGACTTTGGGTAGTAAACTGGTCAAAATCGATGGTCCAACCTGAGTAAGGAATATATAGAGTAGAGTTAGTAGCGGATTGGAGGAAAAAGGATGATACCAAAAGAAGAAACATTTGATGAGTTCCTGACGAATTCATTTGCCAATGATGTATATTTTCGGGAGTTAAGGTTATCCCAAGAAGAAGCAGACTATGTGTTAAAAAAGTTTCCAAAAGCTAGTATGAAAAAGTGTGACACGACGGAATCACCAGATGGAAAGTGCTGGTATGAAGTTAATCTACTACCTCTTGAAAAGACTACATCAAATGACTCTCAAGACCTTGAATCTGAAAATCAGCGACTCAAAGAGGAATTAGAAGCATTAAAAAGATCTCTATCTCCTATAAAATAAGAATCTGAAGAAACTTGTTCAATTAACTTCCGGACGAGTTTCTTTTTTTATGCATATTTTTGAAATGCGGTGATAGTTTATAGGAGACTTTTCAGACAGCCTTTGTACATAAAGCTTTATTTTCATGAGCATCATTCCTATAATGGTATGTACTATGTAAAAGAGAGAGGGATTCACATTAATATTCTATGGGATTTTGACGGAACATTGTTTAACACCTATCCAGCACTGGTCAAGGGTTTTATCCATTTAAGCAGCAAGGATTTGGATCCGAGCGAGGTTCTAAAATGGCTAAAGGTCAACTCAAAAGTGGCCTTTCAGCATTATGGAATTGATGAAAGCAAGCGAGAGGAATACATCAAGCTTTATAATCAATACTCTTTTGACAGCCGTCCGTTTGAACAACTAGAAGAGGTTTTACAAATTGCGGATAACAATTTTATCGTTACGCACCGCGACAAGGAGTCCACTTTGTCCCTCTTGGAAAAGTTTAAGTTATTACATTATTTTAAGGTGGTTGTTTCCGTCGAGGAAGAGGGCTTTGAGCGGAAACCACATGCAGCGTCATATCAACATGTAATCAAGGATTATCCCATTGATTTAGTGATCGGTGATCGTGAGTTAGATTTAATTCCTGCTCGAGAATTAGGAATTAAAACCGTTGCCTTTGAAAATCCGGATATTGAGGCGGACTTTCACATTGACAACTATGCGGACTTCAGAACGAACGTCCTACCCTATCTATAAATATTCATTTCAAGGGCTGACTGCTTTGGGACAGGCCCTGTTTTTATACGTTTATAAAATACGAAACTCATGGCTAACCTAAGACTGATGATGGATTAAAATCGGGGTGGTAAAATGCCTGAACATATTGAAGTAATTTTAAGGTCCATTACTTCTTTCGTTCTATTACTAATTGGAACAAGAATCTTAGGTAAACAAACGATAGCGCAAATGACCATGTTTGATTTTGTTGCGGCCATTTCCTTAGGAGCCATATCAGCTAATCTAGCCTTTAATACTTCAACTAAAGTTCATCATGCAATCATCGCATTTATTATCTATGTAGCAATTATCCTTCTAATTGCCGTCATTTCTTTAAATAGTAAAAAAGGAAGAAAATTGCTGGCCGGTGATCCCACAATTGTGATACAAAATGGGAAAATCTTAGAAGGAAACATGAAAAAAATGCGTTACACTTTAGATTATTTAAACCAACAACTAAGGGAAAAAGATGTTTTTAACATCGAAGAAGTTCTCTTTGCAATCGTTGAAACGAATGGCACGTTAACAGTGTTAAAGAAGCCACAATTTAGAAACGTAACGCGAAATGACATGATGCTTGCAGTAACTCCTGAGCCAAAACTACCGATTGAGCTTATTATGGATGGAGAAATTATGAAGGAAAATTTAGAACAAAATAAACTGGCAATACCATGGCTAGAGGCGGAATTAAAAAAGCGTAATCTAACAAAACATGATGTGGTTTATGCCGTACTTTCAGCGAATGGTAATATGTATGTTGATACATATCATGACGATATTTTCTCTCCAATTGATAAGGAATAACTATTGTTGTATATAGCGATGGGCCTGCCTCTTATCAGCGATAGCATGTGCTGGGGGCAGGCTAAGCGTTTTTTTTGATTTATTTAAAAATTAGGATTACAATATTAATATATCTTGCGTTCAAGATAATTAAATTCGAGATTATTTAGTGGCTAATCCGAATAAATAAGGAGAGGTTAAGAATGAATTTTGAAGGTAAAGTAGTTATTGTTACAGGTGCAGCAGGCGGTATCGGGAAAGAAGTTGTAAGAAAATTAGCGAACGCACAAGCAAAAGTAGTATTAGTGGACTTAAATGAAGACGCAATCAAAGCTGTACAAGCTGAGCTTGGTTTAACAGAAGAGAATAGTTTAGTGGTCAAAGCTGATGTTTCAAATGAAGAAAATGTTAAAAATTATGTTGAACAAACAGTTTCAAAATTTGGACGCATTGATGGCTTTGTAAATAACGCAGGTGTTGAAGGTCCGGCTAAATCACTTGAAGAAGTTACAGAGAAAGATTTTGATTTTGTTTATGGTATTAATGTAAAAGGCGTACTCTTTGGTCTTAAATATGTATTACCAGTAATGAAAGAACAAAAATCTGGTGCAATTGTTAATACTTCATCAGTAGCTGGTTTAATAGGTTCACCAAGCATGATCTTATATAACTCATCAAAACATGCTGTAATGGGTATTAATAAAGTTGCGGCTTTAGAAGCAGCGCCATTTAATGTTCGTGTTAATACAGTAAACCCAGGTGTAATTAATACACAAATGATGCGTAAAATTGAATCAAATGTTGCACCAGGTGCAGCAGAAGCAGCGCAAGCAGCTTATAACGATGCAGTTCCAATGAAACGATACGGTGAACCAGAAGAGGTTGCTAACGTAATTGCATTCCTTCTTTCTGACGAAGCTTCTTATGTAAGCTCATCTTCATTCACAGTCGATGGTGCTTTATATAACGTTTAATAATTAAATTATATCCTCAAATCAGCGTATCTTCTCTTGCTAAAAAAGCCCTGAATTTTTTCATTCGGGGCTTTTTTCTGTTCAAACTCCTAATGATTTCATAAAAATTTGACCTACGTCAAAGAAAGCAAAAAAAGAACATCTTAGAATAAAAATATCGATAGAGAGGATGTAGTAGCTCATCGATAAAAATTTCATAATTTTTGTGAAGGAATTCACAATTAAAAGGAGAAACGAATGATGATAAAATTTATCAAAGGACCCATAATGGCGATAGCTTGGACAATCTTACGCATTTGGTTAGGATTTCAATGGATAGAAGCGGGTTATTATAAAATTACACTTGGATTTAATGCAGGTGGTTTTATACAAGGTGCAATAGCAAATGCAAATGGTGATTCCCCTACAGTGCAAGGATGGTATGCGGACTTTCTTGAAAAAGTTGCGTTGCCAAATATAGACCTATTTAACAATCTTATCCCTTGGGGCGAATTCTTTGTTGGCTTAGGATTAATCTTAGGGTTAGCAACAATTCCGGCTTTAATTGGTGGTGCTTTTATGAATGCAAACTTCATCATGGCAGGGGTTGGATTTGCGAGTCTGGATACAAAGCTTTTCGCAGTAGCAATGATACTTACATTTATAGGAACAGCAAGGTATTACTATGGACTTGATCGCTTTGCCATTCCATTTATAAAAACTGCGTTCAACAAGAATCCTGCAAAGCAAATAAAAGTATCTGCTTAATTTTCTAAAAGAGCTAAGTTCTGTTGTTTTTTTAAAAGCTATTTGTTATATTAGTATAATTTATTGTGGGTGATAATATTTCATACTAAAGCACTATAATTCATTATAGGACAAAGGTTACAATATTTGTGAATTACGTGTATTGAGTTGACTTAAGTTGTATTTCAATATACCATTAATTCGAGATAATCAACTTTAAGATAATAAAGGAGACTTTCATATAATGAATATATTAGTAGTAAAAGCAAATAACCGTCCAGCTTCAGAAGCTGTTTCTAGTAAAATGTATGAGACTTTCATGAATAATATTGAAGGTGTAAATGTAACAACTTATGATGTTTTTGCAGAAGACATGCCTTACCTTGGTCAAGATTTATTCAATGCATTTGGTAAAGTAGAATCAGGCGAAGAAATGACAGACGTAGAGCAACGTATTTTAGCTGCAAAACAAAAAGCTATGGATGCTGTAACGGCAGCAGACGTAGTGGTATTCGTATTCCCGCTATGGAACTTAACAATCCCAGCTAAATTACAAACATTCATTGACTATGTGTACCAAGCAGGTTACTCATTCAAATATGATGAAAATGGTCAATTAGTCCCATTATTGACTGACAAGAAAGCTGTAGTTCTAAGTGCTCGTGGTGGTATTTACTCAACACCTGAAAGTGCACCAATGGAAATGGCTGCTACTTACATTAAGAATGTTGTTGGTGGCGTATTCGGCATGGAAATCATGGATGAAGTCATTATTGAAGGTCATGCAGCAGCACCAGATCAAGCTGAAAATATTATTGCTGAAGGACAAGAAAAAGTTAAAGCTGTTGCAAAAAAATTATCAGCAGTATTGGTTTAATCCGATTTTTTAAAGTACCTGATCCTATTTAAGAATAAGGTTAGGACCAAAATACCTTTTACAATGAGTTTAATTAGCCGCAGGACCCAATTAGGGCTCTGCGGTTTTTATTTATCCAGTTGTTTGTAGCATGACTGCAATTGTCCGTAAAATGGAGGTACCTTCTATTTTGTAATATCCAGTTATTTGAAAAAAGTGGATACATCTATTATTTACTTACAGGGAATGCTCGTACTGTAGCCATTTTAGGAGGAAGTTTATTAAAATGGAAATCGCTATTATGGGCGGCGGACTATCGGGTTTGGCATGTGCAATAACCCTTGAAAGGAACGGAATTACCCCAACGATATTTGAAAAAAGGGACAAAGTAGGCGATCGATTTGTTAATGGAGAGGTCTTGATGGATATTTTCACCCGACCCGTTCAGGATTGTATCGCTTCCTTGTCGAATGAATATGGGATTTATCTTAAGCCTTTATCGAGCATTCAGAAAATGGAGCTTTTCTCAAAAAATGAAAAAGTAGTAATTGAGGGGCATCTTGGCTTCATAAATGTTCGCGGCAGAAAAGTAGATTCGTTTGAGTCACAATTAGTACAACAAATTAAATCACCTATCCATTACAACTCTGAAAAAACATATGAACAATTACAACATGAATATACTCATGTCGTTTTGGCAACGGGTGATGGAGCTTACGCAAAAAAGGCAAAAAATTTTCGAGAAGATTTATCGGTATCAATAAAGGGTGCTACAGTTGAAGGGTCTTTTGATCGGTATACAGTAATGGCCTGGATTGATTACGACTTCTCTCCGTACGGGTATTGCTTTTTAATTCCATATTCAGAAACAGAAGCGAATATTTCGTTAGCTATACCGGATTTTCCTGAAAACGCAAATGTAAATATCGATAACCTTTGGGATAACTTTTACCGAATGGTACAGTCTCAGCTAAAGGAAGAATTACCGATCACGGATGAGTTTCAAATTACTAACTATTTAATGGGAATCTGTATGTCCCCTCGAATTGGGAATACCTTTTACGTTGGGAATAATTTTGGCACAATGATGCCTTTTATGGGTTTTGGTCAGTATGCCTCTATTATAAGTGGCGTTAATGCTGCCTATGATTTATGTGGAAACGGAAACTATGAAGGATTAATGGAGCCCCTTCGCCAAAGCTATGAAGATGGCCTCGTGTTAAGGCGTGCAATGGAGCAATTGTCCAATGAAGGAATAGATCGAATCGTTCGATTGTTACAGGGAAATTGGGGAGAAAAGATATTTTTGTCAAAAACCATTAACCCGCTTAAAGTTGCAAGCCATTTCCTACGACCCTATATTAAAATGAAAAAAGGAGTGACCTCCTAATGAGTGATCCCCTAATGAATGACACAAAGTCAATACCCCTTACTGCTACTGAACTTGGCTATCTTTGGACAGGTTATTCTATTAATGAAATGTCAAAGTGGTTTTTAACCATTTTTAGGGAACATTCTAAAGATGCGGACATGAAGGATATATTTAGTCTCGCCCTTCAAGATACTTCTGAATTGCTTAATGCTAGAAGAGAATTCCTTAGTAGGGAGGGCTATCCAATTCCAGTAGGATTCTCGAAAACAGATATTAATGAAAACTCTCCACCTCTGTTTTCTAATCGGTTTATGGTATATTACCTGCATAAAGCGACACGGCTTGGTCTAGAATTTCATTCAAGGTCGTTAGCGTTATCTACTAGAGTGGATATCCGTAAATACCAGGAGGATTGTTTACAATCTGCTATTCAATTAAATGAAAGGCTGGTCAATCTCCTCCTAACAAAGGGCATCTACTGGCGAACACCATCATTACCCGCACCAACATCACCAGAAGATATTCAAAAAAACAGTTATCTGAATGGATGGATAGGTGATACGAGACCATTAAATAGTATGGAAATAGCCAACCTATACTCAATAATGGAGCTTCTCGTTATGATGGAAACTCTTTTTACTGGATTTGCTCAAACTTCTGAATCAGAAGATGTCGTTAAACTTCTTCAAAAAGGAGTCACAGTCGTGAAGAAACAACTCAATGCTCTGGTTGAAGTTATAAAGAAAGATGAATTACCGGTACCACCTAGTTATGTATCTGAAATAACCGATACCAAAAAGAAACTATTCTCCGATCGAATAATGATTTGCCATATGGCTGGATTATTTGGGACTCTCATATCTCAATATGGTTTTTCACTTGGCTCTGTTATGAAGCACGATTTACTTGGTGTATATTCAACACAGATTGGTAAAGCTGGCATTTTCTCAGAAAAGGTTACCAAATTCCTTATTGAAAAAGAGTGGTTGGAAAAAGTACCTGGAGCCATCACACGCTAGGTTTTTCGTATCTAGTAGACGTTAAAGAAATACATAAAAAATGAACATAATTAGAAACAAGTCATAGTGTTTATAGTAAGATCGGCGGCCTGCTCCCCGGTGTATGATAGGGGTACTGCACCGAGGAACAGGCTAGAGAAACTCCTATTAGATGATTATTCAATTCCAATACTCGCTATTCTTTAATCAATTGATAAAGCTCAATCATTTCTACCTTTTTTTGGATTTTACGAATGGTTTTATACTGCCAATCTATAGAAAAGCATACGCAATTCTTATTTACGTATGCTTTTATCACTTTTCTACCTAAAAATGATACACAAATGGATAATTATTACAATTATTGTCTCTTTTGAAATCACTTCTACCTTTTTTTGGATTTTGTGAATGCTTTTATGCTGACAATCTATATAAAAGCATACGCAATTCTTTTTTTCGTATGCTTTTATCACTTATCTGCTTAAAAACGATACACAAATGGATAATTATTACAAATGCCATCGAGAATTTCTACCTTATTGTTTTTTCGGTTTTTATGTGCTTGAGGATCTCACTATTCTTTAATCAATTGGTAAAGCTCGATCATTTCTTTTTCTGATAGTATCTTCGGCACTGGATAAAGAGGGTTTGCTTCTTTTAAAGCCCGATCAACCATCAGCGGGATATCATCTTCTACAATTCCACTTACCTTTTTAGGTATCTTCATTTCTTCACTAAGCTTTTTTATAGCATCAATAAATTTTTTTGCCTTCTTTTCTTCGGAATCACTTAATTCGCAAATGCCGATCAAATCAGCAAGTTCTGCTAAAGGTTTATGTACTGAATCTCCGTAATACTCTAATACATAAGGTAAAACAATGGCGTTTGCAAGGCCATGAGGCACGGCATAAAAGCCTCCAAGAGTATGTGCAATGGCATGGACATTGCCTACATAAGCACGGGTAAAAGCAATACCTGCTAAGTAAGCGGCTGTTTGCATATTTTTTCGCGCTGTAATATTAGATCCATTCGAATAGGCTTCATAAAGGTTTTCAAAAATCAGTTTTACAGCTTTTCTGCTGCATTCGATCGTTTCATTCGTATTACTTTTGCCAATATAGGCTTCTACCGCATGTGTCAGTGCATCAATACCTGTTGCTGCCGTTATATGTGGCGGAAGTTTAACGGTTAGTAAAGGGTCAAGGACAGCATAATGAGGGATGAGAGATGTATCCATAATCGCATATTTCTCATGTGTCTTGCTATTAGAGACTACTGCAGCTAGAGTTGCTTCACTACCAGTACCAGCTGTGGTCGGAATAGCAAACAGTGGTGGTAGCTTTTTCATGACTTTAAATATCCCCTTCATTTGAGGAATACTTTTACCTGGTTTAGCCACCCGCGCTCCCACTCCTTTCGCACAGTCCATTGGCGAACCGCCTCCAAAAGCAACAATCCCTTGGCAGTGATTCTCTTGGTATAGTTGAAGAGCTTCCTCGATATTATCTATTGTTGGATTTGGAACTGTTTTGTCATAGATAAAGAAGTTCACGCCTTCCTCACGCAATCTTTGAAGAAATGGATCCATCAATCCTATCGAGGTAATTCCCGTATCAGTAACAATTAAAACGTTTTCGATTTGAAGACTTTTGATCAAATGGGGTAGCTTCAGTAAGCTGTTCTCACCCTTTAGTAATTCAGGTTTTCGCCAAGGAAGAATGAATGAAGCAAATTTCATAGAACGTTGAAACGTACGGCAGTACAGTTTATACATCTAAAGACCTCACTTTTTACTAAAATAGGAAATATGCACTCTACTAACTATATAACTGCACATAGAATCATTATGTCAAGAGTGGGTCACGGGGACAGGTCCCTTGTCCCACTTTTGTCTTCTACCCAACTTCTTACTCTCCTAGATAAATGTCCATACCCTTGTCTCCCTTCATGAATATCTTAATAGGAAGTAAGGTTCCTATTTCTTGAAAAATAGATGTGGATTTTAGAAAGGAGTGAATTTCATGTTTAACGAAGACAGATTTAATAAAGCGGTCAACATACCTAATCCATTGTATCAATCCTTAGAGGGAAGATATTTTGTTGGACAAACCGAACATATTCGATTTGGAAAAGGAAAGAATGCATGGGGAAGCTTAGTTAACCCGATTAAATCCGATGTTAATTTATTTGTAAATGCGTTCACCATAACTAATCATTCCAACCAACCTTTTGAAGCTGAAATTTGGTTTAACCCTATCCCGCCTGGCAAGCCAAGACTATCAACTAATGTCACGCCCGCGAACACAGCCCTCTCACCGCTTCCAAAACCCGAAGTGAAAATTGCATATGCTGAATTTGTTAAAGGATTTCCAACAAGAGGGGTAATGGCATTTAGACGGATTGTACCTCCGCAAAGTACTTTGGCCAGTGATGAAGATGGGAAATTTATCTTTCCGCCTGGCGGATCCTTTATGATTTTTTTAGTGTCGCCGAATAATGAAGTCATTCAAGCGGAAGTTGCATTCGGCTGGTTTGAAAAGGATAAAAGAGAGATGCATGAATAACCGTAAACTGTTGTGAGCCTTTTCTGAGTGGAAGGCTCCTTGAATATTTCTAAACATATGAGGTAGTAATTATAAAAAACTTGCGATTATAATGAAAATAGTGAAAATGGTAGAGAGGCATGTATAGATAAAGAATGCCTTTTTACTTTGAATCAAGAATACATACAAGTTAAAAAAAGAGAGGAGAGCATTAAATAATGAGTTACTGGTTAAAAAATGTACGATTAGAAACGGGTTATATAAAAGAAAATGGAATCGTAACGGGAACAGAAACGGAGATAAAGCATTTAGTTATTGAAGATGGGAAAATTAGTAGGATTGTAGACGTAATTGAACCTATACCTAGTGATGTGAAAGTGAAGGATGCAATGGGAATGTTACTGCTTCCTTCATTCGTTGAAAAGCATGTTCACTTGGATAAAACGTATATGGGTGAAAAGTGGAAGGCATGTACCCCTGCTCCAGGTGTACTAGAGCGATGTGAAATTGAAATGAATATTTTAGCTTCGATTCCTTCTAGTACAAAGTCTCGTGCTCAAAGATTGTTAGATGTCTTATTATCTGCAGGCTCTACGCTCGTGAGAACTCATGTTGATATTTATCCGGAGGTACAACTCCAAAATCTAGTAGGTGTCAATCAGGCACTTGAAACATATGCCGATAAAGTAAGTTCAGAGATTGTAGCGTTTGCTCAGCACGGGTTGCTTAAGAATGGAACCGTACAATTAATGAGGGAAGCGGTAAGAAACGGTGCAGGAATAGTAGGCTCTGTAGACCCAGCGACGGTAGATAATAATATCGAGGAATCATTGGTCCAGTTACTCGATATAGCTGTTGAAGGAAATGTTGATATTGATTTACATCTACATGATCCTGGTCATTTGGGCACCTTCACAATGAAACGCCTTGCGTATTTAACAAAGCAAGCTGGTTGGGAAGGAAGAGTTGCGGTGAGTCATGCCTTTGGATTAGGTGATGTCTCAAAAGAAGAAGCGCGTGAAATGGCTTATATCTTAAAAGATGCGGGTATTTCAATCATTACGAGTCTTCCAATTGGTAGAGGAGTCCCTGTCGATCTTCTTGATGAATGTGGGGTTGATGTGGCGGTTGGGAACGATAATATCTTTGATTCATGGTGGCCAACAGGGAATGGGGATATTCTTGAGAGAGCGGGACGGTTACTTGAAAAATACCGCTGGACGAATGAGGTTGCACTCTCCCAGGCTTTACGCTTTATCACGGGAGGAATAACACCATTAAATCGAGAGGGCAATCGAATCTGGCCAAAGCCAGGAGTAGAGGCGAATATGATTTTAGTTGATTCAAGCTGTTCGGCAGAAACGATTGCGAGACGCTCCGAAAGAAAAGCCGTTTTCTATAAAGGAAATATCGTAGCAGGTGGCTTAACAAATTAATTCATCTGGGTCACAGGGACAGGTCCCTCGTCCCACCATATAATGGGAACTGGGACAGGCAACCTGTCCCACGGTGTTCTTTTTAGTAAAGATATGCATAAACATTTAAGAGAGATTACAACTGAAGGTGTGTGAAGGATGCATGAAATGTCGCTTATGTCGGAGGTTATTAAGATAGTTTCCGAAGATGCTAGATTACATGGCTTTACCAAAGTGGAGAAGATCGATGTGATTGTGGGTGATTTATCTAATGTACTTCCTGATGCTCTTGAGTTAGCATTTTACTATTTTCAAAAACAAGGGTTAGGGATTCTTGATGAATCAACGGAATTACATATTATACGTGAGAAAGCGAAAGCAAAATGTCAAACATGTATGTTTGAGTTTACACCCGATTATAGATTGGCACTGTGTCCAAAGTGCAGACTACCTAATTGTTTACTCATTTCTGGTGAAACATTTAGGGTCGAATCATATGAAGGATGTGATGAACAGTGAAAATCATGCTACAAGAAGATGTGCTAAAAGATCAAAATTTGGCAGCTACCTTCAATAGAGAAATGTTTAAGAAAAACCATATGCTTGTCATTAATTTAATGAGCTCTCCAGGAGCGGGTAAAACGACTTTACTTGAAGAAACCATTAAAGCCTTACAGAATGAATTTCAGATGGCTGTGATAGAAGGCGATTTAGCAACGGAACTGGATGCAGAACGATTACGTTCACTGGGAGTCAAAACCGTTCAAATCAATACGGTAGGGGGCTGTCATCTTGATGCAAGAATGATTACGAAAACATTACCAGAATTTGAACTAGACTCCATTGATATTCTTTTTATCGAAAACATTGGGAACTTAGTTTGTCCATCTGGTTATGATTTAGGACAAGATTATAAAATTGTGATTTTAAGTGTACCTGAGGGAAATGATAAAATCCCGAAATATCCTGTCATGTTTAGACGGACAGATGTCACGATCATTAATAAAATTGACCTGCTACCTTATGTATCTTTCAATCTAGAAAAAGCGAAAAGAAACTTAAACGAAATTAACCCACAAGCGCAATTGAAGGCATTATCCGTAAAAACAGGTGAAGGGATGAAAGAATGGATCAATTGGATAAAGGATGCTTATCGTCAATGTGCAAAGCAATAAAAATAATCGTGAAAGGCAGGGTGCAGGGAGTTGGTTTTCGCCCATTTATCTACTATCTTTCACAAAAATATCAACTTCATGGTACGGTTCAAAATAATCTTGATGGTGTCATCATTTTGGCTGAAGGAGAGGAAGGACAGTTAGTAAAAATGGTGGATGAAATCAAAAGGAACCCACCAAAATTGGCGAAAATTAATGAGATCAACATCCATCAAATTCCACTCACCAATTATAAACAATTTACCATTATCCCCAGCCGCAAAAACGGAGGTTCTATTCCCTGGATCCCTAGTGACGCATCCATTTGTGAGTATTGTTTAGAAGAAATGAACAACCCATCTAACCGACGTTTTCAATATCCATTCATTAATTGCACTCAATGCGGACCACGCTATACAATTATCGATCGACTTCCATATGATCGTCCAAATACGACAATGCAGGAATTTACAATGTGTCATGAATGTCAAATAGAGTATGAAAATCCATCAAATCGACGTCATCATGCTCAGCCTATTTGTTGCTCCGTTTGTGGACCTACTATTATGCTCTATAACCAAAGTGGGGAAGCGTTGGCTGAAAACCAAACAGCGATCAGCCAAACAGTTGACCTATTCAAACAAGGAAAAATTATTGCAATTAAAGGAATCGGCGGCTTTCATTTAGCTTGTGATGCATATCAAGAGAAGACAGTTGACCAATTAAGGCTTAGAAAGAAGCGACCACAGAAACCTCTAGCTATCATGGTCAAGTCTCTAGAGGTGGCACGTGCTATTTGTCATATTTCCGGTAAAGAAGAAAAGCTCTTAACGAGTCCTGAGATGCCAATTGTTGTCTTGCAGAAAAAAAGAGATGGAGTATTACCACAAACTATTTCTCCCGGATTAACGACGATTGGAGTGATGCTTCCCTATACTCCATTACATCACCTTTTATTTAAAGATAGTAAGCTAGACTGTATGGTAATGACGAGCGCGAATTCGTCTGGTCTTCCCATTTTTTATAAAGATGATCAATTAAATTATTTTGAAAACATATGTGATTATATCTTAACTCATAACCGTAAAATCGAATTTCCAATTGATGATTCAGTTGTTCAATGTGATGGAGAAAATACGATATTTGTACGTCGTGCCAGAGGTTTTGCTCCGGAGCCATTCAAAACTACATCCAATGTGGATCATATAATCGCACTAGGAGGAAATCAAAAGAATACATTCTCCATCGGAAAACAGAATCACATTGTCATGAGTCCTCATATAGGTGATTTAGAAAATGAAGAGATGATTGCCGCCTTTGAAGAACAGCTCCAACATTATAAAGCATTTTTAAAGGTTAAAGATGTGAAGCTAGCCGTCGACAAACATCCACACTACATAACTACTTCAATCGCAAAAAAACTCAATCGTAACATTATCACCATTCAACACCATCATGCCCACCATGTATCCTGTATGGAAGATAACGGTCTTAACGAACCTTGTCTAGGAATCATCTTAGATGGTACAGGATATGGTGAAGACCAACATATTTGGGGGTTTGAATTTCTATATGGGGATGCAACGTCTTTTGAACGGTTGGCTCACCTCACATACACGCCCCTTCCAGGTGGAGAAAAAACCGTCAAAGAACCATGGAGAAATGCAGTAGGGATGTTGCTGCATTATTGGCCACAAGAGGGAAAAGAATTATGTAAAAAGCTTTTTCCTGAGAGAGTAAAAGAAATAGATATTATCGAAAAAATGATCTTCCATCGGATGAATACGCCTTTGGCTGGAACATGCGGCCGTTTATTTGACGCCATTAGTGCCATTCTCGGTATATGTTCGATTACAACGTATGAAGGAGAGGCTGCGATCAAAGTATCTGATTATATGAACAAGATCGAGCTTGAAAATAAAGGGGAGATGTATTCATATCATCTAAACACACACAATCCAAATCAACTTCAACTGGACTTATCTCCGATGATTTATCAAATCATTCAAGACAAATTTCAACAACTATCCATGCCTAAAATCATCCAAAAGTTTCATAACACATTGGTGTCTAGTTGTATTCAGATGGTCCTAAAACTAGTTACTACTAGACCGGAATTAAATAGAAAGGTCGTACTGTCCGGGGCTCGTTTCAAAATGTATTTCTTGCCAGTGAGATTCAGAAAGGTCTTCAAAAAGAGGGATTTAACGTCTATATACATAGACATGTTCCTTGTCACGATGGAGGCTTGTCTTTAGGTCAAATCATCATTGCTGCTCATCAGTTAAATGGCTGATAAAAGAATAGGAAGGTGGTGAAATCCTTTGTGCTTAGGAGTACCGGCGAAAGTCATTGAAATAGAAGGGCAAAGAGCACTAGTTGATGTAATGGGTTCGAGGATGTATGTTGGGATCTTTTTTGTTCCAGAGGTTAGGATTGATGATTATGTTTTACTCCATGCGGGGCAGGCCATGACTATCGTAAATGAGGAATTTGCTACAGAGAGTATAAAAGAATGGAGGAATGTGTTAGATGGCAAACATGGAGCTTTTTTCAGAACCGACCTTAACTCGTAAATCAGTTGAAGCAGTTATCGATTTAGCAAAAAGGTTTAAAGAAGAAAAAGGGAGAGTTCCAGTTTTCATGGAAGTATGTGGTTCACATACGATGGCTTTAGCAAAAACAGGAATAAAAACGAGATTGAAAGAGTATGTACAGTTGATTGCAGGGCCGGGTTGTCCTGTTTGTGTCACAGATCAGAAGTCAATTGATGCGATGATTCAATTATCTGAAGAACCAAACACCATTCTTTGTACATTTGGCGATATGATGCGTGTGCCCGGTTCCAAAGCTACGTTAATGAAGGCCAAAACCGAGGGAAAGGATATTAGAGTGGTTTACTCTCCATTGGATAGTGTGAAAATAGCAGAAGAAAATCCAGATAAGGAAGTCGTTTTTTTAGGGATTGGATTTGAAACAACGATTCCGATTCTTGCACTTGCGGTACGCGATGCAGCGAGTAAGGGGTTAAAAAACTACTCAGTATGGATGACAACAAAATTGGTCGAACCCGTGTTAAGAGCACTCCTTAGTTCTGAAGATGAGGTGAAACTCGATGGTTTTCTTTTGCCTGGCCATGTTTCCGTTGTCTTAGGAAAACAAAGCTATGGTTATTTAGCGGAGGAATTTGGTATGTCGGGTGTCATTACCGGTTTTGAACCTGTTCAATTGCTAAGTGCGATTTATAAGCTGCTGCATCTTCAGTTGGAAACAAAGGTTAAGATTATCAATGATTATACATATGTTGTAAGTGATACGGGGAACGTGGTTGCACAAAAGTTACTAGAAGAATATTTAGAAGCAGATGATGAAGCTTGGAGAGGAATGGGAACGATTCCTAAAAGCGGCTTAGTGTTAAAAGAACGATATGCCCAATATGATGCAAGAAAGAAGTTTACTATTTCGATAGGGGAGCCGAGAGTAACCAAATGCCGCTGTGGTGAAATTGTGCGGGGATTGATTACACCAGAAGAGTGTGTACTGTTTAATAAAGGTTGTACTCCTTCAAATCCGATTGGTCCTTGTATGGTATCGTCAGAAGGAACCTGTGCGGCCCATTATCAATTCATGAGGGAGGTGTAATCCTAGTGCAGCGAATTAGTCTAGCCCATGGAGAAGGTGGAGAATTAACCCACAAACTCATACAAGACATTTTTATCCGAGCATTTGGACATTCTGAGCAAACACAGTTTGATTCTGCGATTCTTACCATTTCATCACAAACCATCGCGGTCACAACAGATAGTTACGTAGTAAAGCCTCTATTCTTTCTGGGGGGGAATATCGGAAAGCTTGCGATAAATGGTACAGTCAATGATTTAGCTGTAAGTGGGGCTATTCCACATGCGATAACAGCTGGATTTATGATCGAAGAAGGGTTTCCAATTAAAAGTCTAAAAGAGATTGTTCATACGATGGCGGGAGAAGCAGAAAAAGCTGGGGTTAACATCATTGCTGGTGACACAAAGGTAGTCGAAAAGGGGAGTGTGGATGGCTTATTTATTAATACGACTGGAATCGGTGTGATCCAAAAACAGCATCGATTGAAGCCTAAAATGATTCAAGAAGGAGACTCTGTAATCGTAAGCGGTACAATCGGCGATCATGGGGTCGCGATTTTGAGTGCACGTAACGAGCTTGGGTTACTGACAGATGTTAAGAGTGATTGTGCATCGTTAAACCACCTAATTCAAGAACTCTTGACAAAAATCAACGGGATTCGGATCATGCGCGATCCGACTAGAGGCGGGTTAGCTACAACGCTAGTTGAACTATGTGAAGATTTTCATTTTACAGTTGAAATCGATGAATATTCTCTGCCAATACGTAAAGATGTTCAAGGTGCATGTGATATTTTAGGCTATGAACCTCTTTATCTTGCAAATGAAGGGAAAGTAGTTATCATCGTTGATTCAAATGAAAAACAAAAGGCCCTTGAAATATTGCAGAACCATGAATTAGGAAAGGATGCAAGTGAAATTGGTCAGATTACATCATGTCATGTTCAAACAGGGAAACTGCTTTTAAAGACATCTGTTGGTACAACTAGAAGACTTAATCGGTTGTCTGGTCAGCTTTTACCTAGGATTTGTTAATCATTTTTATAGGTATGCATAGGATAGGGGGAAATGGTCAAAAGGGGAGAACACCATGAGAAACATCGAAATCATTAGAATGCAATTGAATTTTCTTGTTACTCAAGCCCGTCAAGATATCTACACGTTATCAACATTGAGTGACAATTCTATGAAGCCGCAAATTCTTCAGCGGTTATGGGATGCACTATCAACGATTCATTTTCTTAGTGAATGGCTCGCAAAAGACGCAAATTCCAATCATCCTATTTTACCTGCACAACCATATACTCAAAATCCAACAGGAAATGGAAATCAAGCACAAATTCCTCCAATTACACCTTTACCTACACCAATGTCCCAATCGAATCAACGCACGTTTACCATTGAAGAATTGTCCACATTTACAGGAAAAAATGGGAGGCCAGCTTATGTTGCGGTGAATGGCATCGTCTATGATGTGACAAATAACCGGGCATGGGCAGCGGCTACCCATTTTGGATTAATTGCGGGTAAAGACTATACAAAGGAATTCGCATCGTGTCATGCTGGGCAACAATCAATCTTAGCGACACTACCTATTGTAGGGAGGTTGGGTTGATGAAAGAACAAGTTTTGCCACCAGAGTCATTAACAAATGAAGCTATTGCGGCAAGGTTAGCCGGTGATGCTTTGGAAAGCCTGAATAAGGGGATTATTAAGAAAAAAAACCTCATTTACTTAGAATTAAATGGTTGTTCTGGGAATATCATTTCCTTATTAAACGGGCAAAATCCCGACTTTGAGTATACGTTAAATTCGATGGTGAATCTTCGGTATTCGAATAGTTTAATGGCTGCTGAAGGTGAGTTGGCTATCGACAAACTAATGAAGGCAATGGAGGAAGAATATATTTTAGCAGTAGAAGGAGCTGTTGCATTAAAAAATAATGGTTTATACAATATTATCGGTAGTTGGCAAGGAAAGCCTCTTACAGGTCTTCAAGCAGCTAAGATGCTCGGAGAAAAGGCCTCACATATTTTAGCAGTTGGGGCTTGTGCCGTAGATGGCGGTGTCTCAGCAGCAAAGCCAAATCCTTCCCAATCGGTGGGGCTACAACAGGTTCTGCCTGACAAAAATGTAATTAAACTTACGGGGTGTCCGGTTCATCCAGATTGGTTCCTAGGGACTTTAGCGCATCTTTTATTATACGGTGAGCCAGAAACAGATAACTTAGACCGTCCTTTAATGTTCTATAGCACACTTATCCATGACCGCTGTCCAAGACGACCATTTTTTGACCGGGGGATCTTTGCTGAAAAATTAGGGGATAAAACTTGTTTATTTAAGCTCGGATGCCGAGGGCCAGTGACGAGAGTGGATTGTCCAACAAGGCAATGGAATGGTCATGTAAATTGGCCGATAGGAGCTAATACGCCATGCATTAGTTGCGCCCAGTTTGGTTTTCCAGATGCCATGGCGCCATTCATTAGCTATGACACAACAAGAGTGGTGAAGAATGAGTAAGCGAATTGTCATTAATCCGTTGACCCGAATTAGCGGCTTTATGGAAATTGATGTGATGATTGATCAGAATCAAGTCGTTGATGTCAAAACAAAAGGAAATCTATTTAGAGGCTTTGAACAAATGTTAGTAGGTAGAAGTCCGTTCGATGCCGTTTATTTTACTCAACGTATTTGCGGTATTTGCTCTGCAGCACATTCAATCGCCTCATCGCATGCTTTAGAAGATGCTTTACAAATAGAACCAATGGAACAGGGGAAATACTTACGAGATATCATCCATTGTTGTGAGTTTTTACAAAACCATATTCGCCATTTTTATCAATACACTGTTCCTGATTTTGTGAAAATTGAACAAAACTCTCTTTTAGAGACGGACCATGATGATTTTCGATTACCTATAAATATCAATGACCGGATATCACAGCATTATTTTGATTCCCTCACATTCAGTCGTCTAGCACACGAGATGTTAGCTGTTTTAGGAGGTAAAGCTCCTCATAATCATGGTGTGTTTATTGGAGGAATCACGACGCAGGCAACAGCAGAGCAAGTTGTTCATATCGATTCTATTTTAGGGAAGATTATTCGGTTCATTGATGAAAAAATGATTCCAGATGTCTATGACATTGCACGATATTATCCGGACTATTTTCGTTTAGGCGGAGGATATGGCAATCTTTTAACATATGGTGCTTTTAATCATTATAAAGAATTGGGCACATTATATGTCGATCCGCTTGTATCGACTATGGAAACAATCGAGCCATTTGACGAAAATAAAATTCAAGAAAAAGTAGATTATTCTTATTTTAATTCAATGAATAACACCAATGAACCAGCTGAAGCATTGACAGAGCCAGATATGGATAAAAGTAAGGCATATTCTTGGGTGAAGGCGCCAAGATATAATGGTCTGCCCTTTGAGGTAGGACCGTTGGCACGATTAATTTTAAGTGGAGAGTATAACAACGGAATCTCCGCAATGGATCGAACGATTGCCAGAGCGCTAGAAGCAAAGAAAATTGCAGAAATTATGAAGACATTACTTCAGCAAATTATTTCAGGGGTGGATGTGCAAAAAAAATATGCTCTTCCAGAATCGGCCTCTGGAAGAGGATTAGTTGATACAACGAGAGGGGCACTTGGTCATTGGTTAAAGATTCAAGATAAAAAAATCTCCTTCTATCAAATCATTACACCTTCCACCTGGGATTTTTCAACTAAAGATAATAATGGGTATCGAGGTACTGCTGAAGAAGCATTAGTCGGTACACCGATTCAGAATCCAGATAAACCAGCAGAGATTGGCAGAATCCTTCGTTCCTTTGATCCGTGTATGTCATGTGCGACTCATGTATATAGTCCAGGAAAACAAGTAAAAACGATAAAGGTGTTTTAATGGAGAATATAATCGTTTTAGGTATTGGCAATCGATTAATGATGGATGATGGTATTGGAATTTATCTAACTGAGGAACTATCCAAACAGAACCCCACATCTCATGTATCTTTTTTGATTGGAGAATCAGATATTGATTACAGCTTGGACCTAATCATGAAAGCTACTTTTGTAATTATTGTGGATGCTGTATATTCAGGAAAAAAACCAGGAGCGGTTACTGTTTTTCCTCTTGCCAACTTACATGAATATCAAACTTTAGATATATCAGCGCATAACTTTCACTTGTTTCAAGCATTGTATCAACAAAAAAGTTCAATAAAGGGCTATCTCATAGGAGTGGAGCCTGATGAGGTAAAGTTCCATATTGGCTTAAGTCAAACATTAAGTGAAAAATGGATAACGATTTTACATGATGTATCAAACTATTGATAGCCTGATTGCAAAATATTGTAGTTCTCTAGATTTAAATGTACCCTCGGACTAATCATGGTTCGGGGTATCTTTTTTGTTGAAGAATAAGGTGCGAGTCAGGGAGATAGTTAACTTTAAAAATAATTAAAAAGGATGGGTTGACTTTTTACCCTACAGGGTATATCATAACACATGTAGTGATTTTCAATTACGACTATTTTTTTAACTGTATGTATACCTATAGGGGTATTTGATGAGGCGTTTTTAAAAAGTATATACCTCGTTCTACTGGGTGAACCGAGTGGAGCGAATATAATAAAAAAATGTTATTGGAGGAATATAATATGTCAAATAAAGTAGCAATTATTGCAGCAAACGGTGGAATGTTTGATGCTTATAAGGTATTTAATATCGCAACTGCAGCGGCGGCTTCGGATAAAGAGGTTGCAATCTTTTTCACATTTGAAGGTTTAAATCTAATCCATAAACAAGGAATGCATGCATTAGAAATGCCAGCAGGGAAAGAACATTTTGCTGAAGGTTTCTCAAAAGCAAATGTACCGGGTATTCCAGCATTAGTTGAAATGGCACAAGAATTAGGTGTGAAGTTTATTGCTTGCCAAATGACAATGGATGTTATGGGACTAACGAAAGAAGATTTCGTTGATGGTATTGAGGTTGGAGGAGCCGTAACGTTCCTAGAATATGCAAAAGATGCGTCACCAACTTTAACGTTCTAATGATTTACTACTTGCAGTGAGGAATTCCTCACTGCAAAAAAAACGTATTAATATACCCATAGGGGGTAAAAAGAGTTAAGGATGTATTCTTCATTCTTCAACTAAATAATCACAGGATTTTCAGGTAAGATATAGGTAGTAAATTAAACACGGAGGGATCATATCTATGTCAAAAAGAGTATTAGTTGTTGGTGGAGTCGCTGGTGGTGCCTCTGTTGCTGCGAGAGTTAGAAGATTAGATGAAAGTGCAGAGGTTATCATGTTTGAAAAGGGTCCTCACGTATCTTTTTCGAACTGTTCGCTACCTTATCACTTAAGCGGTATTGTCGAAGATAGTGAAAAACTAGTTTTAATGTCTCCTGATATGTTTAGAAATCGTTATAATATTGAGGCTAGGGTTCATCAAGAGGTTATCCAAATAAACCGCGATAAGAAAACGATCACGGTAAAAGATATAATGAAGGATACAACCTATGAAGAAAAGTATGATAAATTAGTCCTTTCTCCTGGGGCGAAACCGATTCGTCCAAACATCGAAGGGATTAATAATTCCAATGTTTTTACAGTCCGTAATGTGGTGGATATCGAGAGAATTGATCAATATATTAAGCATAACGGAATTAAAGATATTGCAGTTATTGGCGGTGGCTTTATCGGAGTAGAGGTTGCGGAAAACCTAAAATTAGCCGACTATAATGTCACTTTAGTTGAGTTTGCTAATCAAGTTATGGCACCTTTTGATTACGATATGGCACAAATTCTTCATAAAGAAATGGCAGATCACGGTGTAAAACTTGTTCTAGATGATGGATTAGCTAAAATCGGTGATGGATTCATCACAACCAATTCAGGTAAAAAAATTGAGGCACAGGCAGTTGTTTTAGCAATTGGTGTAAGACCTGAAACTAGTCTGGCTACAGAAGCGGGACTTGAGATTGGTGAAACGGGTGCAATTAAGGTTGATCACAATTATGTAACAAGTGATAAAGATATTTATGCCGTTGGTGATGCTATAGAAGTGTACCATCGCTTATTACGCAAGCCAACACGTTTAGCATTAGCTGGCCCGGCTCAGAAGCAAGCAAGAGCGGCCGCTGACCATATGTACGGAATTCCAAGTAAAAATATAGGGGTAATTGGGTCATCATCCATCCATCTTTTTGAATTAAATGCTGCTTCTACTGGAATAAATGCGAAAGTAGCTGAGCAAGCAGGAATTCAGTATGACTATGTTTATCTCATGCCAGGGGATAAAGTAGGACTAATGCCAAATAGTAATCCAATGCACTTTAAATTAATTTTTGAATACCCAACAGGTCGAATTCTGGGTGCACAAGCAATCGGAAAAGGAAATGTAGATAAACGAATCGACGTCATCGCAACTATGATAACGATGAACGGTACACTGGAAGATCTGAAGGATCTTGAACTGACCTATTCTCCAATGCTTGGCACGGCTAAGGATGTCGTAAATCACGCAGCTTTAGTTGGTTTAAATCTACTTCAAGGAAGATATAAAGAAGTAAAAGTTTCGCAAGTGCGAGAATTAGTTGAAAACAATGCGTTTATTGTGGATGCTCGCGAAAAAGGTGAATATAAAGCAGGCCATTTTAATAATGCGGTTAATATCCCATTAAGTGAATTCAGGAACAGGTTAGATGAAATTCCAAAAGACCAACCTGTCTATATTCACTGTCGTTCTGGTCAAAGAAGTTATAATATGGTGTTGGCCTTACAGCATTTAGGATATGAGAATGTATACAATATTTCGGGATCCTATTTAGGTGTTAATCTTTATGAATACTTTAATGATGTAGTTACAGGTCGAGATAAAATAGTAACTGAGTATAATTTTAAATAATCTCCACACTAAAATTGAATGGTAGGGATTTAGGATATTCTAAACCCTATCTTTTTTATTAAAAAAGTGGTTGCGCATAAATAAATGAAAGACTAATAAGGTGTTGACAAAATACCTTTAGGGGTATATTATAAGTCTTGTGATCTTGTTAGTTGATACGAAGAATTGGGTTGACGCCCATTTTTATTTTCGATAATATTATACCCATAGGGGTAATGGTAAAAACAAACTACTTGGAGGTATGTAATATGAATATTGATCAAGTTTTAGATGCAAAAGGTTTAGCATGTCCAATGCCAATCGTAAAAACAAAGAAAGCAATTGACGGATTAGAGTCAGGTCAAGTCCTAGAAGTACTTGCAACGGATAAAGGAGCAAAAAATGATCTAACTGCTTGGGCTTCATCTATTGGACACGAAATACTTGATTCAAAAGAAGAAGATGGAGTATTCAAGTTTTATATAAAAAAAGGGTAACATAAATAAAATTTCCTAACAAAGCAGGAGGCTGAAAAAATGGATTATATCAATTACATTCTAATTGCACTAATTGCCATTTTTATCGTACAACGTTTGATACCTACTAAAGGTGTTCGAAATATAACAACAACTGAATTAAAGAATGAACTTAAAAATAAAGATAAACAATTTATTGATGTTCGTACTCCTGGAGAGTACAAAGGGTTCCATATTAACGGATTTAAAAATATGCCGCTTCATCAACTTGGTCAAAAAGCAACTGAACTTTCAAAGGAAAAAGAGGTCGTTGTCATTTGCCAAAGTGGCATGAGAAGTCAAAAAGCGAGTAAACAACTTAAGAGAATGGGCTTTAAGAATATTACAAATGTAAAAGGCGGAGTAAGCGCCTGGAGATAATCTATTTTAGGAGGAATAAACATGAAACAATTTACTGCAAAAGAAGTTGAAGAAATTTTAACAGAAGGAAAAACATTAAATATTATTGATGTACGTGAAGTGGACGAAGTGAAAGAAGGTAAAATTCCTGGAGCAGTGAATATCCCATTAGGTTTAATTGAATTCCGTATGCATGAACTAGATAAGTCAAAGGAATATGTAATGGTTTGTCGTTCAGGTGGTAGAAGTGGCAGAGCTTCACAATTCCTTGAAGGCCAAGGGTTCAAGGTAATCAACATGGAGGGCGGCATGCTCGCTTGGGAAGGTAAAGTAGAATAATTTTTTTGATGTAATAATAATACCTTCGTGGGTAAAGGCGATAGATTTCATGACATATATGCAATCATTGCATATATGTCTACTTGATGAATATTTGGGAGGAATATAGATGGAATCATTAAAAACAAATTCTGTATTAGATGCAAAAGGCTTAGCATGCCCAATGCCAATCGTGAAAACGAAAAAAGCAATGAATAATCTAGAGGGCGGTCAGGTCCTTGAGGTACAAGCAACTGATAAGGGTTCAAAAGCAGATCTTAAAGCATGGGCTGAGAGCACTGGTCATCAATACCTTGGTACACTAGAAGAAGGCGATGTACTGAAACATTATATTCGTAAAGCTAGCGGAGATGAAGTTGTAGAAAAGAAACATCCTGATGTAGTATCAAACGAAGTTCTAGAGGCTACTATTTCTTCTGGAAAGGATATTCTTGTTCTTGATGTTCGTGAAGCAGCAGAATTTGCATTTAATCATATTCCGGAAGCAATCTCTATACCGTTAGGAGAATTAGAAGATAGATTTGCTGAATTAAATAAAGAGAAAGAGATTTATGTGATTTGCCGTACTGGTAGTCGAAGTGACTTAGCATCTCAAAAGTTAACTGAAAATGGATTTGTGAACGTAAAGAATGTCGTTCCTGGAATGAGCAATTGGACAGGTAACACAACAAATATTACAAAATAAAAATATAAATTTTTTTAAATAAAAATATACCGTAGGGGGTAATTTTGAAAATGACTGTGAACGTAATGACTGCAAAAGATGTTACGAAAAAAGTGTTCGATAAAGAAACATTGTTTATCTTAGACGTTCGTAATGAAAGTGATTTTAACGATTGGAAAATTGAAGGTGAAAACTTCAACTATTTAAACATTCCTTACTTTGAATTACTAGACGGGGTTGAGGAAATCCTTGAAAAGCTGCCGAAAGATAAAGATATCTTAGTTGTTTGTGCAAAAGAAGGTTCATCTGTCATGGTAGCCGATATGCTTTCAGAAGCTGGGCTAACTGTTTCCTACCTCAAAGGTGGTATGAAGGCGTGGAGTGAGCATTTAGAGCCAGTTAAAGTGGGCGATTTAAAAGATGGTGGCGAAATCTATCAATTCGTTCGTATCGGAAAAGGCTGTCTATCTTACATGGTTGTATCAAACGGTGAAGCAGCGATTATCGATGCCACTCGTATGACTGATATCTTCCTTGACTTTGCTGAAAGCAAAGGTGCAAAGATCAAACATGTATTTGATACTCACCTACATGCTGACCATATTTCTGGAGGAAGAAAAATCGCAGAAGCTACAAATGCAACTTACTGGTTACCACCTAAAGATGCAACAGAAGTAACGTTTGAATACGCAGCTCTAGAAGGTGGTCAAGACGTGACAATTGGTAATACGACAATCAATATTCATGCCTTGTATTCTCCAGGTCACACCATTGGTTCTACTTCTTTCGTTGTGGATGAAAAATTCTTACTTTCTGGTGATATTCTATTCATCGATTCAATCGGTCGACCAGACCTTGCTGGTTTAGCACAAGATTGGGTAGGAGATCTAAGAGAAACGCTATATAACCGTTACAGAGAATTATCTGATGAACTAGTGGTTTTACCAGCTCACTTCATGATTATTGACGAATTAAATGAAGATGGAAGTGTATCTGAAAAACTTGAAACACTATTTGCGAAAAACCATGGCCTAAATATTACGGACGAAGCAGTGTTTAGAAGAATCGTAACAGAAAATCTACCACCACAACCAAATGCATATCAAGAAATCCGTGAAACAAACATGGGGAAAATTTCTCCTGATGAAGAAAAACAACGCGAAATGGAAATCGGACCAAACCGTTGTGCGGTACGTTAATGAATATTACGAGGGAACCATTAGTGGGTTCCCTTTTCTATAGAGAGGGGAAATACGATGGATTTTGCATTTATTATTACAATCTTTTTAATTGGCTTTATTGGTTCATATATATCAGGAATGTTGGGAATCGGCGGATCTATCATTAAATATCCAATGCTATTATATATTCCACCTTTATTTGGTTTAGCAGCTTTTAGTGCCCATGAGGTGTCAGGTATCAGTGCTGTTCAAGTGTTTTTTGCGACCATCGGTGGTGTCTGGGCTTATCGTAAGGGCGGTTATTTAAATAAAACACTTATTCTCTATATGGGGATTAGTATTTTAGTCGGTAGTTTTGTTGGGGGATTTGGATCTAAGTTTATGTCAGAGGGCGGTATTAACGTTGTCTATGGTGTGTTAGCGTTAATTGCTGCGATCATGATGTTTATTCCGAAAAAGAATGTGGACGATGTTCCGTTTAATCAAGTGACGTTTAATAAGTGGCTAGCTGCTGCGCTTGCCTTTATCGTTGGGTTAGGTGCTGGAATAGTTGGAGCAGCCGGCGCATTTTTACTTGTACCGATCATGCTCGTTGTCTTAAAAATTCCAACCCGAATGACAATCGCCTCTTCACTTGCGATTACTTTTATTTCATCAATTGGTTCGACTGTAGGTAAAATCACGACAGGACAAATAGAATATGTCCCAGCAGTAATTATGATCGTGGCAAGTTTAATTGCCTCTCCACTTGGTGCAATTGCAGGGAAGAAGATGAATACAAAGGTGTTACAAATTATCCTTGCCATCTTAATCGCTGCAACTGCAGTGAAGATTTGGATGGATATTTTATAGAAAGTGATTCCAACTTTTTAGGAAGGAGGTTTGTATGCATTTGATTTTATTTAGTCTTTTGCTACTATTTATAGTATGGGAACTATACAAAAGGTACTTTCCTATAATCGGAATACACTGCGAAGATGTGTTAAAAGTTGATTTAACGAATATTGAGGTTATAGATGTAAGAGACTATAATATTTCATACAAAGATGTAATCGAGAATTCTATTAATATTCCTGTCGCCTATTTGGCAAGGTATTGTTATGAAATACCTGATAAAAAGGTTTATGTTGTGGCATCAACAAGACTTGAGAAAAATGTTGCCATACGAATTTTAAGACGAAAAGGATTTCGAGTAAGTGGATATTCAATAATCGGTTCTCGTAAATTTTGCTGTAAATATGCGGTCACATAACGTTACATTAAACCTGGAAGAGAGGGGGTCTTTTCATGGAATATGATGAAAAGATAAAAAATCGAATTAAACGTATCGAAGGGCAATTACGCGGCATTCTACGTATGATGGAAGAAGAAAAAGATTGTAAGGATGTAATAACTCAGTTGTCTGCATCAAGGACTGCAATCGATCGTACAATTGGTGTAATTGTAAGCTCAAACCTCGTTTCATGTGTACGAAATGCAGATGAAAAAGGGGAAAATACAGAGGAATTAGTTAAAGAAGCAGTGGAACTGCTTGTTAGAAGTAGATAAAAGACCTGGATGGGTCTTTTTTTTGTGGAATTTAGTATAAAAATACTAAATTAGTCCTATGATGATTGCATAAAATCTGCACATTTTATTGATAATTTAATATGGACGTTAAATAAGTTTGAAAGGATGGTAATGATGAAAAATAAAAAAAGATTGTTAGGATTAGCTACATTATTGTTGGTTTTCCTTTTAGCAGCATGTACAGGTAATGAAGCAACCACACCAAATGAAAACACAGATACAGAATCTGACACTCATGAAAATATGGATATGGGCGAAGAAGAATCTGATTCTAATGGAGAAATGGATCATTCAGACATGAATCACTCAAGCTCTGGTGAAGTTCCAGAAGGTTTGGCGGAGGCAGAAAATCCTACCTATCCAGTTGGTAGTAAAGTGATCATGCATGCAGATCATATGCCAGGGATGAATGGTGCAGAAGCAACAGTTTCAGGAGCCTTTAACACAACAGTCTATTCGGTTACATATACTCCAACAAATGGTGGCGAACCAGTAAAAAATCATAAATGGGTGGTTCATGAAGAAATTGAAAATGCAGGTGAAGAACCGTATAAACCAGGTGATGAAGTTGTATTAACTGCGGACCATATGGAAGGTATGAAAGGTGCTAAGGCAACGATTGATACCGCTAAACAAACAACTGTTTATATGGTGAATTTCACAGATACAAAAACAGGAGAAAAGATAAAAAATCATAAGTGGGTAATAGAAGATGAGCTTTCACCTGTTGAATAATGAACATTAAAATTTAGTTTTTTATATTGAAGAGATTGGCGATGAACCAATCTCTTTTTTGTAGAAAAATAGGGGTTTTCAGTCGTCTATTTTTGGATGAAGTCCCGAACACGGTAGGAGTCCGTCCGTAAAGTCCTTCATAGGGCGGATGAAGTCCCTAACGAGCGGAGCCCAAGCTCGTAAAGTCCTTCATCGAGTGTATGAAGTCCCGAAAGAGCTGAGCGCAAGCCTGTAGAGTTCTTCATCGGGTGAATGAAGTCCCGAACGAGCGGAGCCCGAGTCGGTAAAGTCTTTCATCGGTTGGATGAAGTCCCGAACACGCTAGGATTCGGGCCGTAGAGTCCTTCATCAGATAGATGAAGTCTTAAACAAAGTAATTTTCTTACGGCATAACACTAATTCCGTTTGGAGTTTTGTCAACGCCAACTGTTGCGATAACTTCGTTTTTCTCATTATGTATAACACTTATCGTATGATCAAACATATTTGTAACGTAAACAAACTTGTTATCTGAACTTGTAACAACACCATGAGAGCCTTTTCCTGTTTTGATAGTAGCTACTATTTTATTGTTTGTTAAGTCAATTTTGGTCACTGTATCGGAAGGGGTGTCTTCTGTTCCCTGATTTGCAACAAACACATATTGATTGTCTGCTTGAATATATACCTGCGCAGGTCCATTCCCAACATCGACTTTTTCGACTTCACCTGTTTCAACATCAACGATTGCTACTTTGTTTTCCGCATTTAGGGAAGCTACTAATGTCTTGCCATCAGCTGAAATACCTGTTGTAACGGGTGCCTGGCCAACCTCAATTTTTCTAACCTCTTTAAACGTTTGTAAATTCACTACACTAACTGTGTTCTCGCTCATATTCGCAATATAAGCAAACTGATCATCAGAAGAAATTCTAAATCCATGCGGACCTTTACCGGTTTGGATTGTATTTGTTAGTTCAAAGTTTTGGGTATCAATGACTGAGACATTATTATCTTCGTTGTTTGTCACAAGCGCCGATTTACCATCTGAAGTAAAGACGATATGTGCAGGGTGGTTCCCAACTTGGACCTGTTTAAGTAATTCACCTGATTCAATGTTATAGAACATCGCGTAACCCCTCATATCCATTGAATCCATATTTGAATGGTCGCTGTTTGATTCATGACTAGAATGCTCATCAGATTGGTCATTTGTACCATGACTAGTATGGTCTTCGGAGGTATTATCGGAATCCTCTTGGTGACCCATACCGAGTACTACTGTTGCGCCAAGTACTTTACCATTAGGTGAAACTTGAACATTATGGACGGCTCCATCCACCTTAATGGTATCTACGACTTCATTTGTAGATGAATCAATTTTTGATATACTTCCCCCCTCATTAGCTGTGAATATAAATGTTGTGTTTTCCTTGCTTACCTCGGTGTTCGCGGTCGAAGTTTTTTGATTTTGCTCAGTACTCTCCTGTTTAGCACCACACCCCACAAGGACTATGCTTAATACAAATATAGTTGTTAATAAATAAACTACATGTTTCTTCATTTGAAAGCCTCCTAGAAAAGATTTAACACAATCATCTTAAGAGGAATTAATAGTTGGAAGATGTGATGTATTTCACTTTTTACAAAAAAGATGAATAAACAGAACAGTTATGTGAAAATCCACAAATTCTGCAAATTTTTCATTTATACTTTTCAGTTATTATAAAGATAAGAGCATTTGAAAACAGGCACTTTAGATGGTGGTAAGGGTAGTATCATTAACCAATCTAGAGTAATATAATAAATTTAATAGAGCTTTATAAGGCGGGTTTAAGTATGTAAAGCGGGGTGATTAATGTGTGTGTATCAAATAACTTTGTTGAGTTACAAGCTAATGAATTTTGTGAAAAGATAGGGGAGCATTCACTATATAAATTTATAGGTGTTAATCGCTCGGAAATTAATTATAACCAGAAAGATGGGAACGAATCAGGTTTTATAAAATCGGTAATTCTACAAGACAATGATGGCACCGTTTATTATGTAGAACCTAATTCCAATGGGGTGAAGTTTGCAAAACAGGAGATAACTTATGCGGAATATAAAAGATTACAGAGGAAAGAGACGATAAATGCCTTTTCTGGTTTCTTTTTGATTGGAGGATCTTTTAGCGCTATAATGATCGCTTTCGTGAGTTATTTTAGTTAAATGCCTTAATAATTGATTTTGTTAATTTTGCTTTTAATTTACAATTAAGGGACTGTCCAAGTCATTGAAAAATGAATGTAAGGACAGTCTTTTTGTCATTTCGATCTTTGCTCTGCACAATTTCTGCAAAAATATATTTTAAAATAAATTAAGAAGTGTGGACAATAATTGTTGAGAATGGAACTTTAATCATGCAATTAACAAAGGAAGCGATTTATATGCCGAAAATCTTATTAATAGATGATGAGTTACGAATGTTGCAATTACTTACCTTATATATAGAGCACCATGGCTTTACATGTATTGCAGTGAATTCTGGCGAAGAGGGGATTAAGTATTTAGAAAATAACCATGTTGATTTAATCTTATTGGATATCATGATGCCCAATTTAAACGGTTGGGAGACGGCGACAGAGATCAGAAAATTTTCAAATGTACCTATTATCATGCTTACAGCTAGAGATACAAGTACGGACATGGTCAGAGGGTTAAATATAGGAGCAGATGATTATATTACCAAACCTTTTGATGAAAATGTATTAATTGCTCGCATTCAAGCTATTTTAAGAAGAACGAAACAATCTCAAAAAATTGAAATGTATGGGTTGATTTGGGATGACAATAATCACGCAATGTACTTTAATAAAGAAAGTATCATTCTAACTCCAAAAGAATTCGAGATGGTTGGTCTGTTAATGAAAAACAAGAATATTGTTTTTAGTCGTGAGAAACTATTAGAAACAGTATGGGGGTATGATGCGAATATTGAGGATCGAACGGTAGACTCACACGTTAGAAATATACGTGATAAATTTAGAAAAGCAGGTTTTCCGATTGAAGATCATTTAAAAACTGTTTGGGGAATTGGATATAAATGGGAATGAGGTGCACATCTAACTAAAATTGTTTTGCCCCCTAAAGCTGCGTCTAGGGGGCTCTCTTAAGATGAGTATAGTTATAAGCTATTATTCTTCATATCTAGATTATGCATTTCATTAAAATTTGTATTTTTCATCGAGCCGTTTTCTCCATGACAAGAATCAAACATATCTTTTAATTGCTGTTCAGAAAAATCGGGGTGCATTTTTTCCATGAGGGGTTTCATCTTTTCAAAAGGAAGGAAACCTTCACCATCTCCTTGTGCAAATACAGCGGTACCTGTACCGATTACTAATGCAGCTGTGAAAATGCTAATTGCCCATTTTTTCATATCTACCAACTCCTTATCTTTTATGGCTTTAGAATACATCTAAACATTGCAGAATCTATGCAGAATTTATGAATAGTTGGTGAAGGGCAGAATTGGATTTTAAACGAAGTGGTATGATGTTTATGATTTATTTACGTTTTTTTGAAGGCTAAAAATATAAGGAGAAAATGAATGAATAAAATATCGCTTAAACTTGGTCTACTGTTTTTCTCATTCATCTTAATTCTTGAAATCATTTTGTTTTCTTTTTTATATACTGGACTAGTCAATTCTCGTATTGACGAAGAACTTGCGGAATTAAAAGCAAGAGGGGAAAGTCACCGCCATGTATTAGAAAAAAGCTTTGATGATACGACAATTGAGCATGTTGCTTTAATGGAAACTGAAGCAGATACGGATGTCGTCATCATGACTCATAATGGTAAGGTACTTGCTAAGTCAAATGAGCTAACAACACCGATGAAACAGCTGATGGAGAGGGAAAGGGGACCCGTGCCATTCGAGGGGATGATTGTCGAAAAACGGTGGGAAACAGAGTCTTATATATCCACTGTTAGTCCCATTATGATTGGTAATCAATTGATCGGCCATGTGTATATGTTTAAGAGCACACATTCGATACAAATGATGGTTTCTAAATTAAAGCAACATTTTATACTGGTAGGAAGTCTTACAATTCTCTTAACGGTTGTGACAGTCTTTTTGCTTTCTAAAGTAATAACACTTCCTTTAATTAGAATGAAACAGGCCACAAAAGCGCTAAGTAGAGGGGATTTTACGGTTTCAGTTAGACATCAAAGCAATGATGAATTAGGTGAGCTTGCACGAAGTATTCAAATGTTAGCAAATGATTTAAACCATTTAAAACAGGAGAGAAGTGAGTTCCTGGCAAGTATTTCACACGAATTAAGAACCCCTCTAACCTATGTAAAAGGATATGCAGATATTGCGCGAAGAGATGGTATTAGTGAAGAAGAACGCAATAAATATTTACAAATAATCTGCGAGGAAGCCGAACATATTTCAGGTTTGGTCAAAGACTTATTTGATTTAGCTAAAATTGACCAGCATACCTTTGTTATTGAAAAGGAAAGGGTTAATCTTTGCGAATTCACAAATAAAATTGTGAAGAAAGTTCATCCAGCGTTTAAGAAAAAAGGAATTCAGTTGAGTCATTCCTGTCCGAATGGCTTATTCGCCAATATAGACAGACCTAGATTAGAACAAGTAGTTATAAACCTATTAGATAACTCATTAAAATATTCAAACAGGAATAGTAGAGTTACATTAGAAGTTGAACAAAACCAGACTAAGAATAAAATAGTGTTATCTGTTATCGATGAAGGAATAGGCATTCCAAAAGAGGAAATCCCATTTATATTTAACCGTTTGTACCGAGTTGAGAAGTCAAGATCACGCGAAAGTGGTGGTTCAGGTCTAGGTTTATCAATTGTGAAAGAAATTGTAGAAGCTCATGGTGGTCATATAAATATGCATAGTGAACTAGGAAAAGGTACTAAGGTAACGATTGAATTGGAAGATAATCTATAAATGTAGAAAAGAGAAATGGTTTTAAAAAACTAAAAATATCTAGCGCCAAAAACTGTTTTCTGCACACTTTCTTCATAATTATTAGTTACTATTATCAAGGATATAGTATTTGATGATGACAAATATGATTCTTACCTGCATTTTAAAAGGAGTTGTAACTTGATGAAAAAAGGATTACTTGGATTAACTGGATTACTGCTAATCCTCCTATTAGCAGCTTGTAACAATAGTTCATCGAATGAAAAGGAAGTAAATGAAGTAAAAGATATTAAAGAAATGATACACGATTATAGTGTTGGTAGTTTTGAAGATGTGTCTGCTTCGATTACCTCGCACGAACTTATTGTTACGGATAGTAATAAAGAAGAAACCTCTTATGAACTTCCTGAGGAAGAATTTTTTGTTTCGATTGCCCCATTTATTGAAACAACACACGAATGTGCCATTCACAGTTTAACAGGTTGTCAAGGAGAATTAGTTGAAAAGGAATTTGATGTCTACATTCAAGATGAGGCTGGTGACGTGGTTGTTGATGAAACCATGACATCGTTCGCAAATGGTTTTATCGATCTATGGTTACCGCGGGATAAAACATATACAGTAAAAATCGGATATGACGGAAAAACAGTAGAATCAGAACTTTCCACATTTGAAGGCGACAATACTTGTGTCACAACAATGCAGCTAATGTAGATCTCGGTAAAATGTAATGAGCCTTTTAATGATATTTTATAAAAGATAACAGGGTTGTTCCGAAGGTCAGTGCCATGACTTTTAGAACAGCCCTATTTTTATCTAAGATGTATGATAGGATTTGTAAAAAATATATTAAAATAACAAATATGCCCAGTAAATACAAATTATAAAAGAAATGTAAGTTGATAATCTCTTGATATTGCAACTATTTTCAAAAAAATCTTTCTTTTCGTGAGTTAAGATGTTATTATATTTAAAAAATAATAACAATTAACACAAAAAGGGGTTGAACATATAATGTCTCAAATGCTAGCTTTCGTTCTTTTACTTATCATACTTTTTATCGGAGACTTTATTTCTATAAAAACAAAAGCATGGATACCATCCGTGTTTGTGTGTGCGGTCCTATTTTTAATAGGGTATTGGACTTTTTTTCCGCAAGATATTGTTGCATTAGCAGGTATTCCATCTGTTGTTGCTACGATGTTGATGTATCTATTAATTGTAAATATGGGTACATTATTATCACTTAAAGAATTAATGGCACAGTGGAAAACAATTTTAATAGCTTTATCTGGTATTCTAGGTATTATTGCGATACTTTTCGGAGTTGGAACACTCATTTTTGGAGTGCAAACAGTCATAGTAGCCATTCCACCATTAGTTGGAGGCCTAGTTTCAGCATTAATCATGTCAGAAGGGGCAGCAAATGCAGGACTTACAAGCTTATCTGTTTTTGCGATTGTGATCTATGTAATGCAAGGTTTTGCAGGATACCCGATAACATCAATCGTTTTGAAAAAGGAAGGTAAGAAACTATTACAACAATATCGCAATGGTCAGCTTTCGAAAGTGGAAGAAGTAAAAGCGGAAGTTGCGGCAACATCTGAAACTGTTCCAAAGGTTAAGTGGATTGATAAAATTCCAGAAAGATATAATACAGAATATTTCAAGTTTTTAAGATTAGCAGTAGTTGGTTACCTTGCTTACTTAGCTTCAACTTTATTAGCACCGGTTGTGAATGTTAATGCGCTTGTTCTTTGCTTACTCTTTGGGGTTATCGGAAAGAGTGTTGGTTTCCTTGAAACACATTCCTTACAAAAGGCAAATGGATTTGGTTTAGCGATTATGGGGTTAATGCTTTTCATTTTTGATGGATTAAAGCATGCAACTCCTAACATGATGCTTGAGATTTTAACACCGCTTATCGGGTGTATTGTATTAGGGGTAATCGGGATGTATATCTTTTCATTCATTGCAGGTAAGTTGCTAAAAGTCAGCAAACACATGGCATTTGCAGTATCACTAACAGCCCTATACGGATTCCCGGCTGATTATATTATTACAAATGAAGTTATTAATTCATTGACAAAGGATGAAGAAGAAAGAGAAGTATTAACAAGTCATATGTTACCGCCAATGCTAGTGGGTGGATTTATCACAGTTACGATTGTTTCTGTTATTCTAGCTGGAACTTTTGTATCATTCTTATAAAATTAAAAAAACTTTTTAACGCACAACGAATGATTTAAATGGAGTTGAACCTCATGGTAAATGAAATAATAAAACAAGCAATCGCGGACTATAGTGAAGAATTGACAGCTATTCGTCGAAAATTGCATAGTGAGCCTGAATTGTCTTGGGAAGAGTACAATACATCGGCATTCGTAGTGCAATATCTTGATGAGTTAGGAATCGAGAATCATAAAACAAATCCGACAGGTGTGATCGGAGAAATAAAGGGCAGCAAGCCGGGAAAAACTGTCGCATTGAGAGCGGATATGGACGCTTTATCCGTTGAAGAATTAAATTTGGATTTGCCATATGCCTCTAAAACGCAAGGCAAAATGCATGCATGTGGCCATGATTCTCATACTGCAATGCTTCTCATTGCTGCGAAGGCATTGAATGACATGAAAGAGGAACTACATGGTAATGTCCGCTTGATTTTTCAACCGGCTGAAGAAGTGGCAACAGGAGCTTTAGAAATGGTGAAACAAGGAGCGGTTGAGGGAGTCGATAATGTATTTGGAATGCATATTTGGTCACAAATGCCAACCAATAAAGTGTCCTGCAATCCTGGGCCTTCGTTCGCATCAGCAGATATTTTTACGGTGAAATTCAAGGGAAGAGGGGGACATGGGGCAATTCCGCAGGATTGCATCGATGCCGCAATTGTTGCCTCATCCTTTGTGATGAATGTTCAATCTGTTGTTTCAAGAACGATCGACCCTCAAAAGCCAGCTGTATTAACGGTTGGAAAAATGACAGTGGGAACGCGCTTTAATGTGATTGCTGAGAATGCGGTTATTGAAGGAACCGTTCGCTGTTTTGATCCTGAAATCCGTGATCATATTGAAAAGCAGCTTCGTGTATATGCAGAACAGGTTGCGTCAATTTACGGGGCAAGCGCTGAAGTAGACTATATTCGTGGCACACAAGCGGTCATTAACGGTGAGGAAAGTGCAAAGCTCGTACAACAAGTAGCCACTGAGGCATTTGGTGAAGAAGTCCTTTATGATGAAAAACCAACAATGGGCGGGGAAGACTTCAGTTTCTACCTTGATGAAGTACCAGGTTGCTTTGCTTTAGTTGGATCAGGAAATCCCGAAAAAGACACCGGGTGGGCACACCACCACGGCAAATTCAACATCGACGAAGATGCCATGGTCACTGGGGCAGAACTATACGCCCAATACGCGTGGGCATACCTAAACAAATAGTAGGAGGGAACTCCCAGTTGGATCAATCATGTGAATCCATGCTGATTATACATCACGCTAGAAAACGAAGAGGTAATCTCTTCGTTTTTTTGTTGAGTAAAATTTGATTGCGAGAATAATAACCTTTTAATTAAGTTGGTGATTGACCCGATTTAACAGTGTCAGAAGGCCACGTCAATCTCTTTTTTTATAAATATAATAGCGAAATGTATATTTATAAAAATTATATTTAAATAGTTTATTGCATTTCATAGAATTGTTCTTTATAATCAAGTACTAGGATAAATTCTAAAAATTTATCCTTTTATATTTATGCAATGTAATAGCTTATTTATTAGAAGGAGAAATGTTTATGGAACACTTGGGCTGGATATCAATACTCCCACCTATTATTGCAATCATTCTTGCGGTTATAACTAGAAATGTAGTAGTGTCACTGTTCTTTGGTGCTTTTATCGGAGTGCTCATTCTTGTCGGAGGAAATCCTCTTGTGGCAACAACAGAGACAATAGGGAATTACTTTTTCCCACTTGCAGCAGATGGCTACAATGCAGCTATTATCGTATTATTATTTTTTATTGGCGGATTTGTAGGACTTATGGAAAAGTCCGGTGGTGGAGCTGCACTTGCAGCAAATACGATTAAATTTATTAATACTAAGGCTAAAGCGCAGATTTCTGCTTGGTTCGGAGGAATTATCATTTTCTTCTCTGATTTGGGTACACCGCTAATTGTTGGCCCTGTATTTGAAAAAATCTTTGATAAGGCGAAAATTTCAAGAGAAAAGCTCGCTTGGATTATTGATTCAACTTCCTCACCTGTTGCAGTATTAATTCCTTTTATCGGATGGGGCGTATACATTATGGGTCTTATTCAAAAGGAATATGAGGCCTTAAATATTACGACATCTGAATTTTCTACTCTGGTTCAGGTAATTCCTTTTCAGTTTTATGCGATATTAGCTGTTGTAATGGTCCCTCTAGTCGCTCTTACAAAATTAGATTTTGGGCCAATGGCAAAAGCTGAGCACAGAGTTCAAACTACTGGTGAACTATACTGGCCAACATCAAAACCATTAAGAAGAGTAGAGAATAGTGAAGAAGGAACAGAACACCGACATGCTATATTGGTTTGGTTGCCTCTTTTAGTATTATTTGTTACTCTTTTTGGTTTATTGATTTCGTATGGTTTCCCATTTGAACCAGTACCAGGAAATGATTTTAGAGTTTCCTTAAGTACAGCATATTTGTTTGCCGCAATTACAATTATCATTTTAATGCTTGTATATAAATTGAAAAAATTTAGTGATATTTTTACTATCTACACAACTGGGATGCAAAAAATGGTTTATGTTGCTGTTACACTAATCCTGGCTTGGTCACTTGGAAAAGTGATGAAGGAAATGGGTACTGCAAACTTTATTGTGGAAGCAATGAATGGAAATGTGCCTGCATTCATTATTCCAGCTCTATTATTCTTAGTCGGCGTGTTAATGTCTTTAGCTTCAGGATCTTCATGGGGAACTTATGCTATCATGCTACCAATCGCTATTCCTATGGCCGTTACATTAGATGCGCATTTATTAGTTTGTATCGGGGCTGTTCTTTCGGGTGGAATAATGGGGGATCATAGCTCACCAATTTCTGATACGACCATTCTTTCGTCTACAGGAGCGGGTGCTGACCATATTGACCACGTGAAAACACAATTACCTTATGCACTCCTTAATGCATCAATTGCCTTTATTGGGTATATTGTTGCCGGTATTACAGGCAGTGTTTTAACTTTACTATTGATCTTAGTCTTACTCATAATAACTATTTTTCTATTATCTAAGAATCACAAAAGGAAGTACGGTGCAAGTGAAGGAGTTGGAATATAAGTGAAATTATGGGGCGGACGCTTTACTAAGCGAGGGGATCAAATAATGGAGAAGTTTAATACTTCTCTACCAGTTGATCACAGACTATACTATCAGGACATAACAGGAAGCATAGCCCATGTAAGAATGCTGGTAGAATGTAAATTGCTTTCAGATGCTGAAGGTATTTTGCTAATAGAGGGTCTTCAAACAATTTTGGAAGATATCGAGGCTGGGACTCTAAAAGTAGAAGGTAATTATGAAGATATACACTCCTTTGTAGAAATGAATTTAACTGAAAGAATTGGTGAAGTTGGTAAAAAGCTGCATACGGCTAGAAGTAGAAATGACCAAGTAGCAGTTGACATGAGACTTTACGCTAAACAAAAAGCAAACGAAGTAATGGCTTCCCTTGGGCAACTAATAGAATCACTAAATAACAAAGCTAGTCAAAACAATGTCATCATGCCTGGATATACCCATTTGCAGCGTGCTCAGGTTGTCACATTTAGTCATCACCTTGGTGCTTACGTACAGATGTTTAATCGTGATAAAAAAAGAATCAGCAATGCGATTGAGATTATGGATGAAAATCCGTTAGGTTGCGGTGCGCTTGCGGGAACTACCCATAATATTAATCGGCAGATAACGACTGAGCTATTAGGTTTTTCTAAGCCCGTAGATAATTTTTTAGATGGCGTAAGCGACCGTGATTATTTGCTAGAACTCATGTCGAGCTTCTCTATTACAATGATGCACTTAAGCAGATTAAGTGAGGAGCTTATACTCTGGAGTAGCCAAGAGTTCCGATTTATTGAAATGGATGATGCGTATTCAACGGGTAGCAGTATTATGCCACAGAAGAAAAATCCTGACGCTGCAGAACTTATTAGAGGAAAGACAGGAAGAGTTTATGGCTCCTTAGTATCGTTATTGACAACTCTAAAAGGTTTGCCACTCACCTATAATAAAGATATGCAAGAAGATAAAGAACAATTTTTCGATGCCCTTGATACTGTAATGGACTGTCTCGAAATTATGTCGAAAATGATTGATACGCTTCATGTGAAAGAAGATAACATGAAGGCGGCAATAAAAGCTGGCTTCTTAAATGCTACTGAGGTGGCAGACTATTTAGTCAGCAAAGGAATCGCATTTAGGGATGCCCACGAAATCGTTGGGAAAATCATTATCTATTGTGAACAGAACAAAAAAGGCATTGAAGATTTATCGGTAGATGAATTGGTAGAATTCAGTAACATAATTTCAAATGATATTTATGAATATATCGATTATGAGAATATCTTAAATAAAGGAAATAAAAAACTAATAAAGCAAGTAACACAATAAATAACTTCTAGGGATCAATCGTGCGATTGGTCCTTTTTTGTGCGAAATGAGTCACCGTTGATTTTCTTGTTCTGGGTCACGGGGACAGGTCCCTTGTCCCACTTTTTTTGGGAGGTTGGGACAGTGGACCTGTCCCTCTGTCCCATTAGTACCCAACTTCAACTGAAGCAACTACTATGTACATTAAATCGTTTTGATCGTCTTTTTCCTCAATGACGATGCCGCTTGTTGTTAACATTCCACCGTCCATAACTTCCACTGACACTTTTCCAAACGGTATACTCTCTTTAATCGCATTGATATCCAGCGCCTCTTTATCACAAGGGACCGCTAGCTTTACGTTCACGACCATATTGTCTAAACTATTGCCTGGTAGTACAGATCGAATTCCAGGCATTGAATTAAAATGAATCGCATTTTTTACAGCTCGAACGGCTGCCTTCGTAATGTTCTGGCCATGAACATCAATTCCCATTCCTGTTTCAATAAACATTAATTGCTCCATTAAATACACACCTCTTTTATTATGTATGGTACAAGGGTCTCGAGTCCCACCAACTTTTGATGGTGGGACACGGGACCTGTCCCTCTGTCCCATTATACACTTCTTGTGATTTGTATAAAAAATAAGCGTTTAATCTCATTTTCTTGATATATAAAAAGTTCTTGATTTCATATAAAATTTTATATATATTTTAGTTGAATAGACTAAGGAAAGGAATTTATTTATGAATTCTATACTTGAACAGTACATGCCGGTGGCAGAGGTGATTGCTAAAACATTTGGCAATGATTGCGAAGTTGTACTGCATGATTTAACTGTGCCTCAAAGCTCAGTTGTGTACACAGTTAACAACCATGTAACCGGAAGGAATGTAGGACAAAGTTTTAATCATCTCATTACAGAAGTGTTATTATCCCAAAATTTTACGAATGATTATTCAGCAAATTATTATTTTCATACTGATGATGGTAGATTAATCAAATCTTCTACCCTGTTAATTAGAGATCAGGTTAAAAAGGTAATTGGCGCACTTTGCATTAACATTGATACGACACGAATTACTGAAAATATAAACTATCTAAGCAGCTTGATTCCTCAACATCCGGACCAGCCTTCGAACCTAAATCATCAGCAGAAAAAAATGCATGAAACAGAGCATATTCAGGAGATAGCCAATGATTTGATCGATAAAATTATTGGCAACAAACCAGTTGAACAGCTTAGACGTGATGAAAAGGTTGAGATGGTTCGATTTATGGAACAAAAAGGGATCTTCTTAATTCGTGGAACAATCGATAGAGTGGCAGAGAAGTTGAATATCTCAAAAGTCACGGTATACAGCTATATTGAAGAAATTAAAGATAAAAAGTAAACAAAGAAACATCCACATATTATAAAATTTTATCCAAAAGGAGGCTTTTTAGTATGAAATTTATCACCATTAACGGTGCAAAGCCAAACCAAGGTCATTATTCCGCTGCAACACAAAAGGGTAATTTACTCTTCATATCAGGGCAACTCCCGGTTGATCCTTTTACAGGAGAGGGAACTAGCGGTGATATTGCGGCCGAAACCAAACAAGTATTAACCAACTTAGACCATGTTTTAGAAGCAGCAGGTGCAAAAAAAGAGGACATTATGAAGGTTACGATTTATATTTCAGATATTTCACTATGGGATACCGTTAATTCATTATACAAACAGTATTTTGGTGATCATAAGCCTGCAAGGGCTGTTGTTCCTACTAATCAACTACATTATGGATATTCGATAGAACTTGAAGCAATAGCCTATATTGATTAAGAAAAGGAAGAGTGATGATGAACTATATCTGTTTTGAATGTCATTCAACATATCCGTTGGAAAGTAATATATGGAAATGTAATTGTGGTGGATTACTAAACCTTGAATTTGAGAAAAAGGCAGTAGATTTTACTGAAACCTCTTCATCCAGAAATCATTCTCTTTGGAAATATATCGATGCACTTCCATTTGAACAGGAGGATGTATGGCAGGAGATTACGTTAGGGGAAGGAGGTACTCCACTTATTAAAATTGATGATAATGTCTACGCCAAAGCTGATTACTATATGCCTACTTTGTCTTTTAAAGATCGTGGGGCTGTACTGCTCATTGCCATGGCGAAAAAACTCGGCGTTGAGAGAGTCGTTGCAGATAGTAGTGGTAATGCTGGAACAGCCATTGCGGCCTTTGGAGCAAGGGCAGGGATCCAATGTGATATTTTCGTTCCGGAATCAACCTCTATTAAAAAAATAGCCCAGATTGAAGCACATGGCGCGGTTATTCATAAGGTTCCTGGAAATAGGGAAGATACTGCAACCGCTGCGATATCGATGGTTGAAACCACAGGAGCATTCTATGCAAGTCATATTTACAACCCGATTTTTTGGGAAGGTACGAAAACGTATGTGTATGAAGTATTTGAGCAAATGAATAACAAAATGCCTGAAGCATTCATTATTCCAGTAGGAAATGGAACATTGCTTATGGGAGCATATATTGCCTTTCAAGAGCTATTGGCAAATGGGCAAATCGAGAAAATGCCAAAACTTCTTGCTGTACAGGCAGAAGTTTGTGCACCACTTATGAAGGCCTTTGTAGAAGGTAAAAACACGGTGGAACCTGTTGAACATTCAGGAACCTTGGCAGAGGGCATTGCCATTGCAGCACCGGCAAGAGGAACAGAAATTTTACAGGCTGTGAGAGAAACTGGTGGAGATATAATCGGCGTGTCTGAGGAAAGTATAGTAAAGGCAAGAAAGCAGCTTGCATTAAAAGGAATTTATGTTGAAATCACTTCAGCAGCCAATTATGCCGGATATTTACAATATGTAGAGAAATACCCAGAATTAAAAGACCAACAACTAGTCTTTCCTTTATGTGGAGCGGGTCTAAAAAGTAACTAGAAGATTGCCTATTTTAACTTTATTCAGCAGAAGTCCCCTACTTCTATAAGTGGGGGATGAATGCAATATGTGAAACCAATTCAGTAGGGGTTCAAACCCCGACTGAATAAAGTTAAAGCCTCCGGCGGATGCCACGATTTTTCAGAGGTAGCTTTTCGAGCAAGCTCGAAAAAAATCGGGCGCAAATACGCTAAGGCGCATTTGATTTTGTGAGGAGTGGTATTGATGAAAAAGCATGAACTAGATACACCGAGCTTATTAATTGATCGAGAAATTATGATGGATAACATTAATAGAATGCAAACATATGCCAATCAATATGGTGTTCATCTTCGCCCGCATACGAAAACGCATAAAATGCCTGCACTAGCTAAATTACAGGTTCAGGCAGGTGCAAATGGTATTACGGTAGCGAAGGTTGGCGAAGCAGAAGTCATGGCTGAACACGGACTGAGTGATATTTTTATTGCAAACGAAATAGTGGGAGAGGTCAAATTAAATCGCATCAAAAAGCTTGCTGAAACAATTGATATTTCCTTTGGTGTCGACAGCATCGAACAATGTGAAATGATTGAGAAAGTATTTAGTGATAGTCAAAAGCCAGCTCAAGTTCTGATCGAAATTGAAGTAGGTGAAAACCGTTCAGGCGTTATCGAAGAAAGCGATTATACAAGTTTAGTAGAATATATTAAAAACTGCGCGCATGTGAATTTAAAAGGAATCTTTTCTCACGATGGTCATACATACAAAGCCAAAGACCTTGAGGAATGTCGCCGCCTATATAATGAAGCCCAAAAACGCACCCTTCATTTTGCACATTTAGCTGAAGAATTAGGCTGCAAACTTGAAACCGTTAGCATTGGATCGACTCCACCGCTCATGCATGATTTTGGAGTCATGGAGGGAATCACTGAACTTCGTATTGGAACTTATATCCTCATGGATGTTTCGCAAGGAAATGCAATTGGTTCTTACTCTAGATGTGCAGCTACTGTCCTTACAACCGTCATAAGCAAACCAACAAATGAACGCGTCATAACAGATGTCGGTGCAAAAGGACTCACCATGCAGTCGCGAAGTGAAGGAATATGTGCAACGACGGGGATAGGTTATATCAAGAAATATGGTGTTCATATTGACCAGCTTTATGATGAGCATGCAATCATCTATAATGAAGAATTTAGAAATCAAGTTGCAATTGGAGATACACTAGAAGTCATACCAAACCATATATGCCCAGTCTGCAACCTCTATGACCACGCCTACCTAATCTCTGGAGACGAAGTCGTAGACCAAATCCCAATCCTCTGCAGAGGAAAACTGCAATAACGGGGTCACGGGGACAGGTCCCGTGTCCCGCCAATATTTTCCTGGGACAGTGGGACCTGTCCCTCTGTCCCACAAAAAAGCACCCAACGAAATTTCGTTGGGTGCTCATTTATTATAAGGAAGAAAAGCATAGCTTGCTAAACGAGTTTATTTTCCAATAAACATTTGTGTCCAATAATTGCCTTCTACGTGACCTACTCCAATATGAGTGAAGTTTGAGCTTAAGATATTCTTACGATGGCCTTCACTGTTCATCCATGCATTTACAACTTCTTGTGGTGAACGTTGACCCATTGCAATATTTTCACCAGCTGCACGATATTGAATACCAAATTGCTTCATCATCTCAAATGGTGATCCGTAAGTTGGGCTTGTATGTGAGAAGTAACCTTTGTTCTTCATATCTGTAGATTTGATTCTCGCAACTTCACTTAATTTTAAATCAATTTTTAGTGGCTGTAAGCCATATTTTGCACGTTCATTATTTGTTAGAGTTACAACTTCTTGCTCAAACTGACTTAATGAATAAGCAGCTTGGTTCTCAGTTTCTTTTGGCTGTTCTGATGGCTGCTGTTGTACAGGTTGTTGAACAACAGGTTTTTCCTGAATAGGATCTTCAGCTTTTGGTTGAGTTGGCTCCTCAGTTGGTTGTGTAGGTGCCTCCACTTTAGGTTGAGTTTGAGAATACCCAGAATAGTATTTTTTAAGTAAGTTTTGAATAAGGTCATTCCAATTAGTAGAGTTGTTAACAGATACAACATAACGACCTTCATATACATTTTTTGAATCATTTACTTGCTCCGCGGAACTAGCTAATGGCCCAGTAACTAATAGTGCACCTGCCACTAATAATGAAAATACAGTTTTCTTCATATTCAGTCCTCCTCTTGTTTGTATCCAAGATACATCACAATCATAGCATGTGAATTTTGTAATATTTGAGGAAGACTTTTCCTTCATTTGATAACTTAAAACTTTTCTACTATATTAAACACAAACAATCATTGAAAATTAATAGATTGGTCTAATTGAATCACATATCTAGTATTTGTCTACCTTTGGTAATGGAGGTAGAAAATACTAGAATAAGACTATTGACAGGAATGAAAAAAGCCACGTATTATGACGTAAATTACTATTAAATAACAAATGTAACGGAACATAGGATTATGCGTCGCCCCAAGTGGGTCAAGGGGACAGGTCCCGCGTCCCACCACATTCTGGAAATTGGGCCAAGGGACCTCCCGCGATCCTTAAAATAGTTCAGACATTATTTTCTCTGCGATTAGCTTATATTGCTCGGCTTTAAAGTGAATTCCGTCTTTAAGATTATCTTCAATCGGGATTTCAGAACCATTAATATAATGAATATTTTCTTCTTCTGCTAAGGATCTTATTGCATTTGTATAGTGTACTTGATTTATATTTGCATTATTTTTTTTACTAGTAAATGTAGTTGGTGAGATGATAACCACTTCGATTCCTTTTTCTTGAAGCTTTCGAAGTAAATGTTGATTATTTTCTTTATATTGTTCGACAGGGACAGGGAGAGAATGAGGACTGTATTTTAAATGACCTCTTGCATCATTTATCCCAAACATCAATATGACTAGGTCGGGATGATAGCTAAGTACTTCCTTCTCAATATTTTCAAGTGCCTGAATAGATGTCCAGCCGGGATGACCTCTATTAATAACTTTTATATGACGATAGTCAAACTTTTGCTTAAGTTCATATTCTAGTACCTTTGGATAAGGCTCCTTTACTTGAGTTACTCTTCCGGTATTAGAATCTCGTTCATACCCCCATGTAATTGAATCACCATACGCAACAATAGTCACAGCTTGATTACTGTTAAGCTTTTTAATTACTGAAGAATCGTGGATTGATGTAGATCCTTGAGTCGTTGCTTTACTTTCCTGAGGTAACATGAAGGTTTCAATTGTCCCGTTAACCCCAACGAACAACAACACGCAAACCATTATAGAAATAAAATACGAAAGCTGTATATTGGGGCGATTCTTCATATCATTCTCCTACTCTGAGGGACACGGGGACAGGTCCCGCGTCCCACCATTTTTTTACAAAAGGGGTGGTAAGGATGTTCTTTCTGGGACAGTGAACCTGTCCCTCTGTCCCATATGGTTAGTATTATTATTTTATCAAACACAATACAGTGCTACAAAAAGATAATTGTAAACCATTCTTTTATTTATATTGAGCGATGGATGAATGAAGAAAAACATCTAAGTAGGACGAGGAGTTTCGATTGTTGTCTTTTTATATTTGGGGGAGCAGTAGTTGCTGTAGTTGCCATGATTCACTTTTGAAAGAGAAGTATGTTCATTTCAATTGAGGGTGGAACAATCGTATACATGGTTTTGGTTCAAATCGTATTTTAGGGACGCGAGGTATCGCGTCCCATTATTTTTGTTACAAGAAAGTGGTTCTGGTTTCTGGGACAAGGGACCTGTCCCTCTGTCCCAACCCAGCCCTCTGTCCCATTATTGTTGAGGTGCGGATGGGGTTGAGATGTTTTGTAATGCTTGTTCGGCCACGTTTGCGTATTGATTTTGTACGGCTAAATCGCCTAAGGCAACCATTCCTGTTACTTGCCCATTTTCAACGACTGGTAAGCGGCGAATTTGTTGTTGAGCCATTAGATTTGCTGCCTCATGTACATCCATGTCAGGAGTTCCTTGAACAATTTTCTGAGCAGTCATCACTTGAGAAACGGGTGTTTGTGCACTTTCTCCTTGTGCAGTCGTACGCAGGGTAATATCACGGTCAGTCACAATTCCGACCATTTGTCCGTTACTATTTACTACTGGAACAGACCCGATATTGTGTTGGCTCATTAAAGCAGCAGCTTCTTGGACTGACTGTGTTTCGTTAATTGTAACAACATCCGATGTCATAATTTCTCTTAATTGTGCCATATCCATTACCTCCAAATAATTTTTCCCTTTACTAGGTTGGTAATTATTTGTTGTATTTATTGGTGGAATGTTTTCCCTGTGAGCTTTTACCGTGTTTTAAAGGTTTAAAAAGTTGCCGGAATATTAATGATCTGCCCAGCAAGAATTTGGTTGGGATTTGTAATTTGAGGGTTTACTTGTAAAAGGTTATCCACAGATACCCCAAACCAAATCGCTATTCCAAATAAGGAACTCCCAGGACGTACAATGTATTGGACAATCTCAGGACGTTCGTTACATTCAAATCCTAACGATACCCAAGTTTCCTCATCAACAATCCCTGTAACTTCAAGCTCCTTTGTATTCTGTTGCCAGGTTAAAAGTGCTCTCTGTGTCAGTGGTCCATATATGCCGTCAATTGCTCCGCTGTAAAGTCCTTGATCTCTTAAGAGAATTTGTATTCTACTTACAGATGGTCCGCGATCGCCTTGTCGTAAAATAGGGCAAAGTTTGTAGGAATGCCCTGTCGGAGGTAAATTAATAATCTGTCTAGGGTAAATGAAATTTGGATCTGTAATTTGGGGATTGTATATGAGCAATAATGCTATTGATGTTTTAAATCTTAGGGCTATCTGAAAAAAAGTATCTCCAGGTTGAACAATATAAATCATCGATGTGGCTCCTGTCGTTTTTAAACATAATATATGTTTAATGAAGGAGCTTGTGAAACCCCAATAGTTAGAAAAAAACGTTAATCCAAAATAGGATTAACGCTTTTTTAGTTTATGTCATGATTACTCATCTTCCTCTAACCATTTGTCTTCTACGAATTTGCGGTTCATGTCTTTTTTTATTTTTCGATATTCTTTACTTTTGAAGATGATGTCAAAATCGTAATCGGAAGGGTAGAGCTCTGCTGCCGCAATCTTTAACTCAATTCTCTTATAATTAACAGTTCGTTTATCCCCTTTAATTTGCACAATATAATCTCCACGGTCATCTGGTCCTTTGTACACTATGCCGGTTTCACCTGTTGCAACAAGAAGGACGTTATCACCTTGATTGTAGACCGTGACCTTAGATGCATGTGGCTCTTGTTTTCTTTTTTCAACATTACTTCGAGCATACTTATTTACAATGATTTGCTTTTGATAGGTGGGTGATTGCAATGCTTCGCGTGCAATGTTTTGATGGTAATCCTTATCCTGTTGATAGGCTTTCTTATGTGCACGCTCGATAAGTGTTGGGTGCATCCCGAGTTTAGCAGCTATATCAAACGCTTGGCTTTGCCCACTCTTTCCAAGTAAAAGTCTGTACGTTGGTTGTAGTGTTTCGATATCGAATTCCATGGAACCATTTAAAAATCCTTCTGTTTCATCAGCAAAGCTCTTCATTTCACTATAATGGGTTGTTGCAAATAAAGTAGCCCCTTTTTCAAATAGTTGCTCTAAAATAACGATGGCGAGGGCCATTCCTTCCCTCGGGTCGGTGCCGGAGCCAAGTTCATCAATTAATACGAGTGATGAATCGTTTGTGGTTTTTAAAATTTCAATTATATTGACCATCCGCGAGCTAAACGTACTTAAGTTTTGCTCAATGCTTTGGCCATCTCCAATATCGACAAAGATATGTTGGAAGATGGCAATTTCACTCCCTTTTTTGGCTGGAATAGGGAGGCCAGATTGAGCCATCAATGTGAGGAGTCCAACTGTTTTTAATGTTACCGTTTTTCCTCCTGTATTCGGACCAGTAATGATAAGAGCTCGTTCTTGTTCTCCAATTGGAACCGTAAGAGGAACGGCATCATGTCCAAGCATTGGATGACGTGCCTCTTTTAGATGGATCCTGAACTCTTCATTGATTGTCGGAATGTTTGCTTGGATTTTTTGACTGTACTTAGCTTTGGCGAAAAGTACATCATAATGATGCATGGTCTGGGTGGCAACCTGGATCACATGTTCATATGAAAGAAACAACTGAGTGAGTTCATATAAAATTCGCTCTACCTCAGTTTCTTCTGCTATTTTAATGAGCTCAATATCTTCCTGAAGCGTGCTTAATTCAACAGGTTCGATAAAGAGGGTAGAGCCCGAAGCTGACGTATCTAATACTGCTCCTTGAATTTTCTTCCTAAATTCCTTTTTTACTGCTAGAACATAACGACCTGATCGTTCTGCAACATTCGTTTCCTGCAAGTAAGGAGAAATTCTTCCACTTTTCACTAATGACTGTGCTTTTTCTTTTAATTTTTCCTGTTGAGTGGCGAGGTGTCTTCGCAGGTAGTTAAGGTCACTTGATGCATAATCATCTACTTGGCCATTGCGCAAACAGCGACTTATTTCTGCTTCTAGTTGGGATACATCTCCAATGGATGCAGCGTACATGCTTACCATTGGACCGGCATATTCCTTATCTTTCATAAATTGTTTTAATTTTTGACAGTGGTCTAGGAATGAGACAATCCGAGTGAATTGATCTACTTTTATAGCGATTCCTTTTTTTGCTTGCTCAATATAATGATCGATTTGGTCCAAAGAGTGTATCGGAACACTCCCACTGATTGCAAGGATGTTCATTGCTTCTGAAATTTCATGTAAAGATTGCTCGATCTTTTTTTTGTTTTGTGTAGGTCTTAAAGAAAGTAGTGTTTCCTTACCCCGGTCTGTTCTTGCGAATTGTGCGATTTCATTCAAAATTTGATAAAAACCTAATGCTTCCATTGTTTGACGATTCAATGGTAAATCCTCCTTTTAATAAAAAACATAGTTCGTGAGGAATTGTTCACGGGCTATATCAAAAAAGCCGTCATGAACAAATCGCTCATGACGGCTGAAGATAGACCTGGGCATAGCACAGTCATTGGTGTTTTTTAGACACAAAAAAACCATGACAAACATGCCATAGCAAGATCCATTTTTCATAGCTATGATGCGTGTTCTTAACTTTCCAAAAGAAGCCATAGTGAAATAAACATAGCCTTGCTACGTTTTTTTGCTTCTTCCAGCTATCCAATTATGGATTAGTTAAGAACCACCGATAACATAAACTCATACCCCTTTATTTTAAGGCGTTTTTTTACTTACATTACCTTTATAACCTATGCTCGTATGTGAAGTCAAGTGTCTGGGACAGAGGGACAGGTCCCGCGTCCCACAAGAAAAAGCTTAGAACAATGAACCAGCCCTTTGCCAAGTACTACTTGGGGAAATAAGGAAATGATATACGTAATAAATAGCAAATGGCTTTGAGCAAACTAAGCTTTGAGGGAAGTGTAAAAATAATAAGCATTTCCAAAAAAGGAGGTGGGATAATTGGCTGAAAACAAAAGAAACCCCGAGGATATCAATGCTGGTGAGGCAGTAGGAACAGGTGCAGGAGCGGCTGCAGGTGCTGTGATTGGTTCTGTATTGGGTCCACTTGGTACAGTTGCAGGGGCAGTTGCCGGAGGTGCCCTAGGCAACAAAGCGGGCGAAGGTGCTGACGAGGCTGTAGACCAAGAGGAAAAGTAGAAATTCCTTTTTCTTTGGAACTTCACAGGAACTGACAAGTAATCGCTTTATGTGAGGCTGAATCCATTAAGGGTTCAGCTTTTTTATCGTGTTCGGACACTTCTTTATTCAGATAAAATCCTTAAAAAGTGAGGAAGCGGCTTGACCCTCTACTTGTATTTTTAGGTCATATTTGCTATGATGTGTTCATCATTTAAGAAATGGAGGTTTTCCTTGTGACAGCATCAATCAGATTACGTTTCCCAAATTTCACTCGTTAATTTAATACGTTTGAAGCTCTGCCTACGTTCAGAGCAACGGGATTGATCTGTCATTTTTTAAAGAAAACCAATATTTTACGGTTATTTAAAAGAGGGGACGAGGATTCCCTCTTTTTTTGTTGTCTAAAAAAGGATCTTTGACATAAGTGACACGAAGTATGTGAATGTAGGTGAAGCGTGCATTAAATAAATCTGAATAGAAATGAGTTGTTAGAAAATGAATACAATGGATAATAATCTTAAGGAGAATTGGTTCAAGAATATTATTCTCTTTTTAAGTAGCCAGACGATCTCCCTCTTTGGATCATCTCTGGTTCAATACGCCATGATGTGGCATATAACGTTAACGACGGAATCCGGTTTGATGATGACGTTATATATCATCTGTGGTTTTATACCAGCCTTTATTTTGTCACCAGTGGCAGGGGTTTGGGCGGATCGATATAACCGCAAAATGTTAATCATTTTAGCTGATGGACTTATTGCCACTGCAACTTTAATCCTTGCAATTCTCTTTTTTATGGGATTTGATGCAATTTGGTTGTTATTTGTGATGGCAGCCGTCCGTGCCTTTGGAACCGGAATCCAAATGCCTGCAGTCGGTGCGATTTTACCGCAGATTGTTCCTAAGGATAAATTGACAAAAGTGAACGGGGTGAATGGAAGTATTCAGGCTATTATCATGTTTGTTTCTCCAATGGTAAGTGCCGCACTATTAGGTTTTGCGACAATTGAAACGATTTTCTTCATCGATGTCATAACCGCAGCAATTGCAATAATCACACTGCTCGCTTTAAAAATTTCTGTACATGAGAAGGCAGCAGAAAAACAAACAACTAGCTACTTTAGTGATTTTAAACAAGGGCTGCAATATGTAAATAACCATACGTTTCTGAAGAGCTTTTTCCTTTTCTTTGCAGTGTTCTTTGTGTTAATGGCACCGGCAGCCTTCTTGACACCGCTGCAGGTTACGCGCAGTTTTGGTGATGACGTTTGGCGTTTATCAGCAATCGAAATCGCCTTCTCCATCGGCATGATGGTCGGGGGAGGAATAATCGCTTCCTGGGGAGGTTTCGAAAACAAAATTAAAACATTGGGATTTGCTAGTGTAATCATGGGTGTCTGCACATTTGCACTTGGTATCGTTCCTAACTTTTGGGCTTATTTTGCCTTCATGGCTCTATTCGGCGTCGCCATGCCGATTTTTAATACACCCGCAACCGTTTTGTTGCAGGAGAAAGTAGAAGAAGATTACCTAGGAAGAGTGTTTGGTGTGATGGGGATGATTTCAACCTCAATGATGCCCCTTGGAATGCTTATATTTGGCCCAATTGCAGATATCATCAAAATTGAATGGCTCCTTCTCGGAACGGGAATATTCATTATCATACTAGCCATTTTCATGAGCAGAAATAAAGTATTAATTGAAGCAGGAAAACCTACAATCGCAGAATCATAGGGACAAGGGGACAGGTCCCTCGTCCCACCATTTTTTGACAAATAGGATAGTGGAGACTGTGATGACACACCTGTCGTTCCAGTCCTAAAAGGAGGCATCATTCGTTTATGAAAGCCAGAGTCAATGTAATTACATTAGGTGTAAATGATTTGGAGAAAGCATTAGAATTTTATCGCGATGGATTAGGATTCCCAACAGAGGGTATTGTGGGCAAGGAATTTGAGCATGGAGCAGTTGCTTTTTTTGATTTACAATCTGGATTGAAGCTTGCAATCTGGAAACGAGAGGATATTGCTTATCAGGCAAAAGTTACTAAGACTCCAGCAAGTCCTACTGAATTTACAATTGGTCACAATGTAAATAGTAAAGAAGAAGTGGATAAGGTATTGGAGCAGGCCAAAAATGCGGGTGCAACAATAACAGATCCAGCTCATGATACTTTTTGGGGTGGATATTCCGGTCACTTCCAGGATCCGGATGGCCATTTATGGGAAGTAGTCTGGAACCCGGCTTGGGAGATTGAGGACTAGGTTATTGGTTCAAAAAATGAATATGCTACAAGTTTTGAAGAGGCAGTATGTTTTTTAAAAGCATACTGCCTTTTCATATTTAAGAATTCAAGTGCAAGGAGATCACGCCTAAATACGGTTCTTTATCGTCAAAAAAATTATTATTGACAACAAAGTAAAATGGGAGTAAATTCTCATTATTAATTCAAAAAAATAATCCGAACACCTTTTATTCGCTGAATCATTTTTGAGCGGGGGAACCATTTTTTTGATAGGCTCAGCCTATCTTGGGGTGAATCTTACAGAGTAAGAAGGGATACTCTCAATTCCTAATCCGACAGCTAACCTCGTAAGCGTTAAAGTATCCATATCGAGAGAAAGGTCAAAGGTTCAGCCTAAGACCATTCTATTTGTGATGGTCTTTTTTGTATTGGTGTTATGGAAGGAAAAGAGGAGAGGTTGTTGAAAAAGCAATTCGTAGTTATTGGCTTAGGTCGATTTGGGAGTGCAGTGTGTAGGGAATTGAACATGTTAGGTAATGAAGTTTTAGCAATCGATATTAACGAAGACAGAGTGAATAATATGATCAATGATTCAACCACAGCAGTAGTTGCAAATGTAACGGATGAAAATGCTCTCAAAACATTGGGAATAAGAAACTTTGACCTTGCCATTGTCGCTATTGGAGAAGATATGCAATCAAGTATCCATTGTACCTTGTTACTCAAAGAGATGGGGATTGTGGTTTGGGTAAAAGCACAAAATTCATACCACCACAAAATATTAGAAAAGATTGGTGCGGACCGAGTCATTCATCCGGAGCAAGATATGGGAATAAGAGTTGCGCACCAACTTAATTCTGAAAATATCATTGATTTTATTGAGCTGTCAAAAGACTATAGCATTCTGGAATTAAAAGCCACTGAGAAAATAAATCAAAAATCGTTAATTCAATTGGATATTCGTGCAAAGTACGGTTGTACAATATTAGCGATTAAAAGGGGAGAGCAAATCAATATTTCACCTTTACCCAATGATATCCTTCATCAGGGTGATACGTTGGTTGTGATGGGAAGTAATTTAGATTTACAACGGTTTGAAGAAAAAGGCTTGTAGTTTAATGGATTTATAGGATTGGGGAGAAAAAACTATGAAGATCAAACAATATATAAACCTGTCTCCTTATCAACTTTTAATCTTTATATTTATGTTTTTTATACTAGTTGGTTCGCTATTGTTAAAACTGCCTATAGCAACGACAACATCGATTAGTTTGATTGATGCTTTATTTACCGCAACTTCTGCAATGACAGTGACGGGACTTATAGTAGTGGATACTCCAAGTGTGTTTACAACATTCGGTGAGGTAATAATTGTGTCGTTGATTCAACTTGGCGGATTAGGAATAATGTCTTTTGCTGTACTAATCTATATGATGCTTGGTAAAAAGATTGGGTTGAAAGAAAGAATGGTTATACAACAATCATTAAATCAAACTTCGCTTGGAGGAGTTATTAAACTAGTTAAAAACCTGTTTATCTTTTCAATTTCAATTGAATTTATTGGCTTGCTTATTTTATCCATTAAGTGGGTTCCTGAATATGGATGGTGGAAGGGAATATATTATAGTTTTTTTCACTCTATATCTGCGTTTAACAATGCTGGCTTTGCATTATGGTCAGATAGTCTAATGGGTTATGCAGGGGATCCAACCGTTAATATAGGGATTACCTTTCTATTTATAACAGGTGGAATTGGGTTTACTGTATTGATGGATATCTGGCATAATAAACGTTTTAACAAACTAAGTCTCCACTCCAAACTGATGATAATTGGTACATTTATTATTAACGTTGTAGCAATAATTCTGGTGTTTTTATTAGAGTATAATAATCCGAAAACATTAGCGGGTTTACCTTCGTTGCCAGATAAATTATGGGCAGCTTACTTTCAGGGTGTCGTACCAAGGACCGCAGGGTTTAACACCCTAGATATTGCAAGTATAAATGAATCTACAGCCTTTTTAATGATCATTTTAATGTTTATTGGAGCGGGCAGTGCCTCAACGGGTGGAGGAATAAAAGTAACCACTTTTCTTGTTATCATCTTTGGAGCCTTGTCGTTCCTTAAGGGAAAACAAGATGTAGTTCTTTATAAAAGAACATTACCTGGAACAATGATCATCAAAGCCTTAGCAATCTCAACTATGAGTCTTATATTTGTATTAGGAGCTGTGTTCATATTAACGATTTCAGAGGATGCACCATTTTTAGTTTCGTTATTTGAAGTAGTATCTGCTTTTGGTACGGTCGGAATGTCAATGGGACTAACATTTTCACTCTCATTCATCGGAAAATTAGTAATAATATTCATGATGTTCTTTGGCAAAATTGGCCCACTTACCCTTGCCTTTTCTTTAGCGAAACCGAAAGTCAATAAAATAAAATATCCAAATGGAGACATTCTAACTGGATGAATTAACTCTCTAAAAAAACCCTGAACCGTGAAAAAACTTCCGGTATCAGGGTTTTTTATTTTGGGACGCGGGGACAGGTCCCGTGTCCCACCATTTTTTTACAAAAAGAGGTGTGCATCGTTCTGGAACAGTGGACATGTCCCATTGTAAATAGTACATCTGGCCTGTTTAGTGTAAAGATTCGTTTAATTTATTAAGTAAATTTAAGAGATTGTCAGGAAACAGTAAATTCGCTTTTTTATAGCACGAATTGTGGTTAAATGTTGTTGTAATTAGAAAGGAGGTTGGCCATGAGTCGAGTTGAGTTAACTGACATCTCTAAATCCTATGATAAACAAAAGGATGTATTGGATGGCATCACTGTTTCAATAGAGGAAGGTGAGTTTTTCGTACTTGTTGGTCCTTCTGGGTCTGGTAAGAGTACATTGCTTCGGATGATCGCAGGACTTGAAGAAATTTCTGGGGGGATTTTGAAGATTAACAATGAAGTTGTGAATCATCTCCCTCCAAAAAATCGAGATTTATCTATGGTCTTTCAAAATTACGCCTTATATCCACATTTAACTGTAGAGCAAAATATTCTGTTTGGGTTACAAGCTAGAAAAGTGGATAAAAAAGAACAGCAAAGAAGGCTGAAAGAAGCTGCAGAAATGTTAGAGTTAAGCGAATTGCTAAAGCGGAAACCAAGAGAGCTTTCTGGTGGACAAAGACAACGCGTTGCACTTGGACGTTCGGTTGTAAGCCAAGCCCCTCTATGTTTAATGGACGAGCCGCTATCTAATTTGGATGCTAAGCTTCGTGCGAATATGCGAGTTCAAATTCGGAGGCTGCAAAAACGTCTGGGGCTAACCATGATCTATGTTACCCACGACCAAGTCGAAGCGATGACGATGGGTGACCGAATTATGGTCCTCAATGATGGCAAGATTCAACAAGTCGGTCAACCGATTAATTTATATAATGAACCGCAAAATTTATTTGTTGCTTCTTTTATCGGTTCACCAAAAATGAATCTAGGAAAGGCTGTTATTTCAGAGGATGGGACACAAATAGTAATTGAAAATCAACTTAAAATTTCAATCGATCCAACGATTGTAAAGGATATACCGAGAAACCGAAATCTCGTAGTTGGTATTCGCCCAGAGCATCTCATCTCAGGAATTGAAAAAGAAAATTATCTTACATATCTAGAAGCAGTTAATATTGAACAATTAGGAAATGAAACATCAATCGCTTTTGATGTAGGTTCAGAATTATGGACGGCAAAATGGCCAGGGCAGTGGAACATCCACTTTGGACAAATGGTTCCTGTGCAAATTATGCCAGAATACATATTATTCTTTGATGGTGACACAGGAAATCTACTTAAATCTGCTGAACTGGGGAAGAAACAAGAGGTTGTAGCAATATGAGTATGATCAGTCCAATCATAGAAAATGAAAAAAACTATGCTGCTCAAATGAAGAGAGCAAACAAGCAAAAGCGAATGACTAGTTTGGTAAAAGGAATTCTATTTTTATTGCCGTCTATTGTTTTGTTTGGAGTTTTTCTGTTTTATCCATTGTTTAAGACCATTTATTTAAGTTTCTTTTTAACAGATGCAAAGGGAGCTACTACCGTATTTGTAGGCTTGGAAAATTACTTATACATGTTTTCCGATCCTATTTTATTAAAAAGCTTAAAAAATACTTTTTTGTTTGTCATCTATACGGTACCTGCAACTATTATAATCAGTTTGTTTTTAGCCGTCATTTCGAATGAAAAACTAAAAGGGATTGGCTTTTTCCGAACTGTTTTTACGTCAACGATGGGTATATCGGTTGCCGCAGCTTCAGTATTTTGGTTGTACTTATTTAATCCAACTATGGGGTTATTGAACCAAATCCTAAACATGTTAGGTGCGGAATCGATTGGCTGGCTTACAGATCCGAAATGGGCAATGGTTGCTATTGCCATTACCACCATTTGGATGAACATAGGTTTTACATTTTTAATTTTGCTAGGTGGTTTACAATCCATTGAGACTTCTTTATATGAAAGTGCGGATATTGAGGGTTCAGGGTATTTTTATAAGTTTAGAAGAATTACACTCCCGATGCTTTCACCGACATTATTCTTTGTGATTACTGTTTCAATTATCAATTCGTTCCAAACGTTCGGTCAGATCGATATTTTAACACAGGGTGGACCAGCAAATGAAACGAACTTAATCGTCTATTCGATTTACCGAGAGGCATTTGTGAATTATCAATTCGGAACGGCAAGTGCACAGGCAATCGTGTTATTTATTCTAATTTTAGTAATGACTGCTCTGCAATTTAAGCTGGGTGAGAGGAGGGTTCACTATCAATGATGATGTCATTGGGAAGAAAAGTAACCTTCTATATTTTATTGATCATTTCAGCACTTTTAATAGCAGGACCGGCTATTATGGCAATTGTCATGAGTTTCATGACGAACCAAGATATATTAACTGCCAGTATGCCGTCCAAGCTAACAGCAGATAATTATGTGGCTGCTTTTGAACGTTTTCCGTTATTCAAGTATTTGTTTAATAGTTTTGTAGTGTCGATTGTGATTATGCTCGGACAATTGGCTTTATCGAGTCTAGCAGCCTATGCTTTTGTATTTTTAGAGTTTAAAGGAAGAGATGTTCTATTTTATATTTTTATTGCAACAATGATGGTTCCCTTTGAGGCGTCTATTATTCCAAACTTTCACATTATCCGTGACCTAGGTTGGCTTGATAACTACGCAGGCCTAACGATTCCATTCTTTGCCACGACGTTTGGCACCTTTTTGTTGCGACAGCACTTTAAACAAATTCCTAAAGAATTAAGGGAAGCGAGCCAAATTGCCGGGATTGGTGATTTTAAATTTTTCTTAACGGTCGTTTTACCTGTATCAAGAACGAGCTTAGTCACATTAGGGGTATACGGTTTTCTAACATCCTGGAATATGTATTTATGGCCACTTCTTGCAACTACAAACGATACGGTTCGTACGGTGCAAATTGGCTTGAAACAATTACAAACACAAGAACAGTTAAATGACTGGGGTGTTATCATGGCAGGTGCTGTGATTGTCATTATCCCAACCTTAATACTGCTTTTCCTTGGACAAAAGAAGTTACAAACAGGTTTAACAGAGGGCGCTGTAAAATAACAGTTTCCTCGAACATATAATAAAGGAGATGAAGAAACATGAAAAAATTGATGATGTTCCTTGCAATAGGTTTAGTTTTACTTTTAGCAGCTTGTGCGGGAGGTGAATCTACTTCTGGCGATGGTAACCAAAACTCAGGCTCAGATAAAAACTCGCATTCAGAAGAAAAGAGTGGGCCACAGGTTGTAACATTCTGGCACTCTATGGGTGGTGCGGGCCAAGAAGCCTTAAATACGATTGTTGATGATTTCAATAAGTCTCAAGAGGAGATTCAAGTAAACGCAGAATATCAAGGTACATATGATGAGTCCTTAACAAAATTTAATGCTGTTGCAGGTACTGATAGTGCACCAACAATGATTCAAACTTTCGAAATCGGAACAATGTCGATGATTAACAGTGGCAATATTATTCCGATTCAAGAATTAGTAGATGCAGATGGATATGATATGAGTGGATTAGAAGAAAACATTATTAATTACTACTCATTAGATGGAAAGTTTTATTCAATGCCATTTAACTCGTCTACACCGGTTATGTATTATAACAAAGATGCATTTACTGCTGCTGGATTAGACCCTGAAACACCTCCAGCAACTTATGAAGAAGTAGAAGCTGCTGGTAAAGCAATTGCAAAATCAAATCCAGAAATGAAAGGCTTCGCTTTACAAGCATATGGATGGTTATGGGAGCAATTACTAGCGAACCAAGGTGCTTTATTACTGAATAATGACAATGGACGTTCAGAAACACCAACTGAAATTGGTTGGACAGAAGAAGAAGGAAAGTCCATTTTTGAATGGGTTAAAAGAATGGTAGATGACGGTACATTTGCGAATTATGGCACGAATGGAGATAACATGGTTGCCGGATTTTTAGCGGGAGATGTATCGATGTTCTTACAATCATCAGCTAGTGCTAGAGATGTGATCGATAATGCTCCATTTGAAGTAGGAATTGCATTCCTTCCACACCCTGAAAATAAGGAACGTGAAGGGGTAGTCATTGGTGGAGCAAGTCTTTGGATGATCGATGGAAAACCAGAAGCAGAAACAAAGGCTGCATGGGAATTTATGAAATATTTACAAACACCTGAAGTACAAGCGAAATGGCATGTTGGTACAGGTTACTTTGCGATCAACCCAGCTGCGTACGAGGAACAATTGGTCATAGATGCTCATGCAGAAAAACCACAATTACGTGTAACAGTCGATCAATTACAAGCAACTGAATCATCATTTGCAACTCAAGGTGCTTTAATGGATATGCTTCCACAAGGAAGAAAAGTAATGGAAACAGCGCTTGAATCCGTATATAATGGCGGATCTGTAGATGAAGCCTATACGACTGCAGTAGACCAATTCAACAAAGCAATCGAACAGGCAAACAAAGCAAGAACAAAATAAATGATTGGGACACGGGGACAGGTACCGTGTCCCACCATTTTTTTACAAAAAGTATTATAAGAAGAGTACGGATAATACACTTTTAAAAACGTATGTAAAGGGTGACTTTCGATGACGAAAATTTATGGACACCGTGGAGCAAAGGGGACATATCCAGAGAATACTTTACTTAGTTTACAAAAAGCGATTGATCAGGGTGTTGATGGTTTGGAATTAGATGTCCATTTAACAAAGGATGGGGAAGTTGTTGTGATCCATGATGAGACGCTCGAACGGACAACAACAGGCTCGGGTTGGATAAAAGATTTAACATTAGCTGAAATCAAACAATACAGCGCTGGAAAACCATTTACTCACTTTCATGAATATGAAGAAGCTTGGGATAACGAGCAAGTTCCCACTCTTAAAGAGGTTCTAGAATTACTCGCGCCCTACCAAATTGAACTTAATATCGAGCTAAAAACGTACTTGGTACCTTATGAAGGAATCGAGGAGAAGATCCTACAAATCGTTCATCAGTATGGAAAGGATCTAGAGATTATCTATTCATCATTCCATTTGCCCTCGATATTAAGAATCAAGCAACTCAATCCGAATGCGATAATAGCTTGGTTATTAAATGAGGGGGTTTCCCTTCCGCACGATTATTTGACTGCATTAGATTTAGACGCTTTTCACTTAAACAAATCGATTCTCCTACCAAAGGGGGAAATGTTCAAGCAAGTGTTACAAATAAGTAAGCAATTCCCAATGTATTTTCCATTAGAAGTCGTTCATTATCTTAACAAAAAGGTTAATGAGGATAATGAGAAGAGTTTCCACCATCTTTTTGATAAGGTAAGGGTTTGGACGGTTAATGAACCTAATGAAATCGAAAAATTACTTAGCCTGCAAGTCAATGCAATCATTACCGATTATCCTGAAAGAGCAATCCGTATTAGAAATGAAATGATGAAATTAGTATAAATGGTGGGACACAGGGACAGGTCCCGTGTCCCATACTTATTTTTACAAAAGGACTCTCAATAGTAACCAAAAAAGCCTAACTTCTCGAACGATTGAGAAATTAGGCTCATTTTTTTGATAAAAGTTATCTATCTTTTATAGGGTGGTTTTTATTAAGTTTCCCTTGCTTTACTTGGATTTCATTAACAGAAACAGTGCCGCTTACCTCATTACCTACTAAAACAAGTGGATTTCCAGTAGGACTTTCATTATGAGCAATAAATTCAAGCCCCTCAGGTGCCACATCACCAGCTATTGCCTGCGAAAAATCTCTAGTATTTGTATAGTCTGTAAACTGAGGATTTTGTGGATCGGTAATGTTATATGTCATGACTCCACCAATTCTCTCAAGCCCAACAAATGCATATACTTGATTTCCAATTACGCCTACCTTCACATCTTCAGGCTCAGGTCCCTTTTTGGCGCTGCGCTTTTCAAATGTATCATCGTCGTTAGACCAGTTGAAGTTTTCTGGAAAACGTTCTGCAGTGATCTTTTCGAAATCACTTCCACTATCATAAACAAGCTCCATTTTATCAGCCATCCAAATCGAGAATGAACGGCCACCCAAAGTATAAATGGCATCATTTCCCCGATCAGTCAGTACTTCAAGTTTACTATAACCATTATCGGGGTTTTTCATTTTCTCCAATGCGTCTTGTGCTTCTTTTGCTGTCATTCCTTTAAACAAATCTGTGTCTAGCGAAATTTTATCTTTTACATCTTTAAAGTCTGCAACATTAATAAAATCCGATTCATCCTCTGGCCATTCTGTTGCATCCCCTTCATTAGCTGTAATAAGATAATCGACGCCACGGATGGTTACATGTGCAATCCCATCTGGCATATAGGCACCTAGGATCGGAAGTTTTTCAATGTTTACTTTATCATCTCTAGCTGCATCTAATTCATTCCCTGCCATTGAATGGTCTTTATAACCAAGGGATTTAACTGATAAAACTTTGCCTTTTTCAACATCAATCGTCGCAATAGCATTGTTCTCTTGAAGAGTAACATATGCTTTCTTACCATTTTTTGAAACCGCAATGTATTCTGGCTCAAAATCTTTACTAGCATCTGCTTTTGTCCCATTCTTACGAATATGTACATCATCATCAATCACACTTGGATCATCAAAAGTAAGATGTGTAACTTTTCCAGAGGTCACTTCCACAATTGTAATCGATCCCTCGGGGTCTTCCGTATGCAGACCTCCACGCGGTTCGCCTTCGTTCGCTGATAAAATGTACTTTCCATTAGATGTTATTTTAACCATGTCAGGTTGTACACCTGCATCAAAGGTTTTTTGAATGTCGCCATCAGGATTCATTACCACAATTTTTCCGTTTTTTGTATAATCCGCTTCTTGAACGGCAGCAACAATTATATTACGTGAGCTATTAATATCAATACTTGTTAAGTCACCATATGTAAACGTGTCGGAGTTCACGACGTCAGCAATATTAATAGATCTTTCTTTTTGTAGTTCCGTTACAGTGTCTGTAGATCTTAAATCTTTAAGACTCACAATATCAATGGTCTGTCCATGACCATTAATAACATAGAACTTTTGGTTGGCAGCATTATATTTAACTATTTCAGCAATGCCACCATCTTCATTGGTTAACCCTATGCTATAGCCTGCAATTTTATTTACTTCATTGGGAGTTGAAAAATCTGTTTTCGCATATACATGATTACCGCTAATCGGGCTTACTGAACTTAGCAAAAAACCGGTTAATAAAACCTTACTGAACATTTTGAGCTTTGAATTACTTTTCATCGTATTGCCTCCACGTATCATATTCTATCTAAATCCAGGTGATCCGACAGATATAGCAATTGTAACCTAGCATTATTTCAACACTATTGAGTAATTGTAAAGAATTATTTGATTGTTTATTAAAAATTCAAACCACATCGTCTCATCCCTCAAAAATGTATAAGGAATCTAGGGATTAGCAATTATAACTGTAGGAGGGGAATCTATGGAATGGTTTGGTAGTACATTAGGTGAAATCAATACATTTTTATATTCGTATTTATTAATTATATTGTTGGTTGGAGTGGGTCTTTTTTTTACGGTTAAAACAGGTTTTATTCAATTCCGATTAATTTCAGATATGTTTAAAGTGATTACGGAAAAAACTCCAAGAGATGAATCAGGAAAAAAAGGGATCTCTTCTTTTCAGGCTTTTACCATTTCTGCTGCTTCTCGGATTGGGACAGGGAATATTGCTGGAGTTGCAACGGCAATTGCCCTTGGGGGACCTGGTGCTATTTTTTGGATGTGGATGATTGCGCTAATTGGGGGGGCAACTTCACTAGTTGAAAGTACACTCGCACAAGTATATAAAATCAAGGATCACGATACTGGGTTGTATCGTGGTGGTCCCGCCTATTATATAGAAAAAGGCTTAAATAAAAGGTGGATGGGCATCATTTTTGCCGTGGTTATTACATTTACATATGGTTTTGTGTTTAATGCTGTACAAGCAAATACGATAACCATCGCATTTGAAGAAAGCTTCGGTACTAATCGGGTTGTAGTGGGAATAATAATTGCGGTTATAACAGGTATTATTGTCTTTGGTGGATTAAAGCGTATTGTAAGTGTCACTCAAATTATTGTTCCGGTTATGGCAGTTCTGTATATCATCATCGCACTTCTTGTTGTCATCATAAATATTACAGAGCTCCCCAATGTGTTGATGTTAATCATTAAATCAGCTTTTGGATTCGAAGAAGCCTTTGCTGGTTTGCTAGGGGCAGCAATCATGAATGGGATAAAACGTGGTTTATTCTCAAATGAAGCGGGAATGGGATCTGCTCCGAATGCAGCGGCAACTGCATCTGTTACTCACCCAGTGAAACAAGGTTTAATTCAAACCCTAGGGGTTTTTATTGATACATTATTAGTTTGTACGGCAACAGCTGCTATCGTATTACTAAGTGATGCGTATCTTCAATCCGACGCTGCTTCTGTTAACTTAACTCAAGTTTCCTTAGCCGAGAATTTAGGCGAGTGGGCAGGGATATTTTTAGCTATAGCTGTATTTCTGTTTGCTTTCAGCTCAATTATCGGCAATTACTACTACGGTGAAACAAATATTGAATTTATTAATGAATCAAAAATTGGTTTAAGTGTATTCCGTATTTTTGTTGTGGTCTTTGTGCTATTTGGTTCCATTGCAAAAGTACAAATTGTCTGGGATTTAGCAGATCTCTTTATGGCCATCATGGCAATCATAAACTTACTTGCAATTCTGCTGCTTTGGAAGATAGTAAAGCAAGTTATTCAAGATTATGTTGTCCAACGAAAACAAGGCAAAGACCCAGTATTCTACAAGAAAAACGTTTCAAATCTGGGTGATGTTGAATGTTGGGGAGAAGAAGAAAAAAGCCGGTTGCATTAATAATTAAAACGAATTCCGAAAATGGGATTCGTTTTTTTATGTGCATCCGAGATAAGGACATTGACTAATCAAATAAAATAAATTATGATTATCGCAGTAAAAAGCTTAAAAGCATAAAAGCTTTAAAGTGTTAAAGTAACATTAGAATCTTCTAAACTATTAAAGTGCTAAGTTAATTTTTTATGGACTGGTGGGGGAAACGGTGAAATCAAATCTTACAATTTGGAAAGCAATCATTCCATTATTAGGTTTAATCATTGCTGCAGCTTGCTCTATTTTTATCTGGAATGCAGGAATGAATTTTCCATTAATGATAGGGGTGATTTTGGCATCCATCGTTGCAATTAGCAGCGGATGGAGTTGGAATGATGTCCAACAAATGATGGTAAATGGAGTAACAAGAGCCTTACCAGCCGTGTTTATATTAATGGTGATTGGGACGATTATTGGGTCTTGGATTGCGAGTGGTGTTATTCCAACAATGATTTATTATGGTGTTTCGATTTTAGATCCGTCCTGGTTTGTTCCGTTCGTTGCGCTAATAACAGGTATTGTTTCGATTACTCTAGGAACATCCTTTACTTCGATTGCAACTGTAGGACTAGCTTTCATGGCGATTGGAGAAGGATTGGGATTCTCATCGGCACTCGTTGCAGGGGCTGTCCTTTCAGGTGCCTATTTAGGGGATAAACTTTCACCTTTATCAGATACGACCAATATCGCTGCAGCTTTGGTAGATACGGATTTATTTAGTCATATTAAACATATGCTTTGGGATACGATTCCTGCATTTGTAGTATCCCTTCTGTTATTTTGGGTGTTTGGCAGTTTTGAGATTGCTAATAACACAAGTATTGGTAATGGGACGATTGAAGCCATTATGTCTGGCTTAGACGAAGCGTTCGTCATTCACCCATTGTTATTATTGCTACCGATATTAACGATCATTTTAATGCTAAAGCGTACTCCTGCCTTACCAGCATTGATGGGTGTCGGTTTATTAGGTGCGGTTATCGCTGTTGTAGTTCAAGGAATCTCGGTAAGTTCAATTGTTCAATTTATGACAAGTGGCTTTAAGATTGAAACGGGAATAGGTGAAATTGACTCCTTGTTGAATCGAGGTGGACTTACTTCGATGCTTGGGACTGTTGGAATGCTTATGATTGCTACCGCGCTTGGTGGTATTCTAGAAGAAACGGGAACATTTGAATTGTTAACAGGTAAAATGATGAAAAAAGTAAAAACGACTGGAGCACTCATTGGTTCTACTCTTTTATCAACCTTTGTTGTAGCGCTAGCAAGTGGGGCTCAGTTTTTGGCAATCATCTTACCAGCAAGAACCTTCGTTCAAAAGTATAAAGATATGAATATTGATACGAAAAACCTCTCTAGAACAGTCGAGTCAATGGGGACTGTAGGAATTAACCTTATCCCATGGAGTGTTCCAGCCGTGTTTGCAACGAGCATTTTAGGTGTCAGTGCATGGGAGTTTATCCCGTATGCTTTCTTTATTTATCTTGTTCCATTAGTAAATCTGTTGTTTGGTTTCACCGGATGGACGATTGCTAGAAAGGATTATAGCCAAGATAAAGAACTGGCACAAGTAGAAAGGGAAGTTGTATAGTGAGTGAAGTTATTTTAAGTGTGGTTGGGACTGCGCAAGATGGTGGTTTACCACAAGCGAATTGTTTTTGTGAAAATTGTAAAAGGGCAATGGAAGATCCAAAGTATAAAAGAACAGCGGCATCATTAGCGATTATATTACCAGAAGAGAATAAATGGCATTTAATTGAGGCTTCTCCTGATTTGCGAGAACAAATGGCGCGATTACAAATGAGATATGGATTGGAATCAAAATTGATGAGCAGTATTTTTATAACGCATGCTCATATCGGCCATTATCCAGGTTTGATGTTTCTAGGTAAAGAAGCAATTAATTCCCGAAAATTACCCGTAATGGCAGGGTCAAAGATGAAAAAGTTACTGGAAAAAGATGCTCCCTGGAGTCAGTTAACCGCACTTGAGAACATTGTTGTCCAAGAAATCAAGGATAGACAACCTGTGAGTGTTTCTTCAGAAGTAACAGTGACTCCGGTAACCGTTCCGCATCGTAATGAGTTTTCTGAGACGTTTGCTTTTTGGATCAAAGGACCGAATAAAAAGGTTTTATTTATTCCAGATATTGATCGATGGGAAGAATGGGAAATTGATATTCGAGAAGCGGTGAAAGAGGCGGATATTTGTTTCCTTGATGGCACATTTCATTCCCCACAGGATTTAGCGAATATCGGCCGTGATTATCGACAGGTTCCCCATCCACTAATGACAGAGACAATGGAGTTGCTTCAGGATTTAGTAGGAGAAACGGAAATTTATTTTACACATCTTAATCATTCAAACCCAGTATTATACAGAGACGGAGCATTAAGGAAAGAAATCGAAGCAAAAGGCTTCTATATTGCAGATGAAGAAATGGAATTTAGAATATGAAGTGTGGGACGCGTTTATCGCCTCCCATTTTTTTTATTAGGGGGAAAAAACTAGGCAGTGGACCTGTTCCATTATAAATGTATTCGGAATTACATAGACTACAGTTACTAATTTTTTTAGGAAACAGAGTTGATGATATGGAGAGTTTGGTAGCATCTCTTTCACAATTTATTTTTTGGTATCCTTTGGTTATGTCCTTATTTTGGATAGCAGGTGCGAGCCTCTTTTTTAGGTACCGGGAAAGAAAGAATAAGGTAGATTTCGACCAGGTTGAGTGGCCCTTTGTAAGTATTTTAATCCCGTGTTATAACGAGGAAGATACGATTGAGGAAACAGTTAAACATATTGTAAAAGTGAATTATCCGCATAAAGAAATCATTGTTGTGAATGACGGCAGTACTGACCGTACAGCAGATATTCTTCATAGATTAGCCCCTCACTATCAAGAACTTCGAGTCATTGATTGTAAGGAAAATAGGGGGAAAGCCAATGCCTTACATATTGCCCTTCATGCTTCTAAAGCGGAATATTTAATTTGTATTGATTCTGATGCCATTTTGGACCCTGATGCTCCTTATTATTTGATTCACCAATTTTTTAATCGTGGTGAGAGATTAGGTGCTGTAACAGGTAACCCAAGGATACGTAATCGTGATACATTACTTAGCAGGCTGCAAATTGTGGAATATGCGTCGATTATAGGTGCGATAAAAAGAACTCAGCGTACATTGGGTAAAATTATGACAGTATCAGGTGTGGTAGTAGCTTTTCGAAAAAAAGCTCTCGTAAACGTTGGCCTTTGGGACCGCGATATGATTACCGAAGATATTTCAGTATCTTGGAAGCTTCAGGAGAAGTTTTGGGATATCCGATATGAACCACGTGCTCTGTGCTGGATGCTTGTACCTGAAACGATTAAAGGAATATGGAAACAACGAATTCGATGGGCTCAAGGTGGACAAGAAGTGATTCTTAGACATTGGAGAATATTGCTGAACTGGAAGCACCGAAGAATTTGGCCAATTTATATCGAGCAGTGGGTAAGCTTATTATGGTCGTACTCTTGGATTTTTGTGACACTTTATTATTTCGTTACCGCTACGAGCATTCAAGAGCTATTCATTTGGATCACCTTCTCCTCATTTTCGCTGATCTTCTTAAGCTTAATTCAATTGTGGATTTCAATTAAAGTGGATTCCCCATATGACCAAATTTTGAAGTACTATCTGTGGGCAGCATGGTATCCGGTCATTTATTGGGTACTAAATGCAGTTATTGTTGTGTTTGCGTTCCCGAAAGCAATTAAGTCTCGAATCAAAGGTGGTTATGCGACATGGACAAGCCCAGACAGAGGAAACAGAATGAATTAATTATTAAAACAAAACGCAATTGGGTTCATGAAGTGATTATAGGGTTTTTCTCCCTATTAATATGGATGTTTTGTCTATTTGTCATCTTCTTTTTTATCAGCGCCCTTTTTAACAATAATAATGAATATTTAAATGTTGTGAAGATGTTATTTAAAACAACAAATATAGAAATAAGAGAATTCATTTATACAGTATTTGCTATTTTTATCGCATGTTATTTAGGATTATGGTTTTGGAAGTACTATAATACAAAAAGGTTTAGCCATCTGGTGAGAAGAAAATATCCGCAACCCACCTCTGAAGAAGAGGTTTTAGCACTCGGCTTAATTAGTAAAGAAGACTATGATTCCTTGCAAAATGCAAAAGACATTACACTGAAGAAAAATCCAATTCGGGATCTTGTTAGGTAGGGTCACAGGGACAGGTCCCGTGTCCCACCATTTTTTTACAATTATTGTATTGAAAATGAAGGGTTTATAGTGTGGTCGTCTCAATGGTAGGTTAAGTCCGATAAATTGTGATTTTTGTCCGATATATTTGGAAATCCGAAATCTTTGGATTTGTGTCCTAAATACTTTGATTCGTGTCCGATAAGTTACCACCTTTGTCCGATATCTTAAAAACTACCTTTTAAGTTAGTAGATTAGCCTCTTAAATCTATCATCAGCTGAGCGTATTTGAGGACATGATGTGGGGTGAATTCGAATGTAGTGATTCCTATCACTAAAGTTTTCGAACAATTAGAGTATGCTTTAGGAAGATAACAAATGGCCGGGGAAAGGGTGAAGTAGAATGCTGATAGAGGATCCAAACGTGAAGCTAAGTCCTCCGCTGCAACAATTAAAGGACGAGCACACGTCATTGAGAGCAAACATGGACCGTTTCTATGAGATAGCGGAAGAAATAGAATACGAATCTGGCCCCGAAGTACTTGAATTGTTTTCTGAATTATACAAGCAGATTTTAGCTTTTAATAATGAGCTTGCGGGACATTCGAAACGCGAGGATGAAGGACTGTTCCCAATGATGGACCGTCGCCTTGGAGATAAGGACCGAACCATCGAAACAATGGAATATGAGCATCGTAAGGCAGAGCAGCATCTACTGGATTTCCTTGATGAGGCTCTTCAAGCTGGAGAGAGTATCGATGAGTTTGATGCGCAAACTATTACAGTTTACGCAGTCCAGGCTTATGCAACCTTAACACAACACTTCGCGAAGGAAGAAAATATGCTTTTTCCATTGGCTCAAAGAATATTGTCCGCTGAAGAAAAAGTTAAGCTCGGACGATTGCTTCGAGATTTATAAAATAGCATAAACGGAGGCCCCGAATTATTTAATGATTCGAGGTCTTTTTATTGGGTTTTACCAATTATAACGTATTTTTTTCTATAATTTCCAAAAGTTAAGGTAAAAGCAGCATTTATTCTGTAGGAATTACCGGTTTCATCCAAAAGTCATAAGAAAAAGAGCGTTTATGCTACGGGTTTTTCCAAAATAATCCAAACGCCATAGTATAAGCAGCATTTATACTATGGCTATTACCAGTTTCATCCAAAACCCATATCAAAAAGAGCTATTAAGAATTTACTTTTTCCAAGTATATACAAAAGTCCTAGCATTAACCTTATTTTGAAGGTATGTTAACCTCCTAATCATTAAACGAATGATATTCCCTATGACGAAATAACTAAAATTTCTACCTTTTAAAAATTTTCGCGGAAATCGATTGACAGAAACAAAAATTCCGTGTAATTTATATAACAACAACTAAATTACCATTTTATTCTTATCCAGAGAGGTGGAGGGACTGGCCCATCGAAGCCTCGGCAACAGACAATTGTACTGTGCCAATTCCAGCAAGCGTAAAGCTTGAAAAGATAGGAAGAGTGTATGAAACTATTCACGTATGCCCTCTTCTTAAATGAAGAGGGCTTTTTGTTTTTTGGGCCAAAGAACGGATTGCCATACTGGTCAACCAATGGCAATGAATCATATACATCTTGAACAAGGGGGAGTTGTATGGCGCAGCTTGATGAATCAAAGGTGAAGCATATTTTATCGACCTTGGAGAAATTAGATTTTGGATCTATTGTAATCACGGTTCACAATGGGGAAATTACCCAAATCGATGCAACAGAGAAGAAGCGTTTTTCCTTGCAAAAATCTACATCAACCCATACCACAACTAAGTAAATAACTTGCCGATTAGACAACTAAAGGCATCTTTATTTTCAAAGCGTCCATAAAAGACGTTTTAGATAAAGATGCCTTTTTTAATTCAATTTTTGTCTTGCGGGAGAGGGGATTTAACTACAATAATCCCAAATTAAACTCATTTAGATGAACAAAGACACAAGGAAAGGATGATTAAAATGAGTGAAATCGTAATTTTATCAGGAAGTCCGTCTGAGAGTTCTAGAACGGACTTAGTCCTACAGTATGTTGGAAAAAGGCTGAAACAAGAGGGTTTCTCGGTCACACATGTATCTGTTAGAGATATTCCATTTCAGGACGTTTTTAATCTAAGGTTTGATAGTCCTGCACTTAAGGAACTGACTTTACTCCTTCAAGGGGCTGATGGAGTGATTGTCGGATCGCCTGTATACAAGGCAGCCTACACTGGGGTGTTGAAGGCAGTCCTAGATTTGCTTCCCCAAGATGTGTTGGCGCAGAAAACAGTCTTACCAATCATGACAGGTGGAAGCCCAGCCCACTTACTTGCGATTGAGTTCAGCCTCAAACCATTATTGGCTGCATTAAAGGGACAAAGCCAACAAGGAGTGTACTTCCAAGATTGCCAAATCGATAAAACACAAGAAATCAACCCAATAATAGATGAAGATGTGTTAGTAAGATTGAAAAAAGAGCTTTATTACTTTATCGAGACAGTAAATAAGAAAAAAGATTTTGCCATAAAAAACTAACGGAAGAGGAGCTAATAAAAATGACTAAGAAAAGAATGTATTTAAATGCGTTTGATATGAATTGTGTGGGACATCAATCCCCAGGCCTATGGACACATCCGGAGGATCAATCTCATCGTTATAAAGACAGCGAGTATTGGATTGAACTCGCGAAGCTTTTAGAAAAGGGTAGATTCGATGCTATATTTCTAGCAGACGTACTAGGGCCATACGATGTGTATCAAGGTTCAAGAGATGCTGCAATCCGACAAGGTACACAAACGCCTGTTAACGACCCATCCCTTGTTGTACCGTTAATGTCAGCGGTGACGAAGCATTTAGGATTTGGAGTTACTGCATCTGTTACCCATGAGCATCCATATACATTTGCCCGCAGGATGTCGACGCTCGATCATATAACAAAAGGGCGTGTAGGCTGGAATATTGTAACTTCATATTTAAAAAGTGCCGCTGTGAATATGGGATTGGAAGATCAAATTAAACACGATGAGCGCTATGACATTGCCAATGAATACTTAGAAGTTTGCTATAAATTATGGGAAGGAAGTTGGGAGGATGATGCCGTTTTACTAGACAAACAGAATCGGATTTTCGCAGATCCAAGTAAAGTTCACGACATCAACCATGAAGGTAGGTATTATAAGGTTCCAGGTGCTCACCTTTGTGAGCCGTCTCCACAAAGAACGCCAGTACTTTACCAAGCCGGAACTTCTAGTAAGGGGCGCGCTTTTGCTGGTAAACATGCAGAACTAATCTTCATCGGTGCACCTACTAAAAATGCAGCTAAGCATTCTGTCAAGAAGCTGCGTGAAGAGGCAATAAAGGCTGGCAGAGCACCTGAGGAAATTAAAATACTTGCTTGTATTACTCCAATCGTTGGTCGAACAGAAGAAGAAGCGCAAGAAAAATACAATGAATATCAAAAACACGTAAGCTATGAAGGAGCATTAGCACTTTTGGGTGGTTGGACTGGAATAGATTTTTCAGAGTATGGTCCAGATGAAAATCTTAAGTATGTTAAAAACGACGCGATTCAATCGACCGTTGAGAACTTTACAAAAATTGATTCAGATAAAACTTGGACGATTGATGAGATCAAAAAATATACTGGAATTGGCGGCCTAGGTCCTGTTACTGTTGGCAGCCCAGAACAGGTAGCAAATGATTTAGAAAGCTGGGTGGAAGAAACCGGAGTAGATGGGTTTAACATTGCTTACGCGATTACACCTGGAACATTTAAAGATTTTATAGAGCTTGTTGTACCGGTATTACAAGAAAGAGGTCTAGTACGAAAAGAATACGAAGGTGACACACTTAGAGATAGCCTATTTGGTCAAGGGAGACAGTTGCCTGCCCATCATCCTGGAAAGCAATACTCCAAAACTGCGGCACTAGCAGTAAAATAAGGTGTGAAAAATAGTATCAGTTAAGTCTTCGAAACGATTCGGAGGCTTTTCTATTTGGCATTTTTTGATTCACGATATAAAAGGAATTTAGATCTGAATAGATGAATATAGTGTTTAAAAGCTTAATATAGGAGGAGTTATGATGAGTACTAATGAGGGGAAATATATTGAAGTCGATCTGGGGGTCGAATTGTTTGTACAAGATGTTGGCGAAGGGGAACCTATTGTTTTCGTTCCAGGTTTTACTTTCACGACAGAGGTTTTTATTAAGCAAGTTGAGTATTTTTCAAAAACCAATCGGGTAATCGTAATAGATCCAAGGAGCCACGGAAGATCAACGATAACTCCTCACGGAAATGATTATGTGACACACGGATCAGATTTGGCTTCCGTTCTGCAAGCATTAAATGTGAAAACTGCAACTCTAGTAGGCTGGTCGTTTGGTTGTTTTACAGTTTGGGAATATTTGAAGCAAAATGGCTCAGAAAACATTAAATCTTTAATACTTGTAGATATGCCGCCTAAATCTTTATCGGTAAATGATGAAGAATGGGTTGAAGGCAAGCTAGATGATATTGCAGCAATCTATAACGGTTATTTACGAAATCCAACAGGACATAGAGAGTTCATAACCAGTTATATCACCCAAGTGATGGTACAAAGAGATCTTGAGAAAGAAGAGCTAACCTGGTTAGTGGAGCAATCTTTGAAAACACCCTATTACATCGCTGGTAATTTATTTGCTTCAGGTATGTTTTCAGATTATCGAGAGGAAGCCAAACAAGCTAGTAAAGCCGTTCCTACCTTAACGATTGTCGCAGAGCACTGGGCGGATATTGCCGTAGAATATACAGAACAATTAACACCAGAATCTCAAGTGAGGATTCTAGGTGGCCACATGATGTTTTGGGAGCATGGTGAAAAGTTTAATGCGATTGTGAAAGATTTTCTACATGATAAATAAGATTCTAATAATGAGTGATTCATATCATAACAAAACATTTCAAAAAATGGTCTAATGGGGGTAGATAATGATCATGGAGGTATAAAAATGGCTACAATAAAAATCGAAAAGAATGATCTAATTCTTGAAGCGGGACTTGAAGATTTAAAAACAATCATTGATGAAGCAACAGCTAATATTGATGTATATAAAGAAGAAATTGCCGTTATTTATGAGAAAATGCCAAAGTTTGATTATGTCTATTTTTGCTTTTATGCGTACTCCACCTATCGTCTGTTAGAAAACGCCCTGAAATTCAACACAGATGAAGTTGGTCATTTTCGCTTAATTGCACCAGAATCCTTTTACTACGCATTCTACGGCATAATCGCAACACTGCATACAGAACACAATCTAAAAATTAAAGCATAATTCGAAAGAGAGCCCTTGAGCTCTTTTTTTTTTGGGACGGAGGGACAGGTCCATTGTCCCAAAAACCAGTTTGTATAGATCTCCATTTTATTTTACATAATACATCAACTTTATTACTTTCCACCAGTCTTTAGACTAGGTGTTTTTTTAATTTTTTTTAAAGGTGTTAATGGGGAATAGCCCATTTTTCAAAAGCTTTATTGACATATACAGTTAAACTGTATAAAATCAAACTATACAGTCGAACTATATAGTTATCCTGAATTGAGGCGAAACTTATGAAACGAGATAAAAATATTCCACTAACAGAGACAGTTTATTACATTCTTTTGGCGTTAATGGAGCCGGCACATGGGTACTTAATCCTTCAAAAAGTTGAAGAACTTAGTAATGGACAGGTGAGGATGGCTGCGGGGACTCTATATGGGGCTATCGATAATTTGCTAAAATTGAAGTTTATCGAGCCTGTAGCAAGTGAAGACAGCAGAAGGAAGGTTTATGTCATTACAGAAACAGGAAAAGAAATGTTGCACCTTGATTTAGAAAGAATGAAGCATATGATTCGAATAACCGAAAAGGCTTTTAAAATTGAAAAAAAGAGGTGAAGAGATGAGAAAATTAAAGTTTTTCCTGAACTTTGAAAAAGAAGAAACATGGTTAATTGAAATGGCGAAAAGAGGATTTGAATTTGTTGGAAAGTCATTTACTTATCAATTTCGCACTGCAGAACCCGAAAATGTAAATATAAAAATTGATTACCGAAAATTTAGATCCAAAGAGGATTTTATCGACTATATAACTCTTTTCGAGGATTGCGGATGGAAGCATATTGCGGGAACAAAGAGTTCCGGCACACAATATTTTAAAAAGGTGAGTGAAAGTGCGGACGAGGATATTTTCTCCGACCCTGACTCCAGGGCTTTCCGATATAAAAGACTGTCAAAAATGTACATGACTCTTGCTATCTGTTATTTACCTATTCTTATAGGACTAATTTCTCAAGATTATTTTTACGCTTCCGCTCTTTTAAATCCAAAGGAACTTTATTATACTCCAGGTTTATGGGAAAAGGCAGGAATGGACTTTTGGGGAGCTTTTCTATTTGAAACACCATTTGCACTCTTCAGAGCAATAATAGTCTTCTTTTTCCCAATCATGGTAATACTCTACCTTATTTTCAGCATCAAAGCCGACCAAAACTTTAAAAACACGCTAAAATAGGTGGGGCAAGTACGTTGTCCCACCATGGACCTCGGCGTTGAAACAAGAGGATTTGTCTAAGAATCTTACCGACTACAAATAAATTCCTACATCCTATTTTTCAAGCTCCTCATGCACGCATTTGATTAATTGTACAATATAATATCAAAGAACCACTTTGCTTCACCTCGAACAAATACGAATGCTTAGGGTGCTACCCTGTTATGCAAAAAATATAGCATTAAAGAACTGGGATTATGTAAAGACTAAGCGAATATATTGGGCTGCGCTCTTTTTTGGTAGTATAATGAAAAAGTGCTGAAAATGTGTCAAAATGCACACAAGATAACTTGTACATGTGTTATTCTAACTATATATATAACTGTTGGAGGTTTTTAGAAAATGCAACGAACTATAGATAACGAAAAAGATCCGAAAAAGCCTGTTCCTGCAACATTTTCAAGAACAAATCCATTTCAAGCAAAAGTTCTTAAGAACATCAACTTAAATGGGGAAGGTTCTAGCAAGGAAACTAGACATATTGAACTATCATTAGAAGGTTCAGGATTCTCTTATATTCCTGGTGATACACTTGGAATTGCTCCCTCAAATGATCCAGAATTAGTCGCAGCCCTTCTTGAGGAAATGAAGTGGGATGCAGATGAGGTTGTAACAGTTGGTCGTAAAGGCGAAACATTGCCGCTTAAAGAAGCATTAATAACGTATTTAGACATCACATTACTTACAAAGAAAATATTACAAGGGGCGGCAGCATTCACAGATAATGAAAAGTTGCAAAAACTTGTGGAAGATACAGCAGCAATAAAAGAATATTGCGATGGCCGGGACTTACTTGATATGCTCCGTGACTTTGGCCCGTGGAAGGCTTCTGCCCAAGATATCGTTGCATTATTAAGACAAATGGTACCTAGACTTTATTCCATTGCGAGTAGTTTAGCAGCACATCCAGATGAGGTTCATTTAACAATCGGTGCAGTGCGTTATACTGCGCACGGTCGTGAACGCAAAGGCGTTTGCTCAGTTCAATGTGCGGAACGAGTTCAGGAAGGCGATACACTTCCAGTCTTTGTTCAAATCAATAAACACTTCCATTTACCAGAAGAATTAGATAAAGATATTATCATGGTTGGTCCTGGAACAGGGATTGCGCCATTCCGTTCATTTATCGAAGAGCTTGCTGTAAATAAGGCAACAGGTCGTTCTTGGTTGTTCTTTGGAGATCAGCATAAAGCGACTGACTACTTGTATCAAGACGAATTGGAAAAATACCAACAAGACGGTACTTTGACAAAAATCGATGTTGCTTTCTCACGTGATTCTACTCAAAAAGTATATGTACAGCATAAAATGCTTGAGCATGGCAAAGAATTATTTGAATGGATTAACAACGGTGCTTATTTCTATGTTTGTGGAGATAAAGAACATATGGCAAAAGATGTGAATGAAGCCCTTCTCACAATCATTGAACAAGAAGGCGGCATGGACCGAGAAGCTGCAGAAGCATACCTAAAAGAAATGAAAACACAAGGTCGTTACCTACGCGACGTATATTAATAGAGAGTTTACGAAACCCTTCGCACTTGGCGAGGGGTTTTTTCGTGGCCTATACCTCTGGATATGCCTGGGACAAGGGACCTGTCCCTGTGACCCATTTTTTATTGTGGTGTTACATAGTTGGTGTTAAAATATGGTTAAGTAACATTGGTAATTGGAGGAAAATCCTATGGAGTTTGTTGAACCTATAAAAAAGGTTGCTGATATTAAGGTTATGAAGGAAGTATTGAGTCAACATTCGCAGCGGGATTTGTTGTTCTTTGTCTTTGGGATCAATACGGGGATGAGGGTTAGTGAATTGCTTTCTTTAAAAGTCAATGATATCTGGGATGGGAAGGATATAAAAGAATTTGTTTCGATAGAAGGTTCTTCCACGGATGAAGTAACTGACTTCTATATTAATCTTAGTGTGAAAACAGAATTAAGGAAGTATTTAAACCAAGTTAATTTGGAGGAGAGTGATTATCTATTTAAATCAAAAAAGCATGATAAGCCGATTACTCGTCAGCAAGCGTATCGAATTATTAATCATGCGGCAAAAGAGGTGGGGATTCCAGGGAAAATCGGTACCCACACTTTAAGAAAAACCTTTGGGTATCATGCATATCGAAAGGGGATTGCCGTTTCCATCCTATCAAAAATTTATCGCCACCAATCCTCTGCAGAAACGCTACATTACATCGGTATTGATAAAAATGAAAAATATATTATAAAAGTGGACGTTAATCTGTAATCCAAAATTTAATATGAACCGCCATTTTTTTGTAATTAAGATATTGTTTTCAGGTTAACCCAAATCTAATAGAAAGGAATGAGCTAAAATTGCATGTATTAGTTTCTAAACTTGTAGAAGTTTTGTATGCTGTTCTCCCCATTACAGCCATCGTCTTGATACTAAACTTTACGTTGGTTCACTTAGATATGACACTAATAATTCGCTTTATCATTGGAGCGATTTTAATCATTATTGGATTGTCTATCTTTTTATTTGGAGTCGATCTTGGAATTACGCCAATTGGCCAGTCGATGGGAGCAAGTATTGCAAAGTCTAATAGAATTTGGATCGTGGTGATAGCTGGATTAGCGCTAGGATTCTTCATCTCAATTGCTGAACCTGATTTACATATCCTCGCCGGACAGGTTGATCTTGTTACATCCGGATTAATTTCTAAGAGCAGTCTTGTTGTGATTGTTTCAATTGGCATTGGTGCTTTAATTGCGGTTGGTCTTTCCAGAATTGTTTACAACTTTCCTTTATATAAATTGTTATCCATCTTGTATTTACTCATCTTTGTACTCGCCATATTTACATCTCCAGAATTTTTAGCCATATCATTTGACGCTTCAGGAGCAACCACTGGTGCCTTGACCGTTCCGTTTATTTTAGCTCTTGCTTTAGGGGTTTCTACGCTAAAAAAGGATAGTAAAGCGTCTGAAAAAGATAGCTTTGGACTGGTCGCCGTAGCTTCTACAGGGGCGATTATCTCTGTCATGATCATGAACATCATTGCTAAAACGGATAAAATCTCAGGTAGTTTGGAAGACTCTGAGGTTTCAAGCTCTATTATTGGACCTTTCCTGCATAAATTTCCAATCATAGCGTTTGAAATCATTATTGCGTTACTACCTATCTTACTTCTTTTTCTTATCTTTCAAAAAATCTCATTTAAGAAGTCTAAGAAAGCAGTTCGGAAAATTTTAATGGGGCTTTTATTCACATTTATTGGACTTGTCCTGTTTTTAGTTGGAGTGAATGCCGGATTTATGGATGTCGGTACCGCAGTTGGGTACAGTATTGCATCTTTAGACAGTAAAGCATATCTTGTTATAGTAGCTTTTATCTTGGGGCTTGTAACAATATTGGCAGAACCTGCTGTTCACGTGTTGACACATCAAATAGAAGATGTTACAAGTGGGTATGTACCGAGAAAGACGGTCATGTTTTCTTTATCCATAGGAGTAGGCATTGCGGTCGCGTTGTCGATACTGAGAATATTAATTCCCGAACTACAGTTATGGCATTATCTTCTACCTGGGTATATGATTGCTATAGCGATGACTTATTTCGTACCGAAACTATTCGTGGGGATTGCCTTTGATTCAGGTGGTGTTGCCTCTGGTCCAATGACAGCCACTTTTATCTTGGCGTTCATTCAAGGTGCAGCAGAGGCAATTGAAGGTGCCAATGTCCTAATTGATGGATTTGGAATGATTGCGATGGTAGCGTTAACACCATTAATTGCTTTACAGGTGTTAGGATTTGTATTTAAATTAAAATCAAAAAAAGGAGGACTGGAGAAGAATGTTGGGTAATTCTGAATCAGCCGACTTTGAACTGGTTTGCATTATTGTAAATCATGGTATGGGAAGTAAAATCATGCAAACAGCTAAGAAAAACGGGATATCAGGGGGCACAGTGTTGTTAGGTATAGGCACGATAAAAAACCGCCTCTTAGAATTCTTAGCTTTAAACGATGTTCGAAAAGAAATTGTCTTAATGGTTTCTAATAGTAAGATAGCGGAACAAGCGCTAGATCAACTCGATAAAAAATTTAAATTCTCAAAACCCAATCATGGCATAGCATTTACGACTTCTGTTGGTCATATTGTTGGAGCAAGTAGCTGTAAAAGTGGAGAAATAAAAGAAGAGGAAGGTGCTGACAATCCAATGTATCATTCGATTACAGTGATTGTAGAAAAGGGTAATGCGGAAGATGTGATTGATGCAGCGGTCGAGGCTGGCTCTAAGGGTGGTACAATCATGAATGCAAGAGGTTCTGGAATCCATGAAACAAGTAAACTATTTTCAATGGAAATAGAACCGGAAAAAGAGATTGTATTAATTTTATCCGAGTCAGAAAGTACCGATGCAATTGTAGAATCAATTAGGAAAAAAATAAAAATCGATGAACCAGGTAATGGGATCATTTTTATACAAGATGTTAAAAAAACGTACGGAATCTATAAATAAAATGAGGTGCCAGCACTGACGTGTTAAAGAGTCGGGGCTGGCACTTTTTTATTTTAAAAAAGCAATTAAAAAGTTAGTTGTCTCACTATACAAAGTATATTGAATATGATTTAATGAATGTGTAGGTATCATAAAAGTTACTGGAGGCTGTTATGGTGAAAAACACGAAACCTAATGAACCAATCGTTACACATATTTTTACAGCAGATCCTTCTGCACACGTTTTTGAAGGGAAACTTTATATTTATCCGTCACATGACCTTGAACACGATGAACCGTCAAATGATAATGGGGACCAATATAAAATGGAAGATTACCACGTTTTATCCATGGAGGATATGGAAGGACCTATTGTAGACCATGGGGAAGTACTTCATGTAAAGGATGTACCATGGGCAAGTAAGCAAATGTGGGCACCAGATGCAGCTTACAAAAATGGCAAGTACTATTTTTATTTTCCGGCACGAGACAAGGAAGATATTTTCAGAATTGGGGTTGCGACAGGAAATAGCCCAGCTGGACCGTTTACACCAGAGGAAAATTATATACCAGGAAGCTTTAGTATCGACCCGGCTGTTTTTGTAGATGAAAATGATAGCGCTTATATGTATTTCGGAGGACTTTGGGGTGGACAGCTTGAAAAATGGCAAACAGGTTCATTTAAAGCTGAGGTTACAGAAGGACCAGCTCCTACAGAACCTGCATTAGGACCGATCTTCGCTGAATTAAATGATGATATGCTTACTTTTAAAAGTGAGCCAAAGGAAATTTCAATTGTTGATGAAGATGGAAACCCAATATTAGCAGGTGATGAAGACCGTCGATATTTTGAAGGACCATGGGTTCATAAATACAATGGACTTTACTATCTATCCTATTCAACAGGTTCAACACATAAAATTGTATACGCTGTCAGTGAAAATCCACAAGGACCATTTGTGTTCAAGGGGACCATTCTTAAGCCAGTCATAGGTTGGACAACCCATCATTCAATTGTCCAATTTAAGGATAAGTGGTATCTTTTCTACCATGACTGCTCTTTATCAAATGGGATTAACCATAAGCGCAGTGTTAAATTTACAGAACTTAAATACAACGAAGATGGGACAATCCAAACGATTGATCCATATGGAGATAAATAATGTAGAGATTCGACAGGAGAGCCTGTCGAATTTTTTTTATAAAAAAAGCCCTGCTATTAAAAGCAGGGGAGAGATGTGAGACAGTTTCCTAACCTTTGATAAAGTTGTCTACAGCGAAGGCCGATACACCTAATGAAGTTGAGTATTTTCCAAGTTTTGAAAAGTTGAGTTGCAAGTCGTTTTGGTGGAATGCGAGTGTGTGTTTTTCAATCGTATCCCGGATAGGTGCTTCGATCCATTCTTTCGCTAAGGCTAGTCGATTTCCGATGATGACTTGTTCTGGGTTAAACGTATTAATGATATTATTAATTCCAAGTCCTAGATAGTTTCCGATCTCTTCAAAGAGATGCTTCGCTTTTTCGTCACCATTCTTCGCTAACTCAATTAGCACTTCCAGTGATTCAATACTAGGGTCAGACATTTCCAATAATGCCTGCTCTGATGCATAAGCTTCCCAGCATCCGCGACTGCCACAGTTACAACGCTTGCCGTTCATGTCAATAATCATATGGCCCATTTCACCGGAGAATCCATTTATTCCTTTATAAAGCTGCCTGTTAACAATGATTCCGACACCAATTCCTATACCAGCGCTGATATAAAGAATGTTTTCATGGTTTTGCCCTAAACCAAAATTCTGTTCACCAACAGCCCCGGCGTTTGCTTCGTTTTCAATAATAACGGGAACACTGTAGAGTTTTTCAAGCTCTTCTTTTAATTGGATATTACTCCATCCAAGATTCGGTGCTAGCAGGACGGCCCCCTCATTATTAACAATTCCCGGTACACCAACTCCGATGCCGACAATTCCGTACCTGCTCTTTGGCATTTCATCCATTAACGACTGAATCATGTTTTGTAAAATATCCATGATTGACGCATAAGTAGTACGGCTCAATGTTTGACTTTTTTCAATTAAAATAGTCCCTTTTAAATCGGTAAGGACAGATAGCACATAGTTCACTCCGATATCGATTCCAATTGCATAACCGGCGTCCTTATTGAAGTGAAGGATAACGGGACGGCGTCCTCCACTAGAGACACCTGGTCCTGATTCAAAAAGTAAATCTTCCTCTAATAGTTCAGTAACCAAAGTTGAAACTGTTGTTTTATTTAAGCCTGAAATCTGAGCAATGTCCGCACGTGAGATTGGCTCATTTTCCATAATTAATTGTAAGACGAGTGCTTTATTATTTTTTTTAACAACCTGTTGATTCCATGTCATCGTTCTCAATGATTATAACTCCTTATGTTGTATTGTATTTATTTTATCATAAAACTTAGTATGGTGAATATACGAATGTAAAACTTAGTATAAATAGGGGATTAGAGACTAAAATATGCTAACTTAAACAAAAAATAAAATAATTTTCGACATACTTAGTTTATCGTATAGACAAACTATGTAAGCGGTGCTATAATCTGATTATAAAAGCTTGCTTAAAGATGACGAGCTTTTGATCGCATTTAAAAAACTCTATTGAAATATTAAAATACTAGGAGGAATAACCCGATGGCTTATTTCGATTCAGTTAACAAAATTAAATATGAAGGCGCTAAATCAACGAATCCTTTTTCATTTAAATATTACAACCCAGAAGAAAAAATTAATGGCAAGACAATGGAGGAAATTCTTCGTTATTCTGTTGCATACTGGCATACATTTACCGCTGATGGAACAGACCCATTTGGTGTAGGGACTGCAATACGTCCTTGGGATCACCTTAAGGGGTTAGACTTAGCAAAAGCTCGTGTTGAAGCATCATTTGAACTTTTTGATAAATTAGATGTTCCTTTCTTTGCGTTCCATGATGTTGATGTTTCTCCAGAAGGAAGCACATTAAAGGAAACAAATGAAAATCTTGATGTCATTGTTGCAATGATTAAAGATTACATGAAGACTAGCAAAGTAAAATTACTCTGGAACACAGCTAATATGTTCACAAACCCACGCTATACACATGGTGCTGCAACTTCTCCAAATGCAGATGTATTTGCTTACTCTGCAGCGAAAGTGAAAAAAGGATTAGAAGTTGCTAAAGAACTTGGCGCAGAAAACTATGTATTCTGGGGTGGCCGTGAAGGTTACGAAACACTTTTAAACACAGATATGAAGCTTGAAATGGACAACTTAGCTCGTTTCTTCCACATGGCCGTTGACTATTCGAAGGAAATCGGATTAAATGTTCCATTCTTAATTGAGCCAAAACCAAAAGAGCCTACTAAGCACCAATATGATTTTGACGTAGCTACAGGTCTAGCATTCTTACAAAAATATGACCTAACAGATTACTTCAAGTTCAATATTGAAGCAAACCATGCAACACTTGCTGGTCATACATTTGAGCATGAGTTAAGAACAGCTCGTATTAATGGTATGCTTGGTTCAGTTGATGCAAACCAAGGGGATACATTGCTTGGCTGGGATACAGATGAATTCCCAACAGACCTCTATACAAACACATTAGCCATGTATGAAATTCTTCAAAATGGCGGACTTGGCAAAGGTGGATTAAACTTTGATGCAAAAGTAAGAAGAGGTTCATTTGATACAGATGATCTTTTCCACGCACATATTGCAGGTATGGATGCTTTTGCAGTGGGCTTAAAAGTGGCTAACAAACTAATCGAAGATAAAGTGCTTGATAACTTTGTAGAAGAGCGCTATAGCAGTTATACGAAAGGCATTGGCTTAGATATCGTAGAAGGAAAAACCAACTTCCGTGAGCTAGAAGCATATGCACTTGGATTAACTGAAATTAAAAATACATCAGGTAGAACAGAACGCTTAAAAGCGTTAATCAACCAATATCTACTAGAAACTTTAAATGCTTAATGAATAGAAACCAAGATGTGCTGGATGTATGCTACTCCAGCACATTTTTGTAGAAAAGGATGATACGGATGAAATATGTAATCGGTGTGGACCTCGGAACAAGCGCTGTGAAAATTTTACTAGTAAATCAAAACGGTGAAGTGGCTGGTGAGGTATCGAAATCATATCCTCTTATTATTGAAAAATCAGGTTATAGTGAACAAAATCCGGAAGAATGGGTTGAAAAGACAACTGCAGGTCTAAAAGAACTTGTTGCTGGGTTCGATGGAGACGTAAATGATATTGAAGGAATTAGTTTCTCTGGACAAATGCATGGACTCGTTTTACTAGATAAAGAAAATCAGGTGTTGAGAAACGCAATTTTATGGAATGATACAAGAACGACAAAGCAATGTGAGAAAATCTATGAGACTTTTGGTAAGGAAAAACTATTGGAAGTAACAAAGAACCCTGCATTAGAAGGTTTTACTTTGCCGAAAATTCTATGGGTTAAAGAAAATGAGCCGCAAATATTCGAACGCTCTAATCTGTTCATGCTTCCAAAGGATTATTTACGTTATCATATTACAGGTGCCATTCACATGGAGTACTCAGATGCGGCCGGGACATTGATGTTAGATGTGGCAAAACGTGAATGGAGTCAGGAAGTATTAGAGGCATTTGGACTTGTGCCAGAATTTTGTCCACCTTTAGTGGAGTCACACGACTTTGTTGGCACGGTAATCCCTGAATTTGCTGAAGTAACAGGTCTATCTAAGGCCACTAAGGTGTTTGCTGGCGGTGCGGATAATGCTTGTGGTGCCATTGGTTCAGGAATTTTATCAGAAGGCAAAACTCTCTGTAGTATCGGAACTTCAGGTGTGGTGTTGTCTTATGAAGAACGAAATGACCTTGATTTTGAAGGTAAGGTTCACTATTTTAATCATGGTGAAGAAAACACGTATTATACAATGGGTGTCACTCTTGCGGCAGGTTACAGCCTAAGTTGGTTCAAGGATACGTTTGCAAAAGAAGAGGCTTTTGATCAATTTTTAGAGGGTGTCGATCAAGTGCCTGCAGGCAGCAACGGTCTACTATTTACGCCGTATATTGTGGGCGAAAGAACACCACATGCTGATTCAAATATCCGCGGTAGTTTCATTGGCATTGATACAGCCCATGAACGAAAGCATTTTGCTCGTGCAGTCCTTGAAGGAATTACATTTTCTTTAAACGAGTCGATTGAGATTTTCAGAAATAGTGGCAAAACGATAGATACAATTATTTCAATTGGCGGCGGTGCGAAAAACGAAACTTGGCTACAAATGCAGGCGGACATTTTTAACGCGAAAATAGAGAAATTAACATCTGAACAAGGTCCTGGAATGGGAGCAGCCATGCTTGCTGCATATGGCAGTGGATGGTTTGAATCATTAAAAGAATGTGCAGATACATTCCTGCAAACTTCAAAAACGTATGAACCAATTCCAGAAAATGTGGAAGCGTATCAAAAACTATTTGCCATCTATCAACAAGTTTATACCCAAACAAAAGCACTCAACGAACAACTAAGAGCCTTTAGAAAATAATGGGACAGTGGGACAGGTCCCTTGTCCCACTTCCCAATTAAATGAAACCTATTGAAGTGTATTGACTACCAATCTAAAAACTGGAAATCGACAGGACCAACCATAACTTTTCTAGTAGTAGGAAGGAAGTTGAAAATGAAAGTTAAAAAAGAAAGTTTTGGTCAAATTGATAACCAACCTATCTTTTCATTTACACTGCTTAATGATCACGGCATAGAAGTTTCGGCCATAAATTATGGCGGTATAATCACGAAAATCAACGTTCCGGACAAAAATGGAGTTCTTGAAAATATCGTTCTCGGCCATGACACACTCAACGATTATATACAGGATTCCTCATTTTTGGGTGCTATCTGTGGACGTGTGGCAGGTCGAATAAAAGATGGCTCTTTCGAACTTGATGGAAATACATATAATCTAGCGAAAAATGACAATTCCAATCATCTTCATGGAGGCATAAACGGGTTTAACAAGGTTGTATGGAATGCGGAAACTCTTGAAGACGGAGTTCGTTTTTCGTATGTAAGCCCAGATGGTGAAGAAGGGTATCCAGGAAATGTAACCGTAGAAGTGATATATACGCTAAACAACGAAAACGAGCTGACGATTCATTATGGCGCTCAATCCGATCAAAAAACGCTATTAACTCTTACCAACCATTCTTATTTTAACCTAAGCGGGGATTTGAAAAGGGATGTATTAGACCATACCTTAACCATAAAAAGCAATCAATTTCTTGAACTGGATCATGAATTTATTCCAACAGGTCACTATTTAAATGTCGAAAATACACCATTTGATTTTAGAAATGAAAACGTTATTAAATCGGGGACAAATTCTCAGCATCCGCAAAACGTTCTTGTAGGAAATGGCTATGACGATCCGTTCATTCTCGATAATAACCATGAAAACGAAGTTCTATTAAAGGATCCAGAAAGTGGCCGAATTTTAACGATAGAAACAGATGAACCTGCTGTTGTTGTTTACTCAGGCAATTCCCTGCAATCTGAAGGGAATTTCCGAGGTGTTCCTTCCAGACAATACTTAGGGATATGCTTAGAGACACAGGCATTTCCTGATGCCATTCATCATTCTCACTTTCCATCCATTACTCTCGAAAAAGGTCAGTCTTATTCTTCGGTCACTAAATATAAGTTCGGAGTAGCGGGAAAAGAGAGTTTTAATAAGTGATCTCTGATACGAATAGGGCATGTTTTAACCATCAAATAATGGTCAATAAGATGATATTAAAGGATAAACAATAATGAAAGGGGATGTAAAAATGAATTACCGTGAATTAGGTAACACTGGAATAAAAATTAGTGAAGTTAGCTTTGGTACTTGGGCGATCGGCGGAGCTTGGGGGAAAACGAGTGATACTGAAGCACTTAAGTCTTTGGAATTTGCAATGGATCAAGGTGTAAACTTTTTTGATACAGCCGATGTGTATGGTGACGGGCACAGTGAAGTGCTGTTGGCCAAGGCAACGAAAGGCAAGGAAGATAAGATTCATATTGCTACTAAGTTCTGCCGTCAAGGTGACATCTTTGATCCCCAAAATTACAGTTATGAACAAGTAAGTAAATATTGTGAAGACAGCCTTCGACGTTTAAATCGAGAGGCGATTGATCTGTATCAAATTCATTGCCCGGCTACAGATATTTTACGAGATGGAAGTGTTTTTGAAGTACTCGACCGCTTGCAACGTGAAGGGAAAATTCGTCACTATGGAGTAAGTGTAGAAACAGTTGAGGAAGGGCTTATTTGTTTGGAGAATCCAAATGTGAAGAGCCTGCAAATTATTTTTAATATGTTCCGTCAAAAGCCATTGGAAGAGTTAATTCCGGAGGCCTACAAAAAAGGAGTCGGACTACTTGTAAGATTGCCACTTGCTAGCGGGCTGCTCACTGGTAAATTTACCGCTGATCATGTCTTTGAAGAGGATGACCACCGGCGTTTTAATGAAAATGGGGAAGCATTTAATGTTGGGGAAACATTTGCCGGTCTTGGTTTTAAAAAGGGTGTTGAACTTGCGGACCAGTTAAAGTGGATTGCAACTGGACGTAACTCGATGGCAAGTGCAGCGCTACGTTGGATATTAGACCAAAGAGAAATAACAAGTATAATTCCTGGCTTTAAAAATGTAAAACAAGTTCAAAATAACCTGTCAGCGCTTGAAGAAAAGCCATTTACAAAAGAAGAAATAGAAAAGATTCAGCGTTATTATCATGAACATGTAAAAGAGTTCATCAGAGGCGCATATTAAAAGGACGAGCTTAGCCTCGTTCTTTTTTTAGAGAGAGGTTGAACGATAAAGTGATCGATTTCAAACTGTTGAAGCAATTCGGTTGCTGGTTCAGGAATTGAAAAAACAAGGCTATCGATTTGTTACTGTTAGTGAGCTATTAAAGGATTTTAAGAGTAGATTGTGATAAAATTTTATTGAAATAATTTTGTGTTTGTCGACGTCGGAGGGATTTGATGAGTAAAACAGCAAACCGAGCCTATGCGGCTACATTGTGGATTTCAAAATTCGCGTATCTAAATGTACTTTGGATTGGTTTCTCGTTAGTGGGTCTGGTTGTTTTGGGATTCTTTCCAGCAACGGTGGCCATGTTCGCGGTAGTTCGCAAATGGTTATTGGGAGATACTGATATTCCAGTCTTTGGTACATTTTGGAGTACCTATAAAGCTGAGTTTATAAAAAGTAACGGTCTAGGGTTGATCCTCGTAGTAGTTGGAGTCTTGATTGTACTGGACTTGTTTTTTATAAGGAATTTAAGTGGAAGTTTTGTTCGTGCCATTCAAATCCCAATTTATTTGTTTATTTTTGCCGCAGTAATGACGTTGTTGTACATATTCCCAGTGTTTGTCCACTATGAACTTAAGATTGTCCATATGATTAAAAACTCATTTTTGTTAATGCTAATTAATCCACTTGAAAACGTTGTGATGGTTATTAGTTTGGTAATGGTGTTCTTTGTCGTAAAATATATCCCTGGATTGGGCTTTTTCTTCGGGGGAAGCCTATCCGCAGCAATCATCATGGCCGCATGCTACCGTACTTTTCAAAAGACGGAACGGAAGAAGGAACAGTTAGGATGATGGAAGAAGTCTTATTGTGGGTAAGAAAGTAGTTGAAGATTACTGAATCCTCTTCATAGTGTCGATGAAGGGGAAAAGCAGTGTTGGCCAGATGCTGAATCCCTTTCATGGCGTCTATGAAGGGGAAAAGAAGCGGTAGATTGATGTTGAATCCTCATCATAGTTTCGATGAAGAGGAAAAGAGGCGTTGGATTGATGTTGAATCCTCTTCATGGTGTCTATGAAGGGGAAAAGAAGCGGTAGATTGATGTTGAATCCTCTTCATAGTTTCGATGAAGAGGAAAAGAGGCAAGAAGCCGATGCTGAATCCCTTTCATGGCGTCTATGAAGGACCAAATGAGAGTAGATTAATAGAAAAAAGGTCTTCATAAGGGTCATGAAGTCCCCAACGAATGAGGTTGTCTAAGCTAAAGTCCTTCATAAAGGTTATGAAGGACCGAAAGTGAATAGATTGATAGAAAAAGGACTTCATAAGGGTCATGAAGTCCCAAACGAATGAGGTTGTCTAAGCTAAAGTCCTTCATCAAGGTTATGAAGGACCCACCGTAACTAGAATGATAGCAAAAACGTCTTCATAGAGCCCATGAAAGCCTGAACGCATGGAGTTACCTAAGAAAGAGTTCTTCATAGAGCCCATGAACGCCCAATTAAGATTGCTCAATAGCGTAAACTCCTTCATCCGCCTAATTCCTACCGTATTAACTCCAAACGCAAAGTCCCCCAATAACAAAAAGACAGATAGGAGGATTCTGGTACAACCTTTCCTATCTGTCTTTTATTATTTGAATCTCCAAGCCTATTTGCATCCATATTTCAGGCAGGCTTGCGGCATATCCCTTACGAAGGCCGCAAGCCCAATCCTTGTCCTTACTCATAACCTTACCCTTTCACAGACCCAGCTGCCATGCCTTCAACGATCTTATCACTTAAGAACAAGAATGCTAGTAGAATCGGCACGATACTGATAACGAGTGTTGCACCGATTGCGCCCCAGTCTGTTAAATACTGACCAACGAAGTTGTTGATTCCCACTGTTAGTGTCTTCCACTTATCAGAACTGATAAAAGTATTTACAAACACAAATTCATTCCAGTTGTAGATCATGTTGATAATGGCGGTTGTTGATAATACAGGAACCGTCATTGGCAGCGTAATTTGGAAGAAGATTCGATGTACTGAGCATCCGTCCATAACCGCAGCTTCTTCAATTTCGCGAGGGAATGTTTTATAAAACCCTAGTAAAATCATGATAGTCAATGGCAAGTTAAATGCCGTATAGGATAATACGATTGATATTGGATTGTCAATTAAGTTCGCACTGTTGTACATTTTAAACAGTGGAATTATAGTAGAATGTAACGGAATCATATAGGCGACTAAGAATAATCCAAGAACAGGGCCGCTTAGTTTCCAGTGCATTCGTGTTACTGCAAATGTTACAAAGCTAGCAAGAATGATTGTTAGGACAACTGATAGCACAGTAATCCAAACACTATTAAAGAAGTAGACACCGATATTTCCGGAAGTCCAAGCTTTCGTATAGTTTTCCCATTGAGGGCTTTGTGGTAAAGAGAAGGGAGACATGCCGAAAACTTCTTTATTGGTTTTTAGGGAAAAGAACACCAACCAAACCAATGGATAGATTTGAATAATAGCAAAAGTACCTAGTAAGAGATATAGAAATCCAAATACAATTTTGTTCAAGAAGGATTTCCTTGGCTTTTGTGTGGAAAGGTTTGGTGTTACTTGTTGTGTACGAACCTCACTCATTTTGATTCACTCCCCCTTAAAATTGAACATCGTCTTTAGATTTCGTTAATTGTGATGTTACCCATGTCATGACAAGACAGATCACTAATAGGCCAAAGCCAATGGCACTACCGTATCCAAAGTTGTTTAGTTTGAATGCTTCTTTGTACATATATGAGGCCATAACTTCACTTGCTCCGTTTGGTCCTCCTCCGGTCATAACATAGATTAGATCGAAATATTTCAATGAACCCACAACTGCTAGCATGATTGTTACCTTGAAAACGCCAGAGATGAGTGGAAGTTTGATTTTATAGGCAATTTGAAATGGGCTAGCCCCATCGATTTTTGCTGCTTCGATGACTTCGTCAGGAACATTTTTCAAAGCTGCATAATAGATCAAGATGTAAAATCCTGCGTACTGCCAAATGATTGGGATGAAGATTGCATACAGTGCTACCTTAGGATCTGCTAACCAGATGGGTGTGTTTTCAACGCCGAAGAACTCAAGCAATTTGTTTGCCATACCGTTTGTTGGGTCAAAAATTTTCATCCATAGTTGGGCAATCGCAACAGAAGATAATAGCATGGGTATTAAATAAACTTTTCGTAAAAGGTCAGAACCTTTGATTTTGCTAGCTAAAACAAGTGAAATAGCTAAATATAAAAGTAAGCTGGCTGTTGAAAAGATTGCTAGTAAAAATGAGTGCCAGGTACTCGACCAGAATAATTTATCCTGAATTAAAGTAATGTAGTTATCTAATCCGATAAATGTCATTTCCCCAATTCCGTCCCAATCCATGAGACCGTAGTAACCTGATAAAGCAATTGGAATATAAATAAGGACTAGAATGAGAAGTAAAGCCGGGAGTGTATAAAGGGCGATAACGAACTTATTCGACATCACAGTTTTCATAATGGTTTTGCCCCTTTCTTTCTATAAAGTGAAACTTCAATTAGCGGGGGTTTTCTTCATCCCCCGCTAATTGTTAGTTGAACCAATCGGGCTTTTACGGGCAGTTATCCTCACCGAACCGTCTTGGTTCTCTACTAAAGCTTCGAATGAGGTTCATACTGCCCGTTAATGCGGGATAAAGAAGAGGGCATATTACAAGCAATATGCCCTCTCTTTTAAGCCACAATTATTTTTCGGCAGCAAGAGCTTCCTCTTGTGTTTTTGCAAATTCTTCTGGAGTTGTTTGACCGCCAAATAATGCTTGAATTTGATTTAAGTGAACATCAGCCACACCAGCGGACATTTGAACATCAGCATAAAGTGTTAAGTTTGAAGCTTTTCCTAAATCGTTAAGAATGTCAATGTACATTGGGTGAAGGTCGCCATTAGATGTATCAACAACTGTTGCAGGGATTACACCAGCATCAACAACTGAGCGCTTACCCCACTCATCAACAAGGTAAGAAACAAATTCTTTTGCTTCATCTTTTACTTTTGATTGTTCAGAAACGAATAAACCAACACCAGGACCACCTACGTAGCTATCAATGTCACCTTTGCCACCTTCATAGGTCGGGAACTTAAAGTATCCAACTTTATCTTTGAATTCTTGATCGACATCAGGTGTTGTTGTATAGTTTGGTAATTCCCAAGTTGCCATTAAGTACATAGCTGCTTGTTCATTCATGAAATATCCTTTTGCTTCATCATTTGAAAGACCATTAAATCCTTTAACAAAGGCATCCATATTTACAAGGTTTTCGATTTCCTCAGCCGCTTTTACAAGTGCTGGATCTTCAAAGCTACCTGTACGATTGATTGCATTGTTTAAGCTTTCAGGCCCTCCGATTCTATCTGCAAGGTACATGTACCACATAGAGCCAGTCCAACGGTCTTTGTTACCTAAAGTGATAGGAGTAACGCCGTTATCAACAAGTGTTTCAACAACGTTTAAGAACTCATCATATGTCTTTGGAGCTTCTAAATTATATTTTTCAAAGATTTCCTTATTGTAGTAAACTGGAGTAATGTTTAATTCTAAAGGTAAAGCATATGTTTTTTCTTCAACTGAGAAGGCATCCAATGTGCCAGCTACGAACTTATCTTTTTCAACGATATCATCGAGTGGAGCGAACATGTTTCCATCAACAAAAGGCTTCATATAACCAGCAGCCCACGTAATACCTACGTCAGGAAGTTCATTTGAAGCAGATAATACTTTTACTTTCTCTTTGTATTGCTCGTTACCTAAAATTTCAGTTTGAATGTCTACATCTGGGTTCTCTTCCTCATAAGCTTTGATAATATCATCTACTATTGTAAACTGCGCATTGGAGCTACCTTCAGGCCATAAGTGCATCATTTTCACAACGGTTTTATCACTACTAGATCCACTGGAATCTTTAGCAGTATCATCTGATGAAGAACATCCTCCTAAGATTAATCCACCAGCTAATGCCATCGACATCACAGTAGCAAACGCTTTCTTTTTCATTGATCAAAAACCCCCTTAATTTGTCTTACCCTCTTTGCCTTACTCTTAAAGTCTACCATCACGGGAATTATCAAAAAAGGGAACGATGATTGGGAAAAATACTACTATTTTTAGAAAGCCCTTTCATTCCTTGTTTTTCGGTATGTGGTTGGTGTCATACCTTCATACTCTTTAAAAATCTTAATAAAATACTTAGCAGTTTTATAGCCAACTTCTTCAGTAATTTCATTGATGGTGTGATTGGTGGAAAGGAGAAGTTCTTTTGCGCGTTGAATTCTGCGTCTTGTTACATATTCACTAAAATTCAATTTTACTTCTTCTTTAAATAACACGCTAAAGTAACTAGGGTTTAAATGGACATGAGCTGCAACGTCTTTTTGGTTAATATCATCCTTGATGTGACGATCAATGTAGGTAATGGCCTCGCGAATTGTATCTGTTGTTGTATCAATTTTCGTTGAGGCTTCGATGATTTTTTTATCGACAACTTTTTCGATCATTCCTACTCTGAACTGATTTTCCAAAATCTGAAGCGCTTCTTCAACCGCCTCAATTAATTTAGTTTTGCTTATTGGCTTTAAAAGATAGTTCACGACTCCAAGACGAAGCGCCTCTTGGGCATACTCAAACTCCGAGTAAGCGGATATAACAATAACGACAGGAGACATTCCCTTTTCTTTAATCGTTTTTAATAGCTGAAGTCCTGTCATCTCTGGCATACGTATATCGGAAAGCAATATATGAATCTTTTGCTCTTCTGCAATTTGTAACACTTCCTCACCACTTTGCGCAGTGAGGATATGAAATTCACCATTATTCCAACTTTCCAACGTCCTTTGCAAGCCCTGCCTAGTTCTTGGTTCATCATCAACAATCACGATATTTTTGATAAACATTCTAATTTCCCCCATTTATTGGAATTTCAAATGAAATTCGTGTTCCTTTATCTGGCTCACTTTCTATTAAAAGTTCGGGATGCAAATTCTCGTTGTAATAGAGTTTTAATCGTTTATATACATTTGAAATGGCAATGCCCTTTCCTCTTGTAGAAGCGACACCGCCAGTTTTCATAGATTCTGTTATTTGATTGATTCGATCTTGATCCATTCCTGGACCGTCATCCTGAACGGATATTCGAATTCTATCCGTTTTAACTGATTCAATGGATACAGTAACAAGACTATCACCGACCTTATTTCCAGCCCCGTGTAAGATTGCATTTTCAACAAGTGGTTGAATGATGAGTTTTGGTATTCGAGTGTGTTCAAATTGCTGTGGAACAGAGACCTTCCATTTCAATCGATCACCAAAACGCATTTTCATAATTTCCATGTAGTCACCGATATGTTTGAGTTCTTCCTTTAAAAATACCCAATCATCATCTGTTTCTTTTGTAATGGTGTATCGAAACAAATCAGACATTGCAATGACGACTTCAGACAGTTCATCTTCATTTTTTTCTTCAAGTGACCAATGAAGTGCATCCAAGGTATTGAAGAGAAAATGCGGATTGATTTGTGCTTGTAGAGCTTTTAATTCGCTTCTGCTTCGTAAAATTTCCTTTTGATAGACCATTCGGATTAGGTGATTCGTTTCCTTCACTAATTGATTGTACGTACTGTTTAGCTCATTGATTTCATTAACAGATGAAACATCTGGATTCAAGGTTAGGGCACCTTGGCCAGCGCGCTGCATTGTTTTTGTTAAATGAACAATCGGTCTTGTGATAACAGTTGATAGAAATAAGGAAAAAATCATAAAAATGATACCACCAGCTACACCCGATAAAATGATGCCTGTCCGTATTCCAGCTAGCCCCTTTGTAAGTTCACTAATGGGCGTTAAAATAAGGACGGTCCAGCCTGTAAGATTGGAAGTTTTCTTTGTTACGATATAGTCCCCTTTTTCGAGCTTAACTGTACCCTTAGGAGTTGAAAGGATTTCTGAGATATCTCCATCGTAATTTTGAACAATAGGCTCATCGTTTTCGTCCAAAAGAATGGAGTATTGGTTGTTTGATGTCGGAAACTGAAAATGGTCACGGTTTATGCTTATTAAAAGGTAACCGCCATTTACATATCTGCGCTCGATTAGACTAATCCTCCGGATGGCTAGGAAATTGTTTTTATCCTGAGGATCATCTCCAATCCAAACCAATCCACCTTTTGCAAGTCTAGCTTTTTCAATCCATTTTTTCTCTACCCGATTTTTTAATAAGTCATCATCAAGAGGAATAACACGTTGTTGTTCCCCAGAAAAGACTTGAAACGAAAAGATGCCATCTGTATTCCCCATAATTCGGTTTACATGTCCCATTAACTGTTGACGTTCCTGGAATGAGATTTCTTTACCATCAAAAATTTTCGTTAGGATTGTTTGGACGCCCTCGTCCGTAATGACGAGCTTTGATGACATATTAATTTGTTCGTATAAAGATTCCATTCTACCGTTTGCTTCAATCGCAACCTGGTGGATTTGTTTTTCAGCATTGCTTTTTAAAAGAGTGGAGACCTGTCTTAATGTTAATAGACCGACGATCAAAAGAACGATAATCATGACAAATAAGAAGATAAATAAGATCTGATTGCGTAATGTGTTCCACTTTTTCAATTTTTTGATCATGGGCTTCGCCTTTCTTTTTCCGTTCGTTTAATTATCTTGTATTTATTTGTAATCGCTATCATCAAAAGGTATGTTAAAGTTGCAAATGCAGGAACTAAGAACTAGTGCCATTTTATCATTTGTTATAGGAATTGAAAACATTTGTTTATCGGTTAGACTAAGTTAGAGGGCTGCATTCTAGGGTACTCTATTGATGTATTGTAATTAAAGAATTTTTTATCATCAAAAAAACATTGACTAAATTATCTAAACTGTTTAATATTACTAATAAGTTAAATAAAGCAATTCTTCTTATCAAGAGAGGTGGAGGGACTGACCCTACGAAGCCTCGGCAACCAGCATTTAAATGCCCGGTGCCAAGTTCAGAGGAGTATTTTTATTCCGGAGATGAGAAGGTGGACGAATGCGAATTTATTTCCGTATATTCATGAGCCCCTTCTGATTTCTCAGAAGGGGTTTTTATTTTAGAGTGAAAGAAGTAGCATTTATTATTCAATAATTAATGAAAAAAGAATAGAAAAAATCTTAGCAATAGATATATTTTTCTAAAAATACTTATTGACTGAAAAAATAAAGTATTCTATAATACTTTATATGATTGAAGGATTAACGCGTTAATACGCCATTTGAATATAAAATCTTATCCAGAGAGACAGAGGGAACAGGCCCGATGAAGTCCAGCAACCTTCAAGTGAAAGCTTGAAAAGGTGCTAATTCCTGCAGGTGCATATGCATCTGAAAGATAAGTTGAGGCCCCCTCTTCTTATGTTGAGGGGGCTTTTTATTTACATAAAGTCAGTACTTATCTAGCAAACTTGTAGAAAATTAAACTTGGAGGTTTAAACAATGACAAAACAATATGATACTTATGATGATGAAACGATACTTTTACATGGTGGTCAATCCCCAGATCCGACAACTGGTTCACGTGCAGTGCCGATTTATCAAACAAGTTCTTTCGTATTTCATAATACAGATCATGCTCAAAGCCTATTTAGCCTTGATGAGTCAGGTAATATTTATTCTCGAATCGGTAACCCGACTGTTGATGTGCTTGAGAAACGGATCGCGTTGTTGGAGGATGGTGTCGCAGCTGTAGCAACTTCTTCAGGAATGGCCGCTATTGCTCTATCTATTATGAACGTCGCGCAAGCAGGAGACGAAATTGTAGCAGCTTCGAATTTATATGGCGGAACTTACAATCTTTTCGCTGTTACTCTTCCGAAATATGGAATCAAGACTCATTTCGTTGATCCAACAGATCCTGAGAATTTTAGAAAAGCGATTACGCCGCAAACAAAGGCCGTCTTTGCTGAAACGATTGGAAACCCAAGCTTGCATGTATTAGATATTGAAGCAGTATCAGCGATTGCACATGAAAATGGAGTACCGCTCATTATTGATAATACATTTGCTTCACCATATGTTTGTAAACCAATCCAATATGGTGCTGATATAGTGGTTCACTCCGCAACAAAGTGGATAGGTGGACATGGAACCACAATTGGTGGGTTAGTCGTTGATGGAGGCCGTTTTAATTGGAACAGTGAAAAGTTTCCAGGATTTACAGAGCCAGATCAAAGTTATAACGGAATTAAGTATGCAAATGAATTTGGAACATTAGCGTTCAGTACGAAACTGAGAGTTCAGCTTTTAAGAGATTTTGGTTCTTCATTAAGCCCACATAGTGCGTTCCTATTGATACAGGGTCTTGAAACATTACACCTAAGAATCGAAAAGCATAATGAAAATGCACTGAAAGTTGCAAAGTTCTTAAAAGACCATCCTGCAGTTGATTGGGTTTCATACCCTGGTCTTGAAGAGCATCCAGCACATGAACTAGCTACTAAATATTTGCGTTCTGGATATGGTTCTATCGTAAACTTTGGCATTAAGGGTGGTAGGGAAACTGGTAAGAAAGTAATAAATAACATTGCGTTATGGTCGCATGTGGCCAATGTTGGAGATGCCAAGTCCCTTATTATACACCCTGCATCAACAACTCATCAGCAGTTAAGTGCGGAAGAGTTAGTCAAAACAGGAGTAAGTGAAGAGCTGATCCGTCTATCAGTTGGTATTGAATCATACCGTGATTTAGTGAATGACTTGGACCAGGCTTTTTATGAAGCGACAGGCATTTCGTCAAAGGGTGAGCAAAAAGGAGAAACAGCGGTTAATGATGAGGGAGTCATACGTTGGGCACTTCAATCAACATTTATTCGTGAAGAAGTCGATGGAAAAGAAGTTCAGCGTGCAAAAACAATTGCCGTTGTTGGTCTAAGTGGTAATCCAGCTCGTCCAAGCTACCGACTTGCACGGAAAATGCAGCGTCTAGGTTATAAAATTATCCCAGTTAATCCAAGGGAAACAGAAGTACTCGGTGAACAGGCATATCCGGATTTAACATCTATTCCGGTTAAGGTAGATATCGTTCAAGTATTCCGTAGTCCTGAGGCAGCGATTGGAGTTGCGGCAGAAGCAGCACAAATTCAACCAAAAGTATTCTGGCTACAAGAAGGGGTTATCTCCCCAAGGGCAGTGGAAGTTGCGAAAGAAGCAGGTCTTGAGGTTGTTCAAAACAGATGTACCTATAAGGAGGCACAACGTCTCAGAGGTGCAATTGTGACGTATGCTTGTGAAATTTAACTTTATTCAGCATTCATCCCCTACTTCGATAAGTGGGGGATGAATGCAATATGTGAAACCAATTCAGTGGGGGTTCAAACCCCGACTGAATAAAGTTAAAGCCTCCGGCGGATGCCACGATTTTTCAGAGGTAGCTTTTCGAGCAAGCTCGAAAAAAATCGGGCGCAAATACGCCAAGGCGCATTTGATTTGTGAAGAATTCCCCTACCTCTATAGGTAGGGGATGATTGTAAAGAGAGTCTATTAAAACATGAACTAAGGGATGGGCGTGTGCTAAGAATGATGCTTCTCTTAGTACGAGGGAGGAATAGATAATGACAACACAACACAGCTTACTAGAATCCAAGGTTCTATGGGAGCCAAGTGACTCTTGGGTCTCACAGTCAAATTTGATGAAGTTTTCACAAGAGGTCGGTTTTCCACTCCTACCCTATGAACGCTTTCATCGCTGGTCAGTCGCTCAACCAGAGTCATTCTGGTCAGCAGTATGGGACTTTGCAAATGTTATTGGAGATAAGGGAGAAAGAGTCGTAGTTCCTCCAAGCGATGGTGGCATGCTAGGAACACAATGGTTTCCGGATTCTAGAATTAACTTTGCAGAAAATATTTTACGTGGTGACGATCGGCAAACCGCGGTTATTGAATCAGATGAAAACGGCGTCTCTCAAACGATCACCATGGGAGAACTACGTAATAGAGTGGCACGGGCCCAGTCTGGGTTAAAGAGTTTGGGAGTAAGTGCTGGTGATCGTGTTGCAGGAGTTGTAACAAATAGAATTGAAGCGTTCGTAGCCTTATTGGCAACCGCTTCATTAGGTGCTGTTTGGACATCTTGCTCACCTGACTTTGGTCCAAAAGGGATTATCGATCGGATTGGGCAAGTTCATCCAAAGGTATTAATTGCAACTTTGGATTATCAATATAACGGAAAGTTTTATGATATTCGAGATAACATATCAGTTGTATGTGAGGTACTGAACGATGTTTCCGCTATCGTGACTTTATCTGAGAATGCAGATATATCGATTAATCAAGAAACGAAAGTGATGAGCTGGCAGGAGCTATGTCAAAATGAATCATCTCATCTGGAATTTACCCGAGTTCCCTTCAATCATCCGCTTTACATCCTTTATACTTCAGGGACTACTGGGCTGCCAAAGGCTATTGTTCATTCAGTCGGTGGTACATTAATTCAACACTTAAAGGAACATCAGTTACATTGTGATTTAAAAGTTGGAGATGTCTTGTTTTGGTACACAAATACGGCATGGATGATGTATCCTTGGCTGCTTTCTGGATTAGCAAGCGGTGCTGCTATTCTTCTCTATGATGGGTCACCAATCCCTAAGGCGAATATAGGAATCCTTTGGGAAATTTCAGAAGAAATTGGGCTTACGCATTTCGGAACGAGCCCGAAGTATTTAGACACCTTGATGAAGTCAGGTTATCAGGTGGGGCAGAAGCATGATCTTTCTTCTTTACGCAGTGTTCTTTCTTGTGGAGCACCTTTATCGGCGGAACAATATGACTGGATTTATAGCGACATTAAGCAGGATATTATGTTGGCTTCGATTTCAGGTGGTACCGAAATCATCGGATGCTTTGTGATGGGTTCTCCTGTACATCCAGTAAGACGAGGGGAAATTACCTGTAAAGCACTTGGTATGGCAGTAGATGTCCTCGATGAAAGAGGAGTATCTGTCATCAATGAAAAAGGGGAGTTAGTGTGTACAAAGGCTTTTCCTAGTATGCCAATTACATTCTGGGGAGAGGACGGAGATGAGCGCTATTTTAAAGCCTATTTTGCTGAGCGTCCGGGTATATGGTCACATGGTGACTTCGCTGAACAAACAATAGAGCAAACATTGGTCATTTATGGAAGAGCTGATACTACGCTTAATCCTGGCGGTGTCCGGATTGGAACTGCTGAAATCTATCGAGTTGTGGAACAACTTCCTCAGGTACAGGACTCAATCGTTTTTGGTTACCCTGTTGATAATGATGAGGAAATCGCGCTATGCGTCGTTACTGAAGACGGAAAACTTGACCCTACATTAGTAGACCATATTCGTAAGGAAGTAAGGGAAAAAGCTTCACCGCGGCATGTGCCAAGACGTATTTACAGTGTCAAAGAGATTCCTTATACAATTAACGGCAAGAAGGTTGAAGGGGCAGTCCGTTCAACTGTTCTTGGACAGCCAATAAAGAACAGGGGCTCACTTGCCAACCCAGCATGCCTAGAAGAATACAGCAGCTTGTCTGAAAGGAGTTTCGTATAATGGTTAACCGCCGAGTTCCAAAAGGTGCAATTATAGGGATTGGAGAGCTTACTCCAGTCCGCTATAGCGAGGGTGTGACAACTCTTGCATTAATTGCCGAGTCAGTAAGACTGGCCATTCAAGATGCCGGAATTGACAAAGCCGAGATAGATGGTTTATTAATTGGCCCTCAAGTAGGCGAAACTCCGCAGCATGTGCCAGCTACTGTTGCGGAATACCTTGGTCTTGAGCCGACAATGTCAAATGTAGTTGATCTTGGAGGTGCCACAGGTGCGGGAATGATATGGAGAGCGGTAGCTGCAATAGAAGCGGGAATGTGTGAAACAGTTGTATGCGTGCTTGCAAATATCAACGAAAAGGGTAAAGCCCTACGTTCACCAAACCGTAATCCAATTCGTGAATTTGACGTTCCATTTGGTGCTTCTGGCGCAAACACTTCTTATGCGCTGTTAAAGCAACGGCACATGGCCGAGTATGGATCGAAACAAGAAGATTTTGCACTCATTGCTCATTGGGCACGAAAAAATGCGCAGCTCAACCCAAAAGCCATTACATACGGAAAACCAGCCTCAGTTGAGGACGTATTGAATTCTCCGCTAATTGTGGATCCCTTGCATTTATTTGAAATCGTTATGCCTGTAGCAGGTGGCGCAGCGGTCGTTGTTACCTCCATTAAAAATGCCTCTAAGGGAGGACACCCTCCAGTTTATTTGCTAGGGGCGGGAGAGAAAATCACTCATAGAGCCGTCAGCCAAGCCCCTGCATTGGAAAATGCTCCACTAAGCTATGCGATTCCAAGAGCATTGGATCAAGCAGGATTATCGGTAAAAGACATGGATTTACTTTCTATCTATGATTGCTATACGAGTGTAGTTGCACAAACATTAGAAAATGCTGGTCTATGTGCACCTGGAAGATTTGGTTCCTGGATGAAGGAGCATTCATTCGGTCATGATGGCGATTGGCCACTTAACACGCACGGGGGACAATTAGGATTTGGTCAGGCTGATCTTGCAGGTGGAATGTCACATATTATTGAAGCTGTTCATCAATTACGACATGAAGCTGATTTGCGACAAATTCCAAATGCACGACATGCTTTGATAACTGGAAATGGAGCTACATTGAGTGAAGCAGCTGCTCTGATCTTGGGGGTGGAATCATGATAGAGAATTTTGAAAATTTAATGGTCCCAGGTCCGACTATAACTCCTATCACTAAGCCGTTCTGGGATGCAGTAGCTCGTATGGAATTTATTTTACAGAAATGCTGTGATTGTGGTGAGTGGGTATTTTATCCTCGTTCCCATTGCCCGCATTGCTGGAGTAACCAGTTAGAATGGAAACCAGCTTCAGGGGAAGGAACGTTAAAGACGTGGAGCATTGTACATAGACCTGGTCATCCAGGGTGGGCAGCAGTTACACCTTATGTATTAGGGGTTGTTGAATTAGAAGAAGGTCCATCGATGCTGACACATCTATTCGTTGATTCTGATCAAGAATTAAAAATTGGGCAGCCACTAAAGGTTAAATATATAAAATGCAATGATGTTTGGTTGCCATTTTTCGAAAGTAAGGAATGAAAAATGGCCTTAAGACATATTACACCATCGTAAAAAGGGAGGAAAGTCGATGTCTACAGCTCCAGTAATTCAGGAGGATATAAACACCGAGAAAAAAGGTTTTTCTAAAGAACATCGTAAGGTCGGTTTGGCTAGCTTTATTGGTACAACAATTGAATGGTATGATTTCTACTTATACGGTACAGCTGCTGCTTTAGTATTTCCCGCATTGTTTTTTCCAACGTTCGACCCTCTATATGGTACACTAGCAGCCTTTGGATCATATGCTGCAGGATTTATAGCACGACCATTAGGAAGCGCGGTATTTGGGCATTTTGGTGATAAAATTGGTCGAAAAAAAATGCTTACCCTTTCATTATTATTAATGGGAATCGCAACATTCTTAATGGGGCTGATCCCATCCTATCAAACAATCGGATTGATGGCACCACTATTAATTAGTCTTCTACGCATTGTACAGGGATTTGCCGTTGGAGGTGAGTGGGGCTCAGCGGTGGTAATGGCTGTCGAGCATGCTCCAAAAGGAAAACGAGGATTATACGGTAGCTTTCCGCAAATGGGAGTTCCTGCTGGTCTTCTCTTATCCACCTTCGTTTTCTCAATGGTAAATAACAATATGTCAAATGAAGCTTTCCTTGCTTGGGGTTGGCGTATTCCATTTTTACTAAGTGCGATACTTGTCATCATTGGACTTTGGATTCGTTTAAGAGTGAGTGAATCGCCTGTATTTGAGGAACTGGCTGAAAAGAAGCAGATAGAGGAAAAGCCTGTGCTTACCGTTCTACGCAGCCAAAAGAAACCATTATTCTTAACGATTGGAATGAAATTAGTTCAAAACGCAACATTTTATATCTATTCTGTATTTGTACTAACGTATCTCGTAGGTACAGTTAATGTCGATCGCTCCATTGGTCTAAATGCAGTCATGATCTCCTCTGTAGTAGGTTTAGTGACCATGCCACTGTGGTCCTACTTATCAGATAAGATTGGCCGTAAACCTGTTTATTTGGGTGGAACAATAGCAACGACGCTATTCATTTTTCCGTTTTTCGCACTGATGGATACAGGATCGGTCATTTGGATCACAATAGGAATCGTGCTTGGATTGAATGTCATACATGACTCTGTCTATGGCCCTCAGGCAGTATACTACTCTGAGCTTTTTGGGTCGAAGGTTCGTTTAAGTGGTGCTTCTATTGGTTACCAAATTGGAGCTATCCTAGCAGGTGGATTTTCACCGCTAATTGCGACTTGGTTACTAGCAAAATATGATGGGCATAGCTTACCGATCATTCTATATTTAACCGCACTAGGTGTGATAAGCATTGTTGCAACATTATTCGCACGGGAAACATACCGTGATTCACTAACCCAGTAATTTAGTTTAGTTTCAATTAATCTACTAAAAGGATGGGTGATTTGGTTGAAAAAAACTGTATTAATTGATGGAGTTCGTACTCCTATTGGACGGTTTAAGGGAAGTTTAAGCAAGAATACAGCAACTGAACTAGGTGTTGCGGCAGTTTCGGAGCTCATTCGCCGTGTTCCTGAAACTGCTAATGCAGATGGCGTTATACTAGGTCAAGTCATACAGGCTGGGCAAGGTCAAAACCCTGCGCGTCAAGTTGCCTATCAAGCTGGTGTTGGGATACATACCCCTGCCTTAACATTAAATAGCGTTTGTATTGCTAGTTTAGCAGCGGTATCTGATGCTGCTCGCCGTGTAGAAAGAGGAGAAGGGGATCTATTTGTTGTTGGAGGATTTGAATCAATGACAAATGCACCTCATGTATCTAACCTTAGACGAGAAGTTAAGATGGGTGCTGTCGAATTCTATGATACGTTGAATGACGGTTTGTGGTGTGCACTTTCTGATCAATCAATGGGCGGGTTATCTGAACGTACAAATCGAGAATTACATATTAGCCGAGAAGAACAAGACGAATTTGCACTACACTCACAACTACGGGCAGCTAGGGCACAAAGTAATGGATTTTTTAAGGATGAAATAGTTGGAGTTCATGTTTCCGGTCTGCATTTAACCGAGGATGAATGTATTCGACCACAAACCTCCATTGACAAGCTACAAAAACTTTCCCCAGCATTTGAAGAAGGGGGAACGATTACTCCTGGAAACGCTAGTCCGATGTCAGATGGTGCGAGTGCAGGTCTAATTTCTAGTTTAGATACATGTGAAAAAATAGGGAAGTCACCGCTAGCAACGATTGTTGATTGGTCATTTGTGGCAGGGCCAGACCCATCCTTGCACCTCCAGCCGGCAAATGCAATACGGGCTTTATTGGATCGTAGAAATTTACGCCTTTCAGATATTGATTTGTTTGAGATTAATGAAGCTTTTGCAAGTGTTGTGATTGCAAGTCAGCAAGAGCTTGGTCTTCCTTCAGATGTCGTTAACGTGAACGGAGGAGCAATCGCTCTTGGTCATCCTCTAGGTGCTAGCGGATTCCGGCTTGTGTTAACACTTGCTCGTGAACTTAAACGACGCGGTGGCGGTCGAGGCATTGCATCTATGTGTGGCGGTGGAGGCCAAGGAGCAGCCGTTTTAATAGAAGTAGAATAAGTATTTCATTATATATCAAAAATACTCAATATGTAAAAATAAGAGTCTAGGAAATGATTTAAGGCTTCTGTCCTTTTGGTGGGCAGATGCCTATTTTTTTGGGTGCAATTTTTCATGAAAGTGTTATAATTGAATAATTATTTTGAAATATCCATTAATATCGAGGTGCAGCATGGGAATACGTATAGGCATTTATTTTGGAGGACTCACTCTTACCGCGCTAGGCATGGCATTTATTATTCGATCATTAATAGGAGCGGGGCCATGGGATACCGTAGCTGTAGGGCTTACAGAGCATTTAGGTTTGACGATTGGTACGTGGTCAATTTTGACACAGTTGACATTTATATTGATTACCTGGATTCTAGAAAAAAAGAGATTGCGTATCGAATCGGTTATCCCCATTTTTATCCGAAGTGTTTTTGTTGATTTCTGGTTTTATATTGTATTAGCGAATGTAGACTTTACATCGTCTTGGGAATTACAAATTGTCAGTTTCGTTGTGGGTCTTGTTATCGCTGGAATTGGAATCGGCATTTATATGGAGGCGAGTTTACCGAAGACACCCATTGATGGAATGATGGTGGCATTCTGCAATCGGTTTGAGTTGAGTTTTAATATTGTAAGAATGGGCATTGAAGCTACAGGAGCTGTTCTCGGATTTCTTTTAGGAGGACCGGTTGGGCTTGGGACTCTAGTGATTGCGTTGTTTTTAGGTAAAATCATTCAAGTGGTTAATAATAGAATGAAGAAAATCTTGCAAGTGTCGAACGCAAGTCATTCTTTATAAAACGTATTAATTCAAGTAACAATCTGATAAAATGAACATGAATCTAAAATAGAGGTAAAAACTATGAATCCGTTAACAAACTATATTGAATTTAATAGAGAAAAATGGGCAGAATTGCGCAATAAAACTCCTTTGTTACTATCAGAAGAAGAACTCGAGAGCATTCGCGGTATAAACGAAGAAATCTCTCTTCAGGAAGTAAAAGAAATTTATTTGCCATTGACCCGTTTAATCAATCTAAAGGTAAAGGCATCACAACAGCTACAGGGAGCAACGAATTCATTTTTAGACTATAAAGCTAAGAAAATTCCATATATTATTGGAATTGCAGGTAGCGTGGCAGTAGGGAAAAGCACCGCAGCAAGGGTAATTCAAACTCTATTATCACGGTGGGACGAGCATAAAGAAGTAGGGTTAGTTACGACAGATGGATTCTTATATCCAAACGCAACCTTGGAGAGTAAGGGCTTGATGAGTCGAAAAGGATTTCCCGAAAGCTATGATACTCAAAGATTAATTGAGTTTATGATGAAGGTGAAGTCTGGTAAATCAAGAGTGGAGGCTCCACTTTACTCCCATTTAACGTATGATGTGCTATCCGACAAGGTAGAGGTTATTAAGCAGCCGGATATTTTAATTGTTGAAGGAATTAATGTCCTTCAAGTCAGCAAGTCACATTCGGTTTTCGTCAGCGACTTTTTTGATTTCTCAATTTATATTGATGCGGACGTAAGAAATATCAAAAAATGGTACATTGAGAGATTTTTGACACTGCAAAAGACGGCGTTCCAGAACCCGATGTCTTATTTTCATCGCTATACTTCGTTAACGAAAGACGAAGCGATCAAGAAGGCAACCGACATCTGGGAGGAAATCAACGCCAAAAACTTACGAGAAAACATTCTCCCTACACGTCGTCGTGCAGACATCGTCTTCAAAAAAGGCCCTGACCACATAATGGAAAAAGTTCACCTTAAGAAATTTTAAATGGGACACAACGGATCGCCGCATGGGACACGGGGACAGGTCCCTTGTCCCAGGTGCTTCGCTATATTACGCCGCAGTAGTGCATAGACACTCGCGGCGTTTTTTAGATTTGTGGCTGCTAATTTCAAAATACGGCTGTTACTGAAAATTTATGGCCGATAAAGAAAAAATACGGCTGATAAACTATTTTTATGGCTGATAACCTATGTGAAGTTGACTGGGACACGGAACCTCCGACCCACTTCGCTGGACATGCACATTGTTCTTTCTTATTCTTATATTGGAAGAATAAGAGTAGAGTGGGGGATGATGATGGAACTGAATAAACCTTATTTATCTAAGGAAAACGGAGATTTATGGCTCACCGAAAATGAGTACGACAACTTAAAAATCAGCTATCGGATTAAAGATATTATTTTTGAACAACAATCATCTTTCCAAGATGTCATGATACTGAATTCATATGATTTTGGAAGAATGTTAGTGTTAGATGGTATTGTCCAAACGACCTCGGTTGATGGACATATCTATAATGAAATGATTTCACATGTGCCCTTGTCGATTCACCCTAATCCGAAAAAGGTATTAATCGTTGGTGGTGGCGACTGTGGTGTTGCAAAGGAAGTAGCTAAATACGTAGAAATCGAACATATTGATATGGTTGAAATTGATGAACTTGTGGTAAAAGCTAGTATCGAACATTTACCTGAGGTATCAGGTCGCCTAGCAGATCCACGTGTTCATTTTATTTTTGATGATGGTGTAAAATTCGCGGCTAGTAAGAAAAATGAGTATGACCTAATTATCGTGGATTCATCAGATCCAATTGGACCTGCAGAGGCTTTATTCGAAAAAAGCTTCTATCAAAGCTTACATGAAGCTTTAAAAGATGATGGAATCATGGTTTGTCAAAGCCAATCACCAATTTTCCATTCTGACGTAATGAAACAGTCCTATACTCGAATCTCAGAACTTTTCAAAGAGACCAAATTGTATACGGCAGTTGTACCGACCTACCCTGGTGGAATGTGGAGCTTCACGATTGGATCTAAGAAGCATATTGATGTAAACCCAAGCAGAGTCAGCAATAAAGAAACAAAGTATGTGAACGAGCAAATGGTGGAAAGCTGTTTTTCATTGCCGCAGTTTCTTGGGGAACAACTATAAAAAAGAGGCAAGGGCCTGAATCCTTGCCTCTTTAATTCAGTTTTGGGACACGGGACCTGTCCCTGTGACCCATGTAACGTTTCTGCTGCTCAAAGAGTCTATTTATATAGAAGAAAAAATAGCTGGGAGGTAGCCTATGTTTAAAAAAGGAATGTTAACGAGTTTGATTGGTATACTTTCCGTTGCTGTAGTGGTTGCTTTCGTTTATATGTTTTTTGAAAAAGATAACGAACAGAAAAGTGAACGAAGTGCTCCAAGTGAGGAGGCGGCTCAGCAATCAGAAAACAATGAAGCTGAGACGCAGCCAGAGGGAACGGCTGAAGAAAAACCAGATTCCTTAGAACAGGTTAAGGAAATTTTTTCACTTTCGAAAACAGGGAAGGTTCCGCATACTCCTTTTATAGCAGGACAGACAAACATCCAAGAAATACACAATCAATGGGGGGAACCGCCAACTATTGATAAAAGCCCGATTGGCGACTTCGCAGTGTATCCTGACCATGAAGTAACAATTGGAATTAAGAATAAGATTGCTTTCGATATCCGCTACTACGATCCGAATTTAATGGGTATTCAATTAGAAAATATTCAAAAAGCGATAGGTGCGCCAGATGAGGTTAAATATTATCAGGATGAAAATGTAAACCAAGTTATTTTCATTTATCAAGTCAATCCTACTTATCAGTTAAAGTGGATTTTACCGAAGCAGACGGAGCAAGAGCCTAACCCAACTGTTCATCATATTTCTGTCGTGACAAACCTTCAACAATCGGTTGATGATAATGAAAGCCTAAGTTTAGATAAAAAAATTGGTCAACTGATTTTTGCAGGGATTTCTGGTACAAAGATGAGCCAAAATATGAACCAATTAATTATTAAATACCAAGTCGGAGGCATCATTTTTAACGGTGATAATTTAGTATCTCCGAAACAAACCGTGAACTATTTGAACCAAATCAAACAGGCTAATGAAGGTAATATACCTTTGTTTTTTGGAGTGGACCAGGAAGGTGGCCGAATTTCGAAACTGCCAGGTGGATTAATCAACTTTCCGACAAATCTAGAAATCGGAGAGATAAATGATCCAACACTCTCGTATGAAATTGGCAAAACCCTTGGTAATGAGCTCAATGCATTTGGGTTTAATGTGGATTTTGCACCTGTGCTCGATGTTAATAGCAATCCGGATAACCCGGTAATTGGTAATCGTTCTTTTAGCAGTAATCCTGAGATTGTGAGTAGTCTAGGAATTCAAACAATGAAAGGGCTGCAGTCGCAGTCTATTATTTCCGCAGTCAAGCATTTTCCGGGGCACGGGGATACACATGTTGATTCACATCTGGAGCTACCCAAGGTTGAAAAGACGCGTGAAGAGCTAGAGAGTCTGGAATTTATTCCATTTCACAAGGCCATAAAAGAAGGAGCAGATATGGTGATGGTTGGCCATATTTTAGTACCGGCACTTGATAAGACCTATCCGTCCTCCATGTCAAAAACGATAATCACGGACATTTTACGGAATGACCTAGGCTTTAATGGTGTAGTCATCACTGATGATTTTTTCATGAAGGCAATCACCAATGATTACGATATTGGTGAGGCAGCGGTTCAATCAATTAAGGCCGGTAGTGATATTATCATGGTGGCACATGACTACAACAGTGTGGTTCAGGTCCATAATGCAATTAAAAAAGCAGTCGAAAACGGTGAAATACCCGAAAAGAGAATCGATGAAAGTGTGATTAGAATCCTACAATTGAAAGAAAAGTATCAATTAGACCATTCCAAGGCTACACAAGTAAATATAAATAAACTGAATCAATCAATACAAAAAGTACTCGACAAACTTTCATAGTGGGACAGCTCACTTGTCCCAAAGTGAGCATCTATATTGTGATTTTGCGAATGAGTTAGTCCAAGTGACTAACCTTCTTTTTTTATGTCTAAAAATATGTAAAGGTTACTTGATGTAAAGGAAACTTTACATTACGATGGAAATATAAGAGGTGGTGAATGGGTTGCAAAATAAAGTATCAGAGTTTAGGAAAAAACACGGTTTTTCGCAGGATCGACTGGCTGAAAAATTGGGTGTTTCCAGGCAAACAATTATTTCGATTGAAAAGGGAAAATACAACCCATCTCTTCCTTTAGCATTGATAATGGCTGAAGTTTTTGAGACGAAGGTTGAAGACATTTTTCTTTTAGAGGAAGAAGACTATAAATAAGGAATTATGCTAGATGAAGTCATTTTAAAGGAGGAAAAAAATGGGGAATTCGCGAGTTCCATTTGTTGTTTTGGGTATTTTGTTTACTGTGATGTCGGTTTTTTTACTATTTGTTGGAATCATGGCCAAATCTTCTCCGGCACCTATGGCTTATATGACATTGGCTATGGCAGTCATGAGTTTTTGTTTGGCATACTTGTATCCACAATTTAAGCAAAAGGATGAACGCATGAAACTTATCCGGCAGAAAGGTATTTTCGCATCGTTTTTTGCGATGATGATTTTTCTTATTGCGTTTAACATTGGTTTGCAATTTGAGATGATTGCGTTAACTGCTGCTCAACTGATCAACATCCTCACAACATTACTAATCTCTACGATGTTTATCTCCTTTGTCATTTATTCAAAAATTTACTAGGGTCAGATGGACAGGTGCCTCGACTCAACATTATTAACTGCACTTAAACAAGTGCAGTTTTTTATTAACCTTAAATTGGAAAAATGTGAAACCGATGGGTGAGTAATTCGTAGTAAATAGAAACGCAATATGTTGGAGGTGATAAGTATGGATGAAAGAACTCAGGAGTTAGTTGATTTTACAAGAGAGAAGTTTGGATTATCGGACTATTATTTAGAGACTTATAGTTTCAATCGTAGTGTAAGTATTTTTAATGAGACGATTTATACATTATCAATGGAATGGTTTCCTAATCATTGTGTGGGACAAGAGTACGAGGATGAAAATCCAGATGGAACGGCAGTAATTACAATAGATGTGAAGAGTCGTAACTTTGAAAGTGTTATTTTTGTGATGGGTCAGACCTTTGCCACAAACGGGGTAACATTCACAGATAAAAATGACATTATAAAATGGATTGAGCAGGAAACAGGATTAGCGTTTGAGCAGCAATTCCAGTTACATAAGGAAGAAGAGGGAGAGCTACATTTTAAAGAATGCATTGATGGGATTGCTGTTTCACCTTCTGGAATGATTCAGGTCAACTTTGATCAAGATGGTAGGCTAACTTTGTTTTCTGCGCATGGTCATTTTCCAGCGAAGGAAATGGTGAAAATAGAACCATTTACATTGGCCTTTGAAAAAATTGAGGACATCGCGAAGGAACAAGTGAAGTTGATTGAATCTCCGTTAATGGAACAACAACGACTGATCTCTGCTTATGCGGTAGAAGAAATCTATGTAAGAAACGACCAAAAGGACACAATCCCTTTTGAAGTTATCGTGGATGTTAGAGGATATATGAAAATAGAAAAAACCTTGGATTGGGATGAGCCAATTGAGGACTCTTCATTTGAAAGAAAAGAGATAACTTGGCATGAGGAGGTTACGGCTGAACAAGCATTTTTAGGCGAGCCCTCACCTGATTCACTACCAATCACAGAGGCAGAGCAAAAAAAATGTATGACAGAGGTCCGAGATTTTTTACGAAGGGTATATCCTAGTGATTCTGGAGTTTGGATGTTAAAATCACTTCATCGCGATTCAGGGTATATTCATGCGATAGTAAGAGCGAACAAGCAGGATCAACGCGTATTTCAGCGAAAAATAAATGTCATGATTGAATCTGAAAATATTGAGGCTGTGAATTATAAGGATAACCAGATGATGTTGGAGATGTTTGATGAATTTGAAGAACCCGAGAAAGTGGTTATAAGCAAGAATGAGGCCTATGAAAAAATCAAAGAAAAGTTCGAATTAGAGCCATACTACGTGTATGACTTTGACCATAACCAATATGTCCTGTGTGGAAAAATAGATTGCCAATTTGCAGTCCATGCATCAACAGGAAAAGTTCTCCCGTTAGATGAATTATAAGACAGTGTGGGACACAGGTCCCTTGTCCCAAACTGGGACGAGGAACCTGTGTCTCTTAATTTATCAGTGAGCGATACTTTTCAATAACGTCTTCCGTTAAAATATCTAATTCAAAAAAGTAGTTCGCATAAACGCTTGCCAACATTTCGTTTTCCTCGGTTATCTCCATTTTTGCCATAACATGATTAATGATTTCAGTAAACTCGTGAGGATTTGCATACATCGTATTCCACGCCCGGACTTGTAGTTCCAAATCCTTGCCTAGTACCGCTGCTTCAATTTCTTCCGCTGCTATAGGTTCGCTTAAGTGAGCATATGGATCCTCGTTTACGTCCGTATAAATAAACTGAATTGGGTTGTACTCTTCCAAGTCATACGTAAAACGATCCTTTCCTACAGTAACGACCATTTCATTTTGCGCAAATTCAAGTTCTCCGTTTTCTAGTATGATAGACTCTGAGATTGACTGGATGGCGCACGTCACATTTGGTGTGTTCAGCCAATAGCGATGGTCTGGATTTAGTTGTGCAACATAACCCTCAAAAGAAGTCTCTGCCATTTTTTCTTCGTTATTCAATAATGTATATAGGGCTGGACGATAGTAATATTCAGCATCCAGATTCTTCATTGAAATCGTCCATTCGGCATCTGGGCATTCAAACAACACGCGGAGCGCAAACCCATCAATTGTTTTCTGAAGTTCGTAATAGACGATCCAATGACCGACATCTAGCGGCACATCGGATACCTCAGTCATCACATTTTCAAAAGTAAAATGAATCAGCGCTTTGGATGAAAAACCACCATCTGTATTGATGTAGAGATGAAGTGTATCCCTTTCACGTTCAATACGCTCGATGGTTGAATCATGCAAGCTTTCCTCAAAGACATCTTGAACCGATTCTGATAAATAAGTAACAGCCTTTTCCGTTTTGGAATGCGCAGCATCTAATACTTGCTCAAATTCCTTGCTCGCTTCTTGCATCCATTGCAAGTAATCCTCACGAACAGACTTTGGCAATGTTGGTTGATTTAACGTTCCGTTTTCCACATATGATATGAAGCGACTTGGCAAGATTTGCAGCAATTCCTCTTTCATTTCCTCAAGCTCTTCCTTTAAATGACTAATGAGATCTTCACCTTCTTCTTTTGCCTCTCGTAAAGTAATTTCCCATTCTTCGTCAGTTTCAGGAATCGGTAAGATCGTACACTTTGAAAATTTCTCTTTCGCCTGCTTGGTTAGGTTCCACATAGTCTCACCTCATGGTAGTTGATGAAAATAGTATAACAGGATTTTCCTGTTTTGAGAGTCAAATATATGATTCCCTCATAAATCATCCACTTTTAACCATAAAAATAAATCTTGAAAACAGTTGATATCGAACAATGTTTATAATAAAATAATAAATGTTCGTGTTTAACTTAAATTTCGACAAAAAACAACATACTCATCATTCGGAAATTACACAATGGACAAACGATTGTGAAGTGTTGTGAGATAAACTGTAAATAATCAGTTAAAAAAAGGAGAATCATCTATGATTTTCAAAAAACAATATAAAACAATAAAAGAGTTGGCTGAAGACATCTATTTTCATCCGGAACTAGGGTATAAAGAAGAAAGAACGAAAGGCAAGGTTATTAATGGTCTAAAACAGATGAATCCTGATATTCAAATAGAGGAATTCAGTACTACCGGTTTTAAGACAACATTGGGTGACCAGGATAAGGAATTACACGTAGCGTTCATTGCAGAATTAGACGCGGTTTATGCACCATCACACATGTATGCGAACAAAGAGACAGGGGCTGCACACAACTGTGGTCACTATACTCAAGTTGGGATTGCACTTGCTTTATACAATTATTTTATGAAGTCAAATAGGTACAAAGAATTTGATTATAAAATATCCTTTATCTTTGTCCCTGCAGAGGAATACTTGGATCTAGCTTATCGTGATGAGCTCATTCAACAAAATAAGATAACTCATTATGGCGGTAAGCCAGAAGCGATGAGACTTGGTGTTTTTGATGATATAGATTTATCTATCTGTGTTCATGCAATTGGCGGTGAATTTGAAAAGCGTACGATTAACACCAACTGTGATTTAGCTGGATTCTTGTATAAAAAATATAAATTTATAGGTAAAGCAACGCATGCTGGATTTGATCCCTTTTCCTCGAAAAATGCTTATAACATGTCTACCTTGTTTAACGTAGCAGTCGGCTTAAGCAGACAACAACTTAAAGATTCGGAGAAGGTACGGATCAATCCGATTGTGATGGAATCAGATATGTCTACAAATGTGATACCGAATGCTATTACTGTTGGGACGGACCTGCGGACTCTATCAACAGAATACATGAAAGAAGCTGCAGTGAAGCTCGATGACGCAGCAAAAGGAAGTGCTTTAGCCTTGCAAGGAGATGTGGAAATTTCTACACAGATGGGCTATTTACCTTTTAAACAAGACCGTTATCTATCCGATTTTGTATGGAAAGCTTTTGAAGAAAATAATGAAATTGACGTACTGTATAATGATGATCCAATTAGTGCGGCAGGAGATATCGGCGATTTATCTTACATGATTCCAAGTATTCAGATTGGTTACAGTGGCTTTAAAGGAACGATTCATGGAGATGACTTTATCGATATAGATCCTGAATTTATTTATGAGATTTTTCCTAGATTCATAGCTCAAGTTTTTGAACAAATGAATGGAAACATTGATGCTTCAAAATTATACAAAAGAAGTTATGAAGACTATATCAAGTTAATTAATGAAATCATTATGGATAAGAAAGGAAACTAATATGAAGAAAAATTTTATTTATCTCATTATTTTTGCACTAATAGTCATTACGGCTGCTGAAATGATCGGATTTCAAAGTGTTAAACTTGGATCCTTTTCAATTGGCTTATTACCACTAGTATTTGCAATTATCATCACGATGATTTTAGGTTTGAATCTATTCCGCAAAGGTTTTTGGAAAAAAGTCTACAGTAAAGAGAATGTAGACTTTGCCGGAAAATACTTGATTCTTATCATGCTTCCACTTATGGCGAGATATGGTGCAGATGTTGCTCCAAAAATTGGTGAAATTCTTCAAGTTGGCTGGGTATTCCTATTTCAGGAAATCGGGAACCTTGGAACAGTTCTGTTAGGTCTGCCTGTGGCACTTCTGCTTGGATTACGACGTGAAGCGATTGGAGCAACTCTAGGTATAGGTCGTGAAGGCGAACTCGCTTATATCTCAGAAAAGTATACGTTGAATTCTGATGAAGGAAGAGGCGTTTTATCCTTATATATCATCGGTACATTATTTGGAACAATTTTCTTCAGTATATTCGCACCGATCATGTTACAACTGGGTTTCCGTGTTGAGGCCTTAGCAATGGCATCTGGCATGGGCTCTGGAAGTATGATGAGTGCATCTTCTGCTTCTCTAGTTGCACAAGTTCCGGATATGGAGAGCACGATTTTAGCATATGCATCTGCGAGTCAGTTGCTTACTAGTTTCTTAGGAACCTTTACAATGGTATTCCTTGCGGCTCCGTTGCAGCAATTTATGTATAAACTATTTGTACGAGGTGATAAAAATGCAAAACGCGCTGCGTAATTCATATGTGAAGTACGGTTTAATCGTTTTATTAAGTCTTGCACTTATTATGTTTACACAATTTATAAAACACTTAAAAAATCCTGAATCAATGGCTGTTACTGGGATGACAATTGTGGGATTGCTTACTCTATGGGTTTTCTCGATGATCGGTATTTTTATTTCGAATAAGTTAAATACATGTTCGATTAAATTTCTAAAGGAGTTTCCGGTATTGGGGTGGGTTTCAATTACATCTCTTGTGATGTGCTTAATTTCTGACTTCTTTGTACAAGCGATTCAAGCGGTGGATTTCCTCTCCATCACAACACCGATTCTTACTTTTGCTGGAATTTCAGTAGCAAACCGTTTAGTAGAATTAAAAAATACTTCTTGGAAAGTTGCGATTGTTGCTGTTTTCGTTTTTAGTGGAACGTATATTGGTAGTACAATAGTAGCCGAAATTGGCTTATTACTAGCTGGAAAGTAATATAAAGTTCGAAGAGTAATAGAATAAATAAACAAAAACTGCCTAAAAAGGCAGTTTTTTTATTTTGGGACAATGGACCTGTCCCTCTGTCCCGGAATTTTCACAGGATGGTCATAATGTTGGATGGAAGTGTGACTTTTGTCACATTATAGCTGTGATATTTTTTATATTATTTATAAAATAGTAATCGTATGAGGCTTTCCTCCTTTTATAATCGGCAGTACCTCATAGCAATTATATGACCTTTCATTATTCTTTACGATTTAACTATTGCACTTATCACATTATCAAGGAGGTAATACGAGTGAAAAGAACGTTTACTAGACAGCTTGGTGTAATTATTGTAGTGGTTATCTTACTATCCATGATTATTACCTCGGTTTCTACTTATCTTGTAAGTTACGAAAAAACATATGAGGCAGCCGGGATTGAAGCGGTTGGTTGTGCAAATATAACGACTGGTTTAATTAATCCAATTGAAATTGAAGCCATTATTGCAGGGGATAAGGATCCAGAAAAATTGAATGAAGAATTAAACTGGACAACGGCTCATAAATCTATTTTTGAAGGTCAATATATCTTGTCCCTTGATGGAGACATCTTGGCCCTTGATGGTAATATGCAACAGCAAGGATTCAAGGCCGGAGATCCTTTTCACATGGATCCTGATATTGTGAAAATGATAGTAGAATCAAAACACCCTCATTACTCAGAAATTTATGAGTTTGGTGGGATGGAAAGAATTACTGGCTATGCGCCAATCTTTAAGGACCATGATCCAACTAAAGAAATCATCGCCATTAACGCGATTGACTTCGATGCGAAAATTGTGCAAGAGCGGACATTGGATTCTGTCATTGATAGTTTTATTCTCGGGTTATTACCGATGTTACTTGCGTGTGTCATTACGATTTTAATCATTAGAAGAAAAACCAAACCTCTTACCCTTTTAATTAACAATGCCAAAAAAGTGGCTGAGGGCGATCTCACAGGAGATCAAATTGAAATAAAAAACAAAGATGAAATCGGAGACTTGGCGGCTGCATTTAATATAATGACCAATAATCTTCGCAACCTTATTAATCAAGTAAGTTTTACAACCAATAATTTAGCAGCTTCAGCAGAGCAACTTACGGCCAGTTCTGAACAAACAAAGGATGCAACGAGACAAATCGCAGCAACGATGCAACAGGTAGCGAGTGGCGTTGATAAGCAAGTTCAAAGCGTAGAGGAGACATCTCGTACTGTAAATGAAATGTCAATCGGGGTCGGTCAAATTGCTGGTAATGCGCAAAAGGTTTCGGCTTCTGTCATAGATACTGCTGAAAAGGCTTCAGAAGGTGGGGAGTCCATTAGAACCGCAGTAGATCAAATGAATTCAATTAATCATACATTTAGTGAATTATCTGAGGTAATCAAAGGGTTAGGTAATCGATCAAAAGAAATTGGGAAAATTATTGAAGTCATCACTAGTATTGCAAGTCAAACCAATCTGTTAGCCCTAAACGCCGCAATTGAAGCTGCTAGAGCAGGCGAACATGGACGTGGATTTGCAGTAGTAGCAGATGAGGTCCGAAAGCTAGCAGAGCAGTCTGCTGAATCATCAAACCAAATATCTGAACTCATTCTGGATATTCAAAAAGAAACAAAAAAAGCAGTGGCAGCCATGGAATTAGCTACAGAAGAAGTTGTATCAGGAATTGGAATTGTTGATACAGCGGGATCAAATTTTTCTCAAATTGAGGAATCCATACATGAGGTTACTTACCAAATCCAAGAAGTGTCAGCAGCCGTTCAGCAAATGGCAGCAGGAGCTGAACAAATGGTACAGTCCATGCGCTTAATCTCAGAAATCGCCGAAGAATCAGAAGCTGGAACACAGGAAGTTTCAGCATCAACTGAGGAACAAATGGCGTCAATGGATGAAATTTCAACATCCGCAGGATCTTTGGCACACATGGCTGAAGAATTACAGGATATCGTCAATAAGTTCAAATTATAGGATGATAAACATGTAATGGGGGAGAATGCTGGCATGGAGCTGAATCTAGAGAAAAATGAGATCATAGAGAAATTAACTCTAGAAGAAAAACAAAAAATAAAAGAGATTATGAAAAAACTTTCTGACGTAAAGTTCGCCATTGATCAATCTTCGATTGTGGTGATAACGGATAATAGAGGAAGAATAACATATACAAATGATCAATTCTGCACTATTTCGCAATATTCACGAGAAGAACTATTAGGACAAGACCACAAAATCGTAAACTCTGGCCATCATCCACGTGAATTTTTTAAAAACATGTGGGCCACAATTGGTAAGGGAAATATTTGGCGAGGCGAAGTGAAGAACCGTGCAAAAGATGGTAGCTATTATTGGGTAGAAACAACTATTGTTCCATTTTTAAATGAAAAAGGAAAACCATATCAATATGTTTCAATTCGGAATGATATAACATGTCGTAAGGAAATTGAAGCGGAGCGGGAAAAAACAGAACAAATGATTTACAAACTAGCCTACTACGATACATTAACTGATTTGCCAAATCGCAGGCTGTTTATAGATTATTTAAAAAAGGGCACTCAAGATGATGGGGTGCACGAGTCACAAAATGGGGTGATCTTTTTAGATATTGACCGACTCAAAAATATTAATGAATTGTGTGGACATGAAATTGGGGATTTAATCTTAATGGAGATACCTCATCGAATCAATCAGTGCCTTCGTGAATCTGATGTACTTTCACGATTTGGTGGGGATGAATTTACAATATTGGTCAAGAATGTTTCTGGTAAATCTGAGGTTCAACGAATAGCTGAGAAGATCAACGAGAGCCTGAAAAAAACAGTCATTTTGGGGGAGCGTTCGTTTACGATTTCTTGTAGTATGGGAATTGCAATGTCCCCATTTCATGGTCACGATTCTGATACCCTTTTAAAACGAGCCGCTATTGCGTTATATTCCTTAAAAGAAAGAGGCGGAAATGGTTATCTATTTTTTGACGAGGAAATGGAAAGAAGATCATTCGAAAGAATAGAGTTTGAGAATGCATTAAGAAAGTCGATTAAATTAGAGGAATTCACAATCGATTATCAGCCTAAAATCGACTTAATAACAGGAACGACAGTAGGACTAGAGGCATTAATGAGATGGAATCATCCTGAAATGGGAGTGATCTCTCCGGCTAAGTTTATTCCCGTCGCGGAGGAGACAGGGCTTATTATCCCACTTGGTGAGTGGATTCTCCGTCGCGCATGTGAGCAAAATAAACACTGGCAACAAAAAGGCTTCTCCCCATTAAGGGTATCTGTCAATATTTCTGTGCAGCAACTCAAGCAGCCCAACTTGGTAGAAAAAATCAAGGAAATATTAACAGAAACCGATATCGAACCGAAATGGTTGGAGTTAGAACTAACAGAGAGTATTTTTGCAGACATCGACTATGTTGCTCCTGTATTAAGAAGAATTAGAGACCTTGGCGTTCAAATCTCAATCGATGATTTTGGAACAGGGTATAGTTCGTTGAGCTATCTTAAGAGGCTACGAGTAGACATCATAAAGATTGACGCTTCCTTCATTAAAGATATTTCAACTGATAAAGGTAGCCGTGCGATCGTGAAAGCAATTATCACGTTTGCGGAAGCATTTAATTTAGAAGTTATTGCGGAAGGCATTGAAAACCAGGCACAGCTCCAGGCTTTACTAGACGAAGGCTGCAACCAAGGGCAGGGATACCTCTATAGCAAACCCCTATCCTCTCAGGAAATCGAACAATATTTAAAAAATCCAGTACCAAATATATAGTTATCTAAAAAGACACCTAATGCAGGTGTCTTTTTGTATTAGGGACGCAGGTACATTGTCCCAAATGGAAAGATAAGAGAATCCTATAAATTTGGGTTACATTCACTATCTCTCTTGCATAGGATATTTTAGCAATTTGAGGAGGGATATTGAGTAAAATGAGTTATGTAACATATGGACACCCATATCATTATTATCACCATCATCATCACCACCCATATTACACGCATGTTCCTATGCATTACTGGAACTATTGGGGATACCATCACCCACATATGGGAAGGGAAATGCGCCAGTTCACTGACCAAGGTAAGAAGCCGTTTGTAGTTAATATCGATGAAGCTACAAAGCAGAACAATACGTATCGCACGGCAATTTGGACGGGTACTCACCTGCAGTTAACATTAATGAGCTTACAACCTGGAGAAGATATCGGCTTAGAAATGCATCCTGATGTGGACCAATTCCTTCGGGTTGAACAAGGTAATGGAATTGTTCAAATGGGGAAAAACAAAAATCAGTTAGACTTTGTAAGACAAATTAGTGACGATTCAGCCATTATTATACCAGCAGGGTATTGGCACAACCTAACGAATACAGGAAATATCCCATTAAAACTATATTCAATTTATGCACCACCAAATCATCCATTTGGAACCGTCCATAAAACAAAAGCAGATGCAATGGAAGCTGAACACTAGCATCAATGATTCTGTCGGTTTAGGCACACCTAAGCGATTGACTCGAATGATGGACAAAGTGGGTCGAGGGACCTGTCCCTCCGTCCCACTAAAAACGGGGCAGAGCTGGAATGGGCTCTGCCCTAGATTTATTTTTTGTCATCTTCAAAATGGGCATCGATTGGCCCCTTTTGTTCTTGTTCGCCAGATGCTTGCCCTTTTGCTTTTTTCTTTCGACGCAAGCGCTCAAGAATTTTACGGTAATTCAGCTCAATCGTCTTCGGCTCATAATAATCGGATGCCATGATATCCCGGGTGGATGCTTTCAGAAATGACCAACCAAGCATGATCATGATAAAAAGAAGAGGGAACCCACCCACGATACTAGCGGTTTGCAAGGTACCGAGTCCGCCAATAAACATCAACGTTAAAGGCATTATACAAAGAGCAAATGCCCAAAATAATCGATTCCACCTTATTGGCTCATCCTCAACTTCCTTTTGTACAACAGACGCTAACACGTACGAACTTGAATCGAAAGTTGTAGCGAGAAATACGATTGCTAGAACGGTGAAGACTAAAATCATAAACCACGAAAACGGAAGGCTCTCGATTACATCTAGAATAGCAGGAGAAGCTCCTTCTGTATTCAATGTATGAATAATATCCATTTCTCCTGTAAGCTGCAGGTGCATCGCATAATTTCCTAATACACCAAAGAATAAAATACTTCCGATAGTTCCATAGATCATTGTTCCGAGTATCATTTGTTTGATGGTACGTCCACGAGAAATTTTAGCAACAAAAAGACCGACAAATGGAGCATAGACAAGCCACCATGCCCAATAGAACACCGTCCAAGTTTCAGGGAACGAAGTCGACTCAAATGGACCTAATGAATTAAACGGCTCTGTCCATGTACTCATATGAAAGAAGTTATCCAATAAAAGTCCGATACTATTTACTGTTGTTTCTAACATGAAACGGGTTGGACCAAATACAAAGATAAAAGCTAAAAGAAAGAAAGCAAGATATAGGTTTACATCAGAAAGAACCTTAATTCCCTTTTTTAATCCCGTATAAGAGCTAATCGCAAAAATGACAGTCACAAATAATAAGATAATCGTCTTAACAGTCATGTTCACATCTATGCCGGTTAGACGATAGATACCTTCAGCAATCATCGGAGTGCCTAGAGCAAGCGTCGTTCCAGCACCACCGATAAGACCAAACATAAATAAGATATCGATTATGGTACCAATAGGACCGTCGGCTAGTCTTCCAATTAATGGCCGAGTCGCTTCACTAATTTTTAAGACAGGTTTTTTTCTTACATAATAAAAGTATGCAATTGGTAAGGCTGGGAGTGTATAAATGGCCCATGCGATCGGTCCCCAATGAAAAATCCCATAGGTGGTAGCCCATGCAATGGCTTGCTTTGTGCCAGGTTCTACTCCGAAGGGAGGACCTTGCAGGTAATAAGCCCATTCGATTGTTCCCCAATATAAAATACTAGAGCCAATCCCGGCACAAAAAAGCATGCCCGCCCAAGAGAAATCATTAAATTCGGGCTTTTCTCCTTTATCCCCAAGCAAAATCTGACCGTTTGCACTAAACGAAACATAGATTAGAAAAAAGAAAATCACGATTCCAACTAGCAAATAGAGAACACCGAAGTTAGTAGTCACATACGTATTTGCAGCATTAACCACATCTTGTCCTTTTTCAGGAAAAAGGACGAGAGGAATCGTAACCAACAACAATAATGAAAATGCGCCAATAAAAGTTGGCCAATCAATCATCCTGTTTTTCATTCATAACCCTCCCCTTAATAAACTGTTTTTGGTAGTTTTTGCAACAAAAAAAGAAATATACTCAGATAGGGATAAAGGGACAGTTTCATTGTTTCAGATGGGACGATGAATTTGTCTCTCTTTCTGGATTACGAATAGGTTGAAAGACCTATGAGTAATTTTAGAAATAGTATCAACCCCAATATTCACGCTCGAATATAAATACGCATTATACTCACAATTTTTAAATTGAAAGCAATAATTGTAGATTGAATTCATTTTTCAAAGATAATAAATGTTGTAGAGGGTTATAGCTTTATACTTAACTTTTTGAAAGGGAACCTAACATACTCTTTATTTTAATAGAATATTTGTTTTCATATATTGATGTGAGAAGATGATTATCCCTTGTTTATAAGACTAATTACCTAGCACCTATCATGATAAAATTTTTAATAGGGGGTGAATATGAAGGTGAAATGTAAACGTTTTCTATGGTAGGAGTTCAAAACAATATCTAAAGGACTAAGGCTAGTACCTAATCTCAAGAGAGCGAGTAGGACAGGCCTGTAATGGGGGAAAAATATGAAAAAGAAATCATCTCGCTTGACTGCAATAATGCTTTCTTTAATTTTACTTATTGGATCTTTTCCTTTACCAATGGTAGTAAAAGCGGAAAATGTTCCAATGAATGATACAACCTATCATTATGATTTTAGTGAGTTGCTGTCATACACAAGTAGTAATCCAATAGATACCGTCTGGTCTTCAGATGGGTTAGTAAGGTACAATGGGGCCGGTAAAATGTACCATCATGGAGATAAGCATGGGCTTGTTGTAAATGATGGGAGCAGTTTTGATATTAAGGTTGCCGGAAATGCAATTATCACTTTTACTTTATGTCAGTATGGTAACTCAGGCTCGATAGATGTTTCAGGTGGTGCTTCCGGTAGTGCTTTTTCTACAGAGAGTGTGGATTTACTGGTCCCATCAGACGGTGACCAAGCTAGTTTTATCTATTCAGGAGATGCAACCATGTTGAATTTTAAAATTAACGGAAGTGGTTATGTCCATGCGATAACCGTTGAAAATACATCTAAAGAAGTAGAAATAACGCCTTGGAGCAAAAAAGATTTCACAATGAAAATTGGGGATACAACCTTAGATGTAGCAGGTGCTTCAAAAAAGTCTGAGAATGCAACTGTAAGCATTAGTTCTGGAAGCGTATATTATTCTTCAAATGCAAATTCCTATATAAGTACGGATTTGGCAGGAAGAAGTCTGGGTACATCTATCTTAACGAATGTAACTCCAGATGTGGTGCAAAATGTAGCAGTTGATCATCAAACGAACGAAATTATTGCAACTTTTGCAGATCAAACTACAAATCCAAAGGAATTCAAGATAAAGGTTCAGGATACGAGTGCTTTTGTTACGCCGGGTGTAAGTGATGTATATACTTTTGATTTAGCAGGTGGGGCAGTGCCAACAGAGTTTACAAAAGCTTCACCAATTGAGTCTTTTACAACAGATAATGGGCTCTTAAAGATTGCTAAAGGAAGCTCGTCAAATAATCCATACTGGCATGATAATTCTCACGGTATTGCTGCCTATGACGGAAATTACTTTGATGTAAAAGTAGCTGGAGACGCAGATATCATCTTTTATATTTGTCGATATGGAAGTGGTGAAAAGCTTGAAGTGACAAACTTAGCACCAGGAGGAACTGGTTCTTTTGATAAAAATGTATTTGTATCGGAAACGGATGACGATGCCATTACATATTCTTATACCGGTGATGCTACAACATTGAGATTCACTGTTGCTGCATCTGGAGAGAGCTATCTTCATAGCATAACCGTAAAAAATAAAGGAACAGTGGAAAGTTCACCAGTAGCAAACGAACAACCGTCAATGCCTTCTGAAATCGACCCAAATGGGACATTAAACGTAACAGCCCAAGGCCATAGATTATATGTTGGTCATTCAGATTCAGAAGCTACTATCAGTGAGCCACAAAAAATTTCTTACTATGTATTTAATGGCAGAGAGAAAGTAACGACTATTGAGGCGGACATAAAAATAAGTGCTATTGGTAGTTCAAGTAATAATGGTCTATTTTTTGGGATGATGGAGGATGCAAGCGAAATTTCTAAGATTGCCACTGTAGGAATTAGAGGAGATGGGAGAATTAGAAATGTCTATAGTAAAACCACAACTCCGTCAAATCCAAGCGCAGGAAGCATGGATATAAAATACAGTGTTGGTGATGTTATTCACCTTTTATCGAAGAAGGATGAAAACGGTTGGCATACAGAAGCAACTGTAAATTCCGAAACAACTAAGGTAGACATAGACTATTCTAAAATTGCTGATATAGACGCAAATACAAGTGTGAAATATGGATTTGGGTTTGCCAATGTTAATGCCGCAATAACGAATTTGACATTAAAAGATGATAATGGAAATGAGCTGTATAACCAAAATAAAGCCTATGAACCGATTGGGACTGCACCAACTGTATCAAGTGTTGAAAGTCCTGTAGTTTCTTCCGATAGAACAAAGGTTACTGTTAATTGGAGTGGTGAAACCCCTGACGGTGATGGAGCCTATGTTGTAGAGTTATCCACTGATGGAGGTAAAACGTATACCACTTTATCAAGCAGAGTCACTGAGAAAAGCTATACGGTTGATGTTGAAGAAAGTGGTAACTATCAGTTTAGAATTTCTGGAATCTGTGGAGATGAAAAGACTCCTGCAGTTGTATCAGCTTCAATCGATATTTTAAAACCACTTACCCAACCTATTGTCACAATTGAGAGTGGGGATAGGGTACTTACAGTAAAATGGGACCGAATTGGAGAAGCAAATAGCTATGAGGTCTACAGAAAGACATCAGAACAGACGGAGTATTCTCTAATAGATGAAATTTCAGATCCCAGTTATATTGACAGAAATGTAGTCAACGAGACGCCGTATTATTATTATGTAATCGCAAAATCAGATTCTAACTCGAGTAATCCATCTGTTCCTGTATTATCAGTACCTACTGCAGGACGTACTGGTCAATACGTATATGAAGACAAGGCCACTGAAATCTTTATTACAAAAAAATCATACGATACGGTCTTTACGAACAAGGCCACCATTCAGGGTGTCGTCGGTAATAAAGGTAAGATGAAAGTAGTGGTTAACGATGTTGAAATTGAAGAAGTCAGCTTAAAAGCTAAAGAGTCCTTTGATTTCCTAGTTTCATTGGAAGAAGGACGAAATGATGTGAATTTTTACTTTAGAGATACTGATGGAGGGGTTACAAGAAAAACCTTTAACTTTGTCTATTTAACAAACTACGATATGGTGGTTAATGCCGCCTATTCAGGTATTGAAGGAGCAGAATCCACAGAAATCCCTGGAGTAAAAGTTTTCAGTACTGTACAAGCAGCCGTCAATTCAGTACCAAGCGATAACAAAGAAAGGGTTGTAATATTAATTAAGGAAGGAACATATTTTGAGCATTTACGGGTGTCATCACCATATATCAGTTTAATAGGTGAGGATCAAGAGAAGGTGAATCTCCAATTCTATGATCCGGTGTTATCACCTGAGGGAGGTAGTACGTCTGATCGTAATGCGACCTATATTCAGTCAACAGCAACTGGCTTTTCAGCGGAAAATCTTACCTTTGAAAATACGTATAAGTATCTAGGTGATGGCACAAAATCAAATGAATCTGCAGATGCATTACGGGTAGATGCGGATGAAAGTACTTTTGTTAATGTGAAGCTAGTAGGCTATCAAGATACATTAATGGCGAATTCGAATCATCAGTATTACTATAAAAGTCATATTCTTGGAAACGTAGACTTTATCTATGGCTCGGCGCAAGCACTATTTGAGGATACAGATATTGTCTTTCGTTATAATGCAAATAAAAATAGTGGGTATGTCTCTGCCCCTCGAACAGATAAAGCCGAAAAATATGGCTATATTTTTTATAATAGTAGAATCACAGCAGAAGAAGGAGCATCGGGTTCAAAATATTTGTTAGCTCGTCCATGGGGCCCAGATGGCGCAGCCACATTTATTAACACCTATATGAGTGATATCATAAATAAAGAAACTCCGTATGCGGATATGAGCGGGAACCTTGCAGTGAATGCTCGATTCTATGAATATTATTCTTATGGTGGAGGGTTTGCAATTCATAGTGGTAGACCTCAAATTTCAAAGAGTCAGGCTGAGGAGATGGTAACACCTTCTTACTTAGGATGGGATCCTCATTCCGTAATCACTGCTACTTCTAAGAATGAATATGTAGGAAATGTCCAGACTCAAACGGAAGAAAAATTCGTTGAAAAAGAGTATGTCAATGACGCAGCTGAGCCTGATTCAACAGATGATACAGGATTAGGTAAGTTTGAACTCGAAGGATATGCTCAAGCTCAAGGTGTTACGGGTGGAGGTTTACTTTTAGAAACATCTACAAATTATTACAAAGTATCATCAGCTGAAGAATTCCTAAATGCATTATTTACAATTAAGTCAAATGGAAAAGCAAGTGTAATCGAGCTGACAAAAGATATTGGATTAGGCTCTATAGAAATTGGAGATGTAATGAAGGATTACAGTGGCATCATTAAGCCGGCAAATCATCAGCCATTATTACATCCGACCCTATTGGAAGCAGGTGTTTCAACAATCGATATTGATGGAATGAGCAACCTAACGATTTTCTCACAAAATGGTGCAAAACTTAACCATGTCACTTTCAATATCGCAAATTCAAGTAATATTATTATTCGAAACCTTGTTTTTGACGAACTTTGGGAATGGGATGAATTTAGCAAGGGAGACTACGATCGAAACGATTGGGATTATATCACCGTTCAAGAGGGAAGTACGGGAATTTGGATCGATCATTCAACCTTCTATAAGGCATATGATGGTATCATCGATGTGAAGAAAGCCGGTAACTCAAATACGACCGATGTTACGATATCTTGGAGTGAATTCTTACCAGGAAGTGAAGGCTCTTTCTTTGATGTTATGATGGAGAAATTAGAGACAAATCCAGAGCAATATCCTTATTATAACGAGCTTCTTACAACACATGGTATGACGAAGGAACAGATTCGAGAGTATTCATTTGGTCAAAAGAAACTTCATCTTGTAGGTGCTTCTGATACAGAAGAAAACACATCTAATTTAAGGGTTACACTAGCAAACAACTTTTACAAGAACTCTATGGATCGCATACCAAGACTTCGTGGAGGATACGGTCATGTATACAATACAATTATTGACTCGTCCGAGTTATATGAACTTAGAAAGAGTTTAGCAGATGAAGCAGTTGCAGAGAAAATCGTAAGTAATGGTGCGATTTCTACTTTAGGCGCTTCTGTTTTAGTTGAAAATTCTACTATTAGTGGTGTTATGAGACCATTATTAAGTGGAAATGGTTCAAGCCCAGCGGGTTATATCGATGCTGTTAATTCTTTATACACACTGGATGATGTTAAGGAGGAGTTATCGGTCATTGATTACACTGGATCTGGACTAACTTTAAATGTAAGTGAATTTCGAAACTCTTTACCATACAACGATTATCAATTGTATGAAGCAGATTCGCTATACACTTTGGTGTACCCGTATGTAGGTGCCGGAAAGATACAGATGACCCCAGTGCAATGGGAGAAAGTGGTCTACAACGATGATAGTGAAGAAACACCAGGAGAAACACCAGAAACAGGTGAAAATGATAATGGTGAAGAGGGAAAGCAACAAGAAGGTTCAGACAAGGAAAAAGATAAAGACAAAGACAAAGACGGTACGCACGAGGACGGCCAAGAAAAGCAAGATAAAGATTCCAACAATTCTTCAGACGGTAAGGAACTTCCAAAAACAGCAACTTCTATCTATAATTGGCTGATGCTGGGTGGTGCATTTCTTCTTGCAGGTGTAGCAATCTACTTGTACCAAAGAAGAAAACGATTGAATTAATAATATGAGTCGACAACTGATTTGTAAAAATACTTTCTAAGATAGTTAAACAAGACGTTGCCTATAAAGAGTAAAGATACCTAATTCTTTCTTAAACTTTTAGTGAAATGCCTCAAAATGAATCAGGCATTTCACTTTTTTTGTTACCCTCGATTTTGATAATATCCTCGTTTATATCCTGTAAGGTTTATCGGGAATACTTGTGGCTTCTGACACCTTAAAGTGTTTATGAATATCTACCCTTATCCGATCTCCATCAGGCAGTAGTTGTAATAAAGAATAACCCGTTTCGGCTACTCATATGATGGTACGAGAGAGGAGGGGTATTAAATTGAGTGATGAGCGAAAGCTGAATGGGAAAAGTAACAGTAAAGATGAGCAGTTAGAACAGTTCCGTGTCGATGACCGAGGAAAAAAACTTACGACCAACCAAGGGCTAAAGGTGTCAAATGATGAATTTTCTTTAAAAGCGGGTGTACGAGGTCCTACCATAATGGAGGATTTTCATTTTCGTGAAAAAATGACCCATTTTGACCATGAACGGATTCCTGAGCGGGTCGTTCATGCCCGAGGGTTTGCAGCGCATGGTGAATTCCAAGTATACGATGACAGCATGAAGCAGTACACAAGAGCAAAGTTCTTGCAGGACCCAACTGTGAAAACACCGGTTTTTGTGAGATTTTCTACGGTTGTTGGCTCGCGGGGATCTGCTGATACGGTGCGTGATGTACGTGGCTTTGCAACCAAGTTTTATACGGATGAGGGTAATTATGATTTGGTGGGTAACAATATCCCAATCTTTTTTATTCAAGACGCAATAAAATTTCCGGACATGGTACACGCCATCAAACCTGAACCTCACAATGAGATTCCACAAGCTAGCTCTGCCCATGATACGTTTTGGGACTTTGTCGCAAATAATCAAGAAACCGCACATATGATTATGTGGTTGATGTCAGACCGAGCGATTCCAAGAAGCTTCCGGATGATGGATGGGTTTGGTGTTCACACTTTCCGACTAGTCAACGAGAACGGTAAATCTCATTTTGTTAAGTTTCATTGGAGATCCACACTTGGGGCACATTCCCTCGTCTGGGACGAAGCTCAAAAGATTTCAGGAGAGGACCCTGATTTCCATCGTCGTGATTTATGGGAAAATATTGAAAAAGGGAACTTCCCAGAGTATGAATTGGGTGTCCAAATCATTAATGAGGAAGATGAATTTAAATTTGATTTTGATATTTTAGATGCAACCAAGATTTGGCCTGAAGAAGATGTTCCAGTAAAAATCATTGGAAAAATGGTTTTATTTCGAAATGTAGATAATGCATTTGCTGAAATTGAGCAAGTTGCTTTTCACCCCGGACACGTAGTGCCAGGTATTGATTTTACAAACGATCCATTATTACAGGGACGTTTATTTTCCTATACAGATACCCAGTTAATTCGCCTTGGTGGTCCTAATTTTCATGAAATTCCAATTAACCGCCCAGTTTGTCCATTTCATAATAATCAGCGGGATGGATTTCACCGCCAAACAATTAATGTGGGGAAAGTAAGTTACCATAAAAATTCTTTAGCGGGTAACACACCAGCACCGGCTAGTGTTGAAGAAGGTGGGTTTGCTCACTATCAAGAGAAGGTAGAAGGTCGGAAAATTCAAGCTAGAAGTGATAGTTTTAAAGATCACTTTTCACAAGCAACACTTTTCTGGAACAGCATGAGCAAACCTGAAAAAGAACATATTACTCATGCCTTTCAGTTTGAATTGGGCAAGGTCGAGAGCCAATCTGTCCAGCAGCAAGTTGTAGATATGTTTGCGAATGTTAACCTTGAACTGGCAAGAGAAATAGCGAACTATCTAGGTGTGAATCCGCCAAAAAGCGGAGGGTCAAACGTAACCAAGTCTTCTCCGGCACTAAGTCAACTCAACACAAAGTTTAGCCCTAAGACTAGAAAAGTTGCGGTAATCCTAACCGACAATTTTAATGGGCCAAATGTAAATTTTGTACTCGAGCAAATGAAGGAAAATGGATTACAACCTGAAATCATTAGTGAAAAACTAGGCATGGTTAGAGGATCGGACGGAACGATGCTAAAGGTTAACCATACCTTTTTAACGACTGAATCGGTATTATTTGATGCGGTTTATATGGTGCGGGGAAGCAGAACGAGCAAGAAATTTAATAAAGATGCAGCCCACTTTATTCATGAAGCATTTACACATTATAAGCCGATTGGGGCAACAGGCGAAGGGAAAAAGTGGCTAGAAGTGAATGGGATTGAAAACGCACCGGGTGTAGTGACGGCAAATGATAATGGGCAGTTTACGAGGGAGTTTATTAACGCGGTGAAAGGGCATCGGTTCTGGCATCGTAAACTAGTTTAGTCCATTCAAAAGAACATCAAAAGGGAAGAATGCCTCCTAATGTGGAAGCATTCTTCCCTATTTATTCGTTTTTGAAATCGCGTTTACCTTTATTTGGATTTTGTGAATGCATTTATACTGCTAATCTAAATAAAAGCATACGCAATTCTTTGTTACGTATGCTTTTAACTCTTATTTACTAAAAAACGATACACAAGTGGATGATTTTTACATATATCGTCTCTTTTGAAATCATTTCTACCATTATCTGGATTTTTCGAATGCATTTAAACTGATAATCTTTAAAAAAGCATACGTAATTCTTTTTTACGTATGCTTTTAACTCTTATTTACTAAAAAACGATACACAAGTGGATAATATTTACACTAATTGTCTCTTTTGAATGATCTTATTCGTAATTATGAAATGTTTCGCTATAGAGCATGAAATCCTCTATTTTTTCCTTGTTAGGTTCAAAGCCAATTCCGGGACCAGTAGGAACCTCAATATATCCATCTTTCATCGTAACTTCAGGAGAAATAATATCCTCTTTCCAGTAGTGGGAAGAAGGGGCTGTATCACCTGGTAAAGTAAAGTTTGCTAGACTTGTAATTGCGATATTATGTGCCCGACCAATTCCGGCTTCTAGCATTCCGCCACACCACATCGGAATGTTTTTATCCTCACAAAGCTTATGTATCTTTAAAGATTCTGTGATTCCGCCTACACGTCCGATTTTAAGATTGATGATTTTTCCACTTCCAATCTCAATTGCTTTTCGAACATCTTCGGCTGTGTGAATGCACTCATCCAGACAGATTGGGGTATTCAACTCTTGTTGCAGTCTAGCATGATCGATGAGATCGTCATAGCTTAAGGGCTGCTCGACCATCATTAAATTGAACTCGTCCAATTGTTTGAGGTAAGGAATATCATTTATGGTATATGCACAGTTCGCATCCGCCATAAGCGGAATCTCCGGAAACTCCTTGCGAATCGCTTTTAAAATATTCATATCCCAACCTGGCTTAATTTTTACCTTAATACGCTTGTAGCCATCTGTAACAAAGCCTTCGATTTTTTGGAGAAGCTCCTTTTCAGTCTTTTGTATTCCGACACTTACTCCAACTTCAATTTTATCCTTAACGCCGCCAATGGCTTTGGCTAATGAAATACCATTTTCCTTCGCATATAAATCCCAGATAGCACCATCAAGGGCCGCCTTCGCATTGTAGTTTCCACGTAAGTCTTTGAAAGCTTCTGACACATCATCCGGGTGTTTAAGCTCCGTTTTCATGAGCGTTGGAATTAAAATATCCTTAAGCATATGCCAATTCGTTTTAACTGTTTCTTCGTGGTAAATGGGGATTGCATCAGAGACCGTTTCCGCCCAACCAGACAAGCCACTTTTTGACTTCACTTCAACTAAAATAAAGTCTTTATCTGTAATAGTTCCAACACTCGTTTTAAAAGGGTGGAGCAATCGCATTCTCATATATCGTAAAATAATACTCTTAATTTCCAAGCCAATTCTCCTCATAAAATATTATTTTTCCAAAAGGTACATATACTGATTTCTCTTCTCGGGATCCTTTACTAAATCTGTTACAACCCATCCGTGTTTTAAATAATGTGTAAACACCTGTTTTGTTTTTTCTCTCCACAATAGGGCGGCATTGAAGTTCTTACTTTTAATTTCTTGAAAATTGCCGGGTACTGGTACTAACAAAGTATCGCTGTTTTCTTCTAAATTAATATCCCCGGGAACTAGTGAGCCATCTTCAAATTCCACATTAATTAAGAGCGGTAACTTGCTTATTTCATAGTTTACACTTTCACGTTCTATCTTTTTTACAGCCCATTCAACAACGAAACGATCTGTGGAAAGACCGTCATTCATGCCATCCGTCATTTCTCCATATGCATTTTCAATATAGGCAGTACACGTGGCGCCTAATTTATGTAGGTTCAAATTACCATTCACTGTTTCAAGAGGATCATAGGTCCACGAAATTAAATCATACCCCATCTTCTCGGCCAACTCCCGTTGTTCATACTTTAGTTTTTCACCGATACCTAACTTGCGATAATCAGGGTGAATCCCTAAACTATGAGAAACGAGGTAGGGCTTTATCCCATCAAAACCTGGGAAACTATATTGAAAACCAATCAGTTGCTCCTCGTAGAAAGCACCTAAAATAAACCCACCATTCTTAATCGTTGCTGCAGTATGACTAATAGGAACCGTATCCTCCGGACTCCAAACGCTCGATTCTAATTTATGAACTTGATGTAATTCTTCAATTGATTTTATGTTTTTAATTATTATGGAAGATAAAATATCTTGTTGCATCATTTGCCTCCTGTTTCGACTCAGCTATTTAAACTCATGTATATCATTATAAAATGTTTAGAAAGAATTATCGAATTTTTTGGAAGAAGAGTGCCCTCTAATTTTCTCTATCCAATATCGCCTGTGACAAGTAAAAATATATGCTAATATTCTATACGCCGAATTTATTGAAATTTTTCTTAACGAGTGAGATAAACGTATTCGCAATTGGTGGTAAGTATCGATTGTTATCAATTGCAAGATAAACGGTTCTTGAGGTAAGTCCATCGTGAATTCTTTTGAAATGGAAATTTGGATTGTTAATGTATTTAATATAGTTTTCAGGTGCTACGGTAACTCCAAGTCCTTCCTCTACTAAATTACAAGCTGTTTCAAACCTTTCAATCTCAAATTGTATTTTGGGTTTTATGCCTGCTTTTTGAAAGGCATTTAAAATATCGGTCCGTGTTTGAAAGCCCTCCTTAGCTATAATAAAATCTTCATCTTTTAAGTCGTTTATAGTGATAAAGTTTTTATATCCTAATGGATGTTGAAGTGGAAGAAGTGCAACTAATCGTTCGTCATATAAAGGAATTGACTGGATGTATTGTTTGTGAATGAATTGATTTGTAATGGCAAGGTGTATTTCAAAGGAGTCTAATGCTTTTTCTACATCCTCTAAACTGGGTGCTTCCAAAAGTCTTATAAAAACATCAGGAAAATGTTTTTTAAATTCAGCTAAAACCTTTGAAACCCAAAATTTAGAAGACTCTATGATTCCGATTGATAGTTCCAAAGGTCCATTATTTTTTAATCGCTCCATCTCATCAGAAACACGTTCATAATGGATTAATAATCTTTTGGCTTCTTGGTAAAGAATTTTACCTTCCTTAGTTAATTTTATTTCCCCTTTGCCACGATCTAATAAATTGAACCCTAACTCCTGTTCTAATAATTTAATAGAAGTACTTAAAGATGGTTGTGAAATATGTAATTTTTGTGCTGCAGCAGTAAAAGTAGAACAGTCAATAACTGTTGTGAAGTAGAGTAAACGCTGTAATTTCATAGACTCCTCCATCGGCTATAGTTTAAAACTATAGACTTATTGTAATTATGTATTAGAAATTATAGCACACGTTGGTTAGAATATTAATTAAAGTAATACAATTCAGAAAAAAGTAAATCTGAATGAATTCTTGAGGATGATGTGCTAGATGTGCAGTTTATCCACTAAGAATTGAAAACGGATACACTGTAAATTTTATATCATCTTAAAAAATACTAATTATAACAAAGGAGGATTTTACAATGATCCAGCAAAACATTAAAGAAAAACCAGAAATTCTTTATTCTGTAAAGGCGCAAAGAGGAGATACTCTACGGTGTAAAGGATGGAGACAAGAAACAATTCTTAGAATGCTAGAAAATAACATGGAAAATGCTGAGAAGCCAGAAGAACTTGTTATTTATGGTGGGATTGGTAAGGCAGCGCGTAACTGGGAGTCCTATCATGCTATTGTTAAATCCTTAATGGAATTAGAAGACGATGAAACACTAGTTGTTCAGTCAGGTATGCCTGTAGCAGTATTTAAAACTCATAAATACGCACCGGTAGTAGTAATGGCAACAACAAACATTATGAAACCTTCTTGGGAAACATTCTATGATTTACAAGATAAGAACCTAACAATCTTTGCTCAATATACTGCAGCACCATGGGAATATATTGGTACACAAGGAGTTATCCAAGGTACATTTGAAACACTATCAGCTATTGCACGTAAGCATTACAATGATTCTCTAGTTGGTAAAATCATGCTTACAGCTGGAGCAGGTGGTATGGGTGGTAACCAAACAAGAGCAATGGCAATGCATGGCGGTGTTGCAATTTTATGTGATTCCAATATTGAAATTATAAAACGCCGTATGGAAGTTGGTTACATTGATGTGTTAGCTGATAGTCTTGATGAGGCAATTGCTTTGGCAGAAAAGCATGCAACTGAAGGTACATCCATTGGAATTGCAGTTGTAGGAAACTCTGCAGATATTTTTGAGGAAGCATATGAAAAAGGATTCAGACCTGATATTCTTACTTCCATGACTCCAGCACATGATCCTATTTCATACTTGCCATCTGGATATACAGTTGACGAGGCTGAAGAGTTACGAAAGAATGACCGTCAGCTTTATTTGAAAAAGGCACAAGAAACAATGATTCGTGAATTACGTGTAACAAATAAATTCTTTGATGATGGAGTTCATGCTTTTGAATATGGAACTAGCTTACGTAAGGAGTGTCGTGATGCTGGGATGCCAGAAGAAGAAGCAATGAGAATTCCAGGTTTTGTTGCAGAGTATATTCGACCTCTATTCTGTGAAGGCCGTGGACCATTCCGTTGGATTTGTATGTCAGGTGATCCAACTGACTTAGAGAAGATTGACAACATGGTACTGGAAAAGTTCAAAGATGACCTACTAGTAACAAGATGGATTAACCTAGCAAAGAAGCATATTCCAATTGAAGGTTTACCAGCTCGTATTTGTTACTTAGGTTTCGGACAACGTAAAGAGTTCGCGCTTGAAGTTAATAGAATGGTTAAGAGTGGCGAGTTGAAAGGTCCTGTTGCGTTCTCTCGTGACAACCTTGACTCAGGTTCAATCGTTAACCCGACATTTGAATCTGAAAACATGCCTGATGGCGGAGATTTAATCTCTGATTGGCCTGTACTAAATGGACTACTTAATGCTGTAGGGATGTGTGATCTAATCGCATTACAAGCAAACTACTCTATGGGAGAAGCTGTTCATACAGGGGTTACAATGATTGCTGATGGTACTGATGAAGCAGATATGCGACTAGAAGTTTGTATGACAGTAGACTCCGGTATTGGTGTCATTCGTCATGCACAGGCTGGTTATCAGAGTGCGAAAGATGTTGCTAATGGTAAAGGTAAGCTTACTAATGAGAGTATCAAAGTCCCACTTTGGTGGACACCAACAGCAACATTTGGTCCAGATGATTTAAATAAATAAAATATTACAAAAAGAAGGGGGTTAGCAATGAATGCATATCCCCTTTCCTTTTAAAAGATTATTGTATTTTTCGTACAGGAGGTAAAACGATTGGTAAAACATAAAGAAAAAGCAGATTTAGTGATTATTAACGCAAATGAAGTTTTAACCTGTACAGGTGATCAAGCAGATTCAATTGGAATAATAACAAATGGTTGGGTCGCAATCCGTGGAGAAAAAATTATTGCTGTAGGTTCAAAAGAAGAAGTGAATCAACATATTGATTTCGAGCAAGCAGAGATAATTGATGCGACTGGTAAAGTGGTCGCACCTGGATTCGTTGATAGTCATACTCATACTGTATTTGGTGGTTCACGTGTGAAAGAATATGCAGCAAAAATGACCACTTCAGATCCAGCAGAGTTGAAGCGAAGAGGAATAGAAACTGGGGTTATGGTTTCTGTCAATAAAACGAGGAATGCAACTAGAGAAGAACTCTATGAAACTACCCAACAAAAAGTTAGACGCATGCTTGAAGCAGGGACTACTACAGTTGAGGTGAAAAGTGGATACGGTTTAAGTACAAAAGATGAATTAAGAATCTTAGAAGTCGCTGCAGAAGTGAATGCAAACTCAGATATTGATATTGTAAATACGTTTTTGGGCGCTCATGGATGGCCGACGGATATGACAAAAGAGCAGTATATTGACTTGATAATAGAAGAAATGATTCCTGAAGTACAAAGGCGTAATCTTGCAACTTTTCATGATGTTTGGATTGAAGATTCTCATTTTGATGTGGAAGATACGATCCGTTTACTTGAAGCTGGGGAAAAAGCTGGGCTCAAATCAAAAGTTCATACAGATGCCTACTCTTATATTGGTGGTTCAGATCTTGCAGCAGAAATGAAAGTTGTCTCAGCAGATCACCTTAATTACACGCCACCCCATGTAATGAAAAAAATGGCCGAAGCCGGCGTAATTGGTGTTCTAATGCCTACATTGGATTTTGCAGTTGCTCACAAACGCCCTTTTGATGCAAGAACAATGATAGATTCTGGTTTAACAGTGGCATTAGCTACGAACCTAAATCCGGGTAACTGGACTGATTCCATGCAATTTGTAATGGTCCTCGCATGTAGATTATATGGTATGTCTCCAGAGGAAGCTATTCGCGCGGCTACTATTAATGGTGCAAAATCATTATTACTTGATAATGATCGTGGATCCATCGAAAAAGGAAAACTAGCAGATATTCAAATATGGGATATTCCAACATATGAGCATGTAATTTATCGTCTTGGAAGTAATGTAGTAGAACGAGTTATAAAAAAAGGAAAGACTGTCGTAAGTCGAAATTATTGAGGGAAGGGTGAAGACATTGGCAAGCGGAAATAAAACGGCCATCATGATAAATGAAAAACGTCTATTAGATAGTTTCCTAGAATTAGCAAAAATCAATGCTCCTAGTGGAAATGAAGAACCAATGGCTCAATACTTAGTTCCATTACTAGAGGAATTGGGCTTTTCTATAAAATTCGATGAGGCACATAAGGAGTTTGGCGGAAACTGTGGAAACTTAATAGCTTGGTGGGAAGGTACAGATTCTAGTGTTGAGCCACTATTTTTATCGACACATATGGATACAGTGTTGCCGACAGAAGGGTTAAAACCAATCATAAAAGATGGGGTTATTTATTCAGATGGAACCACTATACTTGGAGCGGACGACCGTGCAGCACTAGCGGCTTACATTGAAGGTATAAGGGTTATTCAAGAGACTGGTACCCCATGCGGCCCAGTTGAGTTGATATTAACGGTAAATGAACAACCTGGTCTAGTCGGTGCAAAATATATGGATTATTCGTTGGTGAAAAGTAAGAAAGGCTTCATTTTTGATAGTACCGGTGATATTGGTCAGATTATTTTGCAAGGCCCATATAGCAGTAGAATTTACTGTGAAATTAAAGGAAGAGACTCTCATATCGGCTTAAATCCGGAAGATGGAATCAATGCCTTTCTTATTGCAGCAGATGCATTGAAAAATATGAAACTTGGCAAGGTTAATGATCAAGTTTTAGCGAACATTGGAGTTATTAAGGGCGGAACGATGTCTTCTATCATTCCAGGTGAAGTAGAACTAATTGGAGAAGTTAGAAGTTTTGATAAAGAAGGACTAGAAAATCAGTTGGAGCACATGAAGGAAGCTGTTGAAATGGCAGCAGAACAATATAAGGGAAGTGCAACGGTTAGATTTGAAAAGAAGTATTTAGGTTTTAATATTCCACTAGAACATGAAATAGCAAAAACAGCTCTAGTTGCAGCAGATGAAATTGGGGTTAGTAAATATACCACTCAAACACTTGGCGGGGCAGATACAAATGTTCTAAACGAAAATGGATTGGAATGTCTAACATTAGGTAACGGGTTTAAGAATCTTCATACTTTCCAAGAACATATTAGTGTGGAAAACCTAATGAATGGTGGAAGATATGCTGCAGCTCTTATAAAAGAATGGTATGAATCACACAAATAAAACATTGGTGTGTGTTCAAAACGTTAATTATAAATTTCCGCAAGTCAACATTTTTCTGATAACAGTTTATGTTAATAGAATTAATTAGGGACTTGGTCTTTTCACAAACTTCCAAACCCCTTGAACAAACTACTACCAGCATAAACTAGGATTTTGGTTTGTTTTAAAGTTAGCCAAAATCCTAGGCCTCTATCCAGAGTTATCTGTTATGATTGAAAAGTATGAAAAATTAGATATATCTATCGGATAGTTAATGGTAGAGTCTATTTAACTCAAAGGATATGATATCTCTAAAATTCGCATTCGTACTTATATTTGTAAGTCTATTACTAGCTTGAGGGAGGAGACATAATGTCATTAGATCACGTAATTTACTTAGATGGGGAAACCTTAGGTCGTACAGAAATTGAACAGATTGCTAATAGAAATGCTAAGGTTGAAATTGCAGAAAAGAGCTTAGAAAAAGTAATAGCAAGTCGCTCTCGAATTGAAAAACAGATTAATGAAGGTAAGGTTATATATGGAGTAAACACAGGGTTCGGTAAACTAAGTGATATTGAAATTAAAAAGAGTGATATTGAAAAGTTACAATTGAATCTTCTTCGTGCAGATGCAGTAGGTGTTGGTGAGCCTTTACCTACAGAAGTGGTAAGAGCCATAATGACCTTGCGATCAAATGCATTAATTAAGGGATTTTCAGGAATAAGGGTGGAAACATTAAATTTATTAATCAACATGATAAACAAAGGTGTTCACCCAGTTATACCTTGTAAAGGTTCAGTTGGTGCAAGTGGAGATCTGGCTCCATTAGCACATATGGCAATCGTGTTAATCGGAGAAGGAAAAGCTGAATATGAGGGAAAAGTGTATCCGGGTGCAGAAGCATTAAAAATGGCTGGCCTAGAACCTGTTAGTCTTCAGGCTAAGGAAGGTCTTGCTTTAATTAATGGGACCCAGGTGATGACTGGTGTTGGAGCAATTGCTCTTAATGAAGCAGAACGTTTAGGTATGGCTGCAGATATGTCAGCATGCTTAACGATTGAAGCTTTACAAGGGGTTATTTCAGCTTTTGATCCTGCTCTAATAGCAGTTCGTCCTCATCCAGAACTTGAAAACGTAGCTTCTAGGATACGTTCATGGCTAGAGGGGAGTAAGCGTACTACCGTTCAGGGAGAAATTAGAATGCAAGATGCCTACTCTATCCGTTGTATTCCACAGGTACATGGGGCATCGTGGCAAACATTCAAACATGTGGATAAAATATTGGCGATTGAGTTTAACTCAACCACGGATAATCCTATCGTTTTGGAAGATGGAAGGGTCCTTTCAGGTGGTCATTTTCATGGTCAACCGATTGCTCTAGCAATGGACCATTTGAAAATTGCTGCCGCTGAGTGGGCAAACATAGCTGAACGAAGAATAGAGAGACTTGTAAATCCACAATTAAGTGGTATCTCACCGTTTCTAGCAAATGATCCAGGTTTAGAATGTGGATTGATGGTAGCTCAATATGCCGCAGCAGCCCTAGTATCTGAAAATAAAGTTTTAGCACACCCTTCTAGTGTTGATTCAATTCCTACATCTGCAAACCAAGAAGACCACGTCAGCATGGGTACAATTGGTTCAAGACAGGCACGTGAAATGATTCATAATTCAGCTAGGGTCATCGCAATTGAAATGATTTGTGCTTCCCAAGCTATATATTTACAAAAGGTTGAAGATCAATTAGCTCCTACAACTAAAGAATACCTTGAGAAGATCCGTCAGATTTGTCCGCCACTTGAAAGTGACCGTGACATTTCAGACCAAATTCAAGAACTGGCTACATTTATTTTAACGGACCAGAGTTTTCAGTAGGTTTTTATGAATGAAGTATGGGATTTTCCATACTTCCCCCTTCAAACTCAACCTGAAATACTTCACTTAAGAGGAGGGTTTAGTTTTTAAAACTAAAAGGTGGGTGAATATATGATTCTCTTAAATCCTGTTGTTGTTTCCGTTTTAGTATTAGCAGTTTTATGTCTATTCAGAGTCCATGTTATTTTTGCTTTAATCATTTCTGCAATTGTTGCTGGGTTATTGGGAAAACTCTCAATAACTGAAACGGTTAGTACACTGATTGGAGGTATGGGCGGACAATCCGAGACGGCGCTTAGTTATATTTTACTTGGAGTATTCGCTGTAATGATAGCGCTTTCAGGTATATTGGAAAAGTTGGTAAAGTTAATTCTTACCAAGATTAAAGGAAAAACACTGTTGCTATTGTTCTTAATTGCTGGTTTAACTAACATCTCAGGTAATTTAATTCCTGTACACATAGCATTTATTCCAATTTTAATTCCACCTCTTTTGATTCTATTTAATCGACTTAAGATTGACCGTCGTGCTGTAGCATCTGCATTAACATTTGGATTGAAATTTAATTATTTAATTATTCCAGCAGGATATGGGCTTATTTTTCACGGTATAATAGCAACTGAAATGACGAATAATGGTATGCCAATTTCTGTAGGACAAATACCTATAGCAATGTTAATACCTGCATTAGGTATGGTTGTTGGTGTCATTATCGCAATTTTATTTAGCTATAGAAAACAACGGAATTATAAGGATGCAGTAATTGTGGAGAAGGAAGAACATAAAACTGAAGAAAGTGCAGCAACTATAGAGCAATCGGAAAGCAAGTTCGAAAAGAAACATATTTTCACCTTATTAGCAATTGTTGCAGCATTTGTATGTCAACTTATATTTGGTTCAATGGTTGCAGGGGCAATAGCGGGTATTGCTATCATGTTTATCTCACGTGTTGTATTATTAAAAGATGGAGAAAAAGTAGTTCAAGATGGAATGCATATGATGGGGGCAATTGCATTTGTAATGCTTATTGCATCAGGCTATGCAACGGTATTAAAAGAAACTGGTTCAGTAGAACAACTAGTAAATGGAGTAAGTTCATGGTTTGATGGAGGTAGTCAAATGATAGCAGCATTTATGTTGCTATTAGTGGGACTTTTCATCACGATGGGGATAGGAACTTCATTTGGTACAGTACCAATTATTGCAGCTGTATTTGTACCTTTATGTGCTGCTCTGGGATTCAGTCCGCTTGCAACAGCAGCCCTTATCGGAACCGCAGGCGCACTTGGAGATGCTGGGTCTCCTGCATCTGATAGTACTCTTGGACCAACAGCGGGTCTGAATGCGGACGGACAACACGATCATATTTGGGATACGTGTGTGCCTACATTTATTCACTTTAATATACCATTACTTATTTTCGGAACGATAGCCGCTGTGGTACTATAATACTTCATACTTTATTCGTTTGCTTTTACTACTTTCTATTATAAAATTACTCTAAATTAACAGGGTGTCCAAACTGGACACCCTTAATTTATTATTTATCCAAGAAGAACAAACTCAATTCTGGTACGAAACTAATTATGATGATGTCGATAATTAGTATAATCAAGAATGGAATAATTGCCCGAACGATTTTTTCCAATCGTAGGTTTGCGATATTGGACGCTACGAAAAGGTTAATACCAACTGGTGGTGTAATGAAACCAATCGCAAGGTTTACAACCATGATGATCCCGAAATGAACGGGGTCAATGCCAACAGCTGTAGTAACTGGAAGCAAGATTGGGGCCATGATGATAATCGCAGCAGATGTTTCCAAGAATGTACCTACAATTAAAAGGATTACGTTAATGATAATTAAAACAATAATTGGATTATCAGAGATTGCGAGTAACGCATTTGTAATTGACAGTGGGATTTGTTCCCTTGTTAAAATAAATCCAAAGATCGATGCACATGAAATGATAAACATAATAACCGCCGATGTAACAGCTGATTGAATAAAAACCTCAGGAAGGTCCTTCCACTTAATTTCCTTGTAGATAAACAGACCAACAATTAATCCATAAACAACAGCGACAACGGAGGCTTCGGTTGGAGTAAACACTCCACCATAAATACCGCCAAGAATGATAACCGGCATCAAAATCGCAAGAATGGCTCTGTTAAAGGATGTGAAAATCTCTTTACCTGAACTTTTTTCTTCTTTACCGTACCCGCGTTTTCTAGAAATAAAGTACGCAACTAGAATTAAAGAAATACCAACAAAAATACCAGGCAAGATTCCAGCGATGAATAAATCACTGATTGATGCCCCAGCGATAACACCAAATAAGATCATTGGTACGCTTGGAGGAATCATAACACCGATTGTTCCACCTGCTGCTTGAATCGCAGTAGAGAAGCTTTTATCATAGCCTTTTTGAACCATTGCTGGAATCATGATAGCTCCAACTGCTGCTGTTGTTGCCGCACCAGATCCTGAAATAGCTGCAAAGAACATACATGTTACAACGGAAACCATTGCTAAGCCACCATGCATTCTTCCAACGATCGTCATTGCAAAATCTACGAGTCTTTTAGAAATCCCTCCAACCTCCATTAACTTACCTGCAAGGATAAAGAAGGGAACTGCCATCAATGTAAACGAGTCTGTTGATGTAAACATTTTTTGAACAACAACCATTAATGGAACATTATCTTGAACCATGAGCACAATCATAGAAGCGAGTCCCAGAGCAACTGCGATTGGTACATTAATGAAGAAAAGGACGATTAATATCCCAAATAATAACCAAGCCATTAGTTCTTCGCCTCCTTTTTCCATTCAGTAATTACGACATAAAGTAGATTGATAATAAAAAGAACACTTGATATCGGAATTACTGTATAGATATATCCCATCGGTATTTGAAGAACAGGAGACTTCTGAATCATGCTTCGGCCGATAAAGTCGAAACTGTGGACGATAATCTGCCAAAAGAAAAAGATAACAAGAATCGAAATAACTACATTTAGCACTTTTTTTACGGTTGGACCGAAAGCGTCATAGAGAATTTCAACCCCAGGGTGTGCTTTTACACTCATTCCATAACCTGCTCCCAGGAACGTCGTCCACACGAGTAAGTAACGTCCTAATTCTTCTGTCCATGCCAAGGGCTGTTCAAGAACGAAACGGAAGAGCACTTGTAAAAAGACAACGACTACCAATAAAAAAAATAGGATGATCAGTATCCATTTAAAAAATCCGTTTATAAAATCTACTATCTTTTTAATCACCTGTATTTCCCCTTATGGTAAAAAAACTTGGATTGTGCTAGGCACTCACCAAGTTTTTTTATTTAGATTAATTTCCGTTTAAGATTGCTTCGATGTTTTCTTTACCAAAGTCTTTTTCGTACTTTTCATATACAGACTGAATTGCGTCACGGAATGGTTGTACATCAACATCTTCGATAACTTCCATACCCGCATCTTTTACTACCTGTAAAGAATCAGTGTCAGCTTTTGTGCTAAGTTCACGAACTTTATCACCCGCAATTTTTGCTTCTTCCTTAAGAATATCTTGGTAATCAGCTGGAAGTGTATCAAAAACAGATTTACTGAACAATACAACTGCCGGTGAGTAAATATGTCCTGTTAATGTCATGTATGTTTGGTTAGCATCATAAAGCTTGTACGTATCTGCAATGATTAATGGATTTTCTTGTGCATCAACAACGCCTTGTTGTAGAGCCGTTAAAGCTTCGTTCCATGCCATTGGTGTTGGTTGAGCGCCAAGAGCATTGAACGCATCTAAGTGAATTTGGTTTTCTTGTGTACGAATCTTTAATCCTTTTAAGTCTTCAGGCTTTGTGATTGGGTGTTTGCTATTTGTGATGTGGCGGAAACCATTTTCAGCCCAAGCAAGACCCACAAGTCCAACATCTTCCATACCAGCTAATAGATCTTGACCAACTTGTCCATCAAGTACGCTGTATGCATGTTCTCTAGATTCAAATAAGAATGGTAAATCAACGATTCCAATTTGTGGATAGAAGTTTGCAATTGGAGCTGTTGATGAAATTGACATATCAGCAGTTCCAAGTGTCAGTGCTTCTGTTAGTTCTCTCTCTGCACCTAATTGGTTAAGTGGAAAAATTTCGATTGTAACTTTTCCATCAGTACGTTCTTTCACATTTTCAGCTAAATCTAGTAATGCAAGATGATAAGGATGTTCTTCTGTTTGAGAGTGTCCTGCTTTAATTGTGTATGTTTTTCCTTCGTCTTTAGCGCCATCAGATTTTGATTCGCCTTCGCTACTGGATTCATTACCTCCACATGCTGCTAAAACTAAAGCAAACACGAGGAAGAGTACCATCCAGGAAAGTTTTCTACCTTTCATGATAAAGCCCCCTATTTTCAGAAAATTTTATACGATATTGAACATTATAACATCTTTTTAACATTTTTCTACAATATTTTGTGTTTTTTGATAATTTTTTTAATGAAAGCGTTAAAGGGAGACAGGATTTCTACATTTTTTTCTAACAATGAAGCTTCCACGAATTTCATTATCTTCAATAATAGTTAATACTTTTACAACCTTCACAACGTGTAATTATGTCTATATAATCTATCCATTGATTTGGCTGACTAGGGTATATGGGGGTGCATAGAATTATAGGACTAAAATACTGAATTTATCGAAATTTTAATACAGGATATTATATTTGTATATCTTTTCCAAGGCTTGATTGGGGGAAGGCAGATTGTAGGTGGATTGGGTGGTTGGGGGGATGAAGGACCCGGACGAGAAGGAGGAAGCAAGCTAAAGTCCTTCAAGCGGTCGATGAAGGCCCGAGCGAGGAGGAGGAAGCAAGCTAAAGTCCTTCATCCGGTCTATGAAGGCCCGAACGGGATGGAGGATCCAGAAAAAAGTCCTTCATCTCTAAACACCAACAAAAAAAGGGAATCGTCGCCAAACGATTCCCTTTCCTGTTATTTACCAAGGCTTTGTAGATATTCAACTAATGCATCAATTTGATTATCGTCCAAGGTGTCCTTAAATGGAGGCATTCCGGCACTACCATTTTTAATTTGATTAATTAAAGCTTCTCGATCTTGGAGCATTTCACTCTTCTGTAAGTTTGGTCCATTGTGACCGCCTTCACCGTTGTCACCGTGACATGCCAAGCAGTTGTTTTTGTAAATGTCTGCGCCCTCATGTGCAGTTGATTTATCACTTTCTTCTGCATCTTGCTTCTTATCGGTAGCGGCAGGATCATTTGCTGTTGGTGAAACGTTGATTTTATCTTCAGGTATATCTTCTAGGGATGCATATGCACCTTCTAGTGAGAAGGTGTAGATTTTATCACCATGTGTTGTTCCTGCAAGTGAGTTACCTGCAGCAAAAATTGTAATATATTGCTTACCATCAATTTCATATGTGATAGGAGGTGCGTTTGCGCCTGCATCCATTTTAAATTCCCATAATTCGTTTCCGTTCGTTGCGTCGAAAGCGATTATTCGACCATCGTTATGACCAGCAAACAAGAGATCACCTTTTGTAGTCAATAGGCCACTATAAGCAATCGTATCCCAATGTTTCTGCCAAACAATTTTGTTCGTTTTAATATCCATTGCAGTTACGACACCACGGCCAGGAGCCCCGTTTACCGGTTGCCATACACTACCAAGCCAAACTTCGCCTTCTTTGTAATTGTTCGCCTCATCACCTTCACGATGTGAGTATGAGAAATACGTATCATTCGCTAGTAAATAGAAAAGCTCAGTATTTGGGTTGTAAGCTGATGGTGGCCAGTTTGCTCCACCTTGTGGTGACGGTTTTAATGTAACAAACTCATCCCAGAACGGTGTGAAAATTGGACCGATTTTACCTTTCCAATCGCTAGGGAAATCCTTTTTAACATCTTCTTCTGTAACTCCTTGTGGAATAAAATTATCTCCAACCGGGAACGGCTGAGTTGCCGCTGTTTTTTGTCTTTCATCCTGTGGTACCGGTTTTTCTTCAATACCGACAAGTGGTTCACCGTTAGTTCTGTCCAATATGTAGAGCCAGCCAGTTTTTCCAGCTTGTGCAATACCTTTTCTCATTTTGCCTTCCATTTCCACATCAAATAAAACGACAGGGTTTGGTGCATCGTAATCCCAAATATCATGATGCACTTCTTGGAAATGCCATTTGTATTCACCGGTTTTTGCATCTAGTGCAAGTACGGAATCGGCAAATAAATTGTCACCTTCTCGAGTACTTCCGTCAAGGTCAGCAGATGGATTACCAGTTGAGAGATAGAGAATTCCTAACTCTGGGTCAATAGCAGGGGTTTGCCATACAGCTGCTCCGCCTCTTTTCCAAGCATCAGTGTCTTGTGGCCATGTATCATGTCCGACCTCATCTGGTCCAGGAACTGTATGGGTTTTCCAAACTTCTTTACCCTTATCAGCATCAAATGCAGCAACGAAACCACGGATTCCATATTCACCTCCAGCAACTCCTGTATATACTAATCCATCAAAATAAAGAGGGGCACTAGTGATGTTATATCCTTTTTCCCAATCCTCAACCTTCGTTTCCCAAACAAGTTCGCCTGTTTTTTGATCTAATGCAACTAGTCTTGCATCTAAAAGTCCAACAAAGACTTTTCCATCTCCTAATCCAACACCACGACTTGTCCATCCACAGCAGACCGTATCTAAGTTTGCTGCTAATTCAGGGCGGTATTCCCAAATTAATTCACCAGTTCTTGCATCAATTGCTTGAACATCGTCAGCACCGGTAATGGTGAACATAACCCCATCATAGACAATGGGAGTTGCTTCTCCTGAATATTTAAATTCATAACCTGAGCCGAGACTTGTGACCCATTCAGCTTTTAAGCCTTTTATATTGGATTTGTTGATTTTGTCTAGTGGAGAGTACCTGCCATTGAAGATATTCCCACCATGTGTAATCCAATCTCCTGTAGGTGCGGCCGTCAAATCCTCTGCTGAGAATTTTGGCGCAATTTTTCCAGGGTAATCCTTGTGTTGTACTGAAAAATGCTTATCTTTGTCTACTTTCTGATTTTCTTTTTCTTGGTTTTCGACTCCTTGCTCAGCTTGTTCTTCTTCGCCGATATTATTTGAAATCATGACACCAGCCCCGATGGCAATTACAACAAGCAGGACAACAATAATCCATCCAAACCTTTTCATCTCGAAAAACTCCTTTCCATTGTGATAATGGTGATAATTGCTAAAAAGTTTCTTATAATTTGCCCTCCTTCAAAAAAAATAATCCAATTTATTAACTTAAAAGTAGAGAATTTCGCAGTTTATGGTATTATTCAAAAAATAGTAGGGGGATTTCTCTTAAAATTTTGTAAGCATGATTCTTGTCATGTTACTTAATGTATGTTAGTTTTAAGTTATGTAACATTAGCAGGGGGATATCGATGGAATTTGTCGATCCAATTAAGGACGTAAATAAAATCAATGAAATTAAGGAAGTGCTTAAAAAGCAGTCCCAACGAGACTTATTATTTTTTGTATTTGGAATTAACACCGGATTAAAGGTTAGTGATTTACTTTCATTACGTGTTGCAGACGTATGGGATGAATCTGGAATGAAGGATTTCCTCTATATAAATGACATAACAAGTGGGGAAGTAAAAGCTTTCTATTTAAATAATGTGATAAAAAATGAACTGACTGAGTATTTACGCTCACAAGAATATGAAGGCAGTGATTTTTTATTTAAATCAAAGAAGGATAATTTTCCAATTTCTAGACAGCAGGCTTACCGAATTATTAATCATGCTGCTAAAGAGGTGGGGGTTTCTGGGAAGATTGGAACGCATACTCTCAGGAAAACATTTGGCTATCATGCCTACCTAAAAGGAATCGCGATTTCGATATTGATGGATATCTATAACCATCATTCACCTTCCGAAACATTCAAATATATCGGAATCAATAATGAAGAGAAGCAATTAGTGAAAGTGGACGTAAACCTATAAGTCTTATCACAACAAAAAAACTCCGCTCAATAGCGGAGTGGTTATAAAAAGTCATCATCGTCGTCTAAGTTTGTGTTCATTTCTACATTTGTAAAATCGGAAACGATATCCTCTTTCACTTGGACCTGTAATGTCTTCTGGTCTTTCATAAATTTAAAAATTCCATTATTAAAGTCTGTGCCGAATTCTTTAAAGAAGATACCTTCAAAAAGGACATCTTTTGTATGTTTAAAGATGAGGCGGTATACGTTACCCTCTTGGATTAGATATGCACGAACACCTTTGTCAAAATGGCCTTCAGTGTTTTTAAGGTAACGGGCAACAGAGATGATATGAAGATCTACAAAAGGAATTTCTCTTAACAATGAATTGATAATTGAACCTTTTGCGATTTGTTCCCAACGACTTTGTGCGGTTTGGCCAAGAATTATTTGGGTAACATTTTTCTCTCTTGCAACATCTGCGATTACTTTTGAGATGGGTCTTTTTTCATTGTCCTTGATAATAAACGCATCCGCACTATGTTGGTCAGCTAACTCTTTCCATCTTTCTATGTAGCTAACCTTTTCTGGGTCGAGATCATCGAAAGGCTTTGGATCAACAGTTAAGATATAAAGTGGACAATCTAGCATATTTGCAATCTTGCAACCACGTTGGATGAGACGTTCACCATTTGGGCCATAATATACACAGACAAGGATACTCTCGTCCATTCGCTCTTTTATCAATTTCATTTTACTCACCTCGAAGTTGATGTGAAATCATTGGCCTAGCCAACTTCCGTTTCATAAATAACAAGTAAATAAGGAACTACTAAAGGATAAACCCTTTATTTAGCTGGGCTTACATTTATCACACCACCTATTAAAATTCACTTAGCTAGTTGAATCCGATTTTTGAGCAAATTGAGGCAACGGCTAAGCTATATTCCAGTAGGAATTTAAACAGCTACTGATTACAAAAGTTATTAAAAAATGTTCTTTAATTTATAAACTATGTATGACTATATCGCATGCTACAAAATGAGTCAATCCATTCAGCCATTTTGTAAAAATCATCCACTAAGGAGGCGATTCCAATGTATTGGTTCCATTTTTTAATCATGCTACCATTTATTTTCGCCGTGTTTGTTCCTATATTATATAAGAAGTTTTGTCCTCGCATTCATACGGGCTGGTTCGTGTTCTTGGTGCCACTCCTGATTTTTGTTTATTTTATTACATTTATTCCCGATATTGCCAATGGGAATACCATTATTACAAGCCTTCCTTGGATACCTTCCTATGATATTAATTTTACTACCTATATCGATGGATTAGGGTTAATGTTTGGATTACTAATTACGGGTATTGGTGCATTGGTTATTTTATATTCCATTTTTTACTTATCAAAAGAACGTGAAGCACTTCATAACTTTTACGTGTATTTACTGATGTTCATGGGAGCCATGCTTGGCTTAGTATTTTCTGATAATATTTTTGTTTTGTATGTCTTTTGGGAACTAACAAGTGTATCTTCTTTCCTATTAATTGCGTACTGGTATGAACGTGAGAAGTCACGCTATGGTGCACAAAAATCTATGCTAATTACGATTTTTGGTGGATTAGCGATGCTTGCGGGTCTTGTTATGATTTCAAGTAGCTCGGGAACCTATAGCATTCGTGAAATGTTGTTGAATACTGATGCGATAACATCGAGCGCCTTATTCGTACCAGCGATGGTATTAATTTTACTAGGTGCGTTTACAAAATCCGCTCAATTTCCGTTTAGTATTTGGCTCCCAGATGCAATGGAAGCTCCGACCCCCATTAGTGCCTATTTACATTCAGCCACAATGGTTAAAGCAGGTATCTATTTAGTTGCACGATTAACTCCTGTTTTTGGTGGCTCATCTGTATGGTTTTGGCTTGTTACGGGTGTTGGTTTAATTACATTGCTGTATGGATCTGTTAATGCGGTACGACAGACAGATTTAAAAGCATTATTGGCATACTCAACGATTAGTCAATTAGGCTTGATCATGAGTCTTCTTGGTCTCGGGTCGGCTGCGATGTATTTCGGTTTGGGGGATGAAACAGCTATTTACGGCACAGCCGTCTTTGCAGCTCTGTTTCATTTGCTGAATCACTCGACTTTTAAAGGGAGTCTTTTTATGGTAGTCGGGATTATCGACCATGAAACGGGGACTCGTGATATTCGAAGGTTGGGTGGTCTTATACATCTCATGCCTATTTCCTTTACGCTAATGGTGATAGGTGCCTTTTCAATGGCTGGACTGCCGCCTTTTAATGGATTCTTAAGTAAGGAAATGTTTTTTGCAGCGGTTAATAATGCGGCAAAAATGGACTTTTTTAACATGGGAACAATTGGAGTATTCATTCCTATTATCGCCTGGATCGCCAGTGTTTTTACATTTATCTACTGTATGATTCTTGTATTTAAAACATTTAGAGGGAAATATAAGCTCGACAATGACCGAGTTGTTCATGAAGCGCCACTTGGAATGTTACTATCACCGATTATTTTAGGGTCACTTGTGATTCTCGGTTTCTTTTTCCCAAATCTGATTTCACAGTATTTATTAAAGCCGTCGTTAACTTCTGTATTGCCGATGCTTGCTGAGGCAGATGTGGTGAAGTTAAAAATAACTGCGTGGCACGGTTGGAATCAGGAACTTTGGATGACAATCGGGGTAGTTGTTCTTGGAACTATTCTTTATCTCAATATAAGAAAATGGTACCGGGTTTACAAGTTCTACCCACAGTCATTAACAATCAACCATATATATAATCTTGCTTTAAATAAATTGGAACAGATATATGGTTCAATTACAAACTTTTATATGACAGGTTTTATTCGAGATTATCTAGTTTATATCTTTGGCTTCATGATCATCGTTGTCGGGGGATCAATCTGGTTATTCGATGGGATTTCCTTTGATTCATCAAATGATAACCCGGCTACACTATTTGAAATCGCGATTATGATTGTTTCGGTCGTTTCAGCTGTCACCGTTCTATTTTCAAAATCGAGAATTACATCGATTGTTGCAGTGGGAGCACTAGGATACTTAGTGGCATTTTTCTTTGTCTTATTCCGCGCACCAGATCTAGCTTTGACTCAACTGGTTGTGGAAACCGTCACAACCGCTCTTTTCCTATTATGTTTCTATCACTTACCGCAATTGCGAAAAGAAATTAGTCGAGTCCCGTTCAAGGTAACGAATGCGGTCATAGCTATTGGGTCAGGGGTAGTCGTAACAATAGTGGCATTATCTGTGAACGGAAATCGTTTATTTGATTCGATTTCAAGCTACTATGAAAATGCCTATGAACTTGCAGGAGCCAAAAATATCGTCAATGCAATTCTTGTTGATTTCCGTGGGATTGATACAATGCTCGAGATTCTGGTGTTAACCATAGCAGGTTTAGGAGTTTATTCATTAATAAAGCTACGTTTAGCAAAGGAGGGTTCAGATGAAAGAGCCGAATGATGTCATTATAAGAAGTATCACTAAGATTGCGGTTATTATTATTTTTACATTTGCAATCAACTTGTTTATTTCTGGTCATCACCATCCGGGCGGTGGTTTCATAGGAGGCTTGACCTTTTCAGCCGGCTTGGTCCTTCTGTTCCTGACCTTTGATATAGAAACGGTTCGTAAAAACTTGCCCCTCGATTTTAAAGTGGTTGCTGCGGTGGGTGTGTTAATTGCAGTCGGCACAGGGGTTGGTAGCATGCTATTTGATGAGCCGTTTTTAACCCAAACATTTGGATATATTGAGCTCCCTGTTTTCGGAGAAACGGAGCTTGCTTCAGCGGTTTTGTTTGATGTAGGTGTCGCCTTGGCGGTCATTGGAACATCACTCACAATTATTATGAGTATAGGTGATGATCGATAATGGAAACATTAATGTCTATTCTTGTCGGGATTTTATTTGCAATCGGAGTTTATCTCATCTTAACGAAAACTTTATTACGAATCATATTAGGAACATCTATAATCGGCCATAGTGTGAACTTACTTATTATTACAATGGGGGGCCTCGAAAAGGGTGGACCTCCGTTGCTGGGAATAAAGGGATTATCCTATGTAGATTCATTACCACAGGCTCTTCTTTTAACCGCAATCGTCATCAACTTTGCGACAACAGCATTATTTTTAGTGCTAAGTTACCGTGCATATAAAGTTTTAGGCACGGACGATACTAGAAGCTTGAGAGGTAAAAACGATGGGTAATTTAGTCATTTTCCCAATAATCATCCCTATTATTATTGGGATGATCATGGTTATTTTTAGAAAAAATATCGTGCTGCAGAGGGCGCTCAGTCTTGTTGCAGTCGTAAGTATATTTGTGGTTTCTTTGATGCTGATGCAACAAATAAAAATAGATGGAATTCAGGTTCTCCAGTTAGGTGGATGGGAAGCACCATTTGGTGTAAGTATGGTTGCCGACATGCTGGCTGTAATCTTGGTGATGGTCACTAGCATAGTGGCATTCTGTTGCCTCATTTATGCCTTTTACACAATTGGAAAGGACCGAGAACTGTTTTATTTTTATCCGCTCTTTTTATTTTTAATTACAGGGGTTAATGGTTCCTTCCTTACAGGGGATATTTTTAACTTATTCGTATGTTTTGAAGTCATGCTTGTTTCATCCTATGTCTTGATTTCCTTGGGTGGCACGAAAATACAGCTTAGGGAATCTATCAAATATATATTAGTTAACCTGATTTCTTCCTTCTTATTTTTAGTGGCAGTTGCCTACTTATATGCGATGACAGGTACATTGAATATGGCACATCTTTCAGTTCGCATTGCCGAGGTCGGCCAAGACGGTGTTATGACGACAGTCGCGATTTTATTTTTGATTGTGTTTAGTTTAAAGGCCGGCCTGTTTCTATTCTTTTGGTTACCGGGTTCATACAGTGCACCACCGACAGCAATTGCTGCTATTTTTGCAGCACTGTTAACAAAGGTTGGAATTTATTCGATTATGAGAGTATTCACGCTTGTGTTTTACCATGAGCCAGAGGTGACACATCTATTAATCGGTATTTTAGCAGCTATTACGATGTTGCTTGGAGCCTTTGGGGCGGTGGCCTATTGGGATATTCAAAGGATCATAACGTACAATGTGGTCGTGGGAGTTGGCTTTATTTTAGCAGGGGTTGCATCGTTAACTGCTGAAGGGATTACAGGATCTATTTATTACTTAATCCACGATATGATTGTAAAGGCACTTATCTTTCTTTTAGGCGGAACAATTATTTATCTGACAGGAACTAGTAATTTAAGAGAATTCAGTGGACTAATGCGACTACAGCCAAAATTCGGTTGGATGTTCTTCATTGCAGCTTTGTCACTTGGAGGATTACCACCCCTTAGTGGATTCTTAGGAAAAATATTTATTACAGAAGGTACCTTCGCAACAGGCTATTACTGGCTTGGTGGAATTGGCTTACTCACGAGTTTAATGGTTCTTTACTCAGTTATGAAAATTTTTATGAACGGATTTTGGGGTTATACTGACGTTCCAGAAGAAAGCGAAACAAAATCTTTAAAAGGATTGTTATTACCGATGGGCATTCTTACAGGCTTGACGATTGCGCTTGGATTAGGGACGCAAGGGATTAGTGAGTATGTTGATCTTGCGGTTGAAGTGATTATGAATCCAACTATCTATATTGAGGCGGTTTTGGGTAGTGCCTTTATAGAATAAGTTTTTTTGAGCGTAAATAGACTTGTTTTGAAAAATCCCATGGTTATTCTTTATCTAAGAAAGGGGTGGTATCAATGCCCATGCAGGTTCTAATCAATTTATTAATCGGTTTTATTTGGATGTTTCTTCAAGATAGTTGGTCCGTGTTAACCTTTTTTAGTGGTTATTTATTTGGTCTAATCGTGCTATTTATACTACGGAGGTATTTTCCTCATCAATTCTATGTCGTGACCTTGCTTGCGATTTTACGATTATTTTTTATATTCATCCAAGAATTATTTACGTCAAGTGTGTTAGTTGTAAAGCAGGTTATGCGTCCAAAAATCAATATCACACCGGGCATTTTTACCTTAGAGACGGAACTTGAAGGGGACTTGGAAATAACCTTGCTTGCGATGTTATTGACGTTAACCCCAGGTTCGGTAGTTGTTGAAGTATCACATGACGAAAAAAAGTTTTATATCCATGCGATGGATATCCCAGAATCAAGTGATGCAGTTATACGTTCAACGGAAAAATTTGAAGCGGCGATAAAGAGGGTGACGCGGTAATGATTAGGATCATTTTAATAATATCATTGGTTTTTTTAACATTCGCTATCTTTGCGACGATTTATCGGTTAGTAAAAGGCCCCTCCTCCTCTGATAGAGTCCAAGCGCTTGATGTTTTAGGGATTAATATCATTTCAGGAGTTGCCATTTTTTCTGTGATTCTAAGAAATACTGGTTTTTTTGAAGTGATTTTATTAATTGGGATTCTTTCCTTCATCGGAACGATATCCTTCGCGAGATTCATTGAAAGAGGTGTTGTCATTGAGCGGCGTAAGCAATCCGATTGAGGTTATAGAAATCCTTGCAGTTTTATCAATTTTAGTGGGAACGATCTTTAGTTTCTTAAGTGCAGTTGGTTTAATTCGACTACCTGATTTATATTCCCGTGCACATGCAGCATCAAAAAGCTCAACGATGGGGGTATTGTTTATCCTTGTCGGAACGTTCCTATTCTTTATCATGGAAGGTACTTTTAGCATTCGCTTATTTCTAGGAATCTTTTTCGTATTCCTTACCGCTCCAGTCGCAGCCCACGTCATTGTGCGTTCTGCTTATCGCTCTAAAGTTCCTCTTGCAGAACAAAGTGTCCAAGATGATTTGAAGGGCGTGATTGAGATTGAAGGGGAGAGGGAGCAGTGAAGGCTTCAACATAAAAATGCCTAGCCCATTATGGGGTTAGGCATTTTTTGTCTTTAACATAACCAATGAAGGTTTGCTAGATTACACATTAGAATTTCTTGCATTATTCTGGTGCTTAATAATAACCTGATAAGCATCATTCGCACTTTGTTGGGCTTTTTCAGCATCTTCTTTTGAGATTTCAATAGTTGTCATCTGAACAGCAATTTCACCTTGGTCAAATGTCAGGAAGTACTGACCATTATTTTCGTGAATATCAATTCCATAATCTGAGAATATTTTTTTCACTTTTTCCTCACTCCTTTAATCTAAAAATAAATCAGTTACTACTAATTTATCAAGTGGTACTTGATCGATGGTAGCCTCAGGTATTCCTCCACCGGTATAGCCACCAGGAATCCACTGTTCATTCGCACCTAATTCATTACCATCTGGCATTCTTAGTCCTGTTGGATGAGATATGTCGATTCGAACTGGCGTTTCGCCAAGTGTGCCTGGTTCTAAACTTAATAATTCCTCTAACTTTGTTACATTTCCATTTGATTGGGAGATTAATTCGTCAGCAACAGACTTAGGCATCACGAACGTTCCTCCAGGTGGTCCTAATGGTCGTGTTGGTGCTGCCCAAGCGATTTTGGTAACACCATCATCAAATTTGGCTAAATGATTTACGATATACTCTTGTGGTAAATAGGTCGAAGGGTCAGGACGATTTCCTTTATTAGATTGTAATATTTCATCTACAATTCTTGGTTCAATCGTAAATTCCACGTCAGTTGGGTCTATTGTATTAGGTTTATTACTAGTTCCTGAATTATCAACGATCCGAACCCCACCAACCTCATCAACAATATTTGCACCTCTTGATAATTTTATCGCTTTATCAATACCTTTTGTACCAACAATTGCCAAAGCGACTTCTCCAAAAGCGCGTCCAAACCAATTCCCTCGACTTTCAGCATCCCCGTTAACAACATCTTCGTTCCATGATGTTTTAATTGCATCCCATATCGCTTTTCCGGTTTCAACTGGGTGCTGAATAACATGTACTAATCCTTTAATCGTTTCGATTGGATGTGTAATTACATGCCAGATTCCTTCCACAGTGGATACGACGGCGTCCCATAATCCAGTTGCAAATCCTTTTATAGATCGGCCTGCCACACCGAGGATATCTCCTACCGACTCCCAAAATGACTTACTAGGAGGCTCGGTTAATTTTTGTGACTGGGAGTTTACTTGTTTATCAGCTTGTTCATATTGAGCTACACTATTATCCACAAAGTTATGCAGTTGGTTAAGACGTTTTTCTATCTCATGGATTGAAGAAGTCATACTGCTTAAATTTGCACCAATACCTTGCCTACTAGTAATTTGACTGTCAATCGCATGGCGCAAGCTAGAGATTCGACTCTGTGTATCTGTCAAATCGGAAGTGATTCCTTTTAACCGACTGTTAGAGGAGCGGACACTATTCACTTTTATGTCTATTTGAGCCATTTCGTTAGCTCCTTTCGTGAATCTTATCGGAACATAGATTTTAAATCATCTATTGATGTACGAGTATAAAAGGGTTTTGTCTGATCAACAATTGAATTTGTTAGTGGTAGTGTCTCGGGTAGAATGACAATTTCGATTTGTTGATTAGAAAGTTTATCTACTGTTCTAAACACATCCAATACTAGTTGCTTTGAACTGTTCTCGTCTTGGTTGTCTACCGTTAGTCCAATGAAGGGAATCGGCTTGCTTGCACTAGCGGGATTGTATATATGTGTAAAGTATGCGTTCTTGATAGTAGGAAAGCTTTTTAGATTGTCGGAAATAGCATTAAGAACGGAATGAGGGATTTCTTCCATTTGGTTTGTTAGGAAACTCTGTTTTTCTTCAAAAGCTAACTCCTCAAAAAAATAATGAAGAATTCTTCCGTCACGTAGTGTTTCGAGTTCCTGTTGGATAATCTTTTTACTAACATCAAAACCAGGGTTAAGAACCCACGGGGTATCTGGTTCAATTAGCTTTAGTAGCATACTTGTTGAGATTTTTACATATTTATAGTTTCCCTTATAGATGGAGTTGAATTTCTCAACACTTGAATACACAGGGAGAACAAGCTCATTATTCATTTCTATATACTTTAAATTCAGAATCGGCTCTCCATTTGAGCTGGAGGAAACAGTGCCGATTGCAACCACCTCTAAATCCAGAAAAGCTTTATAAAAGTGGTAGCGCTTCTCAGGATGATTTATGGCATCTGACAGAATAGAATCAAATGGGTCAATTGTTTGTTTTTTCATTTTTTTTACATGCACGCTCCAATTTTGGATTATGGTAATATTATACAATCAAAGAGTAAGTGAAAGTAGGTAATAAAGTACTAGGATAAATGGCATGATTTTTATTGTGGAACTCCAATTTTTGTACCAAATCATCATTTAGCACACATTATTCTGTTTCCGGTCATAAAATGTATAAAAGCAGGTCAATATAGAGACCGGGAAAGTTGTGATATGAATTTATGAAAAACAATTCAAACAATCACTTCTTATTTAAAAATCTATTAGAAAAGCGGATGTCATTTGAGCGGGTTTTTGAGCATATTACTGAGTTCATGCGCTCCCAACCTACTGGGAAGTTCAGGCTCATTATTGGGACAGATTCTCAAGTGCACCCAAGACAAACTACCTTTATAACAGGTGTTGTCATACTTAATGAAGGAAAAGGTGTGTGGGCATGTATTCGAAAAGTGGTTGTTCCGAGGAGAATGGAACATTTGCATGAGCGAATTTCCTATGAATTATCATTATCAGAGGAAGTTGTTTCATTGTTTACCGAAGAGAAGAAAAATCAACTCATCGATATTGTGCTCCCGCATATTTATGATGGTGCCTCTTTTACAATGGAGGGGCACATTGACATCGGGGCAGGGAAGAGAAACAAAACACGTGAATTTGTGAAAGAAATGGTGACACGAATGGAAGCAATTGGTGTGGAACCGAAAATAAAACCAAATGCATTCGTGGCCTCATGCTACGCGAACCGTTATACCAAATAGAGTGTTAGAGTTGGAGTTTCACCTAACACGGGTAAAACGGAATCGGTGCCTGGCCCCCAGTGAGTATCGTGATCTTGCAACCTCGCTGGGAATCAGGCACCGATTTTTTATGTGGATTCAGCAGAGTTGGAGAATATGCGAGATGAAGGGGAAAAGTGTTTTAGAATATTGCACGATATCCTCTTAATAAGTGGGATGAAGGGGAAAAGGGACCTGAATTTTGAAATGAATCCTCTTCATAGTTGGGATGAAGGGGAAAGGGAGACAGAATCTTGAGTTGAATCCTCTTCATAAGCGGGATGAAGAGGAAAAGGATCCAGAATTTAGAGTTGAATCCTCTTCATAAGCTGGATGAAGAGGAAAAGGAACCAGAATTTTGAGTTAAATCCTCTTCATAGGCGGGATGAAGAGGAAAGGGAGACAGAATCTTGAGTTGAATCCTCTTCATAGACGGTATGAAGAGGAAAAGTGATCTGATATTTGAGTTGAATCCTCTTCATAAGCTGGATGAAGAGGAAAAGGAATCAGAATTTTGAGTTAAATCCTCTTCGTAAGCTTGTGAAGTCCCGAACGCGTCGGCGTCCAACGTCCAAAGTCCTTCATAAGCAGTATGAAGTCCCGAACGCGTCGGCGTCCATCGCCCAAAGTCCTTCATAAGCCGGATGAAGTCCCGAACGCATCGGCGTCAGTCGCCCAAAGTCCTTCATAAGCGTATGAAGTCCCGAACACATCGGCTTCCATCGCGCAAAGTCTTTCATAAGCCCGATGAAGTCCCGAACGCCAGGGCGTCCAACGTCCAAAGTCCTTCATAAGCAGTATGAAGTCCCGAACGGGTCGACGTCCAACGCGCAAAGTCCTTCATGAGCTTGATGAAGTCCCGAACGTCTCGGCCGTCGTCTCCCAAAGTCCTTCATAAGCCGGATGAAGTCCCGACCGCGTCGGCAGCCATCGCGCAAAGTCCTTCATAGGCGGTATGAAGACCCGAACGCATCGGCAGCCATCTCTCAAAGTCCTTCACCAACCAAATGAAGTCCCGAACCCCTCGACAGTCCCCACCCAAAGTCCTTCATAAACCAAATGAATCTCCCAAAAAAGCGATAGAATCTAGAAAAGGTCTTTCATCGCTGCCTTAGCCAAAATCACATAAACAAAGACGGCATCAGAATAATTCTGGACGCCGTCTTTTCTATTAGTTATTTATATACTTTTCAAAAACCTCACCAAAGTCTTTCCTGAGGTACTGATCACGAGCGGATGATAGCCAAGAAAAGCCATATTCGGTTAGTTGCTTGTATTCCTCGGCTAGCTGGATTTCTGCTGGTCGGGAATTGTGCAATACTGTTACCGCTTTGTCCAAGCTATTAATCGCCATATCATACATAATGTTATTTTCATGAATGACTTCGGAAATATAAACGAGTGCTTTATATAAATCATTTAATTTATCAATCTGTCTTTTATCCACATCAATACTAAACGCTTGATTACCTAAGTTGAATTTAATTTCGATATCTAAGTCGACTCTACCAGCCGTTTCGAGAAAAACATTCGTAATTTTATGTTGTGAGTACGGATAGCGTTTTAGCATCCTTTTCGAAGAAACGGCATTGGCACCGTCAACATGGATGAAAGCGATGTTTGTGAAGCAATACTCATCGGCTTTTGTCTTAATTAAGAAGTAAATCTTCTCATTATCCTCATGTCTAATATAATCATCTGCGTCTGTTTTATCATAATCCTCAGGGCCAATAATTTTTCCGATATCCGATAAACCTAAAGCATCGGCTGCGAATTTTTTTAACATGTAAACATCCCCTCCATACGAAAACTTTTGACTCCAACCTCATTATATCGCGTTTGAGGAAGGAGTATAACCCTAAGTTTCTAAAAAATGGTACTCGAAATATATAAAGACAACAAAGCACTTGATGACCCTAGTGCCTATAAACTTCAATAGGAGTCCCTACTAGACATTCTTGAAAATATAAAATCTAAAGCTGTTAAATAAAACTGACCAAAACCAGGTTGAGTTTCCACGACGAATACTTGCCAAGAAACTCAACCTTCCTTTTGCTTTTTAATAAACTGACGAATGACGCTTACGATGAATAGAAGAGGGATATAGACAAACAAGAAAGCTGTACTACTTATGTGGACCATTTTTTGAATGAATTGCGTGTAATAAATGTCAGTGAGTTTGCTATTTACTAAAAAATACACAGCTAGTAAAAAAAGCAGAATATAGGTTGGTTTTATCTTTGGCAGAGTAGTTTTAATAGCTCGAATCGCTGACCAAAGATATAAACAAATGACAGGCATGATGACCAAGAGCCAAGTAAAGATAAAGATAAACTCAAAGCGCTCCAAAAACGGGAACTGTATAATTTTAATCATAGTTAATGTTGGCCATGTTAAGTGATGTATTTTTCCTTGTGCAAAGTACATAAAAGTGACAAGCGTTACTGCCGTATACAAGAGTGTGGTAAACAATAGAGCGAAATACCCCCATTTGCTTGCCTTTTTACCATTTTTAATGAAAGGAAAATAAACAAGAGCTGTTTCAAACCCTAAAAATAAAGGGACAGCTGTTTTTGCTGAGATAAAATGGTCTTTTAAACTATGATCGAAAAGTGGTTGAAGGTATGAGACCTCCAAATAGTTAGCGATGTAAAGAAAGGGGATTAGCAAGAGAGCGGGTATCACAACACCCCAAAAAGCAACTCCAGTTATCACTCGAAATCCCCCTGAGACCAGATAAAAAATGAGGCAAGAAAGAAGAAGTGCGTACTCCCAACTAGCAATCCCATCGAAAACCCAGACTTGGAGGAGATCAATATAACCATATACAACCGATGCACCGGCTAGTGAAAAATAACATGCCAATAATAAATTTAAAGCCCCTCCCAGTTTCTTTCCCAAGAGGTCTTTATGAAAGGAAAGAATATCCCCTGCGGTAGACTTTTTTAAGATATAAAGCATCATCATAAATAACAGCTGAAAGCTTAAACCCAAAGCAAGTATGGATATCCATGCTTCACTACCAGCCCCCTTACTGACATTTCCTTGAAACCTTAATACAGTAATTCCTGTTTGAGAGCCATGTATTAAAAAGAACACAAAATAAGGAGAGACTTGTTTATTTTCGTTAATCTGACTGTTCATTATTGACCATCCTAGTCTAGCCTAGCCTTGAAGGCCAGAATGTATGATTTTTAACTGTATATCAACATTTATAGGTAAAGCAGGGTATTGTTCATAAAAGGATGTTTCATCCCAATCTCGATCCTGTGAACGAACAATATTACCAATTCCGAGCGGATCAACACCTTTTTCTTTGAACGTATTTAATAGTTCCTCGATATCCTTTTTTAGATCTTTTTTAATTAATCCTTTTATAGTTTCAAGATCATGTGGATTTTCTAGGTTAAAACGGTCTGGATGATGTGTAACTGTCCATATGAGCTTTAACGAAAGATTTAATTTCTGCTCATCTTTTACCCAATCCCACTTCCTTTTATTTCGAAATGCTTGAATCAGAAGGACTTCTGTTCGATCCTCCCCGTCAAGGATAATTTCATATATGGCTTGTGTCCGATAGTTTTCTAATGTCGAGAAAATAAAGGTTTCTTTCTCATTCAAGTGAAGTTTGAGTTTATCATCTTTAAAAATCCCAACTCTTTCGACCTGTATCTTATCGTTTTCGTCAATGGTTATCATCGGTACATACGGATCCATACCTTCACCATAGAAATGGTTTAAAAAAACATGCAGGTTCATCTTTGGGAGTTGTTGTCCCGTCATATTTTGTTTGATTTGGTCGGCTAGCGTCAGGTCCCCTTTTTTTAGGGAGTTAAGGGTTTCCTTAGCACTGTTGGAAGAAACGGCAATCTGTATATGGGTCGCAATTTCTGGTGTCAAAAGAAGCCGCTCTACTACATCGTTAACACCAGTTTTTGCAAATTCATTTCCAAATACTAAAACCCTTATTTTTGATAAAGCAACTGGGGTACTCGTATGTGTTGACATTTTAGGTCTTAATAGTGCAACTGCATCTGTTGTCTCTTCTAAATATTGGCTTTTATCACTCCCCTTGCTTTTGGTATATTCGGGGAACAAGGCAGATCCGATCACATTCCCGTTATCGTCTAAATCAAAACCAAACACATGTATGATGCTCAACTTATCGACAATCTTAGTTCTTGCACATCCAACTAGGCTTACGAAACATATGAATACAATGATAACTATATTAACCTTTCTCCATTTACCCATATAATCTCCGCTTTCTATTTAAGAAAATTTTAGTCTGAGTTCAGTCCATCTTCTGAATCTTGAGGTGAAGATGGTGCATATCGTCTGTCACTTAAAGGTCTAAAGAAAGATGGACGCTTGTTTAGATTTGCGAAATTCGGCCTTATGAAGGAGCTAAGTGCCCACCCTTTTCGGTAGGGATAAAGCGGAATCATATAAGGAACTCCTAATGATTTCAGTCGAGTCAAATGTCCGATTATTAAAAGAACTCCTACATAAATACCTAATCCACCCCAAATAGCAGCAAGTATGATGAAGGGATATCTTAACATCCTAACAGCATTAGACATCTTATAAATAGGCGTTGTAAAAGAAGCTAAGGCCGCTAGTGCAACAATGATCAATAAAATATTACTAGTAAGTGCTGCTTCAACTGTTGCCTGTCCTATTACAATTCCTCCAACTATACCTAATGTCTGTCCAATTTTTGTGGGTAGACGTGCTCCTGCTTCCCTGAGTAAATCAATGGTCACTTCTAAGAATAGAACTTCAAGAACAGGAGGAAAGGGAACATTGGCTCTTGAATTAATGAGAGGACCAAGCAGATCCTTTGGTATAACCTCAAAGTGGAAAGTTAGTATCGCTACATAAAAGGAAGTTGCAAAGATAGAAAACAACATTCCAAAAATCCGAATTAATTTAAAAAAGGATGCAACCATAGATGGAAGATAAAAGTCCTCTGGGTTTGAAAAAAAGTCCATGAGATTCACCGGTCCTATTACAGCATAGGAGGATTTATCAGTAATCAGTACAATTTGTCCAAATAAAAGTGACCCAACTGTCCGATCTAATCTTTCTGTAGTTACAAATAAAGGAAATGGAGATGACGAATGATCGGAAATCATTTGCTCCAACTGAGTATTGTCAAACACAGCATCTACATCAAGATCATTTATCCTTTGTTTTGCAGTCTTTACATACTCGGGATTCGTGACACCGTCTAAGTATGCAATGACAACCTTTGTCTGGGACCTTGTCCCAACTGTCATTTCTTCATATATAAGGTCTGGCGTATCAAGATGTTCTCTTAGCATATGAAGATTTGTCCCAATATCTTCTATGAATCCTACCTTAGGCCCAATCACACTAAATTCATTTTGTGTATCATTTGTTTCCCGTTGGCCTAATCTTGATTTTCCGATCCTAACTAGAACGAATTCATCCATTTGGTCTTTGAAATATATGGCAATTGCCCCTTGATGAAAGGCCTTCTCAATTTCCTTAGAATCCTTTGAAATTATTATTTCCTCGATAGGGATAAGATTTTTAATATCAGATAGTTTTTCTATGTCTTTAATATTTTCTTTTAAACTTGGTAATAAAGACTCTTGAAGAATCAGGGTATCTATTAACGTTTTATAAAAACTTAATAGGATGTTATCATTTTTCTCACTAGGGGTGATTGTTGTAAAATCACTCGATTTTTTTGCCTTTTCAAATACCTCTTCAATTGTTTTTTCCGCTGTTTCATAACTTTTAACAGTCTTTTGGATATCCTTCTTTTTCCAAAACATACCTCCACCTAACCCCATCCAAAGTTGCGAAATCTTTCAGTTAGTATTTAACGACAAAGAAGGAAATATTCGCCTTTTGCTGAGGACTTTCACAAAAGGTATCTATTTACATTTTTGATATTTCGAATCAGGTTCGGGAAGATTACCTCTTATACCAGTTTGTTTTTTTATTAAGTGGAACAAGTGGATGGGGGCAGGCCTATATATCATGATCAATTACACGAATGATAATACGGCAAGACGTTATATAGCCAATGTCAGTATGTTTGGTACATCTATCATTCATTTGAGAACCCATATATTATTGGATGGTGGTCTGCAGCTTTTCCGGGGTTTGGCCATTTGCTATTAGACAAATATCACCGGGGATATCTGCTAATCATTTGGGAAGTTATTGTAAATATAAATGCTAACGTAAATCTTGCAATGATTCACTCATTTCATGGCAACATAGAGATGGCCAAGAACGTATTGGACACGAGATGGCTTATTATGTACATCCCTGTCTATATATTTTCGATTTGGGACAGCTACCGATCAACAATTGATCTTAATAAGATGTATATACTTGCTGACCATGAAAACCATCGATTAAACACTTTTAGCATGGGTGCTGCTGGTATGAACTATTTGGATAAAAGAAATCCAATTTTGACCATTATATGGTCATTGTTCATTCCGGGGCTGGGACACCTCTATAATCATAAGACGATTACGGCTTTCTTTCTCATCATTTGCTGTGTAGTGTTTTTCTACTTCTCACATGCTCTAGAGGCTGTCTCTCTATTGTTTTTAGGAAATTTAGGCGAAGCTACAGAAGTTTTGGATCCAGAGTGGTTCTTGTTTTTGCCGTCAGTTTTTGGTTTTGCTATTTATGATTCTTACATTAATACAGTTGAAAATAACAAGCTATTTGAACGGGACCAACGTAATTACTTAAGGGGAAATTACCAGTCAAGCCAATTTCAAATTCTAAAGGGACAAAAAGTGAAGTGATTAATGTATGCAGGTATTTGCAACGTTTGAAAGTAATGATTATGTGGAAATAGCCATTGCGGAGATAGAAAAAAAGGGGATAAAGAGCGAAAATATTTTTGCAGTTCCGCTTGATAATCGAACTGAAGACGTGAGACTATTTGATACTTTATATCGATCAGATGGCACTACTCTTATTGATATTGGGGCTGCACTTGCTACGGCATTTGCTGTAATTGGAGCAAGCCTCGGATTTAACCTGACATGGGGGCCAATCTATTGGGGATTAATTGGTGCAGCACTTGGATTCATTATCGGTTTTGCGATTAGATTATCTGTGGAGCTTGTATATAAAAAGAAAAAGAGGTCACAAAAAGGTAAAATTGCTGAAATCATTCTAATCATCGATTGTGAAGAATCACAAGCAAAGCAAGTTGAACTTATCCTCTGGGACCATCTTGCATTGGGAGTCGCAAAAGTTAAAGTTAATCCATAAATGCCACTTTATAAACGAAAACCTGTCCTTTTGAAGAACAGGTTATTTTGCTTTTGAAAAGAAAGCCAGAGGCTTTTTGGCTATTTTTAATAGGAGGGTTCTTCCTTTTGAAAATGCATATTTGGTAGAATGTTAATACTTTCTAGGGTGTTAGGAATTCCAAATTTGTGCGCTGTGCTTTATACTTGGTTAGTATGTTGTAAAATAGGGTAGAAATGGACTATACTTATATTCTTTGAAAATCGATAAATAAACTTATTCTAATAATAGATAACTTGTTTTTACTGAGGGAGGAACATAGATTGGCTGTAACAAGACCAGAATCAATGATTGTAGAGATAAAAAGTTTAGATGAAAAAGGATCAGGACGTGGAGCAGTATGGCGTGAAAATGAGCACGGCAATAAAAAGAAGCTAAAACTCACGATTCCGCAAACCTTAATTGGTGAGCAGGTTCGTGTAACCGTAGACCAGCCTGACCGTAAACGAAGAAAAGCAATGGCTGAGGAAATCCTAACAGAAAATGACCAACGTCTTGCACCACCATGCCCTCATTTTGAAAAATGCGGTGGCTGTGTATGGCAGCACTGGGATTATAAAGGACAGCTTCAGTACAAAACGGATTATGTGAAGCGCCAAGTTGAATCACAAGGTTTCAATCCGGAACTTGTAAAAGATACAATCGGAATGGACGAGCCATGGCATTACCGTAATAAGATGGAATTTACCTTCTCGCCTGAAGGGTCCCTTGGTTTACATGAACAAGGAAACTTCCGAAAAATCATTTCGCTTGAAACATGTCTAATAGCAGGAGAAAAAATGGTGGAAGGTGCAATGGAAGTAGCCCAGTGGGCTAAAGACCATGAGCTACCTGGCTATAACAAAGATCAGCATGAAGGTCTTCTTCGTCATCTTATGGTGAGACAATCCTTTGTAACTGGTGAAGTCATGCTGGCTCTTTTTGCAACTGAAGCACCAGAAGGAAAACTTAAAAATGCCGCTGATGATCTCGTAAAGCGCATTGAGGAAAAATTCCCAGAGGTAAAAAGCTTATTATGGCTTGAAAATACAGACTGGGCTGACCGCACTCAATCTGAAAAAACACATTTATTAGCGGGACGCGATTTCATATATGATGAAATGGACGGATACCGTTTCCGTGTTTGGTTTGATACATTCTTTCAGACCAACCCAACTCAAGCTCAAAAACTAGTCGACTTAGCTGTTGAAATGGGGGAACCGAAGAAATCAGAAAAAATGATTGATCTTTTCTGTGGTGTAGGAACATTCTCCCTTCCTTTTGCAAGTCGTGTTGAAAAGCTTGCAGGAATTGAAATTGTTGAAAGCTCAATTGAATCTGCAAAACGTAATGCAAAAGATAATGGATTATCAAACACGTACTTCTTAGCAAAGGATGCAAGAAAAGGAATTGATGAAGTGCTAGAGAGCTTTGGAAGACCAGAGTTACTTTTACTTGATCCTCCACGTTCAGGTGCTGGTGGTAAAGTAATGAGAAGAATTGGTCGCTCTCAGCCAGAAAGAATTGTCTATGTTTCTTGTAATCCAGAAACATTTGCAACGGATATTAAAGAACTTGAACCATTTGGATATACCCTAAAAGGCGTTCAACCAGTAGACCTATTTCCTCATACCGTGCACGTTGAAGCTGTTGCACTGCTTGTGAAGGAATAATGTGTTGCCTGTCAACCAAATTGAAGATATGTTAGTCGGCCTTCCGGGTGAACCGGAAGGCTTTTAATATGCTCTGAACTAGGGTTTGTCCGATTTCTCACTAAAAATGCAACGAACCAAAAATACAGCCACTTTTTTACCTCAATTCTTCTGATAAATTTTTCAAAAGTAATAAATACTACAAGTATTACCAAACGAATCATCCTTTGGAGGTCTCTATGTCAAAAAAACAAGGTTTATTAAAGAATGGAAATAAGTCATCTTTAATTGCTTCAATTGTAAATACCATTATTGCGATTATTAAAGGAGTCGCGTACTTCTTCACGGGTAATGTTGCGATGTTTGCTGAAACGATGCATTCTTTAGGCGATGCAGCTAATCAATTTTTCGTGTTCATCGGAAGTGCATTAAGTAAAAAAAGGCCTTCTGAAAAATATCCGAACGGGTTTGGACGACTTGTAAACTTGGTTTTACTCGGTGCGGTTATTATCGTTGGAATTATGAGTTATGAAACAATAAAAGAGGGATATCATCATATTAAGCACCCAACAGAATCAAGTGGGATTGCCATTAATCTTTCTGTTTTAGGCTTAGCTGTCATTTTGGAGTGTTATGTTCTTTTTAAGGCAATGAAAGAAGTCCTTCATGAAGCACAGGTGGAAGCTAAAGGATTCGGTGCAATCGGTAAAAGCTTTAGTCATTTAGGAAGAGCCACACCTGCAACAAAACTTGTATTCATGGAAGATTTGGTTGCAACCCTTGGTGGAGTCATTGCAATCATTGGAATATTACTCTCCTATTATGGAGGTTGGCATGCTGCTGAAGGAATTGCATCAATCATAATTGGATTGATGATGTTTTACGTAGTGGGTAGAGTATTCTTGGATAATGCCAAAGGAGTACTTGGTGAAGCGGATGAAGAACTAGAAAACAAAATTGCTGAGCTCATTTATGCAAATCCAGAAATAAAAGATATTAACGCATTGTTTGCAATGAAAGAAGGAGAAGATTTCCATATCGAAATGAAGCTGGAAATTGACTGTAGTATAACTGTTCAAGATGCGATTAAAATAAAAGAACGCATTGAGGAAAAAATCCAAGCAATGAATGGTGTGACTGATGTCATCATTGAATTTGTAGAAGATGATGGAGTTAAATCATGGTCGCAAGGGTTAGCTACTAAGTAGATTCTGAAAAGATTTCACGAAGCAAAAAAACCGGCATATGCCGGTTTTTTGCTTTTACTGTTGAGGAGCAGTAGATTTTTTCTTTGGTTTTGGTTTCAAATATAAACCAAGTTCTTTTTTCTCTTTGGTTAGTGAACGATAGAGTGAAATCATCATCAGCACCATTATAATTGAAAACGGAAAAGCTGCTGCGATGAGGGCATTTTGTAATGCCTGTAGACCACCGCTATATAATAAAATGGCTGCAACTGTTGATTGTAGAATTCCCCACGTTAGTTTTACAGAGTTTGATGGGGTAAGTGAACCATAGGTGGTTTGCATGCCAAGTACAAATGTAGCTGAGTCCGCAGATGTAATAAAGAATGTAGCAACCAGTGTAATGGCAACCACCGATAAAACAACTGCTAAGGAAGATTCATTAAAGATAGCAAATAGAACTTCTTCTGTAGCAAATTGTGATAGATCTACATTTCCTTGCTTTTGTACTTCTATTGCGGAAGTACCAAATACTGAAAACCAGATAAAGCTTACTAGTGCAGGAAGCAATAATACACCGATAATAAATTGACGAATCGTTCTTCCTCTGGATACACGTGCAATAAAAATACCTACAAATGGTGACCATGAAATCCACCAAGCCCAGTAGAAAATAGTCCAACCGTTAATCCAAGAACGGTGTTCTTCATTAAGTGGAGCAATTCTAAAACTCATCTGTACAATATTTTGTATATATCCACCAAGTGTATCTGTAAACATATCAAGAATTAGAACTGTAGGACCTGCTACGAACATTAATATCAGTAGGGCAAGTGCTAAAATCATATTTGCATTACTTAAATATTTTATCCCTTTACTTAATCCGGACCATGCGGAAATCATAAATAAGACGGTAACAATAGCAATAATGATTAGTTGAATGAAGAAACTAATCGGTATATCAAGTAAATAGGCTAAACCTCCATTAATTTGTGCCGCACCAAACCCTAGTGTTGTTGCAACACCTACAACCGTTGCAAATACGGCTAGTACATCAACCAAGGTACCTAGTTTTCCTTCCATTGCTTTTTTGCCCAAAACAGGCTTTAATGTAGCGGAAATTAAACCTGGTTCACCTTTTCGAAAGTTAAAATAGGCTAAGGCAAGTGCAACGAGCGCATATATCCCCCATGCATGAATCCCCCAATGGAAAAATGTATAGCGCATGGCTTCCTTTTGGGAAGCATTAGTAGCACCCTCTGCTAAAGGTGGCGACATATAATGGGATAGTGGTTCTGCAGCCCCCCAGAAGACAAGTCCAATCCCCATCCCTGCACTAAATAACATCGCAAACCACGATATATTTGAGTACTCAGGTTTTTCATCAGGTTTTCCTAATCGAATCGCCCCAACCGGGCTAAAAATAAGGAAAATGCAGAATATCACAATGATTGTAACTAAAATTAGGTAATACCATCCAAAGGCTGATGTAATAAATGATTGAATATTACCTGTTACTTCTTCGAAACTTTTTGGTGCTGCAACACCAAATATGACAGCTGCAAGAACGATAGCAACCGAAATCCAAAAAACGTTTGATATTTGCTTCATCATAAAACCCTTTCTTTTACATTAACTTTTATGTACAAATAGTTTTCCCATAAAAGTTTGCCAATATTAGGTTAGCAGAATTTATCACTTTTTGCCAATAACCCTAACTTATTATTGTCTATAGGGAAAAGGAAGTAGAGTGTTCGATATAGCTAAAACGGTATGATTTGGTTAAGCAAAAACAGAAAAAAAGATGTAGAATTTATGATATTATTAACATATCCATAGTGAAAATATCGATTTACATATATATAAATATCAGGGGAGACTTTATGATAGGATTTTCGCAGATAAAAGGCAAAATAAATACTGATGTAATCCTATTAGTAACCCTGGTAGGATTCGTATTATTAGCCTCTCAATTCAAATTAACGCTGTTATATGGAATTTCTTTTACATTTGCGAGTATTTCGATGTTCTTAATACTCCGTATTTTTGGGTATACCACCGCAATTGTAACTGGTCTAATTACTTTCTTTATTGCCTTATTCTTTTCAAACAGTCCTTATTATGCAATTATCATGCTTGTTGAAGTCGTCTTTGTTGGAGCTTTTTTCTTACGAGGGCGAAAAGCAAAAATGTTTTTCGTAGACTTTTTTTTCTGGATTTTTATTGGAATAGCACTACTCTTTTTATTCTGTCGAGAATCACTGTCAGGAAGTGCGCTCTATTTTCAAATCTGTAAAGATGTTGCAAATGGACTTTTCAATGTATTAGTAGCAGATATGCTACTGGCATATTTCCCATTCTACAAGTTTGTTAAAAACAATCGAATCAGTAAAAATAATGTATCGGTGCACCAGTTTTTATCGCAAATTACGATTCTAACCATTCTGGTTCCGTTTTTTATTAGTGTATTTACAAATACGATGAACACATTTGAAGTCATTAAAAAGGACTTAGTTCAAAATAGTGAAACGAGAGTAAATCGCATTGAAAATGACCTGATTCAACTAAACGGGAGTGGCGACGTCAATCAAATTGAAGAAATTATATGGCGGAATAAGAACGAAGACATCGATATTATTTTATTTGACAATAAAAATCATGTCATTTCAACGACAGCCTTGATGGATTTTAATCCGAACAAGTATGAGATTCGGGAGATTTCCCCTAATGTTTTTGAGGCTTTACCGGTTGCTAACGATGATATGCAGCCAATTAAGAGATGGGACAATGCTTTTTATTTTTATACAAGGGATACAGGTTCCTACCGAATTATGTTGCAATACCCAATCGCTGGGTATCAACAGCAAATTTTTAATATTTCACTCGATCAGCTAAAGTATTTACTAATTCTAGCTGTTTCAGCCATTTTATTTGTCATGGCGGTCAGTAGAATGCTCACGAATAACCTAAGGCAACTGACAACCATTACAACAGGATTACCACAAAAGCTCCGTTCTTTAGAAAATATTGAATGGCCACAAGGTACAATATCAGAACTTCGCATTTTGAGTAAAAATTTAAAGAAGATGGCAGATAAGCTCAAGGAGTTATTTCAGGAGAGTATCGAGATGAACCGGATTCTAAGAGAACAAACTTCAAGATTAAAGGAATCCGAGGACAAGCTTCATAAACTTGCATTTTACGATAGTTTGACATACTTACCCAATCGTTATTTCTTCCAAAAATATGTACGTGAGTTGATTCGAAATAACCATGACCAAAAGATTGCGATCATTTTTATCGACCTTAATCAGTTTAAACAAATCAATGATACATTAGGTCATGATGCAGGGGATACACTTCTAAAAGCGACTGGTAATAAGCTTAAGAAGTTACAAGAGGACACCAGACAGGTTTTCAGACTTGGAGGGGACGAGTTTGTTGTTGTCCATTCTGTTGATAACAGGGATGAGATACATAAAACACTAGACATGATTGTTAAAGAGTTTTCATCCTATTATACAATATCCGGTCAAAATCACTATATAACGGCAAGTATTGGGGTCAGCGTGTTCCCACAAGATGGTGAAGATTTAGATACATTAGTAAAATATGCAGACATTGCGATGTACATCTCGAAGGAGAAAGGTGGCAATACTGTTCAGTTTTTCAATGAATCTATGAAAAATAAATTTCAAGAGCGATTAGAAATTGAAAATGCTCTGCGTACAGCAGTGGATAAAGATCGGTTTGAACAATATTATCAGCCGAAAACGATGGCTGGTAAAATTACAAGTATTGAAGCCTTGATTCGTTGGAATGATCCCATATTAGGGATGGTCTCTCCTGGAGTCTTTATTGATGTAGCTGAGGAAATCGGCCTCATTTCAAAGATAGATGAGTGGTCTCTCGTCCAGGCTTGTAGACAAAACAAACAATGGCAACTTGAAAACCTTCTACATGTTCCGATTTCTGTAAACCTATCGGCCAAGCATTTTCAACAAGATTATCTTGTTTCAATGGTTCAAAAGGCATTACATGATTCGGGATTAGAGCCGAAATATTTAAAGCTTGAAATTACAGAAAGTGTGTTTATTAAGGATCAACAGCATGTCGCGGATCGGATTCATAAACTGAAAGAGCTAGGTGTCCAAATATCTATTGATGATTTTGGAAAGGGATATTCCTCTCTTTATCAATTATTGAAACTTCCAATTGACGAAATTAAAATCGACAGACAATTTATCCATAATATCGATAAAGATGAGAAAAAAGCGTTATTAGTAAAATCGATTTTTGATATTGCACATGGACTCCAGTTGAACGTGGTGGCAGAGGGTGTAGAAACTTGGGAAGAATGTGAAATCCTTGTAAACATGGGCTGTGACGAGATACAAGGCTATTTATTCAGTCGACCAATCAATAAAGTGGATATGGTTGAATTTATCCATAATAAAAAATCAATAAAATTTAAAGAGGCTGTCATAGGAGAAGTTGAATAAAGAGAAAGGAGGTTCCGTATCTGGAAACCTCCTTTTTTCTTATAGTGTAATATTTACATCCCCGTCTTCTGTAATTTCAACGGTTGTATAGCTTTCGAATGTTGACATATCCGTGATTTCACGTTGCTCATTACTTGCAAAGCTTTCCATATATCTTTGATACGTTTCTGGATCCTTGACAATGTGATAGAAATACGTCATCTTTCCGTCGCTATCACTATGTGTCCTTAAGAAAAATCTGTCCTTAAACTCATTTTTAAACCACTCTCTAGCTTCCATATGATTCGAAAAATCTGGCATGTTGTCATAAATAGATGTTATATCAATGTTCATGTTGATTCACCTCTCATGAGATTTTCGGATGTGATTAGTATGTCCATCTATTTACAACACATCCATCATGATAGCTATGCACCATGCTTGAGATTTTTTTCTACTTTTATGTTTCTTTCAAAGTCATTTTTTTCGATTAAAAGGGAGACAAGAACACTACCTACAATCGCCCATAATGGCGCACCGATATGAAAGAAATTCACTCCAGACATTCCAATAATGAATGCAAAAAAGGCCCCCATTTGAAATTTTGTATCGGAAAAAGCAATCTTAAGAGACGATAAGAGTACTCCTATCATCGCTAAGCCGGCAATGGTACTCACAATTACACCTGGCATCGCAATTACAAAAGGAACAACAAACGCTGCAAACACACCGAAGCTTGCAAATAAAACTCCATTTGATGCAGAAGCAGCATATCGGCCTTCTTTTTTACCCGATTCGTCAGATGCACAAATCGCAGTCATTGGCCCCGCAGTGTTGATAGCGTGAGCTCCGAAAAAAGAGGCAATAAAACCAAAAATTGCCCCAAAGATAGCCATCGCACTAATTGGAGGTTTGTATCCCTTTGCCATTAGGATTCCGGTTGTTTGTGCATTCTCTGTACAAATAATCAAGATTGCAAGGGGGATAGAAAGAGAAATAATGGCGTTAAAACTAAAGGTTGGAAGTTCTAGTTGAGGAAGCACAAACGAACTTTGTACATTTGAAAAATTAAACTCATTCATGACAACGGCAAGGAGTACCGAGACGACTAATGCTGATAAAACAGGCGGTATTTTTTTGATGTATCGTGAGGATAACAAATAGACTAAGATGGCCGAACCTGCTAACAGAGGGGACACTTCAACAGAAGAAATCATCTCGATCGCAAATCGCATCATGACACCAACAATCATTCCCATAACGATCGGAACAGGTATCCAATTCATCACTTTATCGATTAATCCTGTTACACCTAGTATAAGAACAATGAGGTTTGCTACAAGATAGGCGCCAATTGCTTCTTGTAATGAAAAATGCGTCAAAGCACCTGCCACTAGCACAGCCCCTGCAATTGAATATGCTCCTGCAATCGGTTGTTTATATTTTAGAGATAAAAATAGTCCCAATAAACCTCCGAAAAAATAAACGGCAAATAACCAGCTGATCGTTTGTTCGTGGGTTAAACCACCGCTTGATGCACCTCCAATAATAATCAGTGCAGGACCTGTACACCCGAAAATAGCTGCAACAACCCCTGAACTAATCGTATTAATGTTTAGATTACCGTATAGATCCTTGACTCTACTATTGCCTTTCATTTTAACCTCCTTAATTTTAAGATATCCACGTTTCTAATAGAGCTTATGTATTTAGTACCATAATACCACAATCTGAAATAAAAATTACGTATTTTTTACGAACGTTTTAAAAACCTTCAAAAAAATAGAATGGAAGAGTATTTAAGAGAAAAGGTATTATTTTCCCGCGAAAATGCGTGATTTACAGGTTTGATAATTTAAAAAAGATTCAGTATATTTTAAATTAATTACGAAAGATTAAAAAACGTAATACATAATTCTGGGAGGTAATGAAGAATGACAACTACAGTAAATGAAACAAAAACATTAACAGTAAAGAAAGCTAATGGGATCGCTGAAGTTCACATTCATGTAAACAAAACAAACTCTTATGACCTCGACTATTACAAAGAATTAAATGCTGCGATTGATGACATCCGTTTTGACAATGACATTAAAGTAGCTGTACTAATGAGTGATATGCCAAAATTCTTCTCAGCAGGAGCTAACATTAATTTCTTAAAATCAGCTGAACCACGTTTTAAAACACAGTTCTGCTTATTCTGTAACGAAACATTAGATAAAATTGCACGCTCTCCGCAAATCTGGATTGCTTGTTTAGAGGGCCACACAGTTGGTGGTGGTTTAGAAATGGCTCTAGCTTGTGACCTTCGTTTCATGGGAGATCAAGCAGGTAAAATTGGACTACCAGAAGTTTCTCTAGGTGTATTAGCAGGTACAGGTGGAACTCAGCGTCTAGCTCGTCAAGTTGGACACTCTAAAGCTCTTGACCTGAATATCACAGGTGAAACGTTAACACCACAAGAAGCACTAGATATTAAATTAGTAGATCGTGTGTTTCCACAAGAAGAAACAAGAGCGAAAACGTTAGAATATGCAGAAAAGATCGCGAACAGCGCAAGTTATGCAACTTCTAACATTAAGCTATCAATCATGAATGGAAAAGAAATGCCACTTAACGTAGCCATCCGCTATGAAGGTGAGCTTCAAAACTTATTATTCCGTTCACAAGATGCTCAGGAAGGCTTAAGTGCGTTCATCGAAAAGCGTGAAGCGAACTGGAGTGGAAAATAAGATCAACTGAATCCATAGCGATGCCGGAAATTCCGGTATCGCTCTTTTAAAATAGCCTACTAACTTCAAATTAATTACCTTTAAGGCTCGGCGACCTTCGCGAGCCTTTTTTAACACTAGGGGGATGAAATGTGAGATCGAATGAATTTCAAGTTATTGTTAACTGGGGAGACACAGATAAAGCGGGTATTGTATACTACCCAAATTACTTTAAATGGTTTGACATCGCGGGTCACCAATTTTTTAGAAGCTGTGGCTTGTCACCAAACACTTTAGAAGAAGAACGTCAAATTATCCTGCCAATGCTTGATGCAAGATGTAGCTTTGAAAAAACATTATTATATGATGATATTATTACCATTAAAACGCAGGTTGAAGAGATTAAAACAAAGACAATCAAGCTACGGCATGAGGTATATAGAGGGGAAACACGTACTGGACATGGATATGAAATTAGAGGGTGGGTAAAACAAACGCCTACTGAAATTAAAGCGGTTCCAATACCAGATGACGTATTAGCCATTCTTAAAGAAGGCCTCCACACAAATGAATCAGGAAAAAGACCACTTTTTAATGCATAATCTCCAAAATCCTCTATAATGAAAGTAAAAATATTGAAAAATAATAATAAGAGTGGTGACGTTCGATGAAACCAAGGTCCTTAATGTTTACATTATATGGTGAATATATTAAATATTATGGAGGAGAAATTTGGGTAGGTAGCTTAATTGAATTAATGAAACAGTTTGGGATCTCCGAATCGTCTGTAAGAGGCGCGTTATTTCGGATGGTCCAAAATAATTTACTGGAAGTACGAAAAGTAGGAAAGAAAAGCTATTATTCCGCAACATCAAAAGGTCGAGTTGATGAGGGGGTAAATAGGGTATATGCCACTCAAAACCACATTTGGGATCAGCAGTGGAGAATACTTACATATTCGTTTCCTGAGGAAAAGCGAGAGATTCGAAATAAAATTCGCAAAGAACTGATTTGGACCGGATTTGGCAACCTTACGAATAGTACATTGGTGACGCCTAATCCAGTTGAGGACCAAGTGACAGAAATGATTAAGGCAAACGGAATTGAGGAATATGTGTTTTTATTTACGTCATCCTCAATTGTTTCCCATGATAACCAAAGTATCATCGATATCGGTTGGGATTTAAATTTGGTGAAAGATGAATATCAAACTTTTATTGATAAGTTTACACCTAAATTTGAGGAACTTCGTGAAAAGGCATTAAACAACACTTTAAAGGATGAGGAATGTTTTATTGAGAAAACGGTGTTGGTGCATGAGTATCGGAAATTCCTCTTCCAGGATCCAGGTTTCCCAAGAGATTTACTACCAGAAGGATGGATTGGCATAAAGGCTCGAGAGTTATTCTGGAATATACATCAGCTTTTATCTATTCCATCAATCCGTTATTTTGAGTCTGTCTTTGAGGGAGCTCCAGATCGTGAAATCCATATTGAACGCGATAAAGCAATTAATCCTTTTGGAGAAATCTACATTTAACAGGGGTGAGCCATGAATATTGAAAAAATTGAATTTGGCGGCTATCGGATTGGGATTCCAGTTCCGTTTCCGATGAAGTATGTTTACTGTTATCTTTTTAAACAAAATGATGGCTATTGTCTGATTGATGTAGGGTTAAATTACTCTGCTGCACGAGATGCTTGGCAAGAGGTTTTTGATCACTTAGGAATTACTTTTGGTGATGTTCATACAATTTTTCTAACACACTTCCATCCAGATCACTCTGGTCTTTCCGGCTGGATGCAAGAACAAACCGGTGCTGATCTTTTTATGAATGAAGTGGATGCAGCTATGATTGAGCGTGTATGGGGTGACGGTAGCGAACAAGTTGCAAGAATGAAAGAAATGGTTTTGCAGCATGGAGTTCCTGAAGATTTAGCTGATGGAATCGCTGACCATATGGATAAATTACATAAGAATGTTCTCCCACTACCTGTTGTAAAACCGATTGGAGTTACAATTGAATTTGGTGATCAACAATGGTCTGTGATCCACACGCCTGGACATAGTGAGGGTCATGTTTGTTTTTTTCATGAAAAAGAAGGTGTCTTAATTGGCGGCGATCATATTCTCGAAAGAATCACACCAAATATTAGTGTATGGCCCGGTGCTAGCCAGCATCCATTACATGAATATATTGATTCATTACGTAAAGTTAGGAAATATCCGATAAAAAAAATATACTCTGCCCATCATTCACCGGTTCTAAACGTAACTGAAAGAATTGACGAGCTCATCCAACATCACGAAGAGCGTCTCGATTATATTGAAAGTTTGGCCGACAATAAAACGACATATGAGATTGCCAAGGTTTTGTTCTCCCACAGAGAACTCAACCCTCACCAATGGCGTTTTGCAATTGCAGAAACAATTGCGCACTTAAACTATCTAGAACGCGAAGGCCGAGTTGCGAAAATTAAGCAAGATCCTATAATTTATGTTCAAAGTTGAAACAATACTAGTAAAATATCAAATATAGATTAGGTAGGAAACCCAAGATTGTTAGTAAAATAGCAATCTTGGGTTTTTGTTTTGGATAGAATTTTGAGTGAAGACCTGAACGGCAAGGTTACTCGTTCAGAAAGTCCTTCATAACCGTGATGAAGGACTGTGCGGGGTGAGTGCGTGCAAGTAAAGTCCTTCATAGCTTTGATGAAGGCCCATACTGAGCCAGTGTATGCAAGTAAAGTCCTTCACCCCGCCGATGAAGGGGAAAACGCAGGTGATCCACGTACGAAATCCTCTTCATAGACTTGATGAAGAGGAAAGCGATTCGATAATCCACATCAAATCCCTTTCATATCCTGTATGAAGAGGAAACCCCAGCGACCTTCAGCCCCAAATCCTCTTCATAACCCCAATGAAGAGGAAACCCCGGTAACTTCCCATGCCCAATCCCCTTCATAACCCAAATGAAGAGGAAACCATCGCAATCCCAAGCCCCAAATCCCCTTCATCCCCAGAACAACCCACTACTATCGCACCAACCCCCGAGCATAAAATACAACAATCCACATCATCATCTATTACGAATTTAAATTTAACGTCTAAAAAACATTATAAAAATGTTGACAAACAATTTAAAATATTCTATATTACATATTATAAACGATAGTTAAAAAAACGTAATACAAAGAGGTGTTCATTGATGAGTATAAAAGAGGCTGAGGTATTACTTGAAAAGGTTCAAAATGGATTTATTGTTGAGCGCATGGAGGATATGAATGACGAATATTTGAAAGCGCTAAAACAAACACTCGCGATTGTAGGAGATACAGAACTTCTTAGTGTCCCACCATTATTAACAGTCTACGATCAAGCCCCAAACTTAAACTATAAAATTACCGCTCTAGCAGTTATGCAAGATGAAATCGGTCATGCTCATATCGCTTACCGTTTGCTGGAAGACCTTGGTGAAGATATTGATGAAATGCTCTACCGTCGACCAGCCAACCGATGGAAAAATCCGTACGCGTTTGATTTTAAATTAGACAACTGGGTTGAATTAGGCGTCTTTAACGGACTATTTGATCGTTCAGGATATACGCTGTTAGGTGATGCATACGAACACACTTCCTATGGACCTTGGAAGCGTGCACTTGTAAAGGTTGATAAAGAGGAATTATTCCACCTTCGTAATGGTGAAATCATTATGAAAAATGCGATGAAGAATCAAGAAACGGCAAAACAAGTACAAGAAGCGGTGGATTGGATGTTCTTAATGGCACTCGAGTTCTTCGGTGTTGCAGATAATCTTAAGAGCCGTTCGGCGCAATTGGATTATCGATTAAAAGGGCGAACCAATGATGAACTAAGACAAAAATGGTTATCAACGGCTGTTCCGTTCTGTGAGTCAATCGGTGTGAAAGTTCCAGCTCATTACGATGAAGACCAAGGAAAATATGTTATTGAAGTACCATTCCCTTGTAAATTTGATGCAGAAAATAAGAAATGGTTAACAGACCAACCGGATACATGGGAAGGTGCAATCGAGCGCTTTAAGCAAAGAGGTCCTCAGAACCAAGAATTTGTTACTCGCATCCAAAAGGGAGTTTGGGAGTTAGAAGCAATGAGAGCAGAGGAGGCATAAACATGAGTGGAATTATCCAAAAAGAACAAACAACAACAAAGTATTGGGATGCTCTTAAAGAAGTAATGGATCCTGAGTTTCCAATCAGTGTTGTGGATATGGGGCTAATTTATAATATTACCCAAAACGAAAGTGAATTAGAAGTTGAAATGACATACACCTCCACTGGTTGCGCTTGTATGCAGTGGATTGAAAACGATATCAAAGAACGTTTATTGAAAGAAGAAGAGGTGGATGAAGTTAAGATTCAGGTTGTTTGGGATCCACCTTGGACAACAGCTAACCTAAGCGAAGAAGGAAAGAAAAAATTAAAGCACTGGGGGGTAAGTTCATGACAGTAGACGTTGCAAAAAAACATGATTACCTTCTTCTCACTCGAATCAATCGTGGAGATGAACTTATTCATGTGGGAACATTCAAGGCAGTTAATGATGATTTAGCAAAGATTTATGCACAACATATTTATGACGAAGAAGACTGGGTAGAAATGTATGTTGTTAAAAAAGAAGCTCTTGTTTGTGTTCGAAGCCCAGAACCATTATTCGCAAAGGAGTGAGACTGATGTCTAAGGAACATATTTCGTTAGTAGAACTTGGTGAAACAATTGCTGATAATAAATTTATTTTAGGTGACCGATTAGTTGAAATTGGTATCAGCGGACCAACTTTAGAAGGAACGCTTTCATCGATTGCAATGGCACAGCAGGAACTAGGACATTCAAGACTGCTTTATCGCTGGGTGGCAGATTTATCAGGTGTTAAGTCGGAAGTAAAACATCAAACCGGAAAAGCATTTCAACAGAATGTTGAAATTGGGAATTGGATTGAACTTATCGCTGGAATTTACGTAACAAACGTAGCAGTTGACCTCGTTATGAAAGCCATGATTGAAGCGAATAATCCAAATGTGAATCCTCCTTTTACCAAAATGCTAAAGGAGCAGCAAGAACATCTCATTTATTCACAGAGCTGGTGTGAGCAGCTTCTACTCGATAAAGGGTCAATCCCGAGAAGAACGAAAGAGGCTATTACAAAAACAGCGCAAGAAGCGAAGGAATGGTTAATTAAAGTAGAAAATGATATGTATTTCGTCACTGAAAATATCATTCCAAAGGATGCTAGATTGGTAGAGCAATTCGATGCAACGCTCGGGGAAGTCTTAAAGGATGTGGCAAAGCAACATGTCGGCTAAAAAAGAGAACGCTCAATGTTCATTTTGCTCATCTGAAGATGTAAAGAAGATTTCATCCTTTGGTACAGCCCAATTAGTTCGACAATACTATTGTAATGAGTGTAAAAGTGTATTCGAATACATTCGATGGCAAAAGGAAGACGCGGCTAAGTAGAAAGGATCGAATATTATGCAGCAAATAAAAACAGTAGGTGTAATAGGTTCCGGAACAATGGGGGCAGGGATTGCTCAATTACTCGTCCTAAACGGATACCCTGTCATTCTTTTTGATATCGATGAAGCAACTGTAACACGTGCGAAAGAGGCAATAGAATCAAAGTTAAATAGATTAGTAGTCAAAGAAAAAATTACCCATGCCACATCAGAACAAGCAAAAGAGAACTTAGGGATTACAACGGATATGAACTCATTTGCCGATTGCCAATTGGTCATTGAGGCAGCGCCAGAAAGGTTGGAAATTAAACGGTCCATCTTTTCACAACTGGAAGACATCTGTTCGAAAGATTCGATATTGGCGTCGAATACTTCCTCACTTTCGATTACAGAAATTTCAGGTCAAAGCGCAAATCCAGAACGAATCGCAGGCTTGCACTTTTTCAATCCGGCACCAATCATGCCGCTTGTTGAAGTAGTGAAAGGGTTAAAAACAGCTTCCTCAACTGTTGAAACTCTTGTGCAATTTGCCCAAACCATTAATAAAAGTCCTGTGATGTGTAAGGATACCCCAGGTTTTATTGTGAATCGAGTGGCACGACCATTTTATAATGAAGCATTGCGAATTATGAATGATAAGATTGCTACGCCAAGTCAAATCGACCGAATTATGAAGAATGCCGGCAATTTTAAGATGGGGCCATTTGAATTGCAGGACCTCATCGGAATCGATATCAATTTTGCGACGACAAAATCTGTATATGAAGGATTTCACGGAGAAAGCAGATTCCGCCCTCATTACTACCAAGAGCGGATGGTCCAATCAGGTAGCTTAGGAAGAAAAACAAAAGGAGGGTTCTTTGATTATGACAATTAAAACAGTCGCTATCATAGGAGATAACCTTATTGCAAAAGAACTCTCCAACTCTTTTCAAGCCAACCCACGTGTTCATTTGGTTGATGCGAAAGCTTTGAATGATCAGGTGGATGTCGTCATTGAAACGATGAATCTGGATAAGAAAGAAAAGAGACGTAGAATCGGGGAAATTGAGGCAAGTGTTTCACCTACTACATTGATTTTATCAACTACCCTTGGCGTGACAGCGACTGAGGTTGCTTCATGGCTTTTTCAACCTGAAAGATTAATAGGATTTGGGACTTTCGCTAATTTTAGAAAGGGCAGCTTAATTGAAGTGGCATTGCCATTGCAAGCTGATGCAAGTTATCTTCAAGCTGCCACAGATACTTTTTCATTCATTAATCAGGATATTGAGGTTGTTGAGGATGAGGTAGGATTTGTATTCCCAAGGATTTTATCAATGATTATTAATGAAGCGGCCTATGCATTATCAGAGCAAACGGCAGAGGCTGAGGCAATTGATGTTGCGATGAAAAAAGGCACAAATTATCCAATGGGTCCGCTTGAGTGGGCACGAGAAATTGGGCTAGATGATATCTTTGCAGTGTTGAGTGGATTATATCGTGAATTAGGGGAGGAGCGTTATCGCCCAGCTCCACTTATTCGAAAGCTTGTGTATGCAGGTTGGATTGGTGGAGAAACCGATAAATGCTTTTACCATTATCAAAACCGCAAAAATAAGGAGCTTTCAGTATGAGAGAAGCTGTCATAATTGATGCAGTTCGTACACCAATAGGAAAACTTAACGGTTCGCTTACGAGTGTACGACCTGATGATCTTGCAGCCCATGTAATCAAGCAATTAATGGCTCGCGTTGACCTGGATTCGACTCTAGTTGAAGATGTGTTATTCGGTTGTGCGAATCAAGCAGGTGAAGATAATCGAAATGTTGCAAGAATGGGATTGTTATTAGCCGGGCTTCCTATTTCGATTCCAGGAGTAACGGTTAATAGACTTTGTGGTTCAGGATTAGAGGCAGTTAATCAGGCATCCGCTGCGATTAAGTCAGGCTTAGGAGATGTCTTTATTGCAGGAGGAACGGAAAGTATGACCCGTGCTCCGTATGTAATGATGAAACCTCAAGTTACAAGTGCAAAGGGGAATCAAACTTTGCATGACACAATGCTAGGATGGCGTCTTGTGAATCCAGCTATGAATGAAATGTATCCTCCAATTAGTTTAGGAGAAACGGCTGAAAATGTAGCAGAGAAATATGGAATCTCAAGAGCAGAACAAGATGATCTTGCCCTTTCAAGTCAGCAAAAGGCAGCCGCAGCGATTCAAAGTGGAAGATTTAATGATGAGATTGTGCCCATTGAAATACCACAAAGAAAAGGAGAACCTCTTCTTTTCAGGGAGGATGAACATGTTCGTCCTGGAACCACTTTGGAAACGCTGTCTAAACTTAAGCCTGTTTTCCGAAAGGACGGTTCGGTTACTGCTGGAAATTCATCTGGTATTAATGATGGATCTAGTGCCATCCTCGTAATGGAAAAGGAACTTGCAGAAAGACTTGGGTTAAAGCCGATTGCTAGAGTAGTGACATCTGCTGTTAGTGGTGTCCATCCGGACTATATGGGAATTGGCCCGGTTCCAGCGACAAGAAAAGCATTACAAAGAGCAGGTTTAACTGTTGATAACCTTGATTTGATTGAAATTAATGAAGCATTTGCAGCACAATCTGTTGCATGTATTAAAGAACTCGAACTAGATATGAATAAAGTGAATGTCAATGGTGGTGCAATTGCTTTAGGCCATCCACTAGGATGCAGTGGTGCGCGTATTGTTACTACTCTTGTTCATGAGATGCAAAAACGTGATGTACGTTATGGCTTAGCCACTATGTGCATCGGCGTCGGTCAAGGAATCGCGACGATTATAGAGAAAATGTAGGGAGTGAAACAACATCTATGGTGGAATTAAAAGAAACGTACCAACTATTGATTAATGGAGAATACTCAAACAGTAGCAATAATGAATTTTTCGAGACTTATAACCCCGCAACTGGTGAGGTTATCGCAAAAGTAGCAAAAGCGACAAAAGAAGATGTGGATCGTGCAGTGGACGCAGCAAGAAACGCGTTTGAAAACGGAAAGTGGCCGAAATTACCTCAAGCAAGAAGAGCAAGAGTTCTTAACAATATCGCAGCAATCATGCGCGAACGTTTCAATGATCTTGTTGAAGCAGAAGTATTAAATAGTGGAAAAACAGTTGCTGCTGCCAAGGGGCAAATTGGTCAAGCTATTGAAGACTTTGAATTCTATGCAGGGGCAATTACAACCTTTGGCGGACGTACGAACCCAGTTCCGAATGGATTTTTTAACTACACCGTAAAAGAACCTGTAGGAGTTTGTGCGCAAATTATTCCATGGAACTATCCATTAATGATGGCTGCTTGGAAAATTGCACCTGCCATTGCAGCAGGCTGTCCTGTGATTCTTAAGCCAGCTTCACATACACCGATTACTGCTTATATGCTTGCAGATATCTGCCATGAAGCAGGGGTTCCAGCAGGCGTAGTAAATGTTATCACAGGAAGTGGTTCAGTAATTGGTCCTTACTTAACGACTCACCCTGGTGTCGATAAAGTAGCCTTCACAGGTGAAACAGAAACCGGGAAAGACATTATGGCGAAAGCTTCAACTACTTTAAAACGTGTTACTTTAGAATTAGGTGGAAAATCTCCTAATATCGTATTCGATGATGCTGATATTGATGGCGCAGTAGCGGGTTCTATTTATGGAATCTTCTATAACACTGGCCAATCCTGTGAGGCCCGTTCAAGACTATTTGTACATGAAAACATTTATGATGAATTTGTCGAAAAATTTATTGAAAAGGCCCAAAAACTAAAGGTTGGTGACCCATTCGATAAGGAAACACATATGGGGGCCCTGATTTCCAAAGACCATGAAGAAGTTGTAGACGGCTATGTAAAACTTGCAATTGAAGAGGGCGGAGAAGTTCTTTATGGAGGAAAAAGACCAGAAGGCAGCGAATTTGATAAAGGGTACTGGTATTTACCAACTGTTATCGGAAATGTCACAAACGACATGAGAATTGCTCAAGAAGAAGTCTTCGGTCCAGTGGTAGTTATCATGAAGTTTAAAGATGAAGCTGAAGTGCTAGAGCAATCAAATGATTCAATTTTTGGACTTGGTTCAGCTGTCTGGACAAAGGATCACGGTAAAGCACATCGAATTGCAGAAGGCATTCGTGCAGGTATTGTCATGATAAATTGTCCAATTTCAGCCTTCCCTGGAACACCATTTGGCGGCTATAAGCAATCAGGCTTTGGAAGAGAATTGAGTATCGAAACACTTGATCTTTATTCAGAAACAAAGAGTGTGGTCTCCTATAATGGAGAGCGTCCACTAAATATTTTCAGAATATAGTATATATAAATAATTTTCCAATAAAACAAATGGAGGAATGTAAACATGTCAATTAATTTAGAAACAAAAAACCTTACTGTAAAAAAAGTCGATGGAATCGCTGAAGTTCACATTCATGTAAATAAAACAAATTCATATGACCTTGAGTATTACAAAGAGTTAAATGCGGCAATTGATGACATTCGTTTTGATAATGACATTAAAGTAGCTGTACTAATGAGTGATATGCCAAAATTCTTCTCAGCAGGAGCGAATATCAATTTCTTAAAATCTGCTGAGCCACGTTTTAAAACACAGTTCTGCTTATTCTGTAACGAAACATTAGATAAGATTGCACGTTCACCACAAATTTGGATCGCTTGCTTAGAAGGTCATACTGTTGGTGGTGGGCTAGAAATGGCTCTAGCTTGTGACTTACGTTTCATGGGAGACCAAGCAGGTAAGATTGGACTTCCAGAAGTATCTCTTGGCGTATTAGCAGGTACAGGTGGAACTCAGCGTCTAGCTCGTCAAGTTGGACACTCTAAAGCCCTAGATTTAAATATCACAGGTGAAACATTAACACCACAAGAAGCATTAGCTATTAAACTAGTAGATCGTGTATATCCACAAGAAGAAACAAGGGCGAAAACATTAGAATATGCACAAAAAATCGCAAACAGCGCAACTTATGCAACTTCTAATATTAAGCTATCGATCATGAATGGAAAAGAAATGCCACTTAACGTAGCAATCCGTTATGAGGGTGAGCTTCAAAACCTCTTATTCCGTTCTCAAGATGCACAAGAAGGTTTAAGTGCATTCATTGAAAAGCGTGAACCAAACTGGTCAGGTAAGTAAGAAATAATTTATTATTCTTCATTTCGGTTTATTAACACTATATTCACAGTGTCAATGTCAAAATATCAACTATGAATTACTCCGAAAAAGGTGGAGGTAACGATTACCTCCACTATCTTAAATTTTTTCTATCTACAAGATAGGTAAGGAGGAAAAGTGTGATAAAGGTAGCTTCGGATTTAAAGGGAATTGCAACGAAGTACAATGCAGCCGATCGATTTATTGAAGAAAATGTACGAAACGGACTAGGTGAAAAAACAGCCATAATAAGTGGAGACGAACAAGTTTCTTATCAAGAACTTCTTAATCGTGTGAACCAATTTGGTAACGCTCTCAAAAGGTTGGGTGTGGAAAATGAAAACCGTATGCTGATGGTTATGCATGACACTGTTGAGAATATTGTTTCCTTTTATGGGGCGATAAAAATTGGTGCACTTCCAATCCCATCCAACACCATGCTTCAGCCCGGGGATTATGAATATCTATTAAACCACAGTCGTTCGAAAGTGCTTGTTATTCACGAGGATCTTTGGAGCAAAATTAAGGCAAATAGAGATCGATTTGTCTTCCTTCAGCATGTTATCGTCGTCACAGAAAACACAACAGTAGAAGCAAATGAAATTGATTACCATGAACTGATAAGTAATGCTTCAACAGAGCTTGAGTCATTTTTATCAGTGAAGGATGACCCTGCATTCTGGCTATACAGTTCTGGTAGCACTGGAAATCCAAAAGGTGTTATTCACCATCAACGAAGCATGGAAGCAGCGTATAACACGTATGGAAAACAAGTTTTGGGGATAAGTGAAAATGATGTTACCTTCTCCGCTTCAAAGCTCTTTTTTGCGTATGGGCTTGGAAATGGGATGTATTTCCCATTAGGAGCTGGAGCTACAACTGTTTTATTAAAGGATCGTCCTACGCCTGATAAAGTGTTTGAAACACTTGAAAAGACAAAACCAACGATCTTTTTTGGTGTTCCAACACTTTATGGTAGTTTGATTAACTATGTTGAGCGTACAGGAAAAATTCCTGACTTATCATCAGTGAGAGTATGTGTATCTGCTGGGGAGGCGCTCCCTGATACATTTGTGAACAAATGGAAGCAACTCTTTAATCTTGATATTTTGGATGGTATTGGATTAACAGAAGCACTACATATTTTTATTTCGAATCGGGTTGGAGATATTCGTCCTGGAAGCACAGGGAAGCCTGTCCCTGGATATGAGGCGAAAATTGTCAACGACGATTTCGTGGAAGTAGAACCAAATGAAGTTGGGGACTTAGTTATTAAAGGGGAAAGCCTAACGGGTGGTTATTGGGCAAATATCGCTGAAAATCAGAAAAAACTCAAAGGTGAGTGGATGTATACCGGGGATAAATATTACAAGGATGAAGAGGGTTATTTTTGGTATTCAGGGCGTTCAGATGACATGCTGAAGGTAGGCGGAATCTGGGTTTCTCCAATCGAAGTAGAATCAACTCTACTCAAACATGATTCTGTTCTAGAGGTCGCGGTAATTGGCGTCAAGACAGAGGATAATCTAGATCTTCCAAAAGCTTGTATTGTGCTTAAAGAAGGGGTTGCCCCATCTGAGGAATTGAAAGCAGAATTAAAAGCTTATGTAAAATCAAACTTAGCCCCTTATAAGTATCCTAGAATCATAGAGTTTATGGATGAAATCCCAAAAACGGCTTCTGGGAAGATGCAACGTTTTAAATTAAGACAATAATCAATGGTTTTTGGTGCGAAAGTAAAATTAACGTAATAAATTAAAAGAAGGTAACTTCACAAAAAAAGTATTTATTTTAATTTAACAAAAAAGCTTAATTTACAGTATGTGTTGATTTAATAGAGGTCGTGTTGGTATTAAAGGCAGAAAATGTAAGCCGTTATTCCAACCCTCCTCCATTTTTTTTGCATGAAACTTTGAAGAAATTTATTACGTTTTTTTTATGGAAGTTGTAAATATGTATTGAATATTTAGATAGTTATAACTATAATAATATTCAAAATACTATAAATTTTGGAAAGGGGGTATCCATACATAATCCAAAAGTCCTGTTGTGTAAAAAGTGTATTCACCAGAGAGGGTCAATATTGAATGCGTTTCCATTAAAGGGAGGGTTACCTATGAAACTAGTAAAAAGAAATTGGTTGATCATGTTGGCATTTGTTCTATTGCTTTCAGCATGTAGCTCAGGGGCAATCAGTACAACTACGGATAATAACAAAAAAGAAGAAAATGAGGAACCAACGACAACTGATTCTTCAAGTGACGAGCCAATTAAAATTGGTGCTTTACTACCTTCAACAGGTGTATATGCATCACTTGGGGAAAATGTTAAGAACGGTATGGAGCTTTATTTTGAAGAAATCGGTTGGGAAGTCGCCGGTAAGAAAATTGAGATTGTTCATGAAGATACAGAGGCAGACCCACAAGTTTCCTTACGTAAGCTTCGTAAATTAATGGAGCAGGACAAAATTGATATTTTAACGGGTCCAATCAGTACTGCGGTAGCTTATGCGATTCGTGACGAGGTTGATAAGAACAAATTACCATTCCTTGTTTCTCATGCTGGTGGAAATGATTTAACAAGAACAAAGCGTAGTGATTATATCTGGCGTTCGTCTTTCTCTTCTTACCAAATTGGACACTCTATGGGCCAATGGGCATATGACAATATTGGTGGAAAAATCTATTTAACAGCTGCTGACTATGCATTTGGTCATGAAGCTACGGCAGCATTTAAGGATGCTTATACGGCAGCGGGTGGAGAGATTGTTGAGGAAGTATTCGCTCCACTGGGAAATAACGATTTCTCTTCTTACCTAGCAAAAATGAATCGTGATGACATTGATGGAATCTATGCATTCTTTGCAGGTACAGATGCAATTCGCTTCGTTCAACAATACGAGCAATATGGATTAAAAGGTAAAATTCCTTTAATTGGTTCTGGATGGCTTACTGCTGAGGATACTCGTCCACAGCAAGGAACTGCTCCTGAAGGCATCATTGCTTCTATCTTCTGGGATTATAGTCTAGATACGCCTGAAAACAAAAAGTTCGTTGAAGCGTATGAAGCGAAGTACGATGCGAGACCAAGTATCGAATCGGCAGAAGGATATGATGCAGCGGCGATTATGGCAAAAGCAATCGAAGCATTAAACGGGGATGTTTCAGACCCTGATAAACTAGTAGAGGAAATCTCAAAGGTTGAACTGGATAGCCCAAGAGGACCAATCAAGTTTGACCCAGAAACTCATCAAATTATCCAAAACCTTTATATCGTAGAAACATACCTTGATGGTGACAAGACGGAAAATAAAGTAATCGACACAGTACCAGAAGTTGTCGACCCAGGAAAATAAGAAAATAATTAAAGAAGGAGGCAAAGGTAACAGGTGTTGCCTCTTTCTTTTCGAGTTAACAATATATTATTACTATTTTAACGAAGTTTTCTGTGTCTAGTTCCAGCGCCTAGCCCCTCGAGGTCTAATAACCTGTGCCAAGAAAAGTCAAAGAGCAACTTTTTTGGCACAGAACATTAGCTTGTCGGGGCTGAGCGAGGCGCTTACACATTTCGGATTGGGAGGAAAGGAATGGATACATTAGTTTTACAATTGATGAATGCGCTTAGCTACGGGTTTCTCCTATTCATTATTACATGTGGGATAAGTCTCGTTTTTGGTATTTTAGGGGTATTAAATTTAGCGCATGGTTCCCTATATTTATTAGGATCGTACATGGGTTATTCAATCGTTGTAAAATCAGGACTACCATTTTGGGTTGCACTCCTGGTTGTGCCTTTTGTTATTGCCGTTATCGGATTGATTTTAGAAGTAATCCTACTTCGGCCTACCTATAAGCTTGGCCATCTTTCCCAAGTATTGTTAACCTTTGGTCTAGCATACATCTTCCATGATCTCTTCTCCATCATTTGGGGGAAAAACATCATGACCGTAACCCCACCAGCTTTCCTAAGCCAATCAGTTGAGGTGATGGGGAATATGATCCCTTCATACCGTCTAGCTTTAATTGTAGTCGGAATCATTATCGCTGTAGCCCTTTGGTATACACAGGAAAAAACAAAATGGGGCGCTGTTATCCGTGCAGGTTTATCTGATAAAGAGATGGTTGGTGGGCTAGGAATCAACATCCACCTCGTCTTTACTCTTGTATTTTTCTTTGGAAGTTTCTTAGCTGGAATCGGTGGGGTGCTTGGCTCCCCAATCCTAGGAGTAGCCCCTGGAATGGAATTTAATATCCTCATTTTATCTCTTGTTGTTCTAGTTGTAGGAGGACTTGGGTCGGTAAGTGGAACGATTGTTGCGAGCCTTTTAGTGGGTATGGTTGAAACATTTAGTCGTTTCTATGTCCCGGAACTAAGCTTAATCATTACATTTGCATTGATGGCTGCTGTATTAATTATCCGTCCGCAAGGATTGATAGGAAGGAGGGCATAAATGGGCAAACAGTGGATTAAAGGAAGTGTATTATTCTTATTAATGGTTGCTGCTCCATTTTTTGTTTCTCTCTATTACGTAAACATTTTTACGGAAATCTTGATCTTTGGGATATTCGCCATAAGTTTAAATATCCTAGTTGGTCAGACTGGATTGGTGTCCTTAGGGCATGCTGCATTTTTCGGTGCTGGTGCTTATGCAACTGGTTTAGCGGCAAGTCATTTATCTACAAATGTGTTTCTAACGATTGCAATTGGAATGCTGCTAGCCTTTTTACTAGCCATTTTAATAGGCTTTGTATCGACTAAGGCACACGGTTTTTACTTTTTGATGCTAACACTTGCCTGTTCCCAGATGGTTTACTCCATCATTTATCAATGGACAGATGTAACAGGTGGATCAAATGGATTGTCAGGAATTCCTGCTCCAAGCCTGTTTGGAGATTTTCTCCTATCCAATCAAGTGTTTATCTATTACTTTGTATTAGTCGTATTTGCTATTGTTATGATCGTTATTAATAGACTTCTTCATTCCCCTCTTGGGTACGTCTTCATTGGTATCAAAGAAAATGAAGATCGAATGAAGTCGATTGGTTATAACACAACCTTCTATAAAAACATTAGCTTTTTGATTGCTGGTACTTTAGGTGGACTGGCTGGAAGTTTATATGTATTTTTTAATGGTTTCGTGGCCCCGACAGATGTGTATTGGACAGTGTCTGGCTCTGTACTGATCATGGTGTTAGTTGGAGGAGCAGGAACACTTTGGGGACCCGTTATTGGAGCAGCATTTATCGTTGTGTTGGAGACCATTATTAGTTCTTACACAGAAAGCTGGATGATGATAATTGGTACTGCCTTCATCTTATTCACAATCTTTGCTCCTTCAGGAATTGCGGGATTGTTCTCTAATCTAACAGGTAGCATTTTTAAACCAAAGCCCAAACCTGTAGAGGAAAATTATGTTGAGCAACCGATTGAACCGATTAAACAGCAATCAAAAATAAATGGATAGGGGGGGAAGTGATGACTACAATTCTTTCAATTCAAAATCTATCAAAGCATTTTGGTGGGTTAAAAGTAATTGAAGATATTACGTTGGATGTATCAGTTGGAGAACGTGTCGGATTAATTGGTCCAAATGGCGCGGGTAAGACAACCTTTTTCAATATGATCGCTGGAGACTTGAACCCAACAGGTGGAACAATTGCTTATTATGACCGAGATATTACAAAGGTACCAAACTATAAAAGGACAGAAAATGGTATTGTTCGAACGTTCCAGAAGAACAATTTAATGTTTGGATTAACCGTGAAAGAGAATGTTCTCCTTGTTTTACAGAAAATGAGGAAAGAGCATACGCAATGGTGGAAGAAGGTAAGTCTCAAAAATTATCAAGCGTTGCATGAAGAAACGGATGCCCTTTTACAGGAATGGAATCTTGAGCAATATAGCGATAAAAAGGTACAAGAGCTATCTTATGGTGTGCAAAGACAAATTGAGATTGTCATGGCCATTGCTGGAAAGCCAAAGATTCTACTGTTAGATGAACCGACAGCAGGTATGTCACAAGTTGAAACTGACCAAATTATTGCTTTAATTAATAAGCTGCCAAAAGAAGTAACGATTTGTATGATTGAGCATGATATTGATGTGTTGTTTGGTAACATGGATCGAGTTATTGTCCTACATACAGGAAAACTCATTGCGGATGGTACACCAGAAGCCGTTCGTGAAAATGAAGAGGTTAAAGAAATTTACTTAGGGCGGGAGGAGGCTGCACATGCTTAAGCTGAAAGATGTTAATAGCTTCTATGGCTCGAGTCACATCCTTCATGGAGTGAACCTTGAAGTGAAAGAAGGCCAGGTTGTGACCCTTTTAGGAAGAAATGGTATGGGTAAAACGACAACCATGCATTCAATTATTGGCTTTGTTAATAAAGTACAAGGTGAAATCCTATTTGAAGGTAAAAATATTGCCTCGCTCCAAAGTCACCAAATTGCAAGAAAGGGAATTGGCATCGTTCCACAGGGGAGAAGAATATTTCCGAACCTGACCGTAACAGAAAATCTAACCGTTTTCGCTGATCTGAAAAAAGGAGATTGGAATCTAGAGAAGATCTTTCACTATTTTCCACGCCTAAAAGAACGTGAAAAGTCTCATGCTGGCACCTTAAGTGGTGGGGAACAATCGATGCTATCAATCGGAAGAGCATTGATGAGAAATCCAAAAATCCTATTGCTCGATGAACCTACCGAAGGATTGTCACCCTTAATGGTCAGTGAAGTGATGGACGTCCTTTTAAAATTAAAAGAATCAGGAATGTCAATGCTTCTAGTTGAACAAAATATCTCAACTGCTTTACGAATAGCAGATGATGTTTATATTTTAAGTAAAGGGAAGGTAGTCTACCACGACAACCCGGAAGAACTAAAAAATAATATGGATATCGCGTATCAACATCTCGCGTTAAGCAGCTAACAATAGCCCTTCCCATTCCCGGGAATGGGCTATTTAATTTCATTTCCTATAAATACTAAAATCCCCTTTGGTAAAGACTACTAGTGGTGATGAAAATGCCTTGTAAATCAAATGATGAATTAAAGGAATTAGTGAAAGAAGCACGCAAAATAACTAAAAATGGGCGTGTAGCTGATTATATACCAGCACTTGGGAAAGCAAACCCGAATGATCTATCGATCGCAATCAACTTTCCGGATGGACGTTGCTTTTCCGCAGGGGATATTGAAAAAAAGATCTCGTTACAAAGTATCTCCAAAGTTGTAACGCTTGCTCTCGTTTTGATGGATAGGGGCAAACAATATGTTTTTGAGCGTGTCGGAATGGAGCCGACTGGTGACCCGTTTAACTCGATTGCAAAGCTAGAATCAATGGTTCCCTCAAAGCCACTAAACCCGATGATTAATGCTGGCGCACTTGCTGTTACCCATATGATTAAAGGGAACACAGTAGATGAGAGATTTCATCGATTGCTCACATTCATTCGTGAATTAGCAAACAATGACACGATCCATTACAATGAGGAAATTGCCCAATCTGAATATGACACGGCACATCTTAATCGAGCTTTATGTTATTTTCTAAAACAGCATCAAATCATTGAAGAAAATGTCGAAGAACTCATAGACCTTTATACAAAACAATGTGCAATTGAAATGAATTGCCTTGATTTATCAAGGATAGGTGTTGTATTTGCTCTTGATGGTGTCGATCCGGAAACAGGTAAACAAATTATGCCGAAAAATGTTGCGCGTATCTGTAAAACGTTCATGGTGACCTGCGGAATGTACAATGCCTCTGGTGAATTTGCCATAAAGATCGGGATTCCAGCAAAAAGTGGTGTATCCGGTGGAATCATGGGGGCGGTTCCAGGTAAATTTGGAATAGGGATATTAGGTCCGGCCTTAGATGAAAAAGGAAATAGCATAGGTGGAATAAGGCTTCTTGAGCTCTTATCTAAAACCTATAACCTTAGCATGTTCTAAGAGTTTTCAAACTGAGATATTTTCATTGCAATCCAAAAAGGCGTGTTATAAGATATATCTTATGACTAAATAAAACAATGGTATAAAATTATGAACTTAACGTCTAATGTGGGGGGAGTTTTATGGATTTTTCCGAAAAACAAGTACGCCCTCAATACGGTATTCTTGCCGTCTTGATGGTTGGTGCCTTTATTTCATTTTTAAATAATACATTATTAAATGTCGCGTTACCTTCTATTATGACGGAACTAAAGGTTGACCCATCGACAGTACAGTGGTTAACCACGGGCTTTATGCTAGTCAATGGAATATTGATTCCGACTACAGCCTTTTTAATCGAAAAATATACCGTTCGCCGATTATTTATCGTTGCAATGGGATTATTTACAATCGGTACGATACTTTCGGGTACCGCCCATGTATTTTCTGTCCTGCTTGCAGGTCGGATGATCCAAGCATCAGGTTCGGCAATTATGATGCCGCTACTAATGAATGTAATGTTGGTAAGCTTCCCTGTTGAAAAAAGGGGAACAGCGATGGGGGTTTTCGGATTAATCCTCATGTTCGCACCGGCGATTGGACCCACACTTTCGGGTTGGATTATTGAACACTATGATTGGAGAATGCTCTTCCACTTCATCACGCCAATTGCAGCTATCGTGTTCATACTTGGCTTTATTATGCTAAAGGATAAAAAAGAAAAAGTAATTTTAAAACTGGACTTTTTCTCTTTAGTTTTATCAAGTATAGGATTTGGTGGATTATTATATGGATTTAGTTCAGCCGGCAATATGGGGTGGGGAAGTCCATTTGTATATGGATCCATTATTATAGGAATAATCTCGTTAACTTGGTTTATCGTACGTCAATCAAAGCTTGATATCCAAATGCTTAATTTTGGTGTCTATCGTTATCCGATGTTTGCATTGGCTTCAGGGATTACGATGGTTGTTAATATGGCCATGTTTTCAGGGTTTTTATTGCTACCAATTTATTTACAAACGATATTAGGTATTTCGCCTATGAATACTGGACTTTTACTTTTACCTGGAGCGGTATTAAATGCTTTTATGTCACCGATCAATGGACGTTTATTTGATAAATTTGGTGGACGAATCTTGGCAACTCTGGGATTGGCCATCACAACTGTAACAACCTATCTTTTCAGCCAGCTGACCTTTGAAACTTCCTATACGTATCTTATGATTTTACATGCGGTGAGAATGTTTGGTATGTCCATGGTCTTTATGCCTGTTTCAACAAATGGATTAAATCAGTTGCCGCGTAACTTATACCCACATGGTACAGCTGTTAATAATACATTAAACCAGGTTTCAGCCGCCATTGGTACAGGATTTTTAATTACATTGATGTCACTAAGAGAAGAGTCATCTGCAGCAAATTTACTTAAGAATATTCAAGGGCAGCCTACAGAGGCACAAGCTCTACAAATTCAGTTACAAGCCATGCTTGAAGGGATTAATTTCACCTTTTTCGTTTCAACCTTCTTAATACTTCTTGCGTTTATTCTCGCGTTCTTTATTAAACGAGCGAAACAGGAAGAAGATATTACGGGTAAGAAAAAAACAAAACAAGGTGTTCAGCCTACATTAGCAAAGAATTAAAAAAAAGGAGAAATCGTCCAATTGGATTGATTTCTCCTTTTTACTTTCCTTTTATGGCAGGTATTTTAATTTTGACTGTGAATTCCTCGTCTTTACATACAAAGTCCAAAAATCCATTTGCTTCATCGACAACATCATATATTAACTTTGTGCCAAGTCCTTCGTGACCATCACCTTTAGTCGTTTTTCCAAAGGTTTCAAACAAGTGATCTAAGATGGACGCTGGAATTGGAAGAGTACTATTTTTACATGTTAAAATATACAATCCACTTCGCTTATAACATTGCAAGGTAAGGAAGGCATGGCCCTTATGCTCTTTTTGCCATTCTTCACACGCATCAATACTATTGGATAAGAGATTTCCAATTAAGGTCACAATTTGCTGGTCCGACAATGGTAAGGATGAAAGTGGCAAATCAAAATCATACACAATTGAAATATCAAGTGCCCTTGCTTTGCGATACATTTGATGGAGAATACCTGCTACCACACCGCGTTCGCCTTTTATTGAAAGATTTGTTTCTTTATAGCCCTCAACCAATTCATCCAAATAGTGTTTTGCTTCCTTGTCTTTTCCATTTTCAAGCATAAAGTGAATGGCGGAAACATGCTTTAAAAAGTCATGCCGTTCACTACGAACGACTCGGAAGGTTTCATTGAATTGAGCGCGTTGTTCATCAAAATGTTTGGCCTCTTCTAATAAAGTATTCATTTTTCTTGAAATTGAAAGTCGTGATAAACATACATAAATGCATAAAATCGACAATACCACGATGAGTCCCCAATAAAGCATGATCAAACATTACGCCACCTTAAAGGAAGTTAATAAGTCTGGTAAAAATGACACATCGAATTTCTTCGTTGGCTTGCTTTTCCGTTCCTCACGTATTAATTGCATACGCTCCGGTACTCAAAGCTGCTCCGCCTCGAACTTCTCGGTCCTTTTCACCCTCCTTTTTAACATCACTAAAAATAATTTTGTTGTAAAAAGTCTACTTTTTCTTTTGTGATCATTGCCTGTTCTTCGATACCTTCGAAAGTGACAATATAGGAGTTCTTTGCATAAAGCGAAAAGTTTTTTACATAGTGAATATTGATGATAAACGACCGGTGTGACCGAATGAAGTCTCTTTCTCGTAATTCTCCCTCTAACTCACCCAGAGTTTGATAGGTTTTTATCGGCCCTGATTTTGTATAAATGGTTGTCGAACGCCCTGAACGTTCAATAAAAATAATATCCTTTTTTTGGAGAATATGTATTTCATTTTTTTGTTTTAAATAAAGTCTTCCATGAATTTCAGCCGATTTTGTTTTTTCGAGTAAACGTTCAATTGATTTCACTAACCGTTCCTTCGGGTAGGGCTTCATTATATAATCATGAACATTTAGTTCAAATGCATGAACAGCATAGCCACTATTTCCTGTTACAAAAATCACCGAAATATTCAGTGCATGCGTGTGAATAATATCGGCAAGTTCATAGCCAGATAAATTTGGCATCTCAATGTCAGCAATCAACAAATCGATTTCCTCTTTTTTGATTTGTTCATAGGCTTCCTCGGCGGATAATGTAGAGAAGATAACCTCAATATCTGAAATGCCACTTACAATTGCTTTTAATTTATCCAAATCAATCAAACGGTCATCTACAAGACCAACCTTCATCTTCAAATCTACCTCACATAACCAACATTTATATGAAAATTTCCAAATATAGTATCTTTCTATTTTAACACCTTTATAGGAAAATTTGACCTTTTCACGACAAAAAAAGGAACATTCGCGACATAACTAGAGATTTTCTTAAAAAGGATGGCTATGATATAGACATAAGAACAAGACGAGGTGGAAAATATGATCGAAATTAATGAAGTGACAAAAAGATTCAAAGATAAAAAGACTTCTATAACTGCATTAAAGCATGTGGAATTTACTGTTGAAAAAGGGCAAGTTGTTGGATTACTAGGGGAAAATGGTGCGGGAAAAACAACTCTTCTACGAACCATTGCGACGTTACTAACTCCGACGGATGGAAATGTTAAAGTGGCAGGCTATGATACTCAAAAAAATCCAGAAGAAGTGAAAAAGAGAATCGGTGTATTATTTGGTGGCGAAACCGGATTGTATGATCGTCTCACTGCACGAGAGAATCTCGAATTTTTTGCAGCTTTATATGGATTAAGCAAACATGAAACGAAAGTAAGGATAGATGAATTAGCACGAATGTTTGGAATGCGAGATTACTTGAATCGTAAGGTCGGTGGGTTCTCAAAAGGTATGAGACAGAAGGTAGCGATTGCGAGAACACTCATTCATAATCCAGAGATTATTCTCTTTGATGAGCCAACGACCGGATTAGATATTACGTCATCAAATGTATTCAGACAGCTTGTTCACCAGTTAAAGCGTGATGGTAAGACGATTATATTCTCTAGTCATATTATGGAGGAAGTTTCCATGCTTTGTGATTCAGTCGCAATGATGCATAAGGGAGAACTCGTCTATCAAGGTGATTTAGATGAGCTTTATAAATCAGAAGGAAGCCAGGATTTGAATTATATTTTCATGAGTAAACTTGTTAGGGGGAACGAAACATATGCTTCGTAAAATATATTTGAAAGAATTAAAAGATTGCTTTCGCGATCGTCGTACATTAATACTTACTGTCTTATTACCAATTATCATGATGTCCGGAATGACGTTTTTCTATGAAAATATGATTTCAGATGGCGAAGGTGATACTTTCCAGCTTGCAGTTGAAGAATCTTCCATGATTGAAGCAGAGAGGATACTTTCAGGAGTAGAGAATGTTGAGCTCATTGAATCGTCTAACCTAGAGCAATCCATTCAGGACGGAGATGCACAAGTCGGATTGGAATTAACACCGAATTTCGTTGAGGCGACACAAAACGGGAAGGAAGCTTCGGTCACTCTCGTTGGGGATTCATTTAGTCAAAAGTCTACCCAATTAAATGCAATTATCTTGAATGCCTTAACAGTTTTTGAGAAAACAGTGGTTGTCGGGATCCTTCAGGCAGGCGGAATTGATCCTACTATCATGCAACCATTTACGATTAAACAAGAAGAAATGACAAATGAAGATCCAAATGTTGATATGCTTGCATTTTTAATTCCATTAATTTTATCAATTGCAATCGGAGTTGGTTCAGGTCCTTCTGCAGCCGATTTATTTGCGGGTGAAAAAGAAAAGAAAACGATGGAAGCTCTGTTAATGACACCTGTTAAAAGATCTACCTTGCTACTTGCAAAATGGCTAACGATTGCTACAATTGGGTCGGTAATCGGCATTATTACATTGGCTGTAGTTGCATTGGAGATTAGTCTGTTAACTGAAAATCTCAAAAACGCTGTATCATTTGGAGATGACGCTTATTTAATCATTGGAATCGGCATCTTACTAGCAGTTATCTACGCTGCATTTACCGCTTCATTAATCATGATTACAAGCATTGTCGCGAAAACAATCAAGGAAGCAGGAAGTTATAGCAGCCCTGTCATGATGATTGCCATGTTCCCTGCAATGATTATAGTAGGGGTAGGAGTGAATGAACTTACGAATTATCACTTCACTGTACCAATTATGAATTTATTTACTTTATTAAAAGAATTGATGTTCGGAATCATTGACTATGAACATATTCTACTTGCTTTCGGTAGTAACATTGCTTGTATGATTATCTTCTTTGTGATTGGCCGTATCTTGTTTATGAAAGATAAATGGGTAATGAACTAATAAAAAACTGCCAGCCCTTTATATTAGGGGCCGGCAGTTTTTTTACACATCCTGTGCGTATCTCTCATCAGGAATTTTTGTAAGTGTGACATATAAACTTACATTTTCTGAACCATCATTTACAAAGCTTAAGTTTTCTTCTCCATTACAAACGATCACATCGTCCTTTTTCACTTTAACGTCTTGCTCATCAATTGTAAAAGTGCCTTCACCTGAAAGAACGAGTAGATATACATTAGACCCTGGATGCTTGTGAGCAGGTAGCGCTTGATTTGGCATGAAGTTTAACATAAAGACGGTACTACCACCTTCTTTAAAGATGACACGTTTTGTTAGTCTTTCCTCATTATATTCTATAAAATGATTGAGCATTTCTTTTTTCAATTGAATCGCCCCTTAATATGTTTATTAGGTTATCTATAACCATTATAATGTAGGAATAAAAGTCAGACTGTGATATATATCATGATCTATAAATGGCCGTTTTTTATACTGTTATACAACAATAATATTGAGTTGTCTATACACATGATTTATAATTCGTAATATAGAGAATTTTCTAAAACGAAAAAGGGGGAATGTAAGTGCAGGCTTTTACTGATTGGTTGAATGGTATCCTTTGGAGCCCGGTCATGATTTATGGAATGCTTGGTGTTGGACTTTTATTTTCAATTTTAACTCGTTTTTTACAGGTAAGGCACATCAAAGATATGACATCCCTTATGTTCAAAGGAAAAAGCTCTGATGCGGGGGTTTCATCATTCCAAGCATTGGCTGTTTCTCTATCAGGTCGTGTTGGAACAGGTAACATTGCAGGAACAGCTACCGCCATTGCATTTGGTGGACCAGGTGCTGTTTTCTGGATGTGGGCGATTGCCTTTATTGGAGCATCAACTTCTTTCATTGAATCGACATTAGCACAGATTTACAAAGAAAAGCAAGATGGTCAATATCGTGGTGGACCAGCGTATTACATAGAAAAAGGAATCGGTTGGAAATGGTATGGAATTATATTTGCTCTTGCTGCACTTCTCGCAATGGCATTTCTAATGCCAGGAATCCAATCGAATTCGATTGCTGCTGGATTGGACAATGCATTTGGAATTAATAAATGGGTAACTGCAGCTATCTTGGTTGTGTTAATTGGTGCCATTATTTTTGGTGGTATTAAGAGGATAGCAAACGTTGCACAGTATGTGGTACCATTTATGGCTATCGGTTATATTATTATGGCAATTATTATTATGATTATGAACATTGGTCAGTTACCAGCAGTAATTGCTTTAATTTTTAAGAGCGCATTCGGAGCTGAGCAAGCATTTGGCGGGATTATTGGGATGGCAATCGCATGGGGAGTAAAACGTGGTATTTACTCAAATGAAGCTGGTCAAGGTACAGGACCACACGCAGCAGCAGCTGCGGAAGTATCTCATCCGGCTAAACAAGGTTTAGTTCAAGCTTCTGCTGTCTACATTGATACATTATTAGTTTGTTCAGCGACAGCATTTATGATTTTATTTACAGGAATGTATAATGTTCAGGCGGAAGATAAAACATTCATTGTAAATAACTTAGGAGAAACGGTTGAAGCGGGGCCAGCGTTTACACAAGCAGCTGTTGAAACTGCACTACCAGGGTTTGGTGCTGGATTTACAGCGATTGCCTTATTCTTCTTTGCCTTTACAACAATTATGGCATACTACTACATGGCAGAAACAAATATCGCTTATTTAATAAGAGGTAGGGATAGTAGGGTAGCCATGTTTATATTAAAAATTGTTTTATTAGGATCGATGACCTACGGAACTGTGAATGAGGCTAAGCTTGCTTGGGCATTTGGTGATGTTGGATTAGGTTTAATGGTTTGGCTGAATGTTATTGCCATTCTCATATTAGCAAAACCTGCATTGGTCACATTGAAGGACTACGAGAAGCAACGTAAGGCGGGACTAGATCCAGTCTTTGATCCAGTTAAGCTTGGAATTAAGAATGCTGACTATTGGGTGAATGATTACAAGCACGAAGATAATCCTTCAGGCTCGTTAACAGAAAACGATAAGTCGTTCCCAGGATAAAGATAAAAATGGACCGTTAACCTGTAAAGGGTATCGGTCTATTTTTATGTTTCAATATATTTAAGTAAAAAGAATTTAAATCTAAGTCATTCTAGTTTAAAATTAAAGTGCGTGTTCAAAAAGGAGGATGAAAAGGACCAAGAAGTTCGAGGCAGCGCAGCTTTGAGTACCGGAACGTATGCTTTTAATACGTGAGGAACGGAAAAGCAAGCTAACGAAGAAATTCGAAGTGTCATTTTTACCGGACTTTTTTGAACTACTTCTTAACGTATACACAAATTGAGCATGTATAAGGAAGGTCATTATGTCTGAAGAAAATATTACAAGGATCGAATTAGATGGTAAGGAATACATATTAATCGGAACAGCTCACGTTTCAAAGCATAGCGCTGAACAGGTTAAGGAAGTCATTGAAGCAGAAAAGCCTGATTCGGTTTGTATTGAGCTAGATGAACAAAGATATCAATCCATGATGGAAGGTAACAAATGGAAGGAAATGGACATCTTTAAGGTCATCAAAGAGAAGAAGGCCACTTTGCTTCTCATGAACCTAGCGATTTCCTCATTCCAAAAGCGAATGGCTAGTCAATTTGGAATCAATGCCGGACAAGAAATGATGCAAGGAATCGAGTCTGCGAAAGAAATAGGGGCCGAATTAGTTTTAGCAGACCGAAACATTCAAATAACATTCTCACGGATTTGGAATGCAGTCGGATTTACAGGAAAAATGAAATTATTAATGTCCATTGTCTATAGCATTTTCAGCAACGAAACGATTACTGAGGAAGAACTTGAAAAAATGAAATCCAAGGATATGCTGAATTCAATGCTAACCGAATTTTCGACGAGCTTTCCCAAATTAAAAACGCCACTCATTGATGAGCGTGATCAGTATTTGGCACAGAAGATCAAACATGCTCCAGGAGAAAAAGTAGTAGCCGTACTTGGGGCAGCACACGTACCTGGTATCAAGGAAGAAATTAAAAAAGAACATGATTTGAAAAAGCTTACCCAGTTGCCGCCTAAATCAAAGGCGCCTAAAATTATCGGTTGGGCGATTCCGATTTTAATCGTGGCCATTATTGCCTATACCTTTATCGCTAACCCAGAAGCAGGCTTGCAGCAAACCATAAGCTTAGTTTTGTGGACGGGCTCTTTTTCAGCTATTGGTGCAGCGATTGCTTTAGGACATCCGCTTACAATAGTGACCGCCTTTTTTGCAGCACCAATCGGGGTCATGCATCCCCTAATTGCTGCAGGATGGATAGCGGGCTTTGTCCAAGCTTTTCTACGCCGTCCAAGCGTGAAGGACTTTGAAACACTTTCAACAGATGTCTATAGTGTAAAGGGCTTCTGGCATAACAAAGTAACACGGATTTTGTTAATTATTGTTTTGTGTAACCTAGGTACATCTCTCGGCCTATTTATCGGTGGTGCAGATGTTGTGAGATTGTTTATAAAAAACTTATGATACAAAAAGACCTGTTCAGATGCGAACAGGTCTTTTTGTATTCGGAAAAATCGATTAAGTATGGTCTGAAGCGAGTCCAAAAACATAGGCGAATCTGACAGCATGAGCGGAAAAAGCAGGGAGTGAGTCGGAAAACGTGGTTGATTTTGACAATACGAGGGGGAAAAACAAAGAGTGAGTCGCAATCTAGGGGTGATTCTGACAGCATGAGAGGGGGAAAGCAGAGGGTAAGTCGGAAAACGGGGTTGATTCTGACAGCATGATGGGAAAAAACATGGAGTGAGTCGGAATCCAGGGGTGATTCTGACAGCACGAGCGGAAAAAATAGAGAGTGAGTCGTAAACCAAGGTAGATTCAGACAGCGCGAGGGGAAAAAGCATGGGGTGAGTCGTAAACCAAGGTAGATTCTGACAGCATGAGGGGAAAAAGGCATGGAGTGAGTCGTAAACCAGGGCTGATTCAGACAGCATGAGCGGAAAAGAGCATGGAGTGAGTCGGAATCCAGGGTTGATTCTGACAGCATGAGCGGAAAAAATAGAGAGTGAGTCGTAAACCAAGGTAGATTCAGACAGCGCGAGGGGAAAAAGCATGGAGTGAGTCGTAAACCAAGGTAGATTCTGACAGCATGAGCGGAAAAAAGCATGGAGTGAGTCGTAAACCAAGGTAGATTCTGACAGCATGAGGGGGAAAAGGCATGGAGTGAGTCGTAAACCAAGGTAGTTTCCAACAACATAAAATAGAAAAAGCAGAAAGTGAGTCCAATAAGCAATTCCAATTCGTACTATACTACTTGAACTTAGCCTCTTAATAAAATAATCTTCATAAAATAAAAAAAATAGCGTGAGTTATCTCTCACGCTACTTAATATATCACTTATATTTTAATTAATCAGAACTAATAATTAGTTAACACCCTTCATGAACTTTTGGATCTTAGGTGATACGAATAATAGGATAATACCTAAAACAATAGATGCTCCACCAATTACTCCAAAATAAGTCATTTCTGTTTCAGGTGTATAGAATTTAACAAGTTGTGCGTTAAGTGCCTGTGCCGCAGCGTTTGAAAGCATCCATAAACTCATCATCTGAGCAGTAAACGCTGCAGGAGCTAATTTTGTTGTAGCGGAAAGTCCGACAGGTGAAATTAATAATTCCCCAATAACAACAATGAAGTAACTTAACACTAACCAGAGTGGATTAACTAATGAATCTGTTCCACCAAAATATGCTGGTAGTAGAATCACAAGGAAAGAAAGACCAGCAAAAAGCAAACCTAATGAGAACTTTTTCGGAACAGAAGGTTGACGATTTCCAAGCTTAACCCATAACCATGCAAAAACAGGCGCAAACATAATAATGAATAATGGGTTTAAAGATTGGAACCAGGCTGGTGAAATATCAAAACCAGCAAATTGTAACTGTGTACGTGTATCTGCATAATTGGCAAGAATCGTTGCTCCTTGTTCTTGAATGGACCAGAACATAACGGCAGCTAAGAATAAAGGAATATACGCTAAAACTCTTGAACGCTCAACATCTGATGTTTTTGAACTACGATACATAGTAACAAAATAAATAGTTGGAATTAAGAAACCTAGTATACCAATAAGTGCGATAAATGAATCAAAAGTAAGGAAACCTGCTGGAATTCCAACTGCAATTAAAATTGCAACTACAATTAAACCAACAGCAATCTGTGTATACACTTTTTTCTTTTCATTTGGTGCAAGTGGATTTGGAACAATTGTGCCTGCAAGACCAAGATTCTTTTTCTTTGTGAAAACAAAGAATAGTAATCCGAAGAACATCCCGATTGCAGCAATTGCGAAGCCCCAATGGAAATTATGCTTTAATCCAACTTCACCTACGATAAGTGGAGAAAGGAATCCACCGAGGTTAATACTCATATAAAAGATACTAAACCCAGCATCACGACGTGTATCTTTTTCACTATAAATTTCCCCAACAACACTAGAAACGTTAGGTTTTAGTAAACCTGTACCAAGTACAATCAGAACCATTGATACAAAGAATAGTGAGACGCTACCAGGAATTGCAAGTGCAATATGACCTAGCATGATTAAAATACCACCATAAAATACCGCTTTAGAAGTACCAAAGATTCGGTCTGCTAACCACCCACCGATAACCCCTGACATATAAACAAGTGATCCATAAATGGACATAATCGCCATAGCTGTATGTTGATCAAGTCCTAGGCCTCCATCAGATACTTCATAATACATATAGAATAATAGAATGGCTCTCATACCATAATATGAGAATCGCTCCCAGAATTCCGTGAAGAAAAGAGTGAATAGTCCTTTAGGGTGTCCGAAGAATCCCTTTTGAGGAACACTGTCCACAATTTTCTGTCTATTATAGCCTGACATAACATAACCTCCAAAATAGTATATTGGTATAATAATTGAAATTGTTACACTATGTCAAACATAAGAAAATTCTGAGTTGGGTCAATACTTTATAAGGTTTTAAATCTTAGGTTAATTGAAAAGGCTTTTTGGAGTCATTATATTCAAAAAATAAACAGATTGCGTTTGCAATCTGTTTAATGTTTCCATTCAAGGATAATTTCTCAATTATTTATGGTGAGATTTATAAAGAATGTATAATAATGCCAGCAACACGATATCAAGTCTTACAGCAAAGGCAAATTGTAGAAAGCCTGTATGTAGGATGGGAATTTTAACTAGAAGGATTGCTGCAAGGATAATGACAAGTAATGGAATCGTTGCTTTTTTAACTTCCTTATTGATAGCTAGAAGGATCCCACAAACGATTTCAAGAATAGCGACAACATACATGATAAGTTCGGGTGAAGGTAATGGTAGATTTAGAAAGACGGAGCTTAGTTCACTGCTAAGAAGCTTCATAGTCCCAGATGTAATAAATACAAATGCTACTACATAGCGTATAAGTTTCATAGTAGAAAATGTTTGATTCATTTTACTCTCCTCCTTTTCTATAACTCTATGGCTAGGGAGGACAAACTATTCTCAGGGAATGTGCGTAAATAAATATATAGACGAAAGTAGTATAGATGAACCTATTCAAGATGTATGAATAAAATAGGCAAAAGACATCTATAGATAGGAGGTTTGTCTTTTGTCTGTAAATTACAGAGTACGACCAACTGGAATGATCTCTTATACTGCAGGTCGTGTAGGGCAATATGATATATGGCTTTTTCATGTTCAAAGTGGAAATCGGGTACAGCTTACAAACGGTTTAGCCGATTCCTTTTCTAAGCCTATATGGTCAGGTGATAATCGAAAAATTGCTTTTGTAGGGAAAAATCGGATCGTGTATGTGATTGATCTTTCAACTGGCAGAATCGCGGCTATTGACCAAATCGCTCCTAATGAGGACATTACACTTGATTGGGCTCCAAATCATCGGATGCTAGCCTATACAACGCGAAACCACATTATGATGTATGATGTTTTGACTCATCGAGCAACAAGTATTTCAGAACCTGGTGCTTCAGATGCTCAGTGGTTTCCAAGCGGGCGAGAACTATTGTTTCAAGGAGTTGACTCTTCAGGTAATCAGCAATTATTCCGTATTGAGACAAATGGATCTAAGAGGAGACAAATTACAAATAATACAGAAGGTCCATTAAATGAGGTTTCCCTTTCCCCTGACGGAACATTTGTCCTTTATACAACACCAGGAGCTAGTATTTCACTTATCCGTACAGTAGATGTGACATCAGGTGAGGTGTACGAAATTCAAGGTGGAGAACAAGCAAAAAATTATGATCCAACATGGTCCCCGAATTCTCAGTTGATCGCATTTAGTGCGACTGCTTATAAAGAAGGAACAGGATATTATAATCAAATTCGTGTAGTAGGAAAACGCGGTTACAATGAACGCATTCTTACCACATCTTCTTGCTTTGCAACACCTGTTACATGGTCTCAAGATTCCCAGTCAATTGCCTATTTATCAGGTTGCTCAGAACAAGAATTTGCAACTGAAATGTGGTTGATCGCCATACAAAATCCGAATCCTATCATCCTGACTAAGGAACCTCAAATTGTAAATCTAAGCTGGTCTTCAGGGAATGTTCGTCCTACTAAAGGGGTTTATACAAACGAAACGTATAGAGTTCGTTTCCAATATCCATCACACTGGCAGCAAATAGATACGGAGAGATATGAGGGAGCAGATGGTTTCTTTCAAATTTCTGCAATCGGCGGTGGGGATGATATTCATGAAGTGTGTAGGGGAGAAGCCTTTCACCAATTAATGCCTTATGGCTCATCACCTCGCATTTTCCAGACGAGAATTCGTGGGCAAGAAGCTTGTCTGATCTATCCATCTTCAGACCAACCGCCTGAAATGAACCGCCAAGCAGCTGCTATAGTCAGATATCCTACCCCAGTTCAAATTGAAGGTTCAACTTATAATTACTTCATTTTATGGGCGGATGATGCTCATTTGAATTCGATTGCAAGAACCATTACGTTTATATAAAAGAGAGTTGCAACCACTTGGTTGCAACTCCTTTTACAATTCGCGCAATTTTCTAGATAGGGTGCTAATCTCATCCTCAATTTCGGCGATTTGACGTTCCAATGGTGAGATGTTGCCATTCACAGAATCTAACTTTTCTAAATCATTTTGGAGACGTACATAGTCTAATTTTAGCTCGCGAATTTTATATTCAAGTTCTTTCTTATCCATTATTTGTCCCCATTTCTCATGTTTTTTTCATTATAACATTGAGAATGAGGATTTGCTTTACTTAACCTCATTAGGTTCTGGCACTCGTGTTAACACGATAAAACCAATGATAAAGAGAATAACTAAGCTGAAAACACCCATATTGGAATGACCTGTCATTTGAGCGGTTACACCGACTAGTAACGGACCCATAATGGATGCGAACTTTCCAAAGATATTATAAAACCCAAAAAACTCATTTGCCTTTTGTTTAGGGACAAGCTTCGCAAAATAAGAGCGGCTTAGTGCCTGAATTCCTCCCTGTGAAGTGGCGACAAGCATCGCGAGGATCCAGAAATCGAGAGTCGTTTTTAAGAAAAAGGCATACACACAGACAATGATATAGACGAAAATGCCGACATACAACATCTTTTTACCTGTGAATTTTTGAGCCAATCGACCGTAAAGGATCGCGAATGGCGCAGCCACGACCTGTGTAACAAGTAATACAATTAATAAATTTGTAGCACTGATTCCTAGGTCTGTTCCATATGCTGTTGACATGGAGATAACTGTACCAACTCCGTCGATATAAAAGAAGTAGGCAACTAAGAACAAAAATACAGCTCGGTATTTTTTGATTTCCTTAAAAGTTGTTCCAAGTCGTTTGAAACTACTCGCAATCGGATTAGGTTCTCGTTCAATGTAGTAGCGTTGATGAACATTTTTAAATAATGGAATGGAAAAAAGGCCCCACCAAATGGCTGTAATGATAAATGCTATTTTGCTAGCAACTGTTGCTGAAATCGGTAGAATTTCTTTTTGTGCAAGTAGGATAATTGCGATTGCAAGTAAAAACGGAATGGTACTACCGATATAGCCTAACCCATATCCACGTGCAGAAACACGGTCCATTTTATCCTCAGTTGTGACGTCAACTAGAAAGGCATCATAGAAAACATTGGCCCCTGTTGAACCTAATGCAGCAAACGTATAAACAATTAATAAGAGCAACCAATTATCACTTGGTACAAAAGCTAATAAGGCCGTTGCCGAAACGCCTAATGCAAAGAAGAAAGTGAAAAACTTCTTTTTGTAGCCTTGATAATCTGCGATTGTTCCTAAAATGGGTCCAATCATCGCTAAGATAAAAGTAAAAATGGCGATTGTATAGCCAAGATATGCTGTTGAATCTGCAGCATCCACACCAGCATTTGTTGCAGCAGCCTTGTAAAAAATCGGAAAAACAGCCGTTGTAATAATAATTGAATAAGCAGAATTGGCCCAATCATAAAACATCCAACTCGATTCCTCTTTCGTAAACGACCTCATCCCCTAACCCCCTTTAAATTTAATCAAATGTTTTGTGAAACCAGAGGGACGGTTCTTGTGGTCCCACTTAAAGTGTCAGTCTCCTAGGTCACCTATAAACAATTTATAAGGAACCAGGAGAACCGTCCCCATGGTCCGCTAATAGTTCCTCAATCGCACGACCGTCTGTTTTTCCTAGATCTAGGCCTAATAGTCTGGCAAATGTTGGCCCTTCATCGACTAGATGCATAGCTGGTATTTCAATGTTTGGACGAATTCCTTTTCCGGAGGCGATGAGAACGGTTGTGTAGTTCTCCTTTTCCGGTGAGTAGCCATGGCTTGCGAAGGTATAGCGTTTTTCGCGTACATCTTCAACTTGAATTTCATCGATATACTCACCATCTAGCTGCTCTTTGAAATAGTAGCCAAGCCGTGCTTCAATCATGAACGCAGCATTGTCATCTGCCCCTTTTTCCTTCGCTTCACTACTTGAAAGAATTCGTTCGATTCCATTGTCCTCATGTTCAATTAGCTCTGTTAAAAGGGATCTAACTTGTTCTTTTGTGTTTGTATCGTTTTTCTCTTTAAGATAAATATATGCAGAGCCATCACAGCTTTTGCAGTATGCCTTCCAATCTTTTAGACTACCATCCGTATTCACTGTAATAAGACCTGACTTCCTAAATAAAACATTCAACTTAACCGCCCTGGATTCATCCAATGCACTATGGTCACCTAATGCAATGATTGTTGTTTTTTCATAGATTCCACTTTCTTTTAGTGCATTCATGATCCTGCCTAGTCTTTCATCATGGCGTCGAAGGGCTGCCATTGCTTCATCAGATGAAAATCCATGATAATGGCGTTGTGAATCCAAGTCGACAAAATGGACAAGCATGAGATTCGGCTTTCTCGTTTTAATGGTTTCAACGGTTGACTCAAGTACGAAATCATCGAGCTCAGGTTGATTAAGCCCATTACGAAGATGTCCAAACTTCCGGTTCATGTCTAATTGATATAGCGGACTGCCATTAAATAAAGAAACAAAGATTTGATTATGCCAAGGGCGATTTGCAAAAATCTCTGGCATATTGTAATCGATTTTTGCCTTAGCAGTAACGGGCCATAAAAGGGCAGCAGTCTTCATCCCAGCCTTTTTAGCTTCATCGAAAAGGGTCGTTCCTTTTACATGTTGTCTGTGCCAATACCAATCGGGCGATAGGCGACCGGGCTGAAGAAATGTGTTATTCACGATTCCATGATTTTTTGGATATCTCCCAGTCACTATCGTTGCATGACATGGATAGGTTACAGAAGGATAGATGGTTTCGACATTCCTGCAAAACGATGCATGCTCTAGTAGCTTCTTAAAATTGGGAAGCTCTTTAATAATTGGAAAATCAAGTGATGATAAGCAGTCAAATGAGATGACCAGTAAATAATCTGTGAGTCGTGACATATGGCCCTCCATCCTACGAAAGTCTTGTAATCTACTTACAATATAACAGAAAATTGGCAATTAAAATATGAAAACAATGTAAAGACAAAGTAAAAAAGTATTCATTTCAATGTGAGATGGAATATAATTATGGTTATGTGTTCGATTTAACTTTACTCAGCTAGGCGTTTAATCCCAGCCTGAGTAAAGTTAAAGCCTCCGGCGGATGCCACGATTTTTCAAAGGTAATTTTCGAGCAGGCTCGAAAAAATCGGGCGCAAATACGCCAAGGCGCATTTGATTTGAAGGAGAAGTATCATGTACGAAACAAACACCATTCGAGAAAAAATAAAATTGATTTTTATCATGCTGATTCCCATTTTAATCACACAGTTAAGTATGTTTTCCATGGTCTTTTTTAATACAATTATGACTGGTAGATTTAATTCTTCTGATTTGGCCGGGGTTGCGATCGGGTCATCCATATGGAATCCGATTTTTACAGGGATAAGTGCGATTTTACTTGCAGTCTCACCTATTGCTGCGCAAAAATTTGGTGAAAAGAAAAGTAATGAAGTTTCAACAGTTGTCTCAAGTGGGATCTATTTAAGCTTCATTATTGGATTTGTGGTTATTTTAGCTGGGGTTCTCTTTTTAAATCCATTGTTATCCATGATGAATTTGCAAGAAAGTGTTCATCAGACAGCACATGACTACTTAGTTGGGTTGAGCTTTGGAATCATTCCGTTGTTCATCTTTAATGTACTGCGGTCATTTATCTATGCATTAGGGATTACAAGAGTCGTTATGTTTGTTTTATTGGTATCTGTACCTATTAATCTATTCTTAAATTATGTGTTAATCTTTGGTGCTTGGGGCTTTCCAGCACTTGGTGGTGGGGGAGCTGGTTTAGCGACTTCCATTACGTATTGGGTGATTGTTGGGATAACAGCTTTTATCGTCATTACGAAGGACCCATTTTCTTCCTATAAAGTATTTGTGGGACTTAGAGGTTTTACAATTAAAGAAAGTAAGGAAATTTTAAAAATTGGTATCCCGATGGGGTTATCCACGTTTTTTGAAACAAGTATGTTTGCCGTTGTAACGATATTAATTAGTAAATTTTCAGTTACAACCGTTGCTGCCTATCAATCCGCATTGAATATTGTGTCGTTCCTCTATATGATTCCTGTGAGCATTTCAATGGCATTAACCGTTCTAGTGGGATTTGAGGTAGGAGCAAAGCGCTATAAAGATGCGAAAATCTATAGTTGGCTAGGGATCGCTCTTTCCATGGTCATCGCGCTTATAACTGGGCTCTTTGTGATTGTCTTCCGCTTTGAAGTGGCGGGACTTTATTCTACAGAGACAGCGGTCATCACATTAACAGCTCAATTCCTAATTTACGCTTTATTCTTCCAGGTATCAGATGCTATTCAAGCAACTGCACAGGCTGCGTTAAGGGGATACAAGGATGTCAATATCGCATTCGTAATGACGTTGATCGCCTATTGGCTCATCTGCTTACCTGCTGGCTGGGGGCTAGCTCACTTCACGGATTTAGGAGCTGCCGGTTACTGGCTTGGCTTGACATTTGGCTTACTTGCAGCCGGTGTCGGGTTATCAGCAAGACTCATTCACATTCAACGCACTCGCTTTGCGGGGGAAAAGATGGTTGGTTAACAAAAAGGAAGGGGGCTCCCCCTTCCATTTTTTCATACCTACATCCTACACCAAAACTTTACAATTTCTTAACCCTGGCTAAATTAAATAATCGCAATTTTTCGATAAGATGAAGTAAAAGGCTAATGGAGGGATTAGATGAAGATTACGGTTGCAGGTGCAGGATATGTGGGGTTAGTTACAAGTGTTTGTTTAGCTGAACTTGGGCATGAAGTCATTTGCATAGATATCCAAGCTGACAAAATAGCAAAGCTGCAAGAAGGGTATTCTCCCATCTATGAACCAGAATTAGAGCCACTTTTACAGAAAAACCTGATAGAAGGGAGGCTTTATTTTACGACAAATCCACGCTACGCCTACACCCAGGCTGATCTTATTTTTATCGCGGTCGGTACTCCACAAAATGAGGATGGTACTGCAAATCTTACTTATGTCTATGATGTTATGGAAACAATCGCAATTCATATTGAGAAAGATGCAATCATATGCACAAAAAGCACCGTTCCTGTGGGAACAAATGAAAAAATGAAACGAATCATTGATTCTAAAAAGCTTCCAAATCTTAAGGTAGAGATCGTTTCGAATCCAGAATTCCTTCGTGAAGGATCTGCTGTTTTTGATTTTTTCTATGGAGATCGAATTGTGATTGGAGCAGATAACGATGAGGTTGCAACAGTACTCGAAAGAATCTATCTCCCTTTAAAAATTCCAATCGTTAAAACGGATATAAACAGTGCAGAAATGATTAAATATGCCTCAAATGCCTTTCTTGCAACAAAAATAAGCTTCATAAATGAGATTGCTAGAATGTGTGAAAAGGTAGGAGCAAATATTGATGATGTTACGTACGGAATCGGAAAGGACCAACGGATTGGACCTTATTTCTTAAAAGCGGGGCTGGGCTATGGAGGTTCCTGTTTTCCAAAAGATACAAGAGCACTAATGCATACCTCAGGAAGTTTGGGACATCATTTTGAATTACTTGAAGCCGTTATTGGAGTTAACAACCGTCAAAAGTCATTTCCTGTTGTGAAGGCAAAAGAAATTTTGAAATCAGTAAAAGGAAGTAAAATTGCCGTTTTAGGTCTTTCTTTCAAACCAGATACAGATGACATTCGAGAGGCGGCTTCAATCACAATTATTAAAGAATTACTGATGAATGGTGCTAGTGTCACGGCGTATGACCCTGTCGCAATTAAAAATGCGAAAGAAGTGTTTGGGAATGCCATCGACTATACGGATGACATTTCAAGTGCGATTCAAGGGGCCGACCTAGCAATCATTGCTACAGAATGGGAGCAAATTAAACAATATCCCTTACATCTATACAGCTTATATATGAATGAACCGAAAGTGATTGACGGAAGAAATTGCTACTCACTGGAAGAGGTACAGAAATATCCACTGTTATATGTCTCGGTTGGCAGACCCAAAGTGGTCAATACGTTAACAAAAAGGCTGTAAAACTAAGGGGAGATTTGAATCATGAAGCTTTTTCTTTCGATCTATAATGCGGATTGCCGAATTTTTCAAAAGGTAAACCAACATTATGATAAAAAACTGCTCCATTTTTTCTTTACTAGAATCACATTTCTAGGCGGTGCTACTTTTACAATAGTAACTTGTCTTGCATTAGCCTTTTTAACAACAAATCAGTCCAGGTTAACTGCGCTGGCTAGTGCACTTTCCCTTGCCATTAGTCATATACCCGTTCAGGTCATTAAGAAGTTGTATCCTAGGAAAAGACCCTATTTAATCTTGGAAAAATCCAAGTTTCCTATAAAAGCATTAAAAGATCACTCGTTTCCTTCTGGACATACAACGGCCATTTTTTCAGTTATTATTCCATTTATTTTATATATGCCAACTCTTTCAATCATTCTTCTCCCGATCGGAATCTGTGTGGGGATGTCAAGAATCTTCCTAGGGTTACATTATCCTTCTGACGTAATGGTCGGTGGAATTCTAGGAACCACAGCTGGGATTATTAGCTTTTCTTTCGTTAACCAATTAACTTTATTCAGCGGTAATTCCCTACTTTTATAAGTGGGGTATGAATGCAAAAGAGAAAACTTAACTCAGTCGGGATTCTAACTCCGGCTGAATAAAGTTAATGCCTCCGGCGGATGCCACAGATTTTCAAAGGAAGTTTTTCGAGCATAGGATCAAAGACTAAGAACGCCACTTCCTGTGGCAACGTCTTTGTGACCCACCTCGTGTGGGCCTAAAAAATCTGGGCGCAAATACGCCAAGGCGCATTTGATTCAATTCTACCTTAAGGGGGATCTTATGAAAATAGCGATATTTACAGATACTTATTATCCAGAGGTAAACGGTGTTGCACGTACGTTAAAAAGGTTCACTGATTACTTAAATGAACAAGATATTGAAGTTAAGGTATTTGCTCCAATGTCTGACTCAAAGGAATATGTATCTAGCCATATCCACCGATTCAAAAGCTTATCCTTTTTCTTGTATCCAGAGTGCAGACTTGCATTTCCAAATATGCACAAAATTCGTGCTGAGTTAGAACGATTTTCACCGGATATCATCCATGTGGCGACACCATTCAATATTGGATGGTGTGGAAGTTATTATGCAAAGAAGTTAAATATTCCGCTTGTAGGCTCCTATCATACAGATTTTGATTATTACCTACAGTATTATGATTTGCAATTTTTATCCAATCCGTTATGGTCTTATATGAAATGGTTTCATCGGCCATTTCAAAAGCTGTATGTTCCATCTCTTGTGACAAAATATCAGCTTGAAGACAAAGGGTTTTCAGATATAGAAATATGGACTCATGGGGTTGATTGCGAATTATTCAATCCTTACTATAATAAAAACATTGTTCGAGAAAGATATCAGGTTTCCAAAAAGTTTATGCTAACTTATGTGGGGAGATTAGCGCCGGAAAAAAATGTAGATTTGTTAGTTGAAATGGCTAAGTCTTTACCGAAAGAGTGGAGCGAACAGATTCAATGGGTAATCGTTGGCGATGGACCTTCGCGCAGCAAAATGGAGGATGTAGCGCCATCAAATATGACTTTTACTGGCTTTTTAAAGGGTGAGGAACTGGCAGAGGTGTATGCGGCATCGGATTTGTTTATCTTCCCGTCTTCTTCTGAAACCTTTGGAAATGTCGTTCTTGAAGCACTGGCAAGTGGTACACCAGTTGTTGGGGTGAATGCAGGAGGCGTTAGGAATATTGTTCAAGAAGGAATTACAGGTTATTTGTGTGAACCTGGTCAATCCACTGAAATGATGAATACCATTCAACAACTGTTAGAAAATGACGGGGTGCGAAATCGAATGGGCCTGGAAGGAAGAAAATATGCACTGTCCCAAAAATGGGATGTGATTTTTGAAAATCTGCTTTATAGTTATTCAACCGTTTTAAAAGAACCAAACAAACAGAAGTATGCCTAAAAAAAGGAAGGGAGAACCCTTCCTTTTCTTGTGGACTTATTCTCCGATAAAGTTAACAAACTCGCTCCCCGTTATTTCGAGGTTTTTCGGAACTCTGATTAAAAGAAAATCATAATTTAGTGGCTTATCATCGTTGAACCTATTATCAAATTCATCCATAATGCCGCCACCTCTAAATTGCGAGATTACAAAATCATTATGAAAGCTATTTAGTTTAATCGAATAATCCATTGGAGAAATTACTAGCAAATGGTTATTTTCGATCGAAACGGAAGGCGCTGGGATTTCTTCATAAAAATCGTAACCGTTGAAATTTGTATTTGCAACATAGTAGATTACTTCAATGATGTTATCGTCATTTTCGTTACGGTCAAAAACGGTCTGCATGTTCAGATTGTCCAACGGTTTAATATTAAGTTCGTCTTGATCGAATGGAATTTCCCATTTTTCTTTTTCTTTTATGGCTTCAAAATTTCCAATTGTCCCTTGGTGAATCGCTTGATTTATTTGTTCATATGTCAAATCCTGAGTACTATTTTCGGATGTTTCAAAGCTGGATGTAGGGATACAATAATAAACAATCACAGACGCTGTTAACATGATTAAATATGTTCCTAGTAAAATTTTTGTACTCTTTACACCTTTGAACCTTTTACCAAAAAATACAGATATTAAAATAGTCGCAAGGATAAATAAAATAATGATAGGAAGTATCAATGTACCAATTGCTGACATTATTTTCGAACCTCCAATCGATTCGTTGCAGCTATTACAATCCACATCATAACTGCGACTGTAACAACAATCTTGAGTGTAAATACAAGGATAGATGATTCATGTGCAAAAAACGTAAACCCTGTAAACGTATCAAATGATCGTATTTCATAAATAGCCCAGCCAATTACAAGGGCAGGAATCGCAAAGCCAAAAAGTTTGTTTATTTGCGTAAACATCCCGATGATATAACCAAGTGTTGCAAACAAAAGCAGATATAATGTACCGATATATATGCCAACAAGCATATCGGAGAATGGTAGGAAAAAATGGTTCGCAATAATCTTATTGCTTCCATTGAAATACAAGATTACCCTTAAAAGAATCCCAGCAAAAGTGGAAGTGATACTGGCAATAAATGAATAAATGATCAACATTCCAATTGTTGAAAGATGACTACTCATTCTGTTTGTTACAAATGAAAAATCGATATAATGATAGGGTTTTGTGGATAGCGTGATTGCCGTAATAAAAGCCCAAAAGGCGGTAAAAACAAAAATCATGCTTCCAGAATAACTAGATATCGATACATTCCCACCAAGCCCCATCTGTCCAACACCATTGAAAGAAAACAAAAGCGCAATCGCCTGGACAGTTGCAAGGCTTGTAAACGTACCATAATATGCCCTCACCTTAAAAAATAGCTGTTTTTTTACGATATCAAGTAAGCTAGCATTAGTTAAATACATCATTTATACCCCCTTTATTCTTTGAGGTGAGATATACACAAAGGTCTTCAGTTGCAACCGGGGTGAGCTCAATTCCGAGTTTCTTCGCTTCCAACCATGTTGCATCTGGATAAACATCCTTTACAACGGAATAAGTGTAATCATTCCCGAAGTCCTCTACATAAATGACCTCCATACCTTTTGTGACTTTTTCAATGACGGTTGATTTCCCACGTAGTCCAACTGCAAACTCCTTCAAATCATCGATCGATTCATGAAGCGCAACACTTCCGTTCCGTATGAGGAGAACATTTTCCAAAATACTATCAATCTCGTTTAGCAGGTGGCTAGAAAAGAGGATGGTTCTAGGGTGTGCGATGTAATCTTTTAATAACGCCTTGTAAAAATCCTTACGAATGGCCGCATCCATTCCTGTTGTAGGTTCATCAAAGATTGTAATTGGACAGCGGGACGAGAGACCGATAATCATATTAAATGTACTTTTCATACCTTTTGAAAGATGATGATGAAGTTGCTTTGGATTAAAATCGAAATAATCGAATAGCCGTTTTGCCAATTCACCGTCCCAATTAGGATAGAACTTTGCACTAGCATCTAATAGCTCAGTTAGATTCAGCCAAGGAGGGAAGGCCATATTATCATCAATAAAAATAAGATTGGAAGATATCTTTAAATTATTAAACGGGTCCTCCGAAAAAACACGTACCTCTCCTGAAGAAACTGGGTAATAACCAGCGATCGTTTTTAAAAGAGTTGTTTTTCCTGCTCCATTTCTACCAATAACCCCCGTTATCGTATTTGGCTCAATTGTAAAAGTCAGATTATCTAATGCTTTAAAGCCTCCGTAGAGTTTAGATACATTTTGAAACTCAATTGCGTTCATCACGATTCCCCCTTTGCCGTTCTTTTTCAGCCTTAATCAAATTGACTAATTCTTCTTCATTAACCCCTAATCGCTCCGACTCCATTACAAGTTCGAGAATGAGATTTTTCATTGTTTGACTTTTCCTTTTCTCTAAAATAAATTGTTTGGCGTTCGGTGTTACAAACATGCCTAAGCCTCGCTTTTTATATAGAATGTTTTCATCTGCAAGGAGATTCAGTCCCTTTGCAGCAGTAGCAGGATTAATATTGAACATTTCTGCAAGCTGATACTGAGAAAACACCTTGTGATCCTCTGGTATCGCGCCACTTAATATTTCTGTTTCTATCCATTCTGAAATTTGCACATAGATTGGCTTCGTGCCATCCTGCTTAAACTTCATATAAACACCTCCTTAGGTGATTATGTACCTTAGTGCATTAGTGATATAATGTACTATACTACATGCTATGTAAAAATTCCAGATTATTTACTATAATTTTGAAAAAATGACCATAATTAGGCTAGTAAAGGAAAAAGACCCAAAATCATTTTCAGGAAAAATCGTAAAAATACGCCTCAAGTCTTAGATTCTTGTAATTTCTAGGTCCATAGTTCGAATACATATCTTATAGTATAGTTAACGTGAGGAAGAACAGATTGATGAAGAGGAAACAGAGGCTCGAGTGTGGTAGAAATCCCCTTCATCGAGTGTATGAAGGGGAAAACGTTGGGTAAATTGAGCGGAAGTCCTCTTCATAGAAGTGATGAAGGGGAAAACGCTAGTTGAACTTCGTGGAAATCCTCTTCATGGAGTGTATGAAGTCCTGTAAGCAGGGCAAGCACCTCAGTAAAGTCCTTCATCGCGGTTATGAAGACACGAAAGCAGGGCAAGCACCGCAGTAAAGTCCTTCATCGAGGCGATGAAGACCCGAACGAGGCGCTAGCGCTGGAGTAAAGTCTTTCATCGCGGTTATGAAGACCCGAAAGCAGCGCAAGCACCGCAGTAAGGTCCTTCATCGAGGCGATGAAGACCCGAACGAGGCGCAAGCGCCGGAGCAAAGTCCTTCATCGTGGTGATGAAGACCCGAACGTAGCGCTAGCACCGAAGCAAAGTCCTTCATCGAGCTGATGAAGACCCGAACGTAGCGCTAGTACCGTAGCAAAGTTCTTCATCAAGCTAATGAAGACCCGAACGCGGCGAACAAACCAATGCAAAGTCCTTCATCCACAAATTTCGCAAAACTAAAACTAAATAATCACACCAGATTTTCCCTCAAAAGTTTTTGAAACCAACGTTTGAGTTGGTTCGTATATAATAGTAAGACAGAATGTTAGGAGTCGATTGTATGAATCAATTGCTTGCTTTTATTGTTAAATCGTTCATTTCAGTGCCGACAACGGTTACTGTCTGGTTAGTAAGTATGTTTGCGTTTGACCAAACCTTCCTACTTTCGTCTGGGTATGCCTTATTAGGTGGCGGAATTGCCTATTTTGGAACGTCTGTCATAATGAAACAAGCCTTTTTACGAAAACATCGGTTAACGAGGAAGGAATATCAATATATTGAGAGAAATTTAAAAGAAGCAAAGAAAAAACTTGCTAGACTAAATAAATCCCTTTTTACCGTTCGTCACATCCCGTCATTGAAGCAAAGAGTAGATTTGCATCGTGTTACAAAGAAGATCTACCGGTTATCGAAGAGCGAACCGAGACGCTTCTATCTAGCGGAACGTTTTTATTTCTCGCATTTGGATTCAGTTGTGGAATTAACAGAGAAGTATGCGTTTCTTTCATCCCAACCAAAGAAAAATAGTGAGCTAGAGAGATCACTGCATGAAACACGAAGAGTACTCGAAGAATTGACAGAAACGATTGAAAAGGATTTACACAAAATGCTCTCGAATGATATAGATGATTTGCATTTCGAAATTGATGTAGCCAAAAATTCGAATAAACAAGCAAATGATTCTCATTTCATTGATCAAAATAGGAGGTAAATGAGTATGAGTGAACAGTTTTCTCCAAAGTATAAAGAACCTGGGAATTTAATGGATGAATTACTTGCAAATCCATTTGATGAGAAAAAAGAAGAGCAGGCAAATCCAATTATCTTAACACAAGAAGAAGAGAAAAAGCCTGTACGTTTAGTGGATGTGCTACCCGAAGAAAATAAGGAAAAAGCACTTCAGCTAGCGAAACAAATTGACCCAACCAATCATCAAGCGATGATTTCATACGGAACACCTGCTCAAAACAAGCTCCTTTCATTTTCAAATACAATGCTTGAGCATGTTCAAAAAAATGATGTAGGTGAAGTTGGAAAAATCATCTCAGACCTCATGAAGCGTCTTGATGAGATGAAGCCTGAGGAGTTAAATCCTGAGAAACGCTCTGTTATTGCACGGATGTTTGGCAAGATTTCGAATTCAGTTCAAGAGGTACTTTCAAAATATCAAAAAACAGGAGCACAAATTGACCGAATTAGTGTGAAGCTTGATAGAAGTAAGAATGTCCTTTTATCAGACATTGCGATTCTTGAAAAGCTTTACGACAACAATAAGGACTATTTTGATGCATTAAACGTCTACATTGCAGCGGGCGAATTAAAGCTTGAGGAAATGCATCAAAAGGTTATCCCTGATTTAAAGAAACAAGCAGAAGCTTCTAATGACCAAATGAAGGTGCAAGAAGTAAATGACATGGTTCAATTTGCGGACCGCCTTGAAAAACGTGTACATGACCTGAAGTTAAGTAGGGAAATTACGATTCAAAGCGCACCACAAATCCGTTTGATCCAAAACACAAACCAAGCGCTTGTGGAAAAAATTCAATCATCCATCATGACGGCAATTCCATTATGGAAAAACCAAGTCGCTATTGCGCTAACCTTAATTAGACAGCGTCACGCAGTAGAGGCGCAAAAACAAGTTTCCAAAACAACGAATGAACTTTTATTGAAGAATGCTGAAATGCTAAAAAGCAATACGCTTGAAACGGCAAGAGAAAATGAGCGTGGTTTAGTCGATGTAGAAACATTGAAGAAAACGAAAGAAAACCTCATTTCTACATTAGAAGAAACATTACGCATTCAGGAGGAAGGCCGTAACAAACGTCGCCAAGCCGAGCTTGAGCTTGCTTCGATGGAAACTGAACTTCGCCAAAAGCTTTTAGATATCAAGACTGACTAAAATAAGAAAAGGATAGATACCGAAATCAGGTATCTATCCTTTTTAATATGTCTAGCTTTAGGCGTAACGGCTTGAGTAAAAAGCCAGTCGCGCTTTACGCTTATCCATTTTACAATCCAAATAATTGTGGTAAGAACAACGAGATTTGAGGGACAAATGCTACGAGCAATAGCACGAGAATAACGACCCCGAAATATGGTAATAACGTTGGTACCACTTCTTCAATTTTAACTTTCGCAACACTACATCCAACAAATAGAGCACTACCCACAGGCGGTGTCATATTACCAATACATAAACCGAAGCAGATAAGCATTCCGAAATGAATTGGATCCATACCGAAGCTTTGCGCGACAGGTAAGAAGATTGGCGTGAAAATCAGTACAGCGGGTGTGATATCCATAAAGGTACCAACAAGTAATAAGATAAAAATGATAATGAGAATAATCCCGTATTGATTATCGGTGATCGATAATAGGGCACTACTTATTGCCTCAGGTAATTTCATATACGACATCACAAGTGAAAACAGAGCAGAAGCCGTAATCAAGAAGAGAATCATACCAGTAATTTCAATCGTTTCGATAAAAATGGCTGGCAAATCTTTCAGCTTAAAGTTTTTATAAATAATCGAAAGAATGACTGAATATATAACTGCAACAGCAGCACCTTCTGTAGCTGTAAAAATACCAGCAACAATTCCGCCAATAACAATAACAATTAACAATAAACTCGGGATTGCGCTAACAATAATATAGAAAATATCTTTTGCACTCGGTAACTTCGAAACAGGGTAATTTTCTTTTTTCGCCATAAAATAGGCAACAACCATTACCGCTAATCCCCATAAAATCCCCGGTATATATCCGGCCATAAATAGTGCAGCAACTGAAGTACCTCCACTCACCAAGGAGTACACAATCAGTACTGAACTTGGCGGGATGATTAGTCCTGTAGGCGCAGAAGCAATGTTAACCGCTGCTGAATAGGTTAGTTTGTAGCCTTGATTCGTTTGCATAGGCGTCATGATCCGTCCCATCGCTGCAGCAGAGGCAACACTTGATCCGGATATTGAACCAAACAGCATATTCCCAACAGCATTCGTATGTGCCAATGATCCTGGAAGTTTTCCAACCAAGACCTTCGCAAAATTCACTAGTCGGAAAGCAATTCCACCATTATTCATGATAATCCCTGATAGAACAAATAAAGGTATCGCCAACATTGTAAAATTATCAATTCCCGTTACCATTCTTTGAGCGGATGTTAAAATGGCTACATCAAACGGCAACACGAATAGAAAGGTAATAACAGAGCTTAAGATGATTGCAATCGCAATCGGCGCCCCAAACAATAAGAGAAAGAAAAAGGTGACAAATAGGATGATTCCAGCAATAGTTCCCATTATAAAATCACCTCTCTTTTTCGTTCCTTATAAGATGTCAAACTGTGAATTTGATAAATAATAATGCAAATCCCGCTAACTAGAATAGCAGAATAAACCACTCCCATAGAAAGACCAGTAGCTGCCGCCGTTTGAGCAGAAGTTAGCATTACAATTCGTATACCACCGTACACCATTAAAATTGCAGCAGTTAAAAGAACAATGATATCAGTAATAAATTCAATTTGAAGCTGCACCTTTGGGCTAAATTTTTCTCTAATAAAAAGGATCCCAATATGCTTTTTTGCGCCAAATACATAGGCAGCAGACATAAGCCCAAACCAAATTAACATATATCTAGTTAACTCCTCCGTTCCGGGAGAGGAGATGTTAAACACATACCGTGCTAACACTTGCCAGGTTGACATCACAACCATAGAAACAAGTAATAAACTTGAGAAGACAATCAATACTTTGTCGAGAACTTGTTTAACCTTATTCATTAGACGAATTCCCCTTTATTAATTGGTAAATATCTTTTGTTTTTTCATCTTTTGCATAAGCCTCATGGAGTGGCTTTACAGCATCGATAAAGGAGGTTTTGTCAACCTCAATGAAATGAACACCCATTTTATTTTTAGCGGTTTCAGTTTGTTCTTTAATGGTTTTTCCCCAAACAGTCTCGTGATAAAGGGTAGATTCCTTTGCCGCCTCTTGAATAATGTCTTTTTCATCGTCTGTTAAATCATTGAATCGTTTTGCATTAATGATGAGCATATCAGGTACGATTTGGTGTCCTGTATACATGTAATATTTAGCGACCTCACCGTGGTTATTACCCACTAGAGCGGTTTCATTATTCTCAGCAGCATCAATAACTCCTGATTGTAGGGCTGTATAAACTTCTCCATACGCCATTGGAGTAGGGAGGCCTCCAAACGCTTCAATCATATTTACACTCGTTTGACTTGGTTGAACCCTTGTTTTTAATCCTGCCACATCCTCTACAGTGTGTACTTCACGATCCTTCGTATATAAGTTACGAGAACCTGCGTTGTAGTAGGTTAATGCGATAATACCAATATCCTCAGTTTTGTAATAAAGCTGATCGGTTATCGTTTTATCATTCATTTTTTTCTCGAACTCTTCGTAATCCTCAAAGACATATGGCAAACTGAATATGGAGTAATCGGATTCAAATCCTTCTAACGCACTTGCACTCACTTTTGCGACATCTACAGCACCGGATTGTGTTAATTCGAGTACTTCACGTTCACTTCCTAGTTGCCCATTTGGATAGATTTCCACCTGGATTTTATTATTTGATTTTTCTTCAACTAATCTGCCGAATTCGACAAGCGATAGATGAACGGGGTGGTCTAAAGTTTGGTTGTGGGCAAGCTTTATTTCTTCAACACCAGCTTCATTGTTACAACCCACAAGTAATAAAGCGGTTACTAAAACAAGTAGAAATTGGGTTAACATTCTCATGCTGCTACCTCCTAAGATAAAAATAAGCGGTTCCATTTTTGTTATTTTGTGTTTGTTGATAAAACTTATCCTAAAAATGGAATAATAAATATTTTATTTGTTTAGAAAACAAACAAATTACAACTTTTAAAAGGGTACCATAAGTACCCTCTTAAAATCAATCATTAAAATGTTTTTATTTTTGCATCTTCGACAAATTCTGCGTTTTTACTGAATTGGCTCATCACAAGTCCTAATGCTGTTCCCACCAGGGCTGGAACAATCCACTCTAAGCCAACGGATGCTAAAGGTAACATATTTTTCATATCTTGAATTGGTCCAAGATCAAGGCCAAATGCATTTAATCCACTGATGAGTGCAAATACACCTGTAAATAACATCGCAGAGCCATATACGGCTTTCGTATTTTTAAAATATCGACTAAAGAAGGTTAAAACAACTAATACAATTAATAAAGGGTAAGTCATTACTAGGAAAGGTACAGATACTTTTAAAATCTGTGCTAATCCTAGGTTTGATAGGGTAAAACCAACTAATGTTACAAGTAGTACAACTGACTTATAGGTTGCCTTTGGAAGTAAGTTTGAAAAATACTGTCCACAAGCAGTCGTTAATCCAACAACGGTTGTGAAACAAGCTAATGTGAAAATTAAGCCAAGCAGTACAGTTCCACTTTGTCCAAATAAAAGAGTCGCTGCAGAAGATAAGATATCTGTACCATCATCAAATGTTCCGTGGCCAGCCATTTTTGCACCAATTAATCCAATTCCAACATAAATAGCTGAAAGGAGGATACCTGCAATGACCCCAGCTTTAAATGTATATTTTGTTAACTGTGACCGATTTTCGATTCCCTTTTTTTGAATCGAGTTTAAGATAACAATTCCGAAAGCCAATGAAGCAAGAGCATCCATTGTATTGTAACCTTCAAGGAAACCAGAGAAGAACGCACCAGTTTGATAACCTTCTGAAGGATTTAGGAATGGTGTATCGATTTTAAATAACCCAACAATGATTAACGTAATGATTGCAATTAATAAGGTTGGAGCAATTAGGCGCCCCATATATTTTTCCATTTTACTAGGATTTAAGCTGATAAAATAGACAAGTCCAAAGAAAATTACTGAGAAAAGCAAGAGAACAAGGGCTGCATTTGTTGATTCAGGTAAAAATGGAGTGATGCCCATTTCGAACGCAACGTTCGCATTTCTTGGAATTGCAAGAAAGGGTCCAATACAAAGGTAGACGGCAACCATAAAGGCTGTGCTAAAAACAGGATGAACACGATCGCCCATTGCCTGTGCGCCACCTTTTACAAGTGAAACCGCAAAGATAACAACCACCGGTAAACCTACGCCCGTTACAATAAAGCCAAGCATACCCGTCCAAAAATTAGTACCAGCACCAGCACCTAAAAAAGGTGGGAAAATCAAATTACCAGCACCAAAAAACATCGAAAATAACATAAACCCAATAAATAAAGTATCTAACTTCTTCACCAAAATCATCTCCTTAAAAAATATTCTAAAATAGGGACGGAGGGACAGGTCCATTGTCCCAGAAAAAACAAAAAACCTCGCCCCTAAAAATAGGGACGAGGTTAACTCGCGATACCACCCTGATTCCGTAGTTTCAAAGAAAATAGACTACGACACTCACCAACGTACAAACATACGTGTTCCTTCGTAACGGCGGACTACCCGTCAAAGCTTACTTGTTTCTGCTTTGCATCTCAGAGATGATTTTCGGATGGCTCTGAACATCGACTTTCAGCAACTGTCGACTCTCTGGGGAACAGGATTCCAATCGTACTCTTTCTCTTCATCGATTTTTAATATACTGGTATATTATCAGAAGAGGGGATAGAAGGTCAACAAGTTTTTTGATAGTTTTTATTATTAAATGTTTTTTTGGGACGGAGGGACAGGTTCCTTGTTCCTGTAAAAATATGGGTGGGACAAGGAGCCTGTCCCCATGACCCACAACTTATTTGAGAGAGGTTCCATGTCCCCTAGAGTAGTTCGCTTTCGATTCCTTGTTTACAGGCAAGGACGTTTTTGATGATTTGATCGATAAATTCATCGGTAATTCGGTATTTTGGAACACTGACGCTAAAGGCCCCATGGTTTTTTCCATCAACTGTAATACTTGCACCGACACAAAAGATATCTGCCTCATGTTCTTCATTATCAAAGGAGTATCCTCTTTTGCGTATTTCATTGATCTCCTTCATAAAGTCTTCTTTTGTTGTAATCGTATTTTGAGTTTTCTTTTCTAAAGTATGGTTGTTTAAATACTCTTCTATTAGATGGTCGGGTTGGTCAGCTAAGATTGATTTTCCCATTGCCGAACAATAGAGTGGGATTGCTTTACCGACACGTGAGTATAAAGAGACCGGGTTGAAACTCTCTAATTTCGTTATATAGACGATGCTATAACGTTCAAGAATACCGAGGTGTACGGTCTCAGTTGTTTGTCCTCTAAGTTTTTCTAAATAAGGCTGTGCGATGTCTTTGATTTCGTTTTGATTTAATGCCCTGTTGGCGTATTTGATGATGGCCATCCCAAGACGGAACTTTTTCGTTTCTTCATCCTTTTGTACATATCCAATTAATTGGAGTGTATCTAAGATTTTTAAAGCGGTCGAACTTGTTAATTCAGTTTCTTTTGCTATTTGTTGAAGACTTTGTGGTTTGTCGACAGAAGACAGGTATTTTAGTATATTATCCGCTTTTAACAACACGGTACCATATGGTTGCTTCTTTTCTTCCAAGGTAATCACTCACTTTTGTTAAATTTCTAAAAAGATTCAATCTATTGGTTGAAATCCCTTTCACTATTATATATAATTACCTTGTAAGTTTCCATATAATAAAATAAATTTCCAAATAGGAAATAGTCTAAGGGATTTTGGAGGCAACTATGAAAAAAATAAATGTACTCTCAAAAATCGCAGATTGCGGCGTTGTCGCAGTTGTTCGAGCAGACACAAAAGAAGAAGCGGTTAAAATCTCAGAAAGCTGTGTAGAGGGTGGGATCATCGGAATCGAGGTGACCTTTACAGTTGAAGGTGCGGACGAGGTTATTAAAGAACTAGCTTCCATCTACAAAAATAGTGAAGTTGTGATTGGTGCTGGAACAGTACTTGATTTTACAACTGCACGAATTGCAATCTTAGCAGGAGCACAATTCGTTGTAAGCCCAAGCTTTGATGAAGAAACTGCTAAACTATGTAACTTGTATCAAATTCCGTATATGCCAGGCTGCATGACCATTACTGAAATGAAGCGTGCACTAGAATCCGGTGCTGACATTATTAAGCTCTTCCCAGGGAATGCTTTTGGTCCGGAATTTGTGAAAGCGGTTAAGGCTCCATTACCACAGGTGAATATCATGCCGACAGGTGGCGTAAGTCTAGATAACATTGATCAATGGATTAATAATGGATGTGTAGCTGTTGGTGTAGGTGGGAATTTGGTTGCCCCTGCCAAAACAGGTGATTACGCAAAAATTACTGAATACGCAGCGCAGTATGTTGCGAAAGTTAGAGAAGCAAGAGGGGAATAAGCGATGAAAAAGAAGATTGTTGCATTTGGTGAACCCTTACTACGCTTATCAACTCACTTGGGTGAACGTCTTTTTCAAACTGATCAGCTAACTATGCATTATGGTGGAGCGGAAGCAAATGTAAGTGCAGCCCTTTCAAGTTTTGGCTATGATGTCTATTTTGTTGGTAAAGTACCAAACAATCCACTTGGTCAAGCATATGAGCGACATTTACATTCATTTGGTGTTAATACCGATTATCTTTTAAAAGGTGGAGAACGCCTAGGTACATATTACCTGGAAACCGGAGTAGGTGAAAGAAGTGCACAAGTAACCTATGACCGAAAAGCTTCTAGCTTTGCACAGCTTTCAACGGATGAAATAAATTTTGAAGAAATTTTACAAGGTGCCGAGCTTTTCCATGTATCAGGTATCACACCAGCCCTATCGCCAGATTTACAGGAGCTAACCTTACAAGGCTTAAAAGTTGCAAAAGAATTAGGAGTCAAAACTAGCTTTGATTTCAATTATCGTGCAAAATTATGGACTCTTGAAGAAGCTTCACGTGGAATCCAACCATTTTTACCATATGTAGATATATGTTCTTGTGGAGAATTGGATGCGCTTAACTTATTAGGCATTGAAGAAGCAGACAAACATTTGGATCACTCTGGGAAACTATCTTTTTATTATAAAAAGATAACGGAAAAGTATCCGAATATGAAATACTTATTTTCTACTTTTAGAGAAGTCATTTCGGCTTCACATAATACATTGCAAGGTAATTTCTTCGTTAACGGGGAGTTGTACCAATCAAGGGTGCATAACATCGACCAAATTGTAGACCGAGTTGGAGGCGGAGATGCCTTTGCTTCAGGTATTATATTTGGAATTTTAGAAGGAAATGATCCTCAGCAAATTGTCAATTTTGGAACTGCAGCTTCTGCACTAAAGCACACTGTTCATGGAGATTGCAATGTCTTTTCGGAAGAGGATATTAAAGCCTTTGCTGAAAATGCCTCAGGAAAAATCGTCCGATAAGATATTCAAATATATAAATATTACTTTTAGGAGGAATATGAAATGGAAACAAAAATGGAAACACGTTACGCAAATCATCCCGAGGAAATCAAAAGATTTAATACTGATGAGTTAAGAAAACAATTTTTGGTGGAAACCATTTTCGAGCCTGGACAAGTAAAGTTAACATATACACATAATGACCGTATGATCTTTGGTGGAGTAACTCCTACTGACAAAGAATTAACAATAACGCTTAATAAAGAATTAGGAGTAGAGTATTTCTTAGAGCGCCGTGAATTGGGAATTATTAACATCGGTGGCGAGGGAATGGTCATTCTTGATGGTGAAGAATACAACATGGTCCGTCAAGATGGATTATATGTAGGTAAAGGAACGAAGGAAGTTTTATTCACTTCTAAGGACCCTAACAATCCAGCGAAGTTTTATATCAATTCAGCACCAGCACACCACAAGTATCCAACTGTAAAAATCGATATTAATGAAATTAAGCCATTCGAAACAGGCGAGCCTGGAACACTAAACGAACGTAAAATCTATCAATATGTACATCCAAATGTATGTGAAAGTAACCAACTTCAAATGGGTCTAACCATGCTAGCTCCAGGAAGCGTATGGAACACAATGCCATGTCATACACATGAGCGTAGAATGGAAGTTTACCTATACTTTGATATGGAGCCGGAAACTCGTGTATTCCACTTCATGGGTCAACCAAGTGAAACAAGACATCTTGTTATGAAAAACGAACAGTGTGCAATTTCACCAAGCTGGTCTATTCATACTGGAACTGCAACAAGTAACTATACATTCATCTGGGGTATGTGTGGAGAAAACATCACGTACACTGACATGGATGTTGTAGCAATGGAAGACTTACGATAAGGAATTGGAGGACTTTTAAAATGACAACACAATTGTCTGATTTCTCACTAGACTTTTTCTCATTGACAGGGAAGGTTGCAATCGTGACTGGTGGTGCTACTGGACTAGGTCAAGGCTTTGCAGTTGCATTAGCAAAAGCTGGAGCAGACCTATTCATTACGACACATGGCACTAGCTGGGACGAAACTAGAGAATTAATCGAAAAAGAAGGTCGCCGTGTCGAACTTTTCCAAACGGATCTATCCAAACGTGAAAATGCGAAAGCAGTAGTTTCAGAATGTGTAAAAGCATTTGGAAAAGTTGATATTTTAGTAAACAATGCTGGTACTATTCGTCGTTCACCAATTCTAGAATATAAAGAAGAGGACTGGGATGCTGTTATCGACCTGAACTTAAATTCTCTTTATTTCTTAAGCCAAGAGGCTGCAAAAGTAATGGTAGAGCAAAAGAGCGGAAAAATCATTAACGTTGCATCTATGCTTTCATACCAAGGCGGAAAATTTGTTCCTCCTTATACAGCAAGTAAACACGCTGTTCACGGACTTACAAAGTCATTTGCAAACGAACTTGCTGAATACGGAATTCAAACAAATGCCATTGCACCTGGATATGTAGCAACTAACAACACGACACAAATCCGTGCAGATGAAAAACGTAATGCAGAAATCTTATCACGTATTCCTGCAGCGCGCTGGGCAACTCCTGCTGACCTAATGGGAACAGTCGTCTTCCTAGCAAGCAATGCATCAAATTACGTAAACGGCCACACACTAGCAGTTGACGGTGGCTGGCTAGCACGATAAAAACAAACCAAAGCTGAATCGCAAACACGCGATTCAGCTTTTTTCATGGGTCAGAGGGACAGGTCCCTCGTTCCAAAAGGGATTTTATGTATATTTTTTCTTGATTAACGTAACAGTGTTATGTTACACTATTTTGTAGAAAGGAGCCGTTTAGAAATGAGTGAAGAATTATTATCGAAAAAGGAATTACTTGAAGTAACGGGCATTTCGTATGGGCAGCTCTATAGATGGAAGCGGAAGGACTTGATACCAGAGGAGTGGTTTATCCGAAAATCCACCTTTACAGGACAGGAGACCTTCTTTCCAAAAGAAAGGATCCTCGAGCGGATTGATAAGATTCAAAAAATGAAGGAAAACCTATCTCTCGATGAATTGGCAGAAATGTTCTCTCCAAGTGTTGGCGAATTGAACCTCAGTAAAAAGGAATTGGTCAATAGAGGTCTCGCTTCTGAAACGACAATTAATCTCTACTTAGAACACAGTAAGGAAAGTCCTGAACAGTTTCATTTTGAAGGAATATTGGTCGTTTACATCGTTGAAAAGCTTCTGCAATCTGGTGACATCAGTCTTGATGAAGCAAAAATGGTGATCCAAGTTTCAAACGATTATTTTACAAAAGAAAAGCAAAGCTATGGTGAATTAATTATCGTGCGCAAACTCGGTGTTTCAACATGTTTAATTGTCCCAAGTACTACAGATTTGGTTATTGAACAAGGAACGAAGCTTATCGTGAATCTCGCATTTGCTAATGAAATTGAAGAACTGCGAACAAAATTACTATAGATGGAGGTTATAGTATGGTAAACGTAGAAAATAAGGGAAATTTAGTGATTAACGGAATGGGGTCATCCGGCGGTGGCACTTTTAATAAAGTATTAATAAACGGAAAAGGTAATGTACAAGGTGATGTGGATTGTAATGATTTTTCAATAAATGGTACCGGCAGTGTAACCGGGAATATTAAAGGAGAACATGGGAAAATCAACGGAAGTGGAGTCATTGAAGGTTCGATTGAATTTGATCGTTTTACAATAGATGGTACTGGTAGCATTCGTGGCAATGTAAAAGTGAATAAAATGACAATCTCTGGTAAAGGAAAAGTCGGTGGCAACTTAAAGGGGGAAGAAATAAAAATTAGAGGAAATGCAACCATAGAAGAGGATTGTGAGGCTGAAGAATTCAAGGGAGAAGGTGGTTTCGCAATCGGAGGATTATTAAATGCAGATATAATCGATATCGCGATTGCTGGTGAATGTCGCGCAAAAGAAATCGGTGGTCAAACCATCAAGGTTAAGAAAGGCATTTTTGGCTTCCTTAATAATCTTTTTAAATCAGTCTACCCAGTATCCTTGAAAACAGAAATAATTGAGGCAGATGAAATTGAAATTGAATATACACATGCAAAAATGGTCAGAGGGAAAAATATCAACATCGGTCCAAACTGCGAGATTGACGTAGTTGAATACACAGGAACATTCTCACAAGACCCGTCTGCTAAAGTAAAAGAAGCAAGAAAAATGTGATAGAACAATGTTGTGTTTGGGGCGAAAGCCAGGCACATCGTCCCAAAACATAACATTAGTAAATTTGGAATTCCTTTTAAGACAGTCCTCAAAGACAAAACGAGAGGATTACTTTGTGAAATGTCTCTGATAAGTGGTCTCAAAGACAAAACTAAGCAGTCCCTTATCTAAAATGTCTTTGATAACGGAACTCTAAGTCATATCCACAAAGTCGACCAACTCAAATTTCTCTAATACTAATCCCAAAGACAAAACGTTTAGCCATCAACCTAAATGTCTCCATTACCGATTCTCAACGACAAACCCAGGCTCAACAGTGATGAGTTATACTCCCAACTACTCCACCTAAACACAATCCCAATCCCCCGAACCAAGTTGTTTTTGCACTTTATCCAAAAGATAGTTAGAATAAACAATAGTCAAATAAAGTGAACTTGATAAGGAAGGTACATAACAATGTCAAAATGGTCTCAATTAGAAGAAATGAAACCTTTTATACAGAAAAACTGGCAAGAGTCAGGTTTTGAAGCACCAACAGCCATACAAGAAAAGGCTATCCCTGCAATTATAGAGGGGAAAGATGTCATATGTGAATCCCCGACTGGAACGGGAAAAACTCTTTCTTACTTACTTCCAGCAATACAAAAGCTCGACGAAACAAAGAACGGAATCCAAATTGTCGTCCTTGCTCCGTCCCGTGAGCTTGTCATGCAGATTTCGGATGAAGTAAAAAAGTGGACGCAAGGCACAAACATCGTAAGCGCGTCATTCATTGGCGGTGCGAACATTAAAAAGCAAGTCGAGAAGCTGAAAGAACGCCCGCAAATTGTGATTGGAACAACGGGACGTATTATGGAACTCATCAAAATGAAAAAAATGAAAATGCATGAGGTTACAACGGTAATCGTCGATGAGGCGGACCAGCTCGTTTCAAATGAACACCTTTCGAATATTCAAAGCATTATCAAATCAACATTACGTGATCGTCAAATTCTCTTTTTCTCAGCAACCATTTCGGAGCAAACGGAAAAAGTGGCGAAGTCTTTGATGAACAATGCGGAAATCATCCGAGTTCAACAAACAATCAATCAGGAGAACACCACTCACATTTATTTTCTTTGCGAGCAGCGGGATAAAATTGATGTGTTACGTAAAATTATGTACACAGAGCCAGACAAGGCGATTGCTTTTATAAAAAGCCTCGATAAAGTAGAGGAAATTGAAGCGAAGTTAACGTATAACCATATTGATGTCGCGGTACTCGCTGGAGAAGCAAAAAAACAAGAACGACAACAATCGTTGAAAAACTTCCGTGCAGGAAAAATCCCTCTATTGTTAACAACAGACGTGGCAGCGAGGGGGCTAGATATTCAAGATGTCACCTATGTCATTCATTTTGACTTTCCGAAAACAACCAGTCAATATGTTCACCGTTCGGGACGTACAGGACGAATGGGGAAAAAGGGTGTTGTCATTTCGATCGTAAATGCACGTGAAGAAAGCTTCCTGAAAAAGATGGGGCATGAACTAGGAATTTCGTTCACTAAGAAGGATTTTTACAAGGGCGAAATCGTAGACGCGCAGGAAAAGAAAACCCCAGCTCCTCAAAAAAGAAAACCAACTTCACATAAGAAAACGAAACGATAATCGGACGAACAGCACCAGTTCGTCCTTTTTTTAATTGGTAAAAAAGAAGAAGTACTTTTATAATAAAGATGATAACGTTTACGGGGATGGGGGAATGGTCGTGTCAAAAACCATAAAAATTGGAGTAGTCGGATCTGGTAGCATTGCGAATACACATATTAAAAGCATTCAAGAAGTAACCAACGCTGAACTTGTTGCCATATACTCGCGCAATAAAGAGACGGTTCAAAAACTAGCAGATACATACAATTTAAAAGCCTACACAGACTACCAGGAATTCTTAACAAATGCAGGAATCGATATGGTTGTCATCGTTACACCAAGTGGTACTCACTCTCAACTAGGAATTGATGCTGCAAAAGCGGGTAAGCATGTCGTTGTAGAAAAACCAATTGATATTACAATAGAAAAAACGGATCAACTCATCGAAGCATGTAAAGAAGCCAATGTGACATTAAGTTGTATTTTCCAACATCGTTTTGATGAAGCCGTTCAAGATGTTAAAAAAGTATTAAATGAAGGCGAGTTTGGGCAATTAAATTTTGGAGCTGCTCGTACAACTATTTATCGATCTCAGGAATATTATGATAGCGGTGCATGGCGTGGAACGTGGGATTTGGACGGTGGTGGCGCATTAATCAATCAGTCAATCCATTATATTGATCTTCTTCTTTATCTAATGGGTCCAGTTGATGAGGTTTATGCCTATACAGCTACACGTGCTCATGAGCGCATTGAGGTGGAAGATATCGGTGTTGCAACGGTTAAATTTAAATCAGGTGCACTTGGGCTAATTGAAGGGAATACGACTGCCTTTCCTGGTTTTTCAACAACACTTGATATTTTCGGTACGAACGGAAGTGTCATCATCGAGAATGACCATATTAAAGAGTGGAATTTCAAGAGTGGTTTGGAATACGAGAACAAACAAAACAATATCGAAAATGACGTGTCCTCAAATATTGTAAAAACAAATAAATCTTTTGTTAAACAATACACAGACATCGTACAAGCGATTGTAGAAAATCGTAAACCACTAGTGACTGGTGAAGAGGCCAGAAAACCGCTTGAATTAATAATGGCTATTTACCAATCAGCAAAAGAAGGAAGACCTGTAAAACTATAATCTTTTATAGATCAAAGACTAAGAACGCCGCTTCCGGTGGTAACGTCCTTGTGACCCACGTCGTGTGGGCAAAAGTGTCTCATATTTTTGAGGCATTTTTTATTTTAAAATAATTTATTATATAATTGTGAAAATTCAATAAAATACTTGTAAACCAGCTGGCTTTATCATAAGATGAAATTGTTTGAAGGTCCAAATTTTGTAAACGCTACCAATGTTTACAGACCGGGAAAATAAAAAATAAAGGGGGAACGTTTTTATGAGGAAAAAATGGTTAGCATTTCTGTCCATTTCCTTCGTACTTGCAGGAATATTAGCTGCTTGTAGTGGTGGAGGAACAGAAAAGGAGCAGACTAGTGCTCCGGGGAACAATGACAGCAATGAAAAAGAGAAAGATCCGATTGTGTTACGTTTAGCAGACAATCAGCCAGATGACTACCCAACAGTCGTCGGAGATAAGGCGTTTGCGAAATTAGTAGAAGAAAAAACAGATGGCAGAATTAAAGTTGAAGTTTATTCAGGTGGCCAGCTGGGTGATGAAAAAAGCGTAATTGAACAGGTTCAATTAGGAACTATTGATTTTGCGCGTGTAAGTGCAAGCCCACTTGCTGAGTTCTCTAAAAATCTAGGTGTTCTTTCTATGCCTTACATATTTAGGGATGCAGATCATATGTGGAATGTCCTTAATGGAGAGATTGGTGAGGAGCTACTAGTTGGTATGGAAGAAGCGAATATGAGAGGACTAGTATTCTACGATTCTGGTAGCCGTAACTTTTATAACTCTAAACATCCAGTCGAAAAGCCAGAAGATTTAAAAGGCCTCAAGATTCGTGTTCAACAATCAGCCCTTGTCGTAGATATGGTTGAAGCATTAGGTGCATCAGCAACACCAATGGCGTATGAAGAAGTATATTCAGCACTTCAAACAGGCGTTATCGATGGTGCTGAGAATAACTATCCAAGCTACTACTCAGTAAATCACTTTGAAGTCGCAAAATATTTTACGTTAGATGGACATTCCCGTGTACCAGAGATTCTTATGATATCAAAAAAGGTATGGGGTGAGTTAAGCGCAGAAGATCAAAAAGCATTGAAAGAAGCTGCGATGGAATCTCAAAAGGTTCAAATCGATTCTTGGGCTGCTTTAGTTGAAGAAGCCAAGGAAAAGGTTGAAGCAGCAGGAAATGAAGTTACTGAAATTACAGATACTGCACCTTGGCGTGAAGCAGTACAGCCTGTCTATGATAAGCATGGTGGAGCATACAAAGAATGGATTGAAAAAATTGAAGCGGTAGAATAATCAAAAAAAGCCCTACCTGAGGTTGACTCTAACCTAAGGTAGGGTTATTTGTTATAACAAACATAACGCCATGATTGTCCCGACACCACTAAACAGAAAGGCAAATCCTAAATTCCAGAGAGAGACCTTATAAGAATTAACATGCAATAAATCTCCGGTAATCGAAACAGACACATTAAAAGGCCCGGCAATCGTAGTCGATAAAGCAGAAGTAATCATGACTAAACTCAAACTTAACGGGTTAACCATCTGCAAAACAGGTTCAACAATTGCGATAAGAATAGTCAATGTCACTAGCGGATGAAACCCAGTTAAAGCAAGCCCAAGAAATAACACTTGTATGAACAGAAACAAGAATACTGGATAATGGCTTAAAGCTGTAAAAGGCTCCTGTAAATAATCGATAAAGCCCGAATCACCTAAATTTCCTGTGAAAAACCCAACCCCTAAAAAGAGGACCAAATTATCCTTTAAACCAATCGTACGCTTTTTCCATAAAGGAATTGCAAATGTTAGATATGACCTTAAGCGTTTAATCGAAATGGCCCATAAAAATGAGAAGGGAACTATCACAATTGCAATCGTTTGTAGAAAGCCCATATCCAACATGCGATTCACACTTAAAATTGCTAACATAAACAAGGCGAGGTAGAAAACCAGAGATATAACCTTTCGTTTCATTTGTCTTTTTGCGGCCTCACCCTCAATCTCCTGACCTTCTCCTGTCAGTTCATATTTTTTAAAGGACAAATAGCCAATCAACCAATTTAATAAAATTAAAATAAAGGTAAAAAGTAACAACCATGGCAAGACCGTTAAGTATGGAAGATGGGTCGATTCCACGGTTAAAATAACTAACAACTCCATAGGCGAAATGATAATACTAAAAACATATCCCCTTAGCATGGCACGTGAAATAAATTTATTTCGAAGATTTTCTGCCATATGAGAAATGTTCTTCTGTATAACTGCCTTAACGAGTGGGAGGGTTGCAAGGTTAAGAAAACCTCCCAATAAAAAGGTAACCATTGATGTTCGACCAAATAACTGCCCCATATTATGAATCCGGACTTTTAAAAGTTTACTAACTTGCTGATCGTATCGTCCCACGATAATTATCGAGTTGATAAAAGGAAGGACATAAAAGATAGCTAATAAGGGAACCATGGATGTAGTATACATCGGTAACTCTGTAATTTCCCTACCTTCAAGGAAAAATACTAGAATACCAATCCCTACAAAAAGAATACTAATAACCCTGAATAATAGAGAAGATCCTTTAATTGAAAAAAGCCACGCAAGAATGGCTAGAATTCCCATCCCTGTCGTAACCCATAAGGAATCAACTATTAAACTTAAAAAATATAACAAAAATAATAGACTATACAGAACAATCATGATTATCTCCTTGTTGTAAAAATAAACAATGGCTAGACAATAAACCTAGCCATCTCATAGTAGTATACCAGCTTGAGCACACGAAACCCGTTCATTTATTTTCGGGGTTAATTGTTTAAGAATAGGTGTTGTATCCTTCGTTTTTATTTGAGTTATTAGCGTATCAACCATATTACAAGCAATTTCATCCACCGGGACCCCGATACTCGTTAATGGAATTTCCAGATTTCCCATTTGTGAGATATTATCATAGCTCATAACGGAAATATCCTTCGGGATAATTAAGTTTGCCTCACGAAGTGCGCGAACAATTCCTGCGCTAATATCATAACTTGAACCAATAATTGCAGTAGGTCTGTTAGAAGAGTTCAACAATCGCTTCGTTGCTAAATATCCATCATACCAATTAAGTCCTGCTGTGTTTACTAAATTTTCATTTGTAATCGGTAGGTTCAGGCTTTTCATCGCTTTTTTTATACCGTAGTATTTTTCTAATTGACGATCATCAATAGGTGAGAAGTCGCCAAGATAGGCGATATTTCGATGCCCCAGATTATATAAATACTCAACAGACATTTTCATAGCCATTTGATAACTGACATCAATCACAGTATGTTTTTTGTTTCTTCCAACACCGTACGTCACGATCGGAATCGAAACCGTATCTAAAATACTATGATTATGTTCATCAAACACAAGAACCCCATCTACTTGATACCGTTTGAACAACTCAAGCGAGTCCTCAATACAATCAATTGATAATATCATAGAATAGGATTTTGACTTAATTTCCTCATTGATTCTAGTAACCAATGTAGAAGGTGCAATCCGTTCTAGAGTCGGCCAAATCAAACCAATTACCTTTGTTTGTTTTGAAACAAGGCTTTGGGCAGCAAAATTAGGTTTATATCCTAACTCCTTGGCAATTTTCATAATCTTTGACTTTGTGTCAGGTCTTACTAATGGGCTATCGTTCAACGCTTTTGAAACAGTAGAGTAACTCACACCAGCTACCCGTGCAACATCCTTAATCGTAATATTCATAGAAGTCACCTATAGATTTTATTTTAATATGTTGTTTCATGTAAAATTCCTTAACAACGTTATTATTTTTTTGTGAATTTATAGCTTATTTATCTAATATTTTCACAGGTTTCTACTATAATGTCAACGTTTACAAAACTATATATTTAGAATTCGACAAAAAAAGACTTGAAAACTACTATAATTTAATTTATGATGTAGTAGAAATAACAACGTTGTTATTTTATCGAAGTCTATAACACAAATGAAAGCGATTGCCAGTTGCTTTCGATTTTTTTTCATAACATATGAAAGCGTTTCATATGGAAGGTTATGTCTTATAGACTTCGAAACCAAAATTAAAACACACCAGAGGGGGAAGCTTTTTATGAAGAAAAAAGGCTTAGCAGTTCTATCTATGTCCTTTATGCTTGCTGGCTTATTAGCAGCTTGTGGCGGAGGAGATGATTCAGCTACTAAAACTAGTGGCGGAGATGGCGATGCAAAAGATCCTATCGTTTTAAAATTAGCAGACAACCAACCTGAGGATTATCCAACAGTTGTAGGGGATAAAGAGTTTGCGAAATTAGTAGAAGAAAAAACGGATGGACAAGTTAAGGTTGAAGTGTACGCGGGTGGTCAACTTGGTGACGAGAAGAGCGTTATCGAGCAAGTTCAATTAGGTACAATCGACTTTGCACGTGTTAATGCAAGTCCACTTGCTGAATTCTCTAAAGATTTAGGTGTTCTTTCAATGCCTTACCTATTTAGAGATGCAGATCATATGTGGAGTGTATTAAACGGTGATATCGGTGAGGATTTATTAGCTGGTATGGAAGAAGCGAATATGAGAGGACTAGTATTCTATGATTCTGGTAGCCGTAACTTCTATAACTCTAAACATCCAGTTGAAAAGCCAGAAGATTTAAAAGGTCTTAAAATTCGTGTTCAACAATCTGCTCTAGTAGTAGACATGGTAGAATCACTTGGTGCATCTGCAACTCCTATGGCGTATGAAGAGGTATATTCTGGCCTTCAAACAGGTGTTATCGATGGTGCTGAAAACAACTATCCAAGTTACTATTCAGTAAATCACTATGAAGTAGCAAAATACTTCACTTTAGATGCTCATTCACGCGTTCCTGAAATTTTAATGATTTCTTCTAAAGTATGGAACGATTTAAGTGAAGAACATCAAAAAGCAATCAAAGAAGCTGCAATGGAATCACAAGAAGCTCAAAAATCATCTTGGGCAGATCTAGAAAATGAAGCAAAAGAAAAAGTAGAAGCTGCTGGTAATGAAGTAGTTGAAATTACAGATACTGCTCCATGGCGTGAAGCTGTACAACCTGTTTATGACAAACATGGTGGCGCATACAAAGAATTCATTGAAAAAATCGAAGCTGTAGAATAATTTTCTATAAAGCTTTTGGTGGCAAATTCTCCCTTAAGATAATGGTCTTGAGGGAGGGGTGCCCCTCATATAGTTTAGTAAGACTTCATGTATTGAAAGCAAAGAATATAAATTTTCTAACACGAGAAATGATGTGTTTGGGTTAGTTAAAAAGGTAATGAAAAGCTTCGTTAGTTTTTTAACGAATACAGAAAGTATTATGCAACTAATGCTTTGCTTTCATCTGAGGCTCGACAATCATCGAGTTTGCTTTAAGGAGGCTAGTTAAATGGAACGGTTAAAAAAAATCAAAAGTATGTTTGATAACGGGATAGACAATCTTAATGTTATTTTCATAGCATTAATGACCGTTATTGTTGCTGCAACAGTTTTCACAAGATATTTTTTCAGCTATACTCCCCGTTGGTCCTCGGAGGTGTCAATGCTACTACTAGTGTGGGTAAGTTTTATCGGAATCGCTGTTGGTTTCAGAGATAAGCTCCATATTGGTGTGGGTGCATTAGTTGCGTTATTCCCAAAAAAGGTCCAAACCTTATGTGATATTATTGCAAAACTTTTAGTAATCATTGTTGCCATTATTTTTATTGTTTACGGATTTAGATTTACATCATTGATGGGCGGATCCACAATGGCAGGAACTGGGCTACCACAAAGTGTTTTATACGCAGCAATCCCTGTTTCAGGAATTTTAATGCTGTTTTACGGCATCGAGCTATTGTTTAAAAAGGGTATGCACCAAGAATGGGATGAACAGATAGAGGAGTGAGTTATAAATGGAAGTATTAGTATTATTAGGAAGCTTTGTTCTTCTCTTACTTATACGCGTTCCTGTTGCACTAAGTTTAATAGTGTCATCATTTTTAACAGGAATTTATATGGATATAGATTTAGCAGCATTAGTACAACGTATGGTAGGCGGACTCAATTCATTCTCACTCCTTGCGATTCCATTCTTTATTTTAGCAGGAGAAATTATGAATGAAGGCGGTATTTCAAGACGCCTAATTAATTTAGCCAACGTTATGATTGGGAAGGTCCGTGGTGGACTTGCCATGGTTAACGTATTGGCAAGTACATTCTTCGGCGGAATTTCAGGATCTGCAGTTGCAGACGTATCTTCAATCGGATCTGTTTTAATTCCAATGATGAAAAAGGCAAAATATGATTCTGATTATGCTGTAAACGTAACTATTTCCAGTGCGGCACAAGGGGTTATGATTCCACCAAGTCATAACATGATTATCTATTCTACTGCTGCAGGTGGGGTTTCAGTTGGCGCTTTATTTATGGGTGGAATTGTACCAGGTATCTTATTAGGATTAATCCTAATGGTTGTAACATATGTTATTGCGGTAAAACGTAATTACCCAAAAGGTGAACCTGTTAAAAGAGAAGAGATTCCAAAAATTGTACGTGAAGGTCTATTAGGTCTTTTAACGGCTGTTATCATCATCGGTGGTATAATAAGTGGTATCTTCACAGCTACTGAATCAGCTGCGATCGGTGTAGTATATGCATTTATTATTACATTCTTCGTATATCGTGATATTCCACTTTCAAGAATGCGTATTATCTTAGTTAGAACATCTAAAACATTAGCAATGGTACTATTCTTAATCGCTTCATCATCAGCGTTTGGATGGCTTTTAGCATTATTAAAAGTTCCAGCAATGGTTACAGAGGGACTTCTTGCATTCTCTCCTAATGACATTGTAACATTATTGATTATCAACTTAATTTTACTAGTTCTTGGTATGTTTATGGACATGGCTCCACTAATCTTAATTGCGACTCCTATTCTTTTACCTGTTGCTACTGCAGCTGGTATGGATCCAGTACAGTTTGGTGTTGTGCTAATTCTAAACCTAGCAATTGGCTTAATTACACCACCGGTAGGAACCTGTCTCTTTGTAGGTTGTGCAATTGGACAAATACCAATAGAGAAAACAGTGAAGGGAATGGCACCATTCTATTTAGCGATGATTGTAACCTTACTATTAGTTACATTCGTTCCACAGTTTTCACTATTCTTACCAGATCTATTAATAGAATAAAAAATTGGGGTGTCTTTTTAGATACCCCTTTGCCGTTGGAACTTTTAATAATAAGGTAAAAACGCAAAGGCATTAATTGATTATCTCCCTACTATTGGGTTACTATAAAATAGTAAAATTTAAAAAAGCAGGTGGACAAAAATGAAAAAATTTATGGATGAAACATTCTTATTGTCAAACGAGACTGCGGTAGCTTTGTACAATAATTTTGCAAAGGACATGCCAATCATTGATTATCACTGCCACTTAAGCCCACAGGAAATTTATGAAAACAAATCTTTCAAAAATATTACTGAAGCATGGCTGTATGGCGACCACTATAAGTGGAGAGCTATGAGAGCAAATGGTATTGAAGAAGAATACGTAACAGGAAACGCTTCTGATTATGATAAATTTGTTGCTTGGGCAAAAACAGTTCCAATGACAATTGGAAACCCATTATTCAACTGGACTCATTTAGAGCTTCAACGTTTCTTTGATGTACATGAAATCTTAAACGAAAAATCTGCTCCTGCTATTTGGGAACAATTAAATAGCAAGTTAACAGGTGAAGGGTTCGGAGCAAGAGACCTCATCAAAAAATCAAATGTAGAAGTCGTATGTACGACTGACGATCCAACTGACTCATTAGAATATCATAAGCTTATTGCTGAAGATTCAAGCTTTGATGTAAAAGTATTACCAAGCTTCCGTCCAGACAAAGGTTTAGAAATCAACCAAGACACTTTTGTTAGTTGGGTGAAAAAACTAAGTGAAGTATCTGGTGTTGAGATTTCAAACTATGATGATTTCTTAACTGCGCTAGAGAACAGAATTGAATTCTTCCATTCACTTGGTGGACGAGTATCTGACCATGCTCTTAACACAATGATGTATGAGCATACAACAAAAGAAGAAGCTGCAGCGTCATTTGAAAAAGCAATCAAAGGTGAAAAAGTTTCAATTGAAGAAGAAATTAAGTATAAATCCTATACACTCGTTTTCTTAGGGAAAGAATATGCAAAACGCGACTGGGCGATGCAATTACATATTCATGCTTTACGTAACAACAACACAAGAATGTTTGGAAAATTAGGAGCAGACACTGGTTATGACAGCATCAATGATGGTGAATTAGCGCGTCCATTGAACCAATTACTAGACGCACTAGATACAGAAGATGCACTACCAAAAACTATTCTTTACTCATTAAATCCAAACGATAACTACATCCTTGGTACAACAATTGGAAACTTCCAAGGTGGAGGAAAACCAGGTAAAATGCAATTCGGAACTGCTTGGTGGTTCAATGATCAAAAAGAAGGAATGCTTGAGCAAATGAAAGCATTAGCGAACCTTGGCTTATTCAGCCGTTTCATTGGTATGCTTACTGACTCTAGAAGCTTCCTATCTTACACTAGACACGAGTATTTCCGACGTTTAGTTTGTAACTTAATCGGAGAATGGGTAGAAGACGGAGAAATTCCAAATGACATGGATTTACTAGGAGATGTCGTAAAAGGAATCTGCTACCAAAACGCTAAAGATTACTTTGAGTTTTAAAATACACGAATGGATAGCTCGCCAATTGGCGGGCTATTTTTATCGCCCAATGTTATACTAGCGATAGTTTATTTTTGTAGGAAAGGGTAGGGGATTATGGAAAAGAAGCTTCCTCCAAATCATGAGCATATCGATAGCGAGATGATCAAGCTCGAAGTAAACCTCGATAATATGTCAGGTGAATGGTTAGGCTATGTCATGGATTTATTATTTCATGCAGGAGCAAATGACGTTTATTATACGCCTATTTATATGAAGAAAAACCGACCGGCTGTCCTTCTACAGCTTCTTTGCTCCAAAAGCAAATTAGACAAAATGAAAGACATTTTGTTTTCGGAAACAACGACGCTTGGAGTACGGTATTACCCACTATCCGTTCATCGACTCGAGCGAACTTTTACAGAAGTTATCACAAAATGGGGTAAGGTTACCGTTAAAGAAGGGATTTTCGAAGGGGAATCCGTTCAGAAATCTCCAGAATACGAAGATTGTCGCCGAATCGCAGAAGAAAATGGCATTCCATTGAAAAAAGTATATGAAGAGGTTTGGAAAGAGATCAATAAAGGGTGAAACCTAGGAGAGTGAGGTTAATACTGTCACTATCGAAGAAATAGTGTCACTGTCCGAGAAATACTGTCACTAAATCGAAAATACTGTCACTAAGAAAAGTAACATATAAAAACCCACTGAAGCCAGTGGGTTACATATCATTTAATTCCATCTGAAAAAATTTCCTGGTATTTGGACCATAAATCCCATCATCTGCTAAAGCAGCGTACATCGATTGAAATCTTCGAACAGCATCTTCCGTTAATGGACCATAGCTGCCATCAATCATTTTAGGATCAAAGTTAATATGCTTTAAAGCACGTTGAATCATACGAACTTCTTCACCTTTGTCGCCACGTCCCCAAACTCCGTTAGGAAGTGGAAACTCGTCGTCAGTCGAATTGTTCTGTTTAATAACTTCCTCAAGCTTTCTTAATGTAGCTGGCCCAACTAGCCCATCTACACCTAATCCATATCGTTTTTGGAAGCGCATGACTGCATTTTCGGTTGCAGGACCGAAGCTTCCATCAGCACCATAAGGAGACATTGAAAAACCAGCTTTAATTAAGTCTTCTTGTATTTCCTTTACAAATGGACCTTTATTTCCTCGTCGAATTGGCAGTCGAGTTGAAACTCCGGCAACGACAGGCTTTGGATTACTTGTAGGCACTCCCTTAAAATCACGATTAAATGACTCTTGTACATCATTAATAAATTCTTCCCAAGAAACCCCATGTGGGCGCAATGCATTTTGTGGGTCAGATCTTCTAGAAGGGTCTAAAGTGCTATGTGCCACAATATGTCTTTTCGGATCTAAATTAAATTTGTCACACAAATAAGCATGGTACCAGACATATCGATTATATGCCTCCTGGAAATTAATTTTCCCTCCATGACAAAGCTCTACACCAATTGCTGCATCATTTGCATCATCACCAAAACGCTGATTGTCAGCCGTAATATTGTAGCGAACATGCCATGCTTTTTCGTTGAGGGGGATTATTTCTAAAATATATTTATCATCAATGAAAGTGTGGGCAGAAGCGCTTGGTTGTGAACGGTCAAAATAATTTCGATTTCCATAAGCTGTAGACCCTGGGTTCCCTGTATCATGACTTACGATAAAACGCACCTTTGAAATCTTTTGCCCTGAGCGTGAATTTCCCAAACGAATATAATCTCTTGTAATTGAATACTCCATTTCATTCACCTCCATGAATTGTGAGTATAGGCAATCGATTTATTGTATGCGAAAAAAGTTTGTACCGTGCTAAAAATATGTATTGGAGGGGGAGGGGAGGCTCCATGCAACATAAAAAAACCGAAGGACGTTTTCCTTCGGTTTTGAACGCATTACTTATTTCTTTTTTCGTTTTTTCGCTCTTGCATCGGCTGCATTTGAGCGTGCTTGCGCTTCTAAATCGTCTTGGTCAGCAAGTTCACGTGAGAACTCGACATCACGACCATCTGATTTCATGCTTTGTGGAACCTGTGGTAAGTTCCCTTTGTTCTTATCACGTGATTTTTGTCCTCTTGATCTGCCCATTCTCAACACCATCCTAGATAATAGTGGAGAGGTCACAAACGCAACCTACTCAATTATAGGATGACCTTGAAAAACGACTTAAATAAGTGGAAGATACTGATATGTATTAATGTCTAGCCTGTTTTTTCGTATACCCACCGGCTTGGTCAGCCATTTTAAAATCCCTAGAATATGAAACCTCTTGCATGCTGCTTAAAGTGCTTTTTGACTTATTGTCACGCTTTTTTTCTTTTGCCATCAAAGATTCCTCACTTTCTAAGTAATGTAGTATTAGTTTATCCATTCCAAAAAAATCCAAACAAAAAACCCGTTGAAAATAACGGGTTTAAGCTTCTCTTAAATGTTCTTCTTCAGTATTGTGTCCAACACGTAAAGTGTGTAATGTATATAGATCTTTTGAAACCTCAAAAAGATTATAAATATCACCATCAGCATTGATCTGCTCAAGTAACGACTTTCGCGTTTCATTGGCGAATGACACAAACGGTAGCTTTTGAACAGCTTTTGTGGAGCGATGGTTTACTTTCTTAACTCTCATAAAGATCGTTTCAATACCCAGCTCAAAAAAGAGTTCTGCAAAAAATGCATCCTTTGCTGCTTGGTTGTAGCCTTTTCCATGAAATGGTTTGCCAAGCCAAGTACCAAGAAATCCAGCATTGTCTTCAATGTCGTATAAATTAATCGTTCCGATTGGAGAGCCCCACTCGTCTAAAATGGTACGTGAAATCAATTCACCACGCTCTTCTGCCTCAATCGTTTGCTTTGTTACAAATAAAAACTCTTCATAGGAATAAGCCTTTTGACGCACAAATGGGAAGACATCTGGGTGCACCAGTAAGTCATAAAGCGCTTGACAATCCTGAAGTTCACGTTTTTTTAGCATCAGTTTCCCCTCCATATGAGGACAGACCGGACCTGTGGCAGGATCCACCCTCGAAATTTTTTGTATTGATAAAAAATTTCGGGGTGGGAATCGAACCCACTAGAACCAGTGAAACTGGTGGCGCACCATTTGCCTTCCCTAAAGTTAGCCAACTTGAATTAGCCAATTTTAAGTTTGTATTTTATTGTTATGTTCATCTTTTTTTTACTTCACTCTAGGTATCATACTCGAATCTTTTGTAAAAATAAATAGGTTTTTTGTGAAATTTTTGTATCAAATTTTTGGTAATTTCGACGTTTTTGTAAAGACCTTGGTGAATCATGTCGAATCAACTTTTTAAAATGTGACTCAACGCCTGTTCAAGTGTTTTATAGGTAAAAGAGAAACCATGATCTTCTAGTTTTTTTGGTAACACTTTTTGTCCTTTTAAAACCAAAATGCTCATTTCACCGAGTAATACCTCTAAGGCAAACCCGGGTACTGGAAGCCAATGTGGTCGGTTCATAATCGCACCGATGGTTTGACCAAAGTGTTTCATTTGCATGGGCGCTGGGGCAGTGAAGTTTACGGAACCATGAACAGAGGGATTGTGTAAAAGAAAATTAATTCCTTTAACAACATCATCAATATGAATCCATGATAACCACTGTTTTCCTGAGCCGATCGTGCCTCCGATGAAAAAGTGATAAGGTAGCACCATACGCGTAAGAGCACCACCATCCTCACCAAGAACAACGCCAAAACGTAAGAAACAAGTTCGGACACCTAGGTCAGTTGCTTTCTTTGCTTCGTCTTCCCAAGCAATAACGGTCTTTGCTAGAAAGTCACTGTCATTTTGCGTAGAATCTTCTGTAAAAGTGTCGGTCTCTGAAGTACCATAAATTCCAATTGCACTTGCATTCAACAAGACTTCCGGCTTTTTAGGCAAAGAAGAGAGTATACGAAGAACTTCCTTTGTTGCCGTTATCCGACTTTCTGTGATTCTTTTTTTACGTTCCTCTGTCCATCTTCCACTATTCAAAGATTCACCAGCAAGATTGATCATAGCATCCAGTCCTTGTAGCTGGATTTCTGGGGAACTTGTTGATGTTAGCCATTCAACATAATGAAGGTTTGGGTGATGACTTGAAGAAGTGGAATTTCTCGTTAAAATAAATACTTCGTGATTTTGATCTAAAAGAAAGTCGGTAAGCTTTTTCCCGACAAAGCCAGTTCCACCAGCGATCGCAATCTTCATTTTTTCCTTCCTTTCTATGCCTTTTCCTACATAATTCAATAAGTTTTCCATTTATCCTCTAAATTTCTGTGCTACTATAAAGGGGAGGTGTAATTGATATGGCCATTATAGCGAAAATCACAACTCAAAAGAAAAACACAGAGCGATTTAATATTTTTCTTGATCACGGGAAGGGCGAGGAATATGCTTTTAGCGTTGATCAGGATATTCTTGTATCTTTCCAGCTTAAAAAAGGGATGGAGCTTGATGAGTTAGACATTTCGGAAATACAGTTTGAGGATGAAGTGAAAAAAGCCTTTAATTTGGCATTGAATTTTTTATCCTATAGAATGCGTTCGACGAAGGAAGTCATTGATTATCTTAAGAAAAAAGAAGTCGATGAACCCATTATTCCAGACGTGATTCATAAACTGGCCGACTATAAATACATTAATGATGAGGAATTTGCGAAAGCGTATGTCCAAACACAAATTAATACAACCACAAAGGGTCCTGAAGTTATAAAACAAGAACTTTTTGAAAAAGGAATTGGACAGGATTTACAATTGAAAAGTCTTGACCTTTTTACAATGGACGAGCAAGTGAAAAAGGCCATTAAGCTAATTTCAAAAACGATCCCAAAAAACAATAAAGCTTCAGAACGTCAAACAAAACAAAAAATAGAACAAACCCTTCAAAGAAAAGGTTATTCATGGGATGTTATTCAAATCGCAATGGAAGAAGCTTCAATTGAGAAGGACACAGATGAAGAGTGGGGAGCCCTCGAGCATCATGGAATGAAGGCTCATCGTAAATATGAAAAATTAGATGGATGGGAATACGAACAAAAAATGAAACAAGCCCTTTTTCGCAAAGGCTTTGACTTAGATATGATTGAAAAATTCATCACCCACATAAAGGATGGAGCGAACTAACATGCAAGAAAAACGATATAGCCAAATGACAGAATTTGAATTAAGACAAGAAATTGCTGGCTTAAAGGAACAAGCACGAAAAGCAGAACAGCTCGGCATTGTAAATGAACTCGCTGTGCTTGAACGAAAAGCTTCTATGGCAAAAGCATATCTCCTTAATCCAGAGGATTACAAACCTGGAGAAACATATGAAATAGATGGTGACCCTGGCAGTTATTTTAAAATCGACTACATCAATGGTGTGTTTGCTTGGGGACATCGAATGGGTCAAGAGGACAAAGAAGAAGCATTACCGATTTCATTGCTTATTAAAGAATAATAAAAACCAGAGAGAAACGATCTCTCTGGTTTTTATTTTATGATTGTTTTCTTGTTTGATGCTCCAAGATAATGAGGTTTTGTGTCCGTCTTGTTTCACCATTAACCTGTGCCCAAGCATGTTTCGGATTGGCCCATGCTTGTTGAAAAGGATTATTGTACTCATTTCGTTTATAGCCTTTTTTACCCATTATACGCACCTCCAAGTAATATTCGATTCGATTTTTTAGGCCCACGTGATGTGGGTCACAAAGACGCAGACATTAGTCTTTGGTCTTAATAATACCTAAGTTAAAAATCGTGTCGTTCACTTGAAGCCTTCATTCGCTCCTGTGGATGTGTGTTAATGGAACCATCTGCTCTTGTTGAAGCGTATTCTGCCTTTGCTCTAGGCTCACCCTGAAACTTATTACGATTCTGGTTTGGGAATCCTCGTTTTTTGTTCCGCATGCGAATACCTCCTATAGAAGCAAAATTGGACATCGTGCCAAAAGGGATTTCTCTCCTTTAAACACGTATTACTAGTATGGAGTTCTTGGCCCCTTATGATGTAAAATGGAGAACGTGAATTTATGGTAATCCTAATCAAGTAATTGGAAGTAATAATCCCCATAACAAACCTTGTTATGGGGAAAATGGTCTAACTAGGAATGAGCTCAAGTTTCTTACGGAGCTTTTCTTCACTGAAAATCCAGCCAGTATAGGATGTTATTATATTTAAATCAAGATCCAACTGTACAACGGCAACAAATGGATAATGTCCCTTGCTACGGTACCTTAAGTCAATAAAGCGAACTTCATAGTAATCATCATACTCATCAACTTCCCAGCGATAAACGGGTGAAAAGTGAAGGAACGCTGCTAAGTTCTTGTCCTTTTGCGCAGCATTGATAACAGGTGTATCAGGAATTGGACGCTTTGCAAATTGATCGTGTAAAATAAGTTCATTATTTACGGAGCGAGCGACATAGAAATACTTTTCTGTTATGACGGCAATATGCCATTGACTAAATCGATAGGTTGGAGAAATAATGACCTCCGTGATTTCGTCATTGATTTTAGCACGAACCGCTGCTTCAACATTATTCCGCATTCGAAATCGAATGATATAATAAACCAGAAGGATCGCATAAATGGAGAAGAAAGTAACCCCAGGATGCAGTCCAAGCTTCCACACAATAATTCCTACTAGGTGAATGACGAAGATAAAAGGGTCAAATGTGTTGATAACACCTAATGCTACCCATTTATGAGAAAAAGGTCTTAATGCTTGTGTTCCATATGCGTTAAAAATATCGACAAATACATGGAGAATGACACCGATAAAGGTCCACATCCAAAGATGTAACAGATTCGCTTCAGGGAAAAAGAATAAAAGAGCGCCAGTTATCAAAATTGGCCAAAGTAAAACGGCTGGTATGGAATGTGTAATTCCTCGGTGATTTTTTATATAATTAGCATTGTTTCGCAATTTAAGGATAGTATCAAGGTCTGGTGCCTGGGACCCAATTAGCGTACCAAAGATCACAGCTTGAGTGGTAGCCGGGTTAATCGTAACATTTGGGTCAAGTGTGGCAATGCCACCTAAAGCAAAACCCATAACGACATGTGTTCCTGTATCCAAAATGGGACCTCCTTTTTCAAATGTTCCTAAGTTTAATGTAACCAACAATCTCAATTTAAAAAGATGTTTGATAAAAATTGAATGGAACACTAATTTCTTTGGATATTGAGATAGGATTTCAAGAGAAAATGTAGGTAAATTATTTTAATTTTATCACCTTGAGAGAGGGAATGGTATGGATAAATGAAACTTTTAGAAAATTTTTCGATAAATGGATTTCAAAAAAATTTAATTGAATGGTTTGAAGAAGAACAAAGAGACCTTCCATGGAGGCAGGATCAAGATCCGTATAAAGTTTGGGTTTCGGAAATTATGCTCCAGCAAACAAGAGTAGATACTGTCATTCCGTACTTTGAGAATTTCGTTTCTAAGTTTCCGACAATCGAAGCTCTTGCTGAAGCAGAGGAAGAGAAAGTTCTTAAAGCATGGGAAGGCTTAGGGTATTATTCACGCGTTCGAAACCTTCATGCAGCTGTTAAGGAAGTGGCACAAGAATATGGTGGCAAGGTTCCAAATACAGTTAAGGAAATCTCGAATTTAAAAGGTGTTGGCCCATATACAACAGGGGCAATCCTTAGTATTGCGTATGGAATCCCTGAGCCTGCGGTGGATGGAAATGTGATGCGAGTGCTTTCGAGGATTTTATCGGTGTGGGATGACATCGCTAAGCCCAAAACGCGCCAGCTGTTTGAGGACATTGTCAGAGAAATTATCTCAAAAGAAAATCCATCTGCTTTTAATCAAGCTTTAATGGAATTAGGTGCACTCATTTGTGTTCCAGGAAACCCAGCCTGCCTATTATGTCCTGTATGTGAACACTGTAGAGCTTTTGCGGAGGGTGTTCAAAAAGAACTACCGGTAAAGAGTAAGAAAAAGGCACCAACGGCTGTTTCTATGGCGGCAGTTGTGCTTCAGAATGAGGATGGTAAATTCTTAATCCATAAACGACCTGAAAAAGGACTTTTAGCAAATTTATGGGAATTTCCAAACAATGAAACCATTCTAGACGTACAGGCACCAAAAGAACAGCTCGGAGATTTTTTGACAAATGAGTATCAAGTAAAAGCAAAAATTGGACAAGCATTCACAACCATCCAGCATGTGTTTTCTCATTTGATTTGGAACATAACCGTTTTTGAAGGGAAAATAGAGGGCACTATAAATGAAACCGACAACTTGAAACTGGTTAGCTTAAAGGAAATGGAAGAGTACACCTTCCCGGTTTCCCATCAAAAAATATTAAAAAGCTACCTCACCAAATAAATGGGTCAAGGGGACAGGTCCCTTGACCCACTCTATCTTTACCTAAAAATCAATCATACGACAATTTTATATCACTTGTATATTCATTGTTACGATGGAAACCGCCCCTAGCTTCAATTTCCTGGACAATTTCACGGTGAAGGGATTGGCCCTCAGCATTTAAATAAGGGACAATTTGTTGAAAGGAATGGTGGAAAAAAGCAAGCTCGCTTTCCTTCCATTCATTTTTTGGGATCATTGATAAATGAGTCATGTCTCGACCAGCATACATCTTCAATTACCCTCCTTTTTGAACATGATATTAGTTTCACTATGTTCAATTAATAAGATTATCCAAAGCATGTAAAATTATCCTATTTTTTAATAAAAATTTTTATGGATATTAAATTCCCTTCTAGGACAAATTAATTGTCGTGGAGGTGATTACAAATGGCTAAACAACCAAACAAAACTTCAGCTGGAACTAACGTAGAACAAGTTAGACAACAAAACGCTCAATCTCAAGGTGCTGGTGGTCAATTCGGTACTGAGTTTGCTAGCGAAACAAACGCTCAAGAAGTAAGACGTCAAAACCAACAGTCTCAGTCTAACAAAGGCCAAGGCTAATATAAACAACATACTTACTGCTTTACCCAAAACACTTCCTGTATTCGTCGGGAAGTGTTTTCCTTTTTTTTTGAGTTGGATGAAGTCCCGACCGATGCAACAGTCCTCGCGTAGAGTCCTTCATAAGCAGGATGAAGTCCTGGCCGGAGCAAAGGTCTCTGCGTAAAGTCCTTCATAAACCTGGATGATATCCTAAACCAATCAATAAACCGCTAGCAAACGTCATTCTTAGTTAGTTTGACAAAACCTCCTATATAACTACATACATAGACAAAGGAAATTGAGTCTATTTCCAGAAATAATAGGTTATAACAATAATAATAGTTCATAGACAATTAGGAGGATCACATGATGAGCAATTTTAATGACCTTGTTAGTGAACAGTTAAAAACAATGGACAAGCTACTTTTCATTCAATCTGAAATTGAAAGATGCCAGGAACTAGAAAAGCAAATTTTAGAACTTCAAAAAGAAACTGAACTCCAGCCGATACAAGAAGAGATAAAACGTATGCAAGATGAGCTAACGCAAATCCATGACTTATTCCAGCAACAAACTGAAGAAGTTATTCGATCCTATCAAGGCAAAATCCATCAAACTGTCTAAATATGTTGCGTAAAAGAGTCATCGAAAAATAACGATGGCTCTTTTGTTTTAAAAAATCGGACTAACCGTTATAATAGTAAAAAAAGGTTTTTCTTTGTTTTTATACATTCGATATGGGAGTTCGGCATTAAACCTATCGAATAAAATACAAAATCTATATCAAATTTTTGGAAGATCTAGAGATGTATAAGACAAAGCTGCCCAAAGTGAAAGTAGGGAGAGAGAATGGGTATTCCCATGGAAGGAGACAAAATACAAATCCATAGTTATAAGCATAATGGCCATATTCACCGTGTTTGGGAAGAAACAAGAGTGCTTAAAGGTACGCAAAGCATAGTTATTGGCGGGAATGACCGCACTACTGTGACAGAGTCCGACGGCCGGACTTGGATTACACGTGAACCGGCTATATGTTACTTTCATGCGCGCCATTGGTTTAATATTATCGGAATGATACGTGAGGATGGGGTTTATTATTATTGTAATATCAGTTCACCGTTTATTTCTGATGATGAAGCATTGAAATATATCGATTATGACTTGGATATAAAGGTATTTCCAGATATGACATTTATCTTATTAGATGAGGATGAGTATGAAAAGCATCGTCGTGAAATGAATTATCCTGATGTCATCGATAAGATATTAAAAAATAATGTGGACAAGCTTATCCAATGGATTCGTGGACGTAAAGGTCCATTCGCACCAGATTTTATCGATATCTGGTATGAGCGCTATTTAACCTATCGAAGCTAAACATTCTTACCAAAACCTGTTGAAATGAACAACAGGTTTTCAAATTTTAACTCGATTTTTCTCGGGTAAAAGATTGTACAACAACTAGAAGGAAGGTCAGGGGATTGGGGAGTACTAGACGTTATATGAAATTTGTGAAGCCGTACCGGTTTCAAATCTTTATCACAATTATCATTGGGATCATCAAATTTTCGATTCCAATGCTCACCCCACTATTACTGAAATATGTATTGGATGATGTCATCGCTACAGATCTAGCCCAAGATGAAAAACTATCGAAACTTTTCCTCGCGATGGGAATCATGTTATTTATTTTTCTTGTACTACGGCCACCTGTTGAATATTATCGTCAATATTATGCACAATGGGTCGGTAGTAAAATCCTCTATGATATCCGTGACCAGCTTTTTGACCATATACAAAAGCTAAGTCTAAGGTATTATGCCAATACACGAGCGGGTGAAGTCATATCTAGGGTTATCCATGATGTGGAGCAAACGAAAACATTTGTCATTACAGGGTTAATGAATTTATGGCTTGATTTGTTTACAATTCTTATTGCAATTGTAATTATGCTGACATTAGATGTTCCATTAACGATCGTTTCTATTATTTTATTTCCACTCTATGGATTTTCAATTAAGTATTTTTATGGCAGGCTGCGCCATCTTACGAGATCAAGATCACAGGCGTTGGCAGAGGTGCAAGGGTATCTCCATGAACGTGTACAGGGGATTCCTGTTATCCGAAGTTTTGCAATTGAAGATCATGAACAAAGGCTTTTTGATAAACAAAACAGCAATTTTCTACAAAAGGCATTAGACCATACTAGCTGGAATGCAAAAACCTTTGCTGTCGTTAATACGATTACGGATATCGCCCCACTACTTGTAATCGGGTATGCGGGCTATCAAGTGATTCAAGGTGATTTAACAGTGGGAACGTTGGTTGCGTTTGTCGCTTATATTGATCGACTCTACAACCCGTTAAGACGACTTGTAAACTCATCAACAACATTAACACAAGCCCTTGCTTCGATGGATCGCGTATTCGAATTTATCGATGAAAAATATGATATCGTCGACGGGCCGAATGCGGTTGAATGTAAAAATGTATCCGGAAATATGAGCTTCGAAAATGTCACATTTTCATATGGCGATGATGACAACGATCAAGTCGTTTTAAAGGATATCAATTTAAACATTCAAAGTGGAGAAACAGTTGCTCTGGTCGGAATGAGTGGTGGAGGAAAGTCGACACTGGTCAGCTTAATACCAAGATTCTACGATGTAACTCGAGGGAGAATCTTATTAGATGGCACAGATATTCGTTCTTATAAGGTAAGAAGTCTTCGTGATAAAATTGGTATGGTCCATCAGGACACCTTTTTATTCAGTGAATCAGTTAAGCATAATATTCTTCTTGGTAAGCCAGGAGCTACTGATGAAGAAATTATGGAAGCAGCTAAAGCGGCAAATGCCCATGAATTCATCGAAAATCTCCCTCAAGGGTATGATACAAAAGTAGGAGAACGAGGCGTTAAGCTGTCTGGTGGGCAAAAACAACGAATTGCAATTGCACGCGTATTTTTGAAAAATCCGCCATTATTAATCTGGGATGAAGCCACTTCAGCATTAGATCTTGAAAGTGAACACCTCATTCAGGAATCATTAGAAGAACTAGCAAAAAGTCGCACTACTTTTATCGTTGCGCATCGATTATCAACGATTACACATGCTGATAAAATTGTCTTAATAGAGCATGGGGAAATCGTAGAAGTCGGAACGCATGCCGAATTAATGAGCCAAAAAGGCCATTATTTCAACCTATTCCAGGTACAACAACTTGATGATTAAGGAAAGCAAATGGACACGGATAATCTTCCGTGTCTTTTTTTATCGTCAGATTCGACGGGTTTCTGCTTGAAATGAAATCTTTTTGTTATTTCCAGGGAAATCGTGTCGAATCATTGGAGAAAATTCCTTCGTTTCTCGAAGCCTTTTTTTTACAATGTTGTAATAATTCGTCCACCTTTTTAATAAAACTTCTTGTAAAGGCAGGTGTGATAGATGGGGGAAAAAATAATTGAGGTAAAAGGTTTACGTACCTCATTTTTTACTGATGAAGGGGAAATACCAGCAGTTGACAACATTGACTTTCATATAAAAGAAGGGGAAATTCTCGGGGTAGTTGGAGAATCCGGTTGCGGAAAAAGTGTTACATCCTTATCGATAATGGGACTAGTTCCAAATCCTCCTGGCAAAGTTGTCGGTGGTGAAATTATTTTTAACGGTGAAAATATCATCCATTACTCTGAGAAAAAGATGCGTCAAATCAGGGGAAATGAAATCGCGATGATTTTTCAGGAGCCCATGACATCTCTAAATCCTCTATTTACAATCGGTAATCAAATGATAGAGGGGATAAAGATACATATGAAATGGGATAAAAAGAAATCCCGTTTAAAGGCAATTGAAATTATGAAACGTGTCGGTCTACCGCGAGCAGAGGAGTTAATGGATGAATATCCACATCAATTATCTGGAGGTATGCGTCAAAGAGTGATGATTGCAATGGCGATGGCTTGCAACCCTAAACTATTAATCGCCGATGAGCCAACTACTGCCTTAGACGTTACGATTCAATCACAGATCTTGAAGTTGATGAAGGAATTGAACGATGAGATGAATACTGCCATTATGCTCATCACACATGATTTAGGTGTTGTTGCGCAAATATGTGAACGAGTGGTTGTCATGTATGCCGGAAAGATTGTGGAAGAAGGCGAAGTCTCCTCTATTTTTAAAAATCCGAAACATCCATATACGAAAGGATTATTAAAATCAGTTCCCGATATTCGTAATAAGAATGAACGCCTTTATTCAATTCCTGGAAATGTACCAAAGCCGGGTTCAATCAAGCATGGATGTCGTTTTGCTGAGCGATGTGAATTCGCATTTGAACGATGTTCCTCAGAAAGTCCAGAGCTTTATAAGGTGGATGACAGGGGTCATCGTGTTCGCTGTTTTTTACAAACTCGAGAGGAGGAGAGCAATCATGACACAGCCTTTACTACAAGTCCATAATTTAAAAAAGTATTTCCCGATTAAGGGCGGAGTGTTTGGAAAAAAGATTGGAGATGTAAAGGCTGTTGATGGACTTTCCTTTTTTGTGAATAAGGGCGAAACCCTAGGGATCGTTGGAGAAAGTGGGTGTGGAAAATCTACAACAGGAAGACTTATCTTGCGGCTTTTAGACCCAACGGAAGGTCAGGTTCTATTTAATGATCAGGATGTTACTAATCTATCATTATCAGAGATGAGGAAACTCAGACGTGATATGCAAATTATTTTTCAGGATCCATACGCTTCCCTTAATCCGAGGCATACTGTCGAAAAAATACTAGAGGAGCCTCTGATCGTTCACGGGATTGGTGATAGAAAGGAACGAAAACGTAGAGTCCAAGAAATGCTAGAGGTCGTAGGATTAAGTAGTTATCATGCAAAACGATATCCGCACCAGTTTAGTGGAGGACAGCGACAGCGTATTGGTATTGCAAAGGCGTTAATGACGAATCCTTCCCTCATTATTGCAGACGAGCCGGTTTCCGCTCTCGATGTGTCGATTCAATCACAGGTATTAAACCTCATGGAGGATTTGCAAAAGAAATATGACCTCACCTACATATTTATTGCACATGATTTAGGGGTAGTGCGGCATATAAGTGATAGAGTGGGCGTGATGTATTTAGGAAGAATCATAGAATTGACTGATAGCGAGAAGCTTTACAATAAACCTCTACATCCATATACAAAAAGCTTGCTAGAAGCTGTGCCAATTCCAGACCCAGATTATAAAAATGAGTCGGTTGGGATCACCGGGGAGATTCCGAGCCCATCCAACCCACCTGCAGGTTGTACATTTCACACAAGATGCCACAGTTGCATGGATATTTGTAAGACGACACGCCCAGAGTTTAAGGAAGTGGAAGAGGGTCATTTTGTTGCTTGTCATCTTTACGAGTGACACGCAGCATTCATGATACAAAAAATGCTACAAGGGGGAATTTCATTGTTTAAGAGGAAAGGCGTACTAATCTCACTTTTATTCCTGCTCCTTATATCGACAGCTTTAGTAGGCTGTAGTGGAGGAAGTAAAGAAGGAAATGAAAATCAAAATGAGGGGGAAAAGCCAGCAGAAGAAACACCAACTGCAGAAGTGCAAAAAGAGCTTGTGTTTGGTCGTGGTGGGGATTCCGTTTCTCTAGACCCAATTTCAACCACAGAGGGGGAAACCTTTAAGGTAACGGTGAATATCTTTGAAACCTTAATAAACTATGGAGAGCAAGACACAACTTTACAACCGGGTCTGGCAACTGAGTGGACACCTTCTGAAGACGGACTTGAATATACACTGAAGCTTCGTGAAGGAGTTAAATTCCATGACGGTACGGATTTTAATGCAGATGCCGTGGTTAAGAACTTTGAGCGTTGGATGAATGGCGATGCTGACCAATTCCCTTATTACACCATGTTTGGAGGGTTTAAAGGGGATGAAGGTCATGTGATCAAGGAAGTCGTGGCGGAAGACGATTTTACGGTGAAGTTCATTTTAAATCGTCCGCAAGCTCCTTTCTTGAAGAACCTTGCAATGTCCCCATTTGGGATTGCAAGCCCTGCAGCACTTGAGAAATTTGGTGCGGATTTTATGAAAAACCCAGTAGGTACAGGTCCATTTAAATTTGTTGAATGGAAAGAAAATGACAGAATTACATTAGAAAAGAACGCAGATTATTGGATGGAAGGCTATCCGAAATTAGAGAAAATTATTTTCAGATCAATCCCAGAAAATTCAGCTCGCCTTAATGCATTACTTGCAGGTGAAATTGATTTGATGGATGGCGTAAACCCTTCCGATTTAACTCAAATTGAAGGAAATCCTGATTTACAAACATTTGAGCGACCTTCGATGAATGTTGGTTACTTAGGTTTTACAGTGAATAGACCACCTTTTGATAATAAACTCGTTCGTCAGGCCTTAAATCATGCGATTGATAAGGAAGGGATTATTGCAGCATTTTATGGAGGACTTGCCGAGCCTGCTAAAAATCCACTTCCACCAGCACTAGAAGGATATAACGATGATATTGAACCATATCCATATGATCTCGAAAAAGCGAAGGAATTACTAACTGAGGCAGGTTATCCGGATGGGTTTGAAATGGAGCTTTGGGCCATGCCTGTTCCACGTCCATATATGCCTGATGGAATGAAAGTTGCAGAGGTTATACAATCAAGCTTTGCTGAAATCGGTGTTAAGGCAGAAATTAAATCAGTTGATTGGGGAACGTATTTGGAACAAGCAAGTAAAGGAGAATTTGATGCCTACATGTTAGGTTGGACAGGGGACAATGGAGACCCGGATAACTTTATTTATACGTTGTTAGATAAAGATAGCATCGGCAGTAACAACTATTCTTATTACAGTAATGATGAGCTTCATGATATTTTAATTGAAGCCCAAACCATTCCAGATCAAGAGCAACGAAATGAATTGTATAAAAAAGCTCAGGAAATTATCCATGAAGATTCTCCATGGGCACCATTGGTTCACTCAACACCACTCTTAGCAGGAAAGAAAAACCTAAAAGGACTACTTCCACATCCAACAGGTTCGGACATTTTAACAAAGGTTGAATTTGAGTAAAAGATGAATGATTGAGACAGATCAAAGGGGAGATTTATTCTCCTCTTTGACGTCTACTTTTCCTTCAAAAGAGGTGATAACCTTGTTCGCATATACGTTACGACGAATTGGAATGGTCATTCCAGTGTTAATTGGCATGACGCTTGTTGTCTTTTCAATAATTCACCTAATTCCAGGAAATCCAGCACAGATCATCCTTGGCCAGCGTGCTACCGAGGAGGCCATTGCCGCGCTAACAACAAAACTGGGTCTGGATCAACCTTTGTACATTCAATATTTCGAGTATATCAAGGGCCTCTTTACCGGTGATTTAGGTGAATCTATTCGGACGAAGACGGCTATAAGTGATGAGATTTGGCCTTATCTAGCAGCAACAATTGAGTTAACCCTTGTTGCGATGATTATTGCAATTGTAATAGGAGTTAACGCTGGTATTATAAGCGCTTGGTTTCAGAATTCTTGGTTTGATTACACGGCGATGGTCCTTGCTTTAATCGGTGTATCGATGCCAATTTTTTGGTTAGGGTTAATGGAGCAATGGGCATTTGCACTTCAATTAGATTTATTACCAACCACAGGCAGGGAAAATGTACGTGACCCAGTTGAATCAATTACCAGTCTTTATTTAATAGATACTCTAATTAACGGGAGAACTGATCAATTTGTGACGGTCTTAAAGCATTTAATCTTACCGAGTGTCGCGCTAGCAACCATTCCAATGGCAATAATCGCACGTATTACACGCTCCAGCATGCTTGAGGTAATGCGTTCAGACTACGTAAGAACGGCACGTGCAAAGGGAGTCAAGATGTTTTGGGTCGTGTACAAGCACTCCTTGAAAAATGCAGTCATCCCAGTTTTAACGGTGATCGGTTTACAAACAGGTTTATTGCTTGGGGGAGCAATCTTAACAGAAACGATTTTTGGTTGGCCTGGAATTGGAAGATATATTTATGAAGCGATCAATTATCGTGATTACCCGGTGATTCAGTCAGGTATTTTAGTGGTAGCGACCTTCTTTGTTTTTATCAATTTAATCGTAGATCTTTTATATGCGGTTATCGATCCGCGAATTAAATATCGCTGAAAAATAAGGAAGGGGTGATTAGATGACAGAGTTAGCACAAACGGATATGTCGATGAAAAATAATGATGGTGTTATTTCTCCATGGAAAGAAGCGTGGAGAAGCTTTCGTAAAAATAAATTAGCAATAGTGGGAACTTGTATTGTTTTCTTTTTTATCATTCTTGCCATTTTTGCACCACTCATTGCTCCTCAAGGAATTGATGAGAAAAATTTAGCAAATCGACTTCAACCGCCTTCCAGTGACCACTGGCTCGGAACAGATGACTTTGGAAGGGATATCTTATCAAGAATCATTTATGGGGCAAGAATTTCATTACGGGTGGGCTTCTTTGCTGTAATGGGTTCTGCGATCGTGGGAAGTTTACTTGGAATCCTAGCGGGATATTATGGTCGTTGGGTAGATAACCTGATTAGTCGAATGTTTGATATATTACTAGCTTTCCCAAGTATCTTGCTTGCTTTAGCCATTGTTGCAATTCTTGGACCGTCACTTCGAAATGCATTGCTTGCGATTGCGATCATCAATGTACCGAACTTTGGAAGGTTGATTCGATCGAGGGTGTTAAGTGTAAAGGAAGAGGAATATATAACCGCTGCCCGGGCTGTCGGGATGAAGGACCGCAGAATTTTATTTCACCATATTCTACCGAACAGTATGGCGCCGATTATCGTCCAGGCATCATTGGCGATTGCGACAGCCATAATTGAAGCAGCAGCACTCGGATTTCTAGGGATGGGAGCTCAGCCACCAAATCCAGAATGGGGAAAAATGCTTGCTGATTCAAAGAATTACTTAACGCAGGCTCCGTGGACAATGATTTTTCCAGGGATTGCAATCATGCTGACTGTGCTTGGATTTAACTTAATGGGTGATGGGTTGAGGGATGCATTAGACCCGAAGATGAAACAATAAAAAAACAGCTAACACGCGTTAGCTGTTTTTTTACGCTTTATTCGCTTCCTCCACAATCACTTCATTGTGAAAACTTTGAAAGCTATCTACCAATGTATCCAATCTTTCAAGTTGCTCAGAGTATTCAAAGATGGCAGATGCAAGTGTCATCAGGTGATACCATGCTTCCTCATCTTCTTCATTCGGTCGCTGTTGTTGTTCGAACAAGGTATCAATGACCTTTTTTCGATCAAATGCAAAATCCTGCTTTAGCTCTTCAGGGGCCTGAACCTTTACCTTACCAACAAATTTTAATAAAATCTGCTCGTGAAAATGTAGGAGATCATCGATTTCTTTTACAAAAAATTGCTGAAACGGAATCGGCAATTCTTGTAGTTCATTTTCATGCCTGTGTAGCTTTTTAAGTGTGTCTAATGCTCGGTTTGTACAAACGATCATTTGTCGAAACAAAACAAGCTTTCTAGATTTTTCGTATTCTACCTTTTTAAAATAATTCCGTTCCTCTTTATATAGAAGAAATAGCTGATCAATTTGGATGATGTTTTCTTTAATTTTGTCGATATCATCTTTTAACGTATTATATTCAGAAGCATGTCTTGTACTAACTCGCACCCATTTAAAGATTTCTTCGCATTGCTCGACAATGGCATCATATAGTTTTTTCTCATATTTAGGTGGGAGAAAAACAAGATTGACTAAAAATGCGGACAAAATCCCCAATAAGATTGCAAGAAAGCGTAGGCTTGCAAACTCTATAAATTGTTCACTAGGACTCTCCATAATCGCGATCACCGTTACGATAGCGACTGGGATCGTCTTTTCCATCTTAAACCTCAGGTTAATCGCGATAACAAGAACAACAGTTAGTCCAATGATAAATGCATTATTGCCAAAATACATTCCAAACAAAACTGCAAAGAACGCACCGATCACATTGGCCTGAACTTGTTCAATCACCGTTAAATAAGATCGGTATATCGAAGGTTGAATCGCAAAAACAGCAGCAATCCCAGCAAATACCGGCGAAGGTAATTCAAGAAGCTTTGCTAACATTAACGCAAGGGTAATGGCTATTCCCGTTTTTAGCATGCGGGCACCAAATTTCATTTATACGAATCCTTTCTATAAAAAAGCTGTTTTCTTATAATTAGCCTTTTCTTCATAATCTAAACCAATATAGAATCATACAATGATTTTATGCTTATAGCAAGAGAAACATGTCCTAGTAATAGAGGGCACTAAGTGTCATTACTGTAAAATTAATCTCAAAAGAACGAAATACTATCACTATCGAAAAAATACTGTCACAATCCACAAAATACTGTCACTATCACTGAAATACTGTCACTAGAAAAAAACACAAAAAAACCTGCCCCACGGCAGGTTTCCAAAGAATAACTTATAGATTCTTAAACGCATATTCAACTGCTTTTAGTGTCTCATTAATATCTTCTTCAGTATGGGCAATCGTTAAGAACCATGCCTCATATTTTGAAGGGGCTAGATTGATACCTTGGCTAAGCATTAATTTAAAGAAACGACCAAACATTTCGCCGTCTGTGTTTTCTGCCTGCTCATAGTTTTCAACCTTTTCATTCGTAAAGAAAATCGTCAATGCGCCTTTTAAACGGTTAATTGTAATCGGTACATTGTAGGTAGAAGCATGCTGTAAAATTCCCTCTTCAAGAATAGCACCGAGTCGATCTAATTTCTCATACAATCCTTCTTCCTGAAGCACTTCTAAACAAGCGATTCCTGAAAGCATGGATGCTGGATTACCAGCCATTGTTCCTGCTTGATAGGCTGGGCCAAGTGGAGCTACCTGTTCCATAATTTCTTTTTTACCGCCATATGCGCCTATTGGAAGTCCGCCACCAATGATTTTTCCTAACGCTGTTAAATCTGGTGTAATGCCTAATAGATTCTGAGCGCCTCCATACATAAAACGGAAAGCTGTAATGACCTCATCAAAAATAACGAGAGCACCTGCTTCATGAGAAAGCTCAAGAACTTGTTCTAAAAAGCCTTCCTTCGGCTCGACAATACCAAAGTTCCCTACAATTGGCTCAACAAGTACTCCGGCAATTTCCGAACCCCATTTAGCAAGAGCTTCTTTAAAAGGTTCGATATCATTGAAGGGAACCGTAATTACCTCTTGTGCAATGCTCTTTGGGACACCAGCAGAATCTGGAGTTCCTAATGTAGAAGGGCCAGAACCAGCAGCTACAAGCACAAGGTCAGAATGTCCGTGATAGCAGCCTGCAAATTTAATAATCTTTGTTCTGTTTGTATACGCACGAGCCACGCGAATCGTCGTCATAACCGCTTCCGTACCTGAGTTTACAAAACGAACTTTATCCATCCCTGGAATAGCTTCCTTCAGCATTTTTGCAAACTTTACTTCATTTGGAGTAGGTGTTCCATATAGTACACCTGTTTCAGCAGCTTTTGTAATGGCTTCGGTAATATGAGGATGAGCATGACCTGTAATAATTGGTCCATAAGCAGCCAAATAATCTATGTATTTATTACCATCTACATCCCAAAAGTAAGCACCCTTTGCACGTTCCATCGCCACAGGTGCGCCACCGCCAACTGCCTTATATGAACGTGACGGACTATTTACACCACCAACGATATGCTCCAATGCTTCACTATATAACTCTTCTGATTTTGAAAAATTCATTTATGTCGTTCCTCCTAGCTTTGAAATCAACTATTCTATTTTAGCACGAATACCAATAAAACAAATAACGTCCTGAATATTTGTATATCTTCTATAAATTATGTAACCTATTCTTAATAGGAAAAAACAGGAGGTAATCACAATGACAATTGAAGTTGGACAAAAGGCGCCTGAATTTACAGCAACAGCGAGCAACGGAGAAACCGTTTCATTAGCAGATTTTAAAGGGAAGAATGTATTGCTTTATTTTTATCCAAAAGATATGACACCAGGATGTACGACAGAGGCTTGTGATTTTAGGGATGCACACGAAAGCTTTGGTGGGCTTGATACTGTGATTCTAGGTGTGAGCACTGACTCCCTTGAGCGACATAAAAAATTCATCGATAAATACGATCTTCCGTTTCTATTATTGGTAGATGAAGAGCATGAAGTAGCAGAAAAATATGGGGTATGGAAGCTTAAGAAAAACTTCGGCAAGGAATACATGGGAATCGAGCGTTCCACCTTCGTTATTGATAAAGAAGGCAATCTTGTAAAAGAATGGCGGAAAGTTTCAGTTAAAGGCCATGTGGAAGCAGCTCTTACATATATCAAAGAGAATCTAAAATAATTGTGAAGTTTTTGTGAAATAACTGGAAGTAAAATAGGAATTCGCATCAAGGTATCGGCAGAACTCTAGTGAGAACAAGACTTTGAAAGACTACGGGTGGTGAATGTCGAACCACCCGTTTTCCCTATTTGTAGGTTGATTTTACAATTTTCTTTACTTATAATGAAAGTATTAGTAATGATAATCGTTTTCATTTATCGAGCTAAGAATACACATGTTATGAGGATTTACAAATGAGACTATGGATGTTAATCATTATTGGCATTGTCCTGTCTTTCATTTCGCTATTTATTGGGGCTATTGATATTACGCCGATGGACTTACTTGATTGGGAATCTGATGAGACGCAGATCTTCTTAATAAGTCGTGTTCCTCGTTTGATGGCGATTATCCTAGCTGGAGCAGGAATGAGTATTGCAGGTTTAATAATGCAAAGTTTAAGCAGAAATAAATTCGTATCTCCCACAACTGCAGGTACATTAGATGCAGCAAAGCTTGGGATCTTAATTTCAATGCTATTCTTTACAAATGTAACTTACACACAACAGATTATTTTTAGTTTTGCATTTGCTTTAGTAGGTACATTAATCTTCATGCAAATTCTAGATAAAATTAAATTTAAAGATGCGATTTTTGTTCCGTTAATCGGGATTATGTATGGAAATATCTTATCATCAATCGCAACGTTCTTTGCATACGAAGCAGACCTTATTCAAAACATTTCGTCTTGGTTAATGGGAAGCTTCACATTAATTATTGCAGGACGTTACGAGCTTTTATATATAGCAGTTCCTACTATAATTTTAGCATATGTATTTGCTAATAAGTTTACCGTTGCCGGTATGGGTGAGGATTTTGCGAAGAATCTAGGATTGAGCTATAAGGTAGTTTTAAATATCGGACTTGTCCTAGTAGCGATTATTTCAACAACTGTTGTTCTAACGGTTGGTGTCATTCCATTTTTAGGATTAATCGTACCAAATATCGTATCGCTTTATTTAGGGGATAATTTACGAAAGACGATTCCTCATACAGCAGCTTTAGGAGTTGTGTTTCTATTAATCTGTGATATTTTAGGTAGAATCATAGTCCACCCTTACGAGATTCCAGTCAATGTAACTGTTGCAGTAATCGGCAGTGCGATCTTCTTAATTATGTTGTTTAGGGGGAGAGCATATGCGAAATAGTACGAAATTGATTCTCTTAGCCGTCATCGCAATTGTTTGTATTTTATTATATGGATTTTATGATTTAAAAGGTGGATTCGATTACGCATTTCCTAAACGAATGATTCGTGTTTCAGCAATGGTTGTTACAGGAATTGCGATTGCGTATTCAACCGTTGTCTTCCAAACAATCACGCAAAATCGGATTCTAACACCTTCCGTTATGGGACTCGACTCTATGTATGAAGTCGTTCAAACGTTAATCTATTTCTTTGCGGGCTCCATGTCGATTTGGGTGTTAAATAAGTATTTAAACTTTGGTGCTGCAATATTTGCAATGGTACTGTTTGCACTCATTTTATATCGTTTCCTATTCAAGTCCGATAAACATCCAATCTATCTACTGTTATTAATAGGAATGATAATTGGAACACTTTTAGGAAGTCTCGTGACATTTTTACAGGTCATGATTGACCCAGTTGAATATTTAGCATTACAAAATCGCTTATTTGCAACTTTTACAAATGTGAAGGCAGAGCTGTTATATATCGCGATTGGCATCTTATTAATTGCCTTTATTTATGGATATTTAATCATGGATAAATTAGATGTCATGTCTCTTGGTCGTGAAAATGCAATGAATCTAGGTGTGAATTATGACAAGATGGTCATGAATATTTTAATTCTATCATCTGTGTTAATTGCAACGGCAACTGCGTTAGTTGGCCCGATTACGTTTTTCGGTTTAATCGTGGCAAACCTCGCATATCAATATTTAGTCACATATAAGCACTCCATTTTAATATTAGGAGCAAGCTTAATGGGTGTTATTGCCCTGGTAGGTGGCCAATTCTTGGTTGAGCATATTTTTGAACTACGTACGACATTAAGTGTCATCATTAACTTTGTCGGTGGTATTTACTTCATTTACTTACTATTAAAAGAAAGTAGGTCAGCATGATGATTGAAATCAAAGGATTGTCCAAGTATTTTGGTAAGAAACCAGTTGTCGAGGATGTCACCATAACAATTGAACCAGGTACGATTACATCGTTTATCGGGCCGAATGGTGCTGGTAAATCCACGCTTCTTTCGATGGTAAGTCGCTTATTAGATGCCGATACTGGGGAAGTTTTGCTTGATAAAAATAATGTGCAGAAGTGGAAGTCTTCTGAGTTTGCACAACGTGTATCAATCTTGAAACAATCGAATTATTTAAATGTACGGTTAACAATCCGTGAGCTTGTGGCGTTTGGACGATATCCTTATTCTAAGGGACGTCTTACAGATGAAGACGAAAAATTCATTCATCAAGCTCTCGAATATATGAACTTAGTCGATATCCAGGATAAATTTTTAGATGAATTATCAGGTGGACAAAGACAACGTGCTTTTATTGCAATGGTAATTGCTCAAGATACAGACTATGTATTGCTTGATGAACCATTGAATAACCTTGATATGAAGCACTCTGTTCAAATTATGAAGATTTTACGTAAGCTTGTCGATGAGCTTGGCAAAACAGTTGTTATTGTCTTGCATGATATCAATTTCGCATCTGTATATTCAGACCGAATCGTAGCATTGAAAGATGGCAAGCTTGTTAAAAATGGACCTACACATGAAATCATTAATTCCGATGCCTTGCGTGAAATTTACGATATGGATATTCCAATCCAAGAGCAAAACGGCTGTCGGATCTGTGTTTACTTCAATTCACATGCATAAGACCTAGAGAATCAATTCTCTGGGTTTTTTTATAAAGTGAGAGTGATGCGGGGAATGAATGCAAGTAAATGCGGGATAATAAATAAAACTACAATAAAATGTATAAAAATTTATATATTTTGTATTGACGGAAGATTTATATGCATCTATAATGAGAATTGTTATCAGTGATAATGATTCTCATTTTTAGTAAGAAAATTACATAATGTTTAAATAAGGAGAGGAATTAAAATGAAGAAATGGAAATTTGCAAGTGCTTTATTAGCTCTAACTGTAGCACTTACAGCTTGTGGCAATGACGATGAGGCTACAAAAGAAAAAACAAATGAGACAGACGTGGCAGGAGAACAAGCAACAAATGGAGCTACAGGTCAATACCCAATGACGATTTCTCCAACAATTGCTTCAACTGACACTGAAGAAGCGGGTACAGTAAGTTTTGAAGATGTAACATTTGAATCAATGCCAGAAAAGATTGTTGTATTTGATTATGGTTTCCTAGATACACTAGATGCGCTTGGTGTTGAAGGTGTTGTAGGGGTTCCACAAGATTCTAGCCTACCAGAAAACCTTGAAGAGTACGCGAGCGACGATTATGTGAATGTTGGGACTTTAAAAGAACCCTTACTTGAAGATATCGCTGAAATCGGTCCAGATGCCATTTTCATTTCTGGTCGTCAATCTCCATACTATGAGGAATTGAGCGAAATCGCACCTGTAGTGTTTGTTGGAACTTCACAAGACGACTACTGGAACACATTTTTAGCATCTGTAGATGTAGCAGCAAAGATGTTTGATAAAGAAGATGAAGCAAAAGAGCACATTGCAAAAATCGATTCTGCAATTGAGGAAGTTAAGGCGTTATCAGGCAACTATGAAACTTCTTTAGTGACAATGTACAATGAAGGTAAATTATCTGGTTTCGCACAAAATTCTCGCTTTGGTTATATTTATGATATCTATGGTTTCAAGCCAGTAACAAATGATATCGCAGCATCTTCTCACGGATCTAACTTCGGCTTTGAAGCCATTCTTGAATTTGATCCGGAAGTATTATTCGTAATCGACCGTACCGCAGCGGTAGGTGATCAATCTAATATCGACAAAGATATGGAAAACAAAATCATTCAGAAAACGAAAGCTTATCAAAACAAACGAATTGTGTATTTAGACGGTGTACTTTGGTACCTAAGCGGTGGCGGTTTACAATCTGAACTTGCCAAAATCGAAGAAATTTTAGCTGAGTTAAAATAATTTATAATCAAGGCTGTCCAGAAAGTCAGTGGAAAAACTGATGATCTGGGCGGCTTTTTTTATTGAGATGGCAAATGTACAACATGTCCACAAGCGCAACTTCCTTAAAAAAGTACACCAAGATTCCCTAGATTTTGTTATACTGAAGTTAAAAATGGAATTGTATGGAAGAAAGGGGCATGCAGATGAATCGGACCATACTAATTGTAGATGACCAGCCAGAGATAGTAGAGCTTCTAGGTCTTTATTTAGAAAAAGAGAATTATAGAATTCTTGAAGCCTTTGACGGGCGAGAAGCACTTCAAATCATCGAGCGGGAAAGCATTGATTTAATGCTTGTCGACCTAATGATGCCCAATATTAACGGCTATCAGCTGATAAAAAAAGTAAGACAAGATTTGCACATCCCTATTATCATCATTTCTGCAAAGAACGAGGATAATGATAAAATTCTTGGTCTCGGGCTTGGCGCAGATGATTTCATTCCAAAGCCATTTAATCCATTAGAGGTGATTGCTCGAGTACAGGCTCAGCTTAGAAGAAGCTATAGCTATAAGCAGGAGTCGACACCCCAATCTGAAAGCCTGCTTATTAAGGTGGGGGATATCGTTTTGGATGAGAGCACCTATTCTGCTAGGAAGGGTGACGCTACAATTCCACTTACTAAAATTGAGTATCGAATATTGGAGTTATTAATGAGTTCACCTGGTAGGGTGTATACAAAACAACAAATCTTTGAACGAGCCTGGAATGACTACTATATGGGTGGAGAAGAAGACAACACGATTAACGTTCATATATCAAAGCTTAGAGAAAAACTCGAGGAAAATCCGAAAAAACCAAACTATATAAAAACGATCAGAGGCCTTGGCTATAAATTTGTGAGCCAATTATAGAACATATGAAACTATGAGGAAGAGATAAATGAAAAAAGTGATCTATCGGATCTTTCCAGAACAAGAAGGAGTAATCCCGTATTTATACATTGCAAACCTGGTTTTCCCACTTTATTTTTTATTTCAGGAATCACAAGGGAAACTTTTACTTGGTCTATTGCTAGTTGCAGTCTTTGTTTTTGCATATCGACAGGTGTATTGGAGTTCCCAACAAACACTTCCACTTATTTTTATTCAGATGTCAATCATTCTATTATTTGGTTTTACGTATGACCCATTGTATATATATATGATATTCATTGTTGTGTATCAGATGGTTCGTCTACCTTTGCAAATGCTCTATGTCCTTTGCGGCCTATTCACAATTTTTGGTCTGTTCCTCGTCTATCAAGTTGTCCTTTCAGGAGAATATTACGCCATTCTTAACTTAGGCCCGCCTTTATTTGGTGGCAGCATCCTTCCCTTTATCATGAAAGGGTCCATTAAGTATAAGGAAATGAGCGAAAACTTGAAACGAACTGCGGAAGAGCTTGAACAAAAGAATCGAGAAAAAACAAGATTAGAAGAGAGCAAAAAGCAAATGCTTGCTGACATTTCACATGATTTAAAAACTCCAATCACCACGATTCAAGGGTATTCCAAGGTGTTGTATGAAGGACTTGTAGAAGACGAGGAACAAACGAGGAAATACTTAAGGTACATCTATGAGAAATCAATTCGTGTAACGTCATTAATCGATGAACTTTTTATGTTTTCAAAATTAGATAGTCCTGATGTTCCTATTCAAAAAGAGAAAAAGGATATTTGTGAATTTTACCGGGGAGTTATTGCAGAGCATTATGATATTTTTGAGGAAAAGGACATGGAGCTAGATATCGATATACCAGATGAAAAAATAATGTGCGCATTTGACCAAAAACTGTTAAACAGAGCGTTGTCGAATCTTCTTCAAAATACTAACAAATATAACCCAGAGGATACAAATGTTTTTCTTACATTAACTAAGAATGAAAAAAAAATAGTAATTGAAGTAGGTGACGATGGTATCGGCATCAGTGAAGATATCGCCCGAACATTATTCGATCCTTTCGTAAGAGGCGATAAAAGCAGAATGAACGACGAAGGCTCAGGACTCGGCCTTGCCATCACAAAGAAAATCATCGAACTACATAACGGAAACATCCGAGTAGACACAACACCACAAAAAGGAAAAACTAACTTTATAATCGAACTTCCTATATAAAAAAATTCGCTCCCAAAATTAGTGTGTTCACAAAGCGTGATATAACATAATTAGTAGACCAAGTCGCATAGTTGACTTGGTCCTTTCTTCGTTTTTATATCACAAAGAGTAACGCGTAACTTTTACAAAACATTAATAAATGTCGAATTTACTATTAATAGTAGATTGTTAACATAGTCTCAACAGATAGTCGGTCCAGAGAGGTGGAAATTATGAGAAAAGAAGCAGAGGTGGCATATGTACTTTAGAATAATCCGCAACGACATATTAAAGAGTAAAGCAATAACATTTACAACCATGATATTTGTTGCTGCAGCATCAATGCTTGTATCACTTGCAGCCATACTTGTTGTTAATCTTTCTGACGCACTAGATACGCTTATGACACAAGCGAAGACTCCTCATTTTATGCAAATGCATAGCGGCGATATTGATACTGAGGGACTCATATCCTTTGCAGAGCAAAATAAAAACGTTGGCGAATTTCAAGTAGTTGAGTTTCTTGGCATGGATGGATCGCAGATTTTTTTAGGTGAAAATTCACTAGCGAATAGTGTTCAGGATAATGGTTTAAGCATACAGAACGAAAAATTCGATTTTCTTTTAGATATGAATGGCAATATTATCACCGTATCCGACGGAGAGATTTATGTTCCAGTAGCCTACATGAAGGACAACACTACTAAGGTCGGTGACAAAGCCGTGATAAGTGGAAAAGAATTTACCGTGGCAGGATTTCTACGTGATTCAACTATGAATTCGTCATTGTCTGCTTCAAAGCGATTTCTTGTCAGTAAAAATGATTTCACGGAAATAAAAGACCTTGGAAGTATGGAGTATCTAATTGAGTTTCGGTTAAAGGATTTCACAAAGATAGGTGAATTTGAAACAGCCTATGCTTCCGCAGGACTTGAAGCGAACGGACCAACCGTCACATACACGCTTTTTAAAACGATGAATGCCATTTCAGACGGAATGATGATTGCTGTTATTCTTCTTGTAAGCGCCCTTGTTGTTGCAATCGCATTTATGAGTATACGTTTTACTCTACTTGCAAAAATTGAGGACGACTACCGTGAAATTGGTGTTATGAAAGCAATAGGGCTACGACTTTCTGACATAAAGAAGATTTATCTTGCGAAGTACGCGAGTTTAGCTGGTGTTGGTTGTTTAATTGGCTTTTTCCTATCACTTATGTTCCAAGGCATGCTTCTTGAGAATATACGGTTGTACATGGGAGAAAGCGAAAATTCTTCGTTTGCGCTATTTTTAGGTATCATTGCGATCCTGCTAGTATTTCTTGCAATTGTGGCATATGTAAATTTAGTCTTGAGACACTTCAGTAAAATTTCTGCTGCGGAAGCTATCCGTTTTGGTACTTCTCAGGTAAAGAAAGCTGGTGGCAAGCGTCTTTCCTTAATGAAAAACAGACTAATAAGCACAAATGTTTTTCTCGGCATGATGGATGTTCTCGCCAGAAAAAGACTTTACGCCACAATGCTAATAGTTTTGGTGATTTCGACTTTTATCATTATTGTTCCTCAGAATCTATACAACACGATTTCCTCAAAAAATTTCATCCAGTATATGGGGATTGGAGACTATGATCTACGCATTCAGACCAGTACACCTGATAAATCCAATGAAATTGTGAAGATGATAGAGAGAGATAGTGCAGTTTCAACGTATGCTGTTTTGACAACAAAGACTTTCAAAGTAAAGAAAAATGACGGGTCAGAGGAAAATATAAAAGTTGAACTTGGTGACCATTCGGCATTTCCTATTGAGTATTCTGTGGGCAGAGCACCGGAGCGAGATGACGAGATTGCTCTTTCAGCGATAAACGCTGATGAGATGAGCAAAAAAGTAGGCGATGTTATTACGCTACTGATTGAAGGGAAGGAGAAAGAGCTCAAGGTAACCGGAGTATACTCTGACGTTACTAACGGAGGTAAAACAGCAAAGGGTGTATTTACGGACCAAGTGGCGAATGTAATGTGGACGATTGTCTGTGTTGGACTTTCGGATAAATCTCTTGTTGACAGTATGGTTTCTACATACTCAGACAAATTTAAAGATGCAAAAACCTCAGACATTGAAGAATTTGTTTCTCAAACATTAGGATCGACAATTAATTCTGTTGAAATGGCTTCATTCGCCTCAGTTGCAGTTGCACTCGTTATTACGGTTCTGGTTACTCTGTTGTTCATGAAAATGCTAGTAGCCAAGGATAGATATTCCATCGCCGTAATAAAGGCGCTCGGTTTTACAAACTCGGATATTAAGTTTCAGTATGTTTCTCGCTCGGTTTTCGTTCTAATTATGGGAATTATTGTCGGTACGCTTCTAGCGAATACTCTTGGAGAAGCAATTGCGGGGATGTTGGTCTCTTCATTTGGAGCGTCTACATTTAATTTTACGGTTAATCCGTTTATAGCCTATCTGCTTAGTCCGCTAATGATGATTTTAACTGTACTTATCGCAACCATAATCGGTACATCGAGAGCGGGGCAAATAAAAATTTCTGAACATATAAAGGAATAGGGGGACTAGGCATTTGAAGAAGATTATTATAGGAAATCAGATTATAAAAACGTTCGGTGAGGGTGATGAAAAACGAAATGTTCTAGAAGGAGTATCTGTCGAAATAAATGAGGGTGAGTTCGTTGCGGTTATGGGACCTTCAGGCTCTGGGAAATCGACACTGATGTTTGCACTAAGCGGAACGGATAACATTAATAGTGGGAATGTCCTTTTTTGTGGTAGTGATCTTTCAAAGCTCTCAGAGAATGAGCTCTCAGATATACGTAGAAATAAGATGGGATTTGTTTTTCAACAGCCGACGATGTAAAAAAACCTAAACATTATCGATAACATTATCTTACCGGCCATGCGTGATAACAGAAAAAACATTGCAAAAATTACTGAGAAGGCAAGAACACTAATGAAAAGAGTAGGCATTGCAGAGCTCGAAAAGCGTGAAATTACACAGGTTTCAGGAGGTCAGCTCCAACGTGCAGGGATATGTCGTGCGCTTATAAATAGACCGGAGATTATCTTCGGTGACGAGCCGACAGGTGCGCTTAACTCAAAAACGACACAGGAAATTATGGATATTTTCTCCGAAATCAACGAGGATGGTACTGCGGTCATGCTTGTAACTCATGATGCAAAGGTCGCAGCCCGGTCAGAACGTGTTCTGTTTATGCGAGACGGAAAAATTGTAACAGAGTTATTTCTAACGAAGTTTGCCCGCACGGATATCGATAGTAGAGTGGAAGAAGTTACAACGAAAATGTTGGAATTAGGAATTTGAATGATGTTTTCACAGACTCAAAGATTCTGTGTGAATGTCTAAAATCATATTATCAAGCTTGGATAATTCTATATCCAAGCTTTTTTATGTGCTAAAGAAATCCCAATTAAATTTTAATAATGATATAAGACTCACTTAAGGTTGAGTTAAGGTTCGCTGACTATGATAAAAGTAACAAAACAAAGGGAAAGCAAAAAGGAGGACCTTAACATGAATCAAACTGTTATTGAACTTACAAATATATCGAAAAATTATGGAGATGTGAAAGCTGTTGACGGTATCAGTCTACAAGTCAAAAAAGGAGAAGTGCTCGGAATCATCGGTGCGAATGGGGCGGGCAAATCAACCACTCTTGAAATTATGATGGGCATTCGAAAACCTGATGCAGGAACTGTTAAAGTTTTAGGGATGAATGTTGAAGAAGCATCAAATGAAATCAAACAAAAAATCGGTATCCAGCTTCAACAAACGGCCCTATATGATCGAATCAAAGTGAAAGAAGCACTTACATTATTTAGTTCTTATTATGATAAAACACGAAACTTACAGGAAATCATCGATGCACTGGGGCTCAACCCTTATCTAAACAAATATGTTAAGAATCTGTCAGGGGGATGGCAACAACGTACATCGCTTGCATTAGCGTTAGTAAATGATCCAGATATCATCTTTCTTGATGAACCTACGACAGGATTAGACCCACAAGCAAGACGTGATCTCTGGACCTGCATCAACCGATACCGTGACGAAGGAAAAACAATACTTTTATCAACACATTACATGGATGAAGCCCAAAAGCACTGTGACCGAATCGCTATTATTAAAAAAGGAAAGCTTGTTGCTTGTGACAAACCACAGAATTTAATCGATTCTTACCTGCAAGGAGCAGGAACGATGGAAGATGTTTACTTAAAATATGCGGTTTCACAATAAGGAGGAAAAACAAATGCAATCAATTATTACACATACACAAATGGAATTAAGATTATTTTTTCGCGAAACCCTAGCTTTATTATTTACTTTTATTGTTCCTGCCGTCAGCTTTGTCGTTTTCGGGTTAATGTTTGAATCGAATTCATACGAGGGACTAAATTACTTCCAAGCGTATATTCCAAGTATGATTGCCATCATTATTTTTACAACAGCCTTTTTCTCAATGGGGCTGCAAATTGTAATCGACCGTGAAAAAGGTGTTTACAAACGTTTAAAAGGAACACCAATCAATCAAAATGCTATCTTTGCTGCAACCATTTTAAAAGGCTTTATTGCAATCTATGTTGGGGCAATTGAGATACTTTTGATTGCAAAATTTGGTTTCGGTTCAGAACTAACTGCGCATCCATTTGAATTTTTTGTAGCTTTAACATTTAGCGCGATCACATTTTTCTCCATCGGTTTTATCGTTTCAAGCATTACAAAGAGGATGCAAACAGCATTAGGCGTTGCCATGATTGCGATGTACCCAATGATGTTTTTATCAGGGGCAACAATTCCGTTAGAAACGTACCCAGATATCCTGCAAAAGATTGCTGCCATCGTACCACTTACTTATGTTGTTAATGTCTTAAGAGATGGCTGGAATGGAACACTATTTTCTTCAGGTACATTGCTTGACATCGGAATCTTATTTGGAATACTAATTGTATCCACAATCATCGGTTTAAAATACTTCAGATGGACAGATTAATAGGGTGCCTATTTTTCAAGGATTGTGTTAAACGTCTATACACATTTAGTTTAACGACGTATCTTATAGTGTAGGGCATACCTCCTCAGATGTTAGCGAATTTTGTGCGAGAGAAATCTCGCACCTTTTTTTGTTTTACTTCTTTTAGAAAGTTGTTACTATAGTAGGTAAGGAGGCGTAATAATGCGAATTTTATCAACATTTATTCCGATTGAAGAAGTAACAGAAAAAATGAAAAAGGCGTTTCCGGATGAAGAATTTATCTATTGTGAGGATATAGAAGAGTCCTTACCGGAACTACATAAAGCAGATATTTTACTTACATACGGGGAGGACTTAAACTCCGAACATATTGAAATGGCTAAAAATCTAAAATGGATTATGGTAATATCAGCAGGATTAGAACTCATGCCTTTTCAAGCGATTAAAGAAAAAGGCCTTCTTGTTACAAACGTACGGGGAATTCACAAAATTCCTATGTCTGAATACACCCTTTCGATGATGCTACATGTTACAAAGAAAAATAAAAAAATCGTTGAGCAGCAAAAAGACAAAAGCTGGGATCGCCTGACGAATTTTCCGGTAGGTGAGTTACATGGAAAAACACTGGGCATCCTGGGAGTGGGTGCGATTGGCGGTGAGATAGCTCGATTAGCAAAAGCTTTTCATATGAAAGTTATCGGATTAAATCGTAGCGGGAATAAGCATGAATTCGTTGATGAAATGGTTCAATTTGATGGACTTAATTACGTATGCGAAAATGTTGATTATCTTGTTTCCGTCCTACCAAGTACGGATGAAACAAAATACATACTTACTGATACTCATTTTGATTTAATGAAAAAAGATGCAGTTTTCATCAATATTGGTCGTGGAGATTTAGTGAAAGACGAAGTCATATTACGAGCGGTTCAATCAAATAAGATTTCACACGCAGTGTTGGATGTGTTCGAAGAGGAACCACTACCGAGCAATCATCCTTTTTGGACACTTGAAAATGTGACAGTTACCCCACATATCTCGAGTAAATCGAAATTTTATCAACCACGATCATTTGAGATTTTTGAACAAAACCTACATGTTTTTAAGCAAGGTGGCAGTGAATTTATCAATAAAATTGACTTAGACCGGGGGTATTAGTATGAAAATCTATACGAAAACAGGGGATAAAGGCACAACCTCATTAGTATATGGACAGCGAGTTTCAAAAAATGACTTACGTGTTGAGGCATACGGAACTTGTGATGAAGCAAATTCAATGATCGGATTAGGATTAAGTCACCTGCACCATACTAAATTTGAAGGCAAAGAAGAGGTTGAGGCGATCTTTAAAAAGGTTCAAACGACCTTGTTTCACGTCGGTGCCGAACTTGCAACTCCTGCAGGGAAAGAAGTTAAATGGAAAGTTTCCGATGAGGATATTTCTCTTCTAGAGACAACAATCGATAAATGGGATGCACAAATTCCCCCACTTACAAACTTTGTATTACCAGGTGGTAGCCAAGCAGGGGCTTCCTTCCATGTTGCCAGAACAATCGTAAGAAGAGCTGAAAGAAAAGCAGTTGCAATCGGAGAACAGGTAAATCCATTAGTTACCTCTTACTTAAATCGACTTTCTGATTTTCTTTTTGTTGCGGCTCGCTACGTTAACCATCGGCTTGGGCAGGGTGAACCAACCCTCCATCAGTGAATTATTCCAAAAAAGAATCGTAATTCAATCGGATTAGTCATATAGTAATGGTAGATATGTTGACAAAAGCGGTCGGAGCGAGATACACTAATTATAAGGATTATAAAGTAATAATGTTTACTAGAAAGAGGTGCATGGCGGTGTCAGACAATCACTTGAAAGAAGCGCTTGATACGTTGAAAGAAACCGGGGTTCGAATCACTCCACAACGTCATGCGATACTAGAGTATTTAATTAATTCAATGAGTCACCCGACTGCAGATGATATTTATAAAGCACTTGAAGGAAAGTTTCCAAACATGAGCGTCGCAACCGTGTATAACAATCTTCGTGTTTTCAAAGAAGTAGGCTTAGTGAAGGAATTACCTTACGGAGATTCATCAAGCCGTTTTGATTTTATCACCACTCAGCATTATCATGTGATTTGCGAAGAATGTGGTAAAATTGTGGACTTCCATTACCCAGGATTGGATGAAGTGGAAGCACTGGCTGCACATGTAACAGGCTTTAAAGTTAGTCATCATAGAATGGAAATTTACGGCTCATGTCAAGAATGTCAAAAGAAAGTTGCTCATTAAAAAAAGCTGACGAGGTAATCCTGTCAGCTTTTTTCTATTTTGTTGTATTTTTTACTATTGTATTTTTCATCAAAATCTTTTCCTTCAAGGTTTGGATCAAGTGTTAGTGGTTCCTTACAATACATACACACGTCCACGCGACCTAGCATTTTAGTTTGCTTCTGACAAGAAGGACAAGTTACCTGAATGGTTCGAGTCGAAAGCAAGCCAATCCAGAAATAAACAACAGTACTTGCTAAAATAAAAAGTAGTCCAAGAATCATAAAGATTGTCATAACGATTACATTTTCTTTAAAGAAGATTCCGCCGTACATGACAATAAATCCAACGAAAATCAAAGCGAGAGCAAAAGAACGAATTTTATTAATTTTACTTGAATATTTTACACCCATGTTTAATCCAACCTCCTTCATATACTATACAATATAAAAAAGAAAGATAAAAATAAAAAAAAGATTCTGCATAAGATGTGAAGGTTTTATTTTTTCGACGTCGAAATATATACCCAACGGATTTGATTGGAGGAAATCAAAATGGAGGATTTACTTCGTCCCCTTTATCAGGAAAGAGCAAGCCACCCCAGTACATTAGGGATCATTCTAATTGAAAAGGGGAAGAATGCTTTTACTTATACCGATTATTTTGACATAGCCTTACTCGTCATTGTAAAAGAGCACGAGAAGAATATGTTTATCAAACATTATAATTACGACAATAGAAAAGCATCTTTATACACTGTAAAAGAAAGTCAAATAAAAGAATGGTTTCTATTAGGATCTAATCGAAAAATTGTAAACTGGGTCTTAAACGGAAAAGTACTATTTGATCGGAATGAATACATCATTAATTTAAGAAACAAGCTACATGAATTTCCCACAGAAGAAAGACAGATAAAAATGGGTATGGAATTTGCAAAACTAATTCGTCGCTATCAGGATGGAAAAGCATTTTTTAATGCAAAGCAATATTTAGATGCATATAATTATGTCATTCATGCGCTCCATCATTTAGCTAGACTAGCGATCTTCGAAAATGGCTTTCATCCTGAAGTCACAGTTTGGAATCAAGTGAAACAAATTGATCCCCAAATTTATAAGCTATATATTGAACTTTTGGAAAGTGAGGAATCACTTGAAAAGAGACTAGAGCTTTTATTCTTAGCAAGCGAATTTCTTATACATTCAAGGGCAAAACGTGGAGCGTGTCATATCATAAATGTTTTATCTAAAAGAGATGACGCTTGGACTTACGGTGAAATCATGGAGCTTCCTGAACTTAAAGTGTACTCAGTGGATCTTGAGGTTTATCTAGAATTCCTTGTAGAAAAACACTTTATAAATGTAGAAAAGCTCGAAACAAAAGGGAAAGGAATTTTCCATAGAACTTATCATGTTAATAAGTAAAACCTCTAACTCCTTCATATATTTGAAGGGGTTTTTATTATTTTAATAAAATATTTCAATTTGGAGTTGACGAATGATTGAACCGCATGTTATATTATATTTCGCCGCTGAAAAACAAACAGCAGCCGGCAAAAAGTTTTAAAAAATATTATTGACATTAATAAATCACCATGATATATTAATAAAGTCGCTTCTGAGCGGCGGCCAAAAAGTTCTTTGAAAACTGAACACAATACAAGCGTCAACGTTTTAATTCTAAGTAACAAACTTATTGAGCAATCAATACTCTTATTGGAGAGTTTGATCCTGGCTCAGGATGAACGCTGGCGGCGTGC